>NZ_JBITMD010000005.1:0-518133 GCF_044465905.1 Nonomuraea sp. NPDC049480
CTCCTATACGCGGCCAGTTACACGATTGCGATCAGTCACGGGCGGGAGCCTCGACCACTGCCTGTGACGGCATCACACAAAGATCGCCAGAGCCACGTGGGTGCCGAGTGCGGCCGACATCGCCGACAGGCCGGCGCGTGCCGTACGCAGCGTGCGCGGGGCGTGGGGGAGTCCGATCACTGCCCGGCGCAGGGCGGTGAGTTTCGCCACGGTCGCGTCTCGCACCAGGCTGCCCGGGGACGGGATCGGGACCGGGGTCCACGACGACGGCGTCACGGGCGCATCGGGCGAGGTGTCCAGCAGCGCTGAGGCGAGGGCGACTGCGGCGGTGCCGTCGGCGAGCGCGTGGTGTAGCGCGATCACCAGCCCGAGCCCTTGGCCGAGGCCGGTGACGAAGATCAGGCGCCACGGCGGGCGGTCCAGGTCCAGTGGCTCGGCTACGCGCGTGGCGGCCCAGTCCAGGAAGTCCACGTTCGGTGGCAGCGGTGTGATCTGCACGTGGCGAGCGAGGTCGAAGTCGTCGTCGTCCACCCACAAGGGCCGTCCCTGCCCGAATCGCGTGCGCAGGAGCCGCCGCCGGAGCATCGGTACGCGGTCCAAGCGGGCATCCACGGCTGCCCGCAACGATTCGGCGGCCACCGGGCCATGATGCTCCAGGACGCCGGTCACGCCGATGTTCATGTTCGCCGCGGAACCGGGCTCCTCAGCCCAGATCGTCATCAGGTCGCCGGTGCTCAGCCGCTCGATCATGACGTACCTCCCCGGGGCCCGCTCTCTCGTGGGTCAGGACCACCTCGAGTTCGCTTCCACACTCACCCGTGGCACTGGCCGCCATTTAGGGGCAAAGGTCCGTCATCTCGGCTCCTTTGGCCTCCACTCCGAGTCGCCGACGCTCATGGTCACCGGCTTGCGGCACGCGGATCCGGCCTCACGTACGAGAGGCATGCAGAACGTCGACCGTCGACAGGACACACAGATTGGCATGGGACTAAGGTCCTTCGGGGCAGAGCCGCTCGGCCCTACGCGCCGAAGCGGCCAGCCTCCACTCTGGCCGCATGGATGTGCTCGACCTCTCGCGCTGGCAGTTCGGCATCACGACCGTCTACCACTTCTTGTTCGTACCGCTCACGATCGGCTTGTCGATCATCGTGGCCGGGTTGCAGACCGCTTGGTACAGGACGAGGAAGCCGGAGTATCTGCGGCTGACCCGGTTCTGGGGACGGCTGTTCCTGATCAACTTCGCGATGGGCGTGGTGACCGGGATCGTGCAGGAGTTCCAGTTCGGGATGAACTGGAGTGACTACTCACGCTTCGTCGGTGACGTGTTCGGGGCACCGCTGGCCATGGAAGGGTTGATGGCGTTCTTCCTGGAGTCCACGTTCCTCGGGCTGTGGATCTTCGGCTGGGACAAGCTGTCGCCGAAGCTGCACCTGGCCACGATCTGGCTGGCCGCCATCGGGACCAATATCTCCGCCTATTTCATCCTCGCGGCCAACTCGTGGATGCAGCACCCGGTCGGCTACCGGATCAACAACGGCCGGGCCGAGCTGACCGACATCTGGGCCGTCCTCACCAACTCGACCACCCTCGTCACCTTCCCGCATGTGATCTTCGGGGCGTTCCTCACGGCGGCGGCGTTCGTGCTCGGCATCAGCGCGTGGTTCCTGCTGAAGAAGCGGGACGTCTCGCTGTTCCGGATCTCGGCCCGGCTGGCGCTGGTCGTCGCGCTGGTCTCCGCGGTCGGGGTGTCGTTCTCCGGGCACTGGCAGGCGCAGATCATGACCGAGCAGCAGCCGATGAAGATGGCCGCCGCCGAGGCCTTGTGGGAGGACGAGAGCGCGGCTGGGTTCTCGCTGTTCGCCGTCGGCGATGTGGAGAACGGCCGCAACCACATCAACCTGCAGATCCCGTACGGCCTCAGCCTGCTGTCCACCAACACCCTGGACGGCAAGGTCGAGGGCATCAACGACATCCAGGCCCGCTACCAGACGCTCTACGGCCCCGGCGACTACCGGCCGGTGGTCGGCCTGGCCTACTGGTCGTTCCGGCTGATGATCGGCTTCGGGGCGCTGTCGGCACTGCTGGCCGTGGCCGGGCTCTGGCTGACCCGTCGCGGCAGGCTCCCGGCCGGGCGGTGGGCTTACCGCCTGGCCATCGCCGGGATCGGGCTGCCGTTCCTGGCCAACACCCTGGGTTGGATCTTCACCGAGATGGGCCGCCAGCCCTGGACCGTCTTCGGCTTGATGCGCACCGCCGCGGCCGTCTCGCCGGGCGTGGACGTCGCGTCGGTGGCGATCACGCTAGTCGGTTTCACCCTCGTCTACGCCGTGCTGGCCGTCATCGAGGTGCGGCTGTTGATCAAGTTCATCCGCATCGGGCCGCACGAGGAGCCCGCTCCGGAAGTCTCCGAGCCGGCTCTTAGCTACTGAAGGACATCCGACCATGGAACTCACCACTGTCTGGTTCGTGCTGATCGCCGTGCTGTGGACCGGCTACTTCGTTCTCGAGGGCTTCGACTTCGGCGTCGGCATTCTGCTGCCCTTCCTCGGCAAGGGGGAGGTGGAGCGGCGCACCATCGTCAAGACCATCGGCCCGGTGTGGGACGGCAACGAGGTGTGGCTGCTGGTGGCCGGAGGGGCGACCTTCGCCGCGTTCCCCGAGTGGTACGCCACCTTGTTCAGCGGCTTCTACCTGCCGTTGTTCCTCATCCTGCTGGCCTTGATCGCGCGTGGGGTGGCGCTGGAGTACCGCAGCAAATCCGACAGCACGCGCGGCTGGGACCGAGCCTTCTTCTGGGGCTCGCTCGGCCCGGCCTTCCTGTGGGGCGTCGCCTTCGCCAACATCGTGCGCGGCGTTCCCCTGGACGCCGACCACGAGTACACCGGCACGCTGCTGACGCTGCTCAACCCGTTTGCGCTGCTCGGCGGGCTGGCCACCCTGCTGCTGTTCACCCTGCACGGCGCGATCTTCTTGACTCTGCGCACCACGGGCGAGCTGCGCCAGGGCGCCTCACGCATGGCCAAGAGCCTGGCACCGGTGACGATCGGGGTGGTGATGGCGTTCCTGCTGGCCGCAGGCGGTGGCGGCAGGCTGGCGTGGTGGACCGCTGTGGCGCTCGTCGCGCTCGGCCTGACCGGCGCGGTGGTCGCGACGTTGCGCGGCCGTGACGGGTGGGCGTTCACCGCCAGCGCCATCGCCGTGGTCGCCGTCGTGGCCGCGCTGTTCACCGGGCTGTGGCCGAACGTGCTGCCCGCCCTGGACCCGGCCAACAGCCTGACGGTGACCAACGCCGCCTCCACGCCGTACACGCTGACGGTGATGACCTGGGTCGCGGCCATCTTCACCCCGGTGGTCCTGGCCTACCAGGCATGGACGTACTGGGTGTTCCGCCGCCGACTCACCGGCGCGACCTGACGAGCCGGCGTTCGCCGCCGCCGGCGCGGTGCGAGCGGCGGTCCGGGTGACCTTCGGCTCACTACTGAGGACCTTGGTCACATGCGAAGTAGCTACCGAAGCGGCAAGTGTGGCATCCATCAGCGTGATCGAACGCCGGGTCGCGGCATCTCCGCCCGGCAATCGGTGGCCTCTACAGCAAGGCTAGGAGAACATCGGCATGAGCCCACGGTCATGGAGGGCGATCATTGGCGCGGGCTGCGCGGCCGTCATGGCAACGGCGGTGGTCGCGTGCGCCCCTTCAGAGAAGGATGCTTCCGCTGGCGGGTCGTCACCCTCGCAGACACCACGCGGGACTGTGTGGGTGGCCGTGGAGGGCGGAGACGCGTTGGTGGCGATCAACGCGGCCACGAACGGCGTGGTCACCACCGTGGGCGGCATCAGCGGACCGCATAATGTGCAGGTCTCTCCCGGCGGTGACCGCGTGTACGCCGTCAGTGGCGCCGCCGTGGTGGCGGAGCTCGACGCGGCCACCTACCGGCTCAAGGCGTCGGGGCCGACCGGCCGGGCCCCGGCCCACGTGGTCGTGACTCCCGACGGCGCGAAAGCCTACGTCACCAACTATGGCGACGGCACGGTGTCGGCATACCAGCAGGGCGATCTGGCGTCGGCGAAGATGATCCGTGTCGGCGGTGGCCCGCACGGCGCCCGGCCAACCCCGGACGGCAACGCCGTGGTCGTGGCCAACATGAAGGCCGAAACGGTCGACGTCATCGACACCCGGGCGCACGTCAAGAGCGCCGCCGTGCCGGTGGGAGGCCCACCGGTGCAGGTGGCGATCTCCTGCAACGGCCGCTACGCCTACGCCACCATTTCCCGGCCCGCCGGCGTGGTGAAGATCGACCTGCAGGCCGCCAAGGTCGTCGCACGCACCGCCGTGCCGGCTGCGCCCGCGCAGACGTACCTCATGCCGGATGGGCGGACGCTGCTGTCTGCCGACCAGGGAACGGAAGAGAAGCCGGGCAGCTCGATCTCCCTCATCGACACCGAGAGCATGACGGTCACCGGACGGATCGCCACCGGCTCCGGCCCGCACGGCCTGGTCGTCGAGCCCACCGGCCGCCGAGCCTGGGTGACGAACGTCTACGACGGCACCGTCTCCGTCCTCGATCTGCCTGCCCGTAAGGCCATCGCCACCGTCGAGGTGGGCGACGAGCCGAACGGGATCAGCTTCGCCACCCGCCCGCCGACCGCCCCGGCCGCCGCCCGCATGCAGGTGACGCTTCCACCGGCCACATCCCGTCCGGCCCACGCGGACATACCGCATGACCACGACACGACCGGAACAGAATGACCACCTGACGACACGGTCAAGCCCTACCGTCCCCACCCCGTCCGGCTTCGCTCCTCTTTGAATGCGATCCTGCGGGGTGCGGACGCCAGGCGATCCCTACGGTGATGCTTCGGTCTGAGGGATTCATGGCTGAGGGTGAGAAAGCGGCGTTCACCGTGCTGTCTGTCGTGCTGACTATGACCGCAGCACGCGCGCTGACCGTCAGGCGAGCACGTATGCGATGATCTTGAGCACCACATCGGCGGGCGCCGTCGTTTGATGGATGCCGTCCGACAGCAGGATGCCCGGCGGGCTGCGTCCCGCCGAGCGCCCGGGTGGCTCCCCGTGTCAATGTTGTAGAGCTGCTCCGTTGAGTCGCGGGCCGACGATGCGGCGGCCGGACACCTGCTCGGCCTCGACCACGATGTAGTGATCCCGGCTGCCGGGAGCCCAGGTGATCAGGGGAAGCGCGGCCAGCCGGTTGATCTCGGCGGGGTCGGTGACAGCGCGGGCGTGTCCCACCGCCGTGACCGACCAGCCCGTGCGCAGTTCAGGGTCGAACTCATCGGCCTCGAAGGCCACCACGGCCCGGCGGGTGGCGGCAGCCAGCTTCGATCCGATCGAGGTGCGGATCACGATGGAGTGGCCGTCGAGATGGAAGTTGACCGGCTGGACGGCCGGCAGGGCGCGATCGGTGAACACGATGCGCCCGATCGGTGTGGTGGACAGCAGGGTAAGACACTCCTCGCGGGAGAGCACCTGAAGTCCTGACGAGTCGAGCTGCATACCTCTCAACATCCCCGTTTGCGCCCCTTCTGCAGTAGGGACGAAAGTCCCATCATTCCTGCAGAACGGCTCATGGGCGGCAGGCGCACCTGGCCGCACGCGAATTCGCCGGCTTCGCGCCTCTACGCGGCTAGTCCGAGGCCGAGCCGGGCACCGCAGCGGCGGGAACCAGCATGAACCCGGTGACGATCTCGGGCTGGATGCGAATCACCTGGTCCATATCGCCCGCCACCCACGGGCTGAGCATGGCCTTGAACCGGACCGTCTCCCTCGGATCGGTCACGAGGCGGGCCACTCCAGTGACGATCACGCTCCAGCCCAGGCGCTCGTGCCCGTCCAGGTCGTCGGCCTCGAAAGCAACCACGGTTTCTGACGGCGCCACGTGGTTGCTGAGGATCGTGCCGGGATTGGAGCGGATGATGATCTGCCCGTCCACGACGAGGTGGTTGACCGGCCGCACCGCGGGCAGCGCATGGCGGGTGAACACGATCCGGCCGAACGGCACACCGGCCAGCAGGCGCATGGCCTCGGCCTCGGGCAGTTCCTGGAGATGCCGCGCACTCATCCCGTCGAGCCGCTCGCCGTACTGGGAAACCATCCCAACATCCTGCCGTCCCCAGCCCTCGCTGAAATAGGGACCAAAGTCCTTTCTTTCCCTCGACAAGGTCCTGTGCGCGGATTCTTCCGTCGGTCGGGGCGCAGCGGCCCAGCTCTCACGCTCTCTGGCGGGATCGATGGGGTCGTTGATGGTCTTCGCGGTGGGGAACGCCGGACCTTGATCTGTATGTGCCCAAGGTTGGCTCCGATGTGATGGTGCAGTCCCTCTTCGACCGCCTGCTGGACACACGACCATCGCTACCAGGACGCCTCTGCATAACAATGAAATTGCGAATTTTCGCAATTCGTTAGATGATGGATGGATTCGGGAGAGGGGTGTGAGGTGAGCGAGTCTTTTGCTGCCGAGGTCAGAGCGCGGGCGCGCCTGGCGGCTGCGGCGCTGGAAGCGGCGCGCCGCGATGATGACGCCGACGCGCTCATACTGGCCGAGGGCGAGTGGGAGGACCTGCTCCGGCTGGCTCGCTCCCACGGGGTGCGGCTCGATTCTGACGGCGCCGAGCCGGATCAGGGCACGGTGTTGTGATGTCGGTGCCGCTGTATCAGGCCAAGGCGGAGTTGTTCCGGCTGCTGGGGCACCCGGTGCGGATCCGCGTACTGGAATTGCTGCAGGATGGGCCGAGGTCGGTGCGGGACCTGCTGGCCGCCATCGACGTGGAGCCCACCGGGCTGTCACAGCACCTGGCCGTGCTGCGACGCTCTGGCATGGTGACCGCGCAAAGGGACGGCTCCACCGTCGTGTACGCCCTGGCCGGGGGCGATGTGGCCGAGCTGCTGCGCGCGGCCCGTCAGTTGCTGACGCAGATGCTGGCCGGACAGAACGAGCTGCTGAGTGAGTTGCTCAAGGCTCAGGAACAGGCCCGGTGACGCGTTCCGGGGGGTGGGCGCGCGTCCGCGGCGTGTTGCCGGAGCGGGGCGAGCTGGCTGCGATGGGCCGCCGTCCCCGGCGTGACCTGCTGGCCGGGCTCACGGTGGCGATCGTCGCGTTGCCGCTGGCGCTCGGGTTCGGGATCTCCTCGGGCATGGGCGCCGATGCCGGCCTGGTCACGGCGGTGGTCGCCGGGGCGCTTGCGGCCCTGTTCGGCGGGTCCGGGTTGCAGGTGTCCGGGCCGACCGGGGCGATGACGGTGGTGCTGGTGCCGATCATGCAGGCGCACGGGGCCTCCGGGGTGCTGACCGTCGGCGTGCTGGCCGGGCTGCTGCTGATCGGGCTGGCGCTGGCCCGGGCCGGCAGATACATGGCCCTGGTGCCGGCCCCGGTCGTGGAGGGTTTCACGGTCGGCATTGCCTGCGTCATCGGCCTGCAGCAAATTCCGGCCGCCCTGGGCGTGCCTACGCCCGACGGGGAGAAGGTCATCGCCGTGGCCTGGCAGGCGGTGCTGGACTTCATCGCTCATCCGAGCTGGCAGACTCCATGCATCGCGCTGGCGGTTGCGGCGGTGATGCTGGCAGGCGTGCGCTGGCGGCCGAGCCTGCCCTTCTCCCTGATCGCCGTCGCCGCCGCCACCCTTGCGGCCGAGCTGACCGGCATGCCGGTGGCCCGGATCGGCGACCTGCCCGATGGGCTGCCCGCGCCCTCACTGGCCTTCCTGGATCCGGCGGCGTTGGCCTCGCTGATCACCCCGGCGGTCGCGGTGGCGGCGCTGGCCGCGCTGGAGTCCCTGCTGTCGGCCGCCGTCGCCGACGGCATGAGCGTCAATCATCGGCACGATCCGGACCGGGAGCTGTTCGGTCAGGGACTGGCCAACCTGGTGGCGCCGCTGTTCGGCGGCGTCCCGGCCACCGGGGCGATCGCGCGCACCGCCGTCAACGTGCGCTCCGGCGCTCAGTCCCGGCTGGCCGCCCTGGCCCACGCCGGCATCCTCGCCGTGATCATCTACACCGCCGCCGACCTGGTCGCGCGGATCCCGCTCGCCGCCCTGGCGGGGGTCCTGCTCGCCACGTCCGTGCGCATGGTCGAGGTCGGCTCGGTCAAGGCCATGCTCCGCTCCACCCGCGGCGACGCCGTGGTCCTGGTGCTGACCGCGCTGGCCACGCTGGCGCTGGACCTGGTCCAAGCCGTGATCCTGGGCTTTATCGTGGCCGGGGCACTGGCCCTGCGCGCCATCGCCCGCAATGTACGGCTCGACGAGATGCCCTTGAGCCCGGACCTGCCTGCCGACCACACCGAGGAAGAGCACGCCCTGCTCGCCGAGCACATCGTCGCTTACCGCCTGGACGGGCCGCTGTTCTTCGCCGCGGCCCACCGCTTCCTGCTGGAGCTGTCGGAGGTCGCCGACGTCTCCGTGGTGATCCTGCGCATGTCCCGCGTCACCACCATCGATGCCAGCGGCGCCCTGGTCCTCGGTGATGCCATCGAACGGCTCGAACGCCGCGGCATCACGGTCTTCGTCTCCGGCATCCGCGACAGCCACCACCAGCCCCTGGAAGCCCTCGGCGTCATCGCCCGCCTCAACCAGGCCGGCCGTGTCTTCAGCACGACTCCCGAGGCCATCGCCGCTGCCCGCGACCGCCTCGACCATACCGGCATCCTGCTTGCCGCCACCGAAAGCAGGGACAGCCACGATTCACATCGTTCCCTGTGAAGCCCAGCGTGTTGAGAGTGTGAGGGGTAACTGAGCGTGGCTTAGTCGAACTTGTAAACGGTATTTCATGCATCTTCCGCCGGAGCGGCCGCCTGGGGGGTAGGCCACCCAGCGGCACCCGCTCGCCACCCGAGCCGCTCTGACTCCCGGTGACCTCAAGGACGAACGGCTCCTGGTTAACGTCCCCGAGTGCTCGTTCTGGATGGCCGGCAACAAGATTCTCGGTTCCGGACCCAAACGGATCAAAGTCGGAGGCGTCCCGGTGATGCGCACATGGGACGAGCACGGACTCGGAATCTCGCTGCTACCCCGGTTCGCAGTCGCCGACAGCCTCCGCTCCGGCACCCTGGTCCAGCTCGGCCTTCCGCTCCCGGATCTCAGCCTGCGGCTGGTCTGGTGAGAAGACCAGGAGTCGCTGCACAATGTCCGGCGCCCTGGGCGCCTTCCAGGGGCCAGTGGGGCACCGACATCCCCTGCCGTCCGCCGGATCGCTGCTGATCCTGGCCCCACGCTCGCGATCTTCCTCCTCTTCCAGCGGCACTTCGTCAAGGCCCTGCTCCAAGGCTCTTTGAAGGGCTGACGGCACCGGCAGGACATCGCACATCACACCCCAGGAGTGAAAGCAGAGGTCGTTCCATGGTCCCAGGAGGACGGCTGGGCGCTGCGCGGAGACTGGCGACGAGATCCGGCATGATTCAGAGGCTCGCCGACGGTCACCGCCGCGGGCAGGGCGCCGCGTGAGCGGTGGCCGACCGCTACCGGGAGTCGGTTGCCGGTCCCGGTTTCGGTTGGCTCATCGATGCGGGCGATGGCCGACTCGGCGGTTCCGGCCTCGCCGATCACCTCGATGTCGTCCTCGCCGTCCAGCAGGGCGGCCACGCCTCGCCGGAGATCGTCGAGGAGAAACACACGAATCATGCTTCTGGCGCTATTGGGTCATGCCGCGCACCCGTAGAGGCTACGTCCGATAAAGGACTTTCGGCCCTGCAGTTGCTGACGTTCGGCCTGCTGAACGGAGTGCTTGGGCTCTTAGCCTGATTCGCGGCCCGCTCAATCTCGTGGGCCTCATGTCCACCATCCGTACGGGGGTTCTCCATGTTGTCCGCGGATTCAGCCGCGATCGTCCGTGCCACGCTGCCGGTGGTCGGCGCCTCGCTCGACGCCATCACCACGCGGTTCTACGAGACGATGTTCGCCGAGCGGCCCGAGCTGCTCGACGGCCTGTTCAACCGCGGCAACCAGGCCAACGGCGAGCAGCGCAGGGCTCTGGCCGGCTCCATCGCCGCGTTCGCCACGTGGCTGCTCGAGCATCCGGACGAGCGGCCCGACGAGCTCCTCGCGCGCATCGCCCACAAGCACACCGCGGTCGGCGTCACCGACGACCAGTACACGATCGTGCACAAGTACTTGTTCGGCGCGATCGCCCATGTGCTGGGGGAGGCTGTCACCCCGGAGGTTGCGGCGGCCTGGGACGAGGTGTACTGGCTGATGGCCGGGGCGCTGATCGCCCAGGAGGCGCGGATTTACGCCGAGGTCGGCGCGTGCAACGGCGCCACGTGGCGGCAGTGGCGGGTGACCGCCCGTCAGGAGGAGGCGCCGGACGTGGTCTCCTTTCTGCTGCGCCCGGCCGACGACGGCCCGGTGCCGCCGGCCCGCCCGGGCCAGTACGTCAGCGTCCGGGTCCGCATGCCCGACGGCGTGCACCAGCTGCGCCAGTACACCCTGTCCAGCGCGGGCGACCTGCGCAGGATCACCGTCAAGCGGGTGCGCGGTGTCCCCGATGGAGAGGTGTCGACGCTGCTGCACGAAACCGTGCGGCCGGGGGACGGGCTGACCTTGTCGGCACCGTTCGGCGACGTGGCGTTGGGCGACGGCGACGCGCCACTGGTGCTGGTGTCGGCGGGCATCGGCGGCACACCGATCGTCGCGATGCTGGAACACCTGGCGGCCACCGGCTCGCGCCGCCGCCTCTTGCTGCTGCACGCCGACCGCTCCCCGGCCGAGCACGCGCTGCGCGAGGACATGCGGCACCTCGCCCCCGAGCGGACCTTCTGGTACGAGACCGGCGCCACCGCCCCCGACCGCGACGGCCGGATGGACCTGGAGGGCGTCGAGATCCCGGAGGGCGCGATCGCCTACCTGTGCGGCCCGGTGCCGTTCATGCGCGACGTGCGCGCCCAGCTGCTGAAGGCCGGAGTGGCGGCTCGGGACATTCACTACGAGGTCTTCGGCCCTGACCTTTGGCTGGCCGCCGACTGATCGCGGGCCTATCGGGCCCGTACCAAGGGACTTTGGTCCCTGCCGCGGAATAGGCGGCAGGCCCGAGGCTTGAGCCATGTCCGTTGTTACCGCTGTGGCGAGGAATATCCTGTGACTGACATAGATGCGGTCCCCGGCATGGGTCCGCTGCTGGCCGCCCGTGCGTTCTTCACCAAGTCCGAGGTGTCGGCCGACGGCCGCACCCTGCATCAGATAGACCCGAGCGGCTGGGACCGTTTCTACCGGGACCGGTGGGCACACGACAAGGTGGTGCGCTCGACCCATGGGGTGAACTGCACGGGCTCGTGCTCGTGGCAGGTGTTCGTCAAGGACGGGCTGATCACGTGGGAGCACCAGGCGACCGACTACCCGTCGGTGGGGCCTGAGTCGCCGGAGTACGAGCCGCGCGGCTGTCCGCGTGGCGCGTCGTTCTCCTGGTACACCTATTCGCCGTCGCGAGTGCGTTACCCGTACGTGCGGGGCGTGCTGCTGGAGATGTGGCGCGAGGCCAAGGCCAGGCTGGGCGACCCGGTGCTGGCGTGGGCGGAGCTGACCGGCGACCCCGAGCGGGCTCGCGCCTACAAGCGGGCGCGGGGCAAGGGCGGGTTCGTCCGCTCCAGCTGGGACGAGGTTGTCGAGTTGATGGCCGCCGCGCACGTGCACACGGTCAAGGAGTACGGGCCGGACCGGGTGGTGGGCTTCTCGCCGATCCCCGCGATGTCGATGGCGTCGTTCGCGGCCGGGACGCGGTTCCTGTCGATGATCGGCGGCACGCTGCTGTCGTTTTACGACTGGTACGCCGACCTGCCGATCGCCTCGCCGCAGGTGTGGGGTGACCAGACGGACGTGCCGGAAGCGGCCGACTGGTGGAACTCCCGTTACCTGATCATGTGGGGCTCCAACATCCCGGTCACCCGCACCCCGGACGCGCACTTCATGACCGAGGCCCGCTACCAGGGCACCAAGGTGGTGGCGGTCAGCCCGGACTACGCCGACAACGTCAAGTTCGCCGACGATTGGCTGGCGCCGCACCCGGGCACGGACGGCGCGCTGGCGATGGCGATGGGGCACGTGACGCTGACCGAGTTCTTCCGCGATCGTCAGGTCCCCTACTTCACCGACTACGTCCGGAAATACACCGACCTGCCGTTCCTGGTGACGCTGGAGCCGCGCGGTGACGCGTACGTGCCGCGCCGCTTCCTGACAGCCGCAGATCTGGGTGAGGAGAGCGAGAACGCCGAGTTCAAGACCGTCTTCCTGGACGAGCAGACGGGCGAGGCGGAGGTGCCGAACGGCTCGCTCGGCTTCCGCTGGGGCGAGGAGGGCGAGGGCCGCTGGAACCTCGACCTGCACGGCGCGAGCCCCGCGCTGACCCTGTTCGACCGGTCCGGGCGCGCGGTCCCCGTCGACCTGCCGCGCTTCGACGAGGGCGCCACTGAGGGCGGCTCCGTCATGCGCCGCGGCGTACCGGTCACCGAGGTGGCCGGCAAGCTCGTCACCACCGTCTTCGACCTGCTCATGGCCCAGTACGGCGTGGCCCGCGACCTGCCGGGGGAGTGGCCGGAGTCGTACCTGGACGCGAGCCAGCCGTACACGCCGGCGTGGGCAGAGGAGATCACCTCGGTGCCCGCCGCGACGATCGCCAGGATCGCCCGCGAGTTCGCCCGCAACGCCGAGCGCACCCAGGGCAAGTCGATGATCGCGATGGGCGCGGGCACCAACCACTGGTTCCACTCCGACCAGATCTACCGCTCCTTCCTGACCCTGGTGCTGCTGACCGGCTGCCAGGGCGTCAACGGCGGCGGCTGGGCCCACTACGTCGGCCAGGAGAAGGTCCGCCCGATCACCGGCTTCCAGCACCTGGCCTTCGCCTTCGACTGGCAGCGGCCGACCCGGCACATGGCCGGCACCGCGTTCTGGTACCTGGCCACCGACCAGTGGCGTTACGAGCAGTTCGGGGCGGGTGAACTCGCCAGCCCGCTCGGCTCCGGCGCCTTCGACGGCAAGTCGTTCGCCGACTGCAACGCCCAGGCCGCACGGCTCGGCTGGCTGCCCTCGCACCCGACGTTCAACCGCAACCCGCTCACCCTCGCCGACGAGGCTGGCCGGGCCGGCATCCCGGTGGCCGAGCACGTCGTGAACGAGCTGAAGGCCGGAAATCTCCGCTTCGCCGCCGAGGACCCGGGAGACCCCGCCAACTTCCCCCGTGTGCTGACCGTGTGGCGGGCCAACCTGCTCGGCTCCTCCGGCAAGGGCAACGAGTACTTCCTGCGCCACCTGCTCGGCACCGACGCCGAAACCCGTAACCAGGAAGGGCTGCACCCGGCCGAGGTGACCTGGCGCGAAGAGGCCACCGAAGGCAAGCTCGACCTGCTCACCGCGATCGACTTCCGCATGACCTCCACCGCGCTGTTCTCCGACGTCGTGCTCCCGGCCGCCACCTGGTACGAGAAGCACGACTTGTCGAGCACCGACATGCACCCGTTCGTGCACGCCTTCAACCCCGCCATCGCCCCGCCCTGGCAGACCCGCAGCGACTACGACGCCTTCCTCACCCTCGCCGACCGCTTCTCCGAGCTGGCCGCCGACCACCTGGGCAAACGCACCGACGTGCTGGCCGTCCCGCTCACCCACGACACCTCCGACGAGCTGGCCCAGCCGGGTGGCCGGGTGCGCGACTGGAAACACGGCGAATGCGAGCCGATCCCCGGCAAGACCATGCCGAAGATCATCACGATCGAGCGCGACTACGCCGCCGTCGGCGAGCGCATGCGCTCCATCGGGCCGCTCTTCGCCGAGTTGGGGCTGACGACCAAAGCCGTGACCTACCGGGTCGGCCCGGAGCTCGACTACCTGGCCGGCAAGAACGGCACCACCGGCGAAGGACGCGTCTCGCTGGCCACGGCCGACCGGATGTGCGAGGCCATCCTCGCGTTGTCGGGCACCACCAACGGCCGCCTGGCCACCCAGGGGTTCGAGAGCCTGGAGCGGCGCACCGGCACGAAGCTGGCCGACCTGGCCGCCGAGCACGAGGGCAAGCGCATCACCTTCGCCGACACCCAAGCGCGGCCGCAACCGGTGATCACCTCGCCAGAATGGTCCGGATCGGAGACCGGCGGGCGCCGCTACTCCGCCTTCGTCATCAACGTCGAGCGGGACAAGCCCTGGCACACCCTGACGGGACGCCAGCAGTTCTTCCTCGACCACGACTGGATCATCGAACTGGGCGAGCAGCTGCCCGCCTACCGGCCACCGCTCAACATGAGCCGCCACTACGGCGAGCAGGGCGACGGCGACGGAGCGGCCGAGGTCACCGTGCGCTACCTGACCCCGCATTCGAAGTGGTCCATCCACTCCGAATACCAGGACAACGCCTACATGCTGGCCCTGTCGCGCGGCGGCCCCGACATCTGGATGAGCGTCGAGGACGCCGCCAAGATCGGCGTCGCCGACAACGACTGGATCGAGGCCTACAACCGCAACGGCGTGGTCGTGGCCAGGGCGGTCGTCTCGCACCGCATGCCGGCCGGGACCGTGTACATGTACCACGCCAAAGACCGCAACGTGAACGTCCCGCTGACGGAGAAGTCGGGCCGACGCGGCGGCGTGCACAACTCCCTCACCCGGCTGCTGCTCAAACCCAGCCACCTCATCGGCGGGTACGCGCAGTTCACCTACGCCTTCAACTACTACGGCCCGACCGGCAACCAGCGTGACGAGGTCACGGTGATCCGCCGCCGCGGCCAGGAGGTGACCTACTGATGCGCGTCATGGCACAGGTCGCGATGGTGATGAACCTGGACAAGTGCATCGGCTGCCACACCTGCTCCGTCACCTGCAAGCAGACCTGGACCAACCGGGACGGCGTCGAGTACGTCTGGTTCAACAACGTCGAGACCAAACCCGGCGTCGGCTACCCCAAACGGTATGAGGACCAGGACCGCTGGCACGGCGGCTGGCAGCTGGATGGGCGCGGTCGGCTCAAGCTCCGCGCCGGCGGCCGCATCAAGCGGCTGCTCAGCCTGTTCGCCAATCCAGATCTGCCGGACATGGACGACTACTACGAGCCGGCCACCTACGACTACGACACTCTGATCAACGCCCCCGCCGGGCCGCACGTCCCGGTCATCCGCCCCAAGTCGGCCATCACGGGGGAGGACATGGCGATCACATGGGGCGCGAACTGGGAGGACGACCTGGGCGGCGCCCCCGAGCACGCCCCGGCCGACCCCAACCTCGCGGCCATGGCCGAGAAGGTGAAGATGGAGTTCGACAAGACCTTCATGTTCCACCTGCCGCGCATCTGCGAGCACTGCCTCAACCCGGCCTGCGTCGCCGCCTGCCCGTCCGGCGCGATGTACAAGCGTGAGGAGGACGGCATCGTCCTGGTCGACCAGGACCGCTGCCGCGGCTGGCGCATGTGCGTCTCGTCGTGCCCGTACAAGAAGGTGTACGTCAACCACAAGACCGGCAAGGCCGAGAAGTGCACGTTCTGCTTCCCTCGCATCGAGGCGGGCCAGCCGACGGTGTGCGCCGAGACCTGCGTCGGCCGGCTGCGCTACATCGGCCTCATCCTGTACGACGCCGACGCCGTCCTGGACGCCGCCCGCGTCGCCGACCCGCGCGACCTGCTGGAGGCCCAGCGCAAGGTCTTCCTCGACCCCGACGACCCCGAGGTGGCCGCGGCCGCCCGGGCGGGCGGGATCAGCGAGGACTGGATCCAGGCCGCGCGCCGCTCGCCGATCTACCAGCTGGCCATGCGCTACCGGGTGGCGCTGCCGCTGCACCCGGAATACCGCACGCTGCCCATGGTCTGGTACATCCCGCCGCTGTCGCCCGTGCTGGACGCCGTCACCGGCGTGGGCGCCGACGCCGACGACCCGGACAACGTCTTCCACGCCATCACCGACCTGCGCATCCCCCTCGAATACCTGGCGAGCCTCTTCTCCGCCGGGGACACCGAGGTCGTGGCCGGGGTGCTGATGAAGCTGTCGGCCATGCGCTCCTACATGCGGGCCCGCACCATCGACGGCACCGTCGCCGCGGACCTCCTGGAGTCAGCCGGGATGACAGCCGAGGACATGGAGGAGATGTACCGGCTGCTGGCCATCGCCAAGTACGACGAGCGCTACGTCGTGCCCGCCGCCCACCGCGAAGACGCCGCCGCGCTGTCCGCCCAAGCGGACGGATGCAGCCTGGACGGCGACGGAGGCCCCGGCATGAGCGAGTTCCACCCGACCGGCGTCACCGGCCGCCGCGGCGACGGACGCCTGGGACTGAAACTCTTCGTCGGCAAGGGAGGCACGGCATGAAGCTCCTCAACCGGCGTGCGTCCGCAGCCGCTGCAAGGCACGAGGACCGTGCCTCGCTCCTTCGCCTGGTTTCCCTTCTCCTGCAGTACCCGGACGCGGACCTATTCGCCGCCCGCGCCGAGCTGTGCCGCGCCGCGGACGCTCTGCCCGAGTCGCCGGCCCGCGACGCGCTCGTTGCCTTCACCGACTGGTATCGCGAGTGCGAGCCGATGCGGCTGGCCCGCCACTACGTCGAGACGTTCGACCTGCGCCGCAAGTCCAGTCTGTACCTCACCTACTATCTGCACGGCGACACCCGCCGCCGGGGTATGGCCCTGCTCACGCTCAAGCAGCGCTACCGGGTGGCCGGGCTGACCCCGCCCGACGGGGAACTGCCCGACTTCCTGCCGGTGGTCTGCGAGTTCGCCGCCCTGGCCGGGCCCGCCATCGGGGAGGCGCCGCTGCGCCAGCACCGCAAGGGCCTGGAGCTCATCCGCACCGCGCTGCACGAGGCCGGCTCGTCCTACTCGCTCGTACTGGACGCGCTGTGCGCGGAGCTGCCCAGCCTGTCGGAGGCCGAGCGAGCCGCGGTGGCCGATCTCGCGCTGGCCGGCCCGCCCGCCGAGGAGGTCGGGCTGGCCCCGTACGGTCCGCCCCTGAACGAAATGGAGGTGCGGCCGTGAACGTCGCGCTCTGGGTGGTCGTCCCCTACATCGCTCTGACGATCTTCGTTGTCGGTCACGTCTGGCGCTGGCGCGTCGACCAGTTCGGCTGGACCACCCGCACCACCCAGGTGCTGGAGAGCAGGCTGCTGCGGCTCGGCTCCCCGCTGTTCCACCTTGGCGCTTTCGCCGCCATCGGCGGCCACGTGCTCGGCCTGCTCGTCCCGAAGAGTTGGACCGAGGCGGTCGGCGTCGACGAGCACCTCTACCACCTGGTGTCGGTGAGCGCCGGAACCGTGGCCGGGCTCATGGTCATCGCGGGCCTGGCGCTGCTGCTTGCCCGCCGCTTCACCAGCCCGCGCGTGCGCCGCACCACCACCCGTGCGGACAAGGTCCTGTTCGCCGTCCTGGCCGTGGTGATCCTCCTCGGCATGACCGCGACCGTTGGCAAAAACCTGCTCGGCGGCGGCTACGACTACCGCGCCACCATCGCCGTCTGGTTCCGCGGCGTCCTTACCTTCCGCCCCGACCCGAACCTTATGGCGGACGTGCCGCTGATCTTCCAGCTGCATGCGATGTCAGCCTGGGTGCTCGCCGCGATCTGGCCGTTCACCAGACTCGTCCACGTCTGGTCGGCGCCGATCGCGTACCTGTGGCGGCCCTACGTCGTCTACCGGCGGCGCACCCCGCTCAGGGGCGAAGCCCGATGACCGTCCGCGGCCGAGGCCCGATGCCGCATGTACGAGGGAGTACGACATGAGCGTTGTTCGAACGATAGCGGTGGCCCTGCTGGGTGCCGCCGGTGCCGCGATGATGGCGGCGGGCCCGATCATGGCCGCGCGGGGGATTAAGGCGCGTGCCGAGATCCAGGCGGAACTGCGCGGGCAGTCGATCAGCTTCCCCGACAAGGGGCTGCCCGATGACCTCGCCGCTCACCAGGGCCGGGCGGTCCTGACGGGCTCACAAGCCCGCGACTTCGCCCAAGTGATCGGGAACAACGTGCTGATGACGACGGGCGGCCGGACGTACGGCGAGATCAGCGCCGAGCTGTATGCCGCGGGCGGCGACGAAGAGAAGCTGGAAGGGCTACGGCAAACCGCCTTCACCGGCCAGATGCTGCGTGCCTCGCTACTGAACGCCTACCAGGCCTGGCAGCTCACCACACTGGTCATCGGCCTGGGCGCGCTGCTGACCCTGACCGGCGCCGCCCTGCTATCCGCGAGCACCACGCTCGCCCTCGCCACGTGACAATGGTCAAGCCTTTCGCCACTCCCTCCGATGTACGCCGGATCGTCGAGGCCGCGGTCGCCGCGCCCTCCGTGCACAACACCCAGCCGTGGCTGTTCTACCACCTCAAGGACAGCATGACCGTCTACGCTGACCTTCGCCGGCAACTGCACGTCACCGATCCCCTCGGACGCTGCCTCGGCATGAGCTGCGGGGCGGCGCTGTTCAACATGAGGCTGACCATCCGAATGACCGGCTACGAGGCCCGTGTCCTGCCGTTGCCCGCGCCGCGCGCCGCGCCCGACCTCCTCGCCGTCATCCGCACCGTCCAAGGGCAGCCACCGTCACCGAACGAGCAGCGGCTACATGCCGTGATTCCGCACCGGCGCACCAACCGCTTCCCCTTCGACGGCCGTTCCCTGCCTCGTAACACCGTCGTCGACCTGGTCCTCGCGGCCCGCCAAGAGGGCGCCACCCTTGTCATGCTCGACGGCCGCGCGGCACGCAGGGTCCTCGACATGGTTGCCACCGCAGACCGGGCGCTCTCTTGCGATGAGGCCTACCGCTGCGAGCTGGCCCCGTGGACGAGAGACGGCCTCCGCGCGGAAGGCGTCCCCCGCCAAGCTTTCGGCCCTCGCCCCGACGGCACCGCACTACCTTTGCGCGACTTCGGTCTTGGGGCGAGCAGGGAGGTGGCCAGGTTCGAGAGAGACCCGCAGATTGCTGCCCTGTTCACCGACGGCGACAGTCCGCGCGACTGGCTGGTTGCCGGACAGGCGCTGCAGCGGGTGCTGCTCACCGCTACCGCCCACGGGGTGTCGGCGTCGCTGTTCAGCCAACCGCTGGATCTACCAGACAGTGGGCACCGCGGCGAGCCCACCGGGACGCTCGGCCATCTGCAGATGCTGCTGCGGCTGGGCTACGGCCCGCCGGTGCCCGCCGTGCCGCGCCGCCCCCTCCATGAAGTCTTCAACACCCGCGCAGCCCTCACTCGGCACCGTTGACGACCACCACCGTCCACGTCTGCAGCAGATCCGCACAGATCGGGCCACCGAACAGTGGCAGATGCTGTACGCGATCCGCTATGGAGTCGAAGTCGCCATTCACCAGGCCGTACCCACGGCCCGGAGCCCGCTGAACGCGGCGCGCTGGTCCTCTTCCGGCGGGATCTACGTCTCCGGGCACAGGTCCGGGTCGTGGTCAGGATGGCGGAAGCGCGGACGACATCCGATCCGGGACCAAGGTCCACAGGGTTGGGACTTTCGGCCCGGGTGTGGGTGCGGCGGTGTCCTCCAAGCTGGACGCGAGCGCCAGCGACAGGCCTCTGGCCAGGGCCGAGCGCCGGTCAGGAATGGTGACGAACGCGCTGATGACAACGCGTTGGCCGTCTGGCGCTCGATCCCTTGTCCAGCGAGGAAACGAGACCATGAGCACCGAGGCACGAACCAAGTCCCGCGAGCTACGCAACGCCCTGGCCGCCGCCGAGCGGCGCAGGAAGAAGCGCACCCGCCTGGTCGCCACCGGCGGCGGCCTGATCATCGTGGGCCTGCTGGTCGCCATCGTGATCAGCTTGATCAACGCGGCGGGTAACGGCAGCTCCCCGGCAGCCCAGGGCAGCGGCAAGGCCCCGGCGATCGCGACGGCCGGCGGGGCGCTGGCCGTGGGCAACGCGGTGGCTCCCGTGAAGCTCGAGGTCTACCTTGACTACATGTGCCCGTACTGCGGGCGCTTCGAGCAGGCCAACAGCGGCGAACTGGACAAGCTGGTGGCCGACGGAACGGTGCGGTTGGAGCTGTACCCGCTGTCGTTCCTGGACCAGGCATCCAGCGGCGCCAAGTACTCCACGCGGGCGGCCAACGCCGTCGCCACCGTCGCCGACCGGGCGCCCGACAAGGTCCTGGCGCTCAACACGGCGCTGTTCGCCAAACAGCCCGCGGAGGGCAGCCGCGGCCTGTCCGACGACGAGATCGCCACGCTGGCCCGCAATGCCGGGGTCCCGGCGGACGTGGTGGCCGCCTTCACCGGCCGCAGCTTCGAGTCGTGGATCGCGACCTCGACAAAGGCCGTTTTCGACACGGGGATCTCGGGCACACCGACCGTGAAGATCAACGGCAAGGTGTTCGAGGGCGACCTCTACACGGCCGGCCCGCTGACCGCGGCCGTGACCGCGGCCAAGGGCCAGTAGCGGTGACCGCGGTCCTGCCGCGCCTGCACGCGCTCCGGCACTCCAACGCCTGGATCTTCGGAACCATGATGTTGTCGGCGTGCCTGAGTCTGACCGCGTCCTTCGTGCTGTCGATCGACGCGGTGCGCCTGGCGGCCGACCCGGGCGCGGATCTGTCCTGCAACATCAACAGCGTCATCAGTTGCGGCACGGTCGGCAGCTCCTGGCAGGCGCATCTGCTCGGCTTCCCGAACGCCTTCCTGGGGCTGGTGGCCGAGCCGGTCGTGATCACGATCGCGGTGGCGAGCCTGGGCCGGGTACGGTTCCCGCGCTGGTTCATGTTCGCCGCGCAGATGGTCTATACGTTCGGCCTGATCTTCGCGTACTGGCTGTTCTACCAGTCCATGTACGTGATCGGCGCGCTGTGCCCGTGGTGCCTGCTGGTGACCGTGTCCACGACGCTGGTGTGGTCGACGCTGACGCACGTGAACGTCCGCGACGGCAACCTGTTCCTCCCCCGCCGCGTGCAGGCGTCGATGTCCAGGGTCATCGACGCCGACCTGGACGCCATCGCCGTCACGATCTGGATCCTGATCCTGATCCTGGCCGTCGTGCTCAAGTACGGCTGGGCACTGTTCGGCTAGCGTCACTTCGCGGTCGGAACGCCCACGCGGCCAAGCTCACCAACCATCCTCGAGGTGCGAGGACAGGATTCGGTGTCATCTCGCCCGCACCCTGTATGAAGACGAGGCAATGGGGAGCTCATCGAAGTTAGCGGTTGAGGACCTCAGTGCCTGCTGTGTGGTCACCTGCCCCCTTAGGTCACTGCGGTGACCTTGGACAACAGCCCTGCGGATCACCCCCTTACACAGGGATATCTAACCAATCCAGACACATCGACGTCCGTGGAGGAGCGGGTGAGGGGGCGCAGGCCGGAGACCTTTACGGCCTTGTAGGTGGTCACGCCGGCGCAGGCCAACGGGGCGGCCTCCAGCGGGTCGACTCCGTCGGGGACGTTGACCACCTGGCGGGCGTATGCGACGGCGTATTCGGCACGGGCACCGTCGATGGCGTAGCCGGTGTTCTACTGCGCCTCGCACAGGGTCTCCCGGCCGCTGACACAGTAGTCGCAGGCGCCGCAGGCGTAGCCGAGCCACGGGATGGCGAGCCGGTCGCCGACGGCGTGCTCGGTGACGGCCGCGCCGACCTGTTCGACGATGCCGACCCCTCGTGTCCGGGAGTGAACGGCAGCGTCGGCTTGATCGGCCAGTCGCCGCGAGCGGCGTGGATGTCGGTGTGGCACAGGCCACTCGCCTCGATCCGGACGAGCACCTGGTCGGCGGCAGGGGTAGGCACGGGCAAGTCGCGGATCTCCAGAGGCTTGTCGAAGGCGGTGACGATCGTGGCGCGCATGAAAACACTCCTTCTGACCGGGAGAGCGGACTGGACGGGGAAAGCGGGGAAGCTTCAGCCTCAGAGAAAGGCGGGAGGCGGGCTTGGGACGAAGGTTCGGTGTGCGGAGTTCGGTCTTGCGATCGGGGAGGGCCGGATCCCCGAGAGATCGCACCCGCCTGGCCTGCGGGCGGGTACGCCCTCTCGGCGGTGGTTGTCAGAAGAAGCCGAGTCGCTTGGACGAGTAGCTGACCAGCAGGTTCTTGGTCTGCTGGTAGTGATCCAGCATGGCGCGGTGGTTCTCACGGCCGATGCCGGACTGCTTGTAGCCGCCGAAGGCGGCGTGGGCCGGGTAGGCGTGGTAGCAGTTGGTCCACACGCGTCCGGCTTTGATGCCGCGGCCGAGCCGGTAGCCGGCGTTGATGTCGCGGGTCCACAGACCCGCGCCGAGGCCGTACGGGGTGTCGTTGGCGATCTTGAGGGCTTCGTTCTCGGAATCGAAGGTGGTCACCGAGACCACCGGGCCGAAGATCTCCTCCTGGAAGATGCGCATGTCGTTGGTGCCGCGGAAGACGGTCGGCTGGATGTAGTAGCCGCCCTCCAGACCCGGGACTGTACGGGGGCTGCCGCCGGTGAGGAGTTCGGCGCCTTCCTTCTTGCCGATGTCGATGTAAGAGAGGATCTTCTGGTACTGGTCGTTGCTCGCCTGGGCGCCGATCATGGTGGCGGGGGCGAGGGGGTCGCCGCCGACGATGGCCTCGGTCCGGGTGATCGCGCGGGCCATGAACTCGTCGTAGATGGAGGAGTGGATCAGGGCGCGGGAGGGGCAGGTGCACACCTCGCCCTGGTTGAGGGCGAACATCACGAATCCCTCGACGGCCTTGTCCAGGAAGTCGTCGTCGGCAGACAGGACGTCGGGCAGGAAGATGTTGGCGCTCTTGCCGCCAAGTTCCAGGGTGACCGGGATGATGTTCTGCGCGGCGTACTGCATGATCAGCCGCCCGGTCGTGGTCTCGCCGGTGAAGGCCACCTTGGCCACCCGGGGGCTTTCGGCCAGCGGTTTGCCCGCCTCGGTGCCCAGGCCGTTGACGATGTTGAGGACGCCGGGCGGGAGCAGGTCGGCGATCAGCTCCATCACCAGCAGGATGCTGGCGGGGGTCTGTTCGGCCGGTTTGAGGATCACGCAGTTGCCGGCCGCCAGCGCCGGGGCGAGCTTCCAGGCGGCCATCAGGATCGGGAAGTTCCACGGGATGATCTGCGCCACGACGCCGAGCGGCTCGTGGAAGTGGTAGGCGACGGTGTCGTCGTCGAGCTGGCTGACGCCGCCCTCCTGGGCGCGCAGCACCCCGGCGAAGTACCGGAAGTGGTCCACCGCCAGGGGCAGGTCCGCGGCGAGGGTTTCGCGTACCGGCTTGCCGTTCTCCCAGGTCTCGGCGACGGCGAGGCGCTCCAGGTTGGCTTCGATGCGGTCGGCGATCTTGTTGAGGATGTTCGCCCGCTCGGCCGGGGAGGTGCGCCCCCACCGGTCGGCGGCGGCGTGCGCCGCGTCCAGGGCCAGCTCGACGTCGGCGGCGGTGGAGCGCGGCACCTGGGTGAAGACCTGTCCGTTGATCGGGCTGAGGTCGTCGAGGTACTCGCCGCCCACCGGGGGTACCCACGCCCCGCCGATGAAGTTCTCGTACTGCTGGGCGTAGGTGACGATGCTGCCCTCGGAGCCTGGGGGTGCGTAAGCCATGATGTCGTCTCTCCTTCACGCGGCGCTGACAAAGCCCACGGTGACCACGTGAGGTTGGCGAAAGGTTGGCGGGTGTCCGGGAAGGCGTGGCGAGCCGGTCACGGCCGAAAAGGGCGAGAGCGCAGGACGGTGTGCGGCGGTGTGGTGTGCGGGAGCGGAGCAGCGGTAGGCGGCGAAGGTCGCCTCGGCAGAATCGCCGCTCAGTCGCCCAGGGCACTTCGGCGGCGCGCCAACGCTACTCCGCGGCGTGCATCGCCGGCGGGCAGCAGGGCCAGGGCTCGCTCGTGGACCTCCAGGTCGTAGGGGTGCAACGCGCCGTAGGCGAGCAACGGCTCCGGCCGCCCGGACCGGAGCACGACCTCGCGTACGGCCACCTCGAGGTGCTCGCGCCACATCCGGATGCCAGGCGCATCCGACGACGGCAGTAAGGGGCCGCTGTAGGCGGCGACGGCCTGCTCGCCCCGGCCGGCCGCCAGCAGGGAGAGCACCTCGGCCGCATCGCACGCGATCGGCTCAGTGAGTTCGTACCGCCGCATCGACAGCGCCCCGCGCAGCGCGCTCCTGAGGTGAGACACCTCCGCCTTCAGCGTGGCCGCCGTGACGCGCCGCTCGCCGTAGAGCGCATCGCGCAGCCGCTCGGGGGACATCGCGTGCCCATCGAGCGTCAGCAGAGTGAGGATCTCCAACTGGCGGGGCCGCAGCCGTACCGGGGCGACGTCTCGCAGCAGCTCCGCGTCCCCCAGGCAGCGCAGGTACAGGCCCGGCCGGCCAGGGGTCAGACTTTCGGCGAGCCGCTGCTCGATGCCGGTGACCAGATTAGTCAGCGCGGGCATGGCCAAGGGGTGGGACCGATCCCAGGTGCTGGACAGGTCCAGGACGCCCAGCACCCGCCCGTCCGGTGCCTTGATCGGAGCTGAGTAGCAGACCCAGCCGTGCAGGGCCTCCACCAGATGCTCGGCCGAGAATACGGTGGCCGGCAGCCCGTGCCGCAGCGCCAGCGACAGCGCGTTGGTGCCCATCGCCAGCTCGTCCCATCGGCCGCCGGGCGCGAAGTTCACCGTCTCGGCGCGGCGGCGCATGACCCGTCCCCCGCATGTCCACAAGATGGTGCCCGACTCGTCGGTGACCGCGGCAACGAATCCACCATCCTCGGCGATCGTGCGCAACCCATCCGAGACCGCTTGCACGGGCTCGCGGAGCACTGAACGGGCCCACCGGTCGTCGGCGGCGGCATCCACGGGCGCGCAGCCACGTTCAGGGGAAATCCATCGGATCGACCGCCGCCACGACGCGACGATCTCCTCGCGCAGGCTGGCCTGCTTGCTCGCCCGGTCGCCCGCGACCCACCCCGCCCAATGGCGATGCAGCCGGTCACGGCGCTCACGCAGCGTAGCGTGCCGATCCATGCACAATCCTCGAATACGTGCTCATGAGCCGCGCTCCCTTGAGCCCGTCGGCCGATGTCGTTCCAGCATGAGGGACGCGCCCAGCTCACGCCAGGGACTAAAGTCCCAACCCGTGACGACCAATTCGCATTGAGGCGTAGGACCGAATTCTCCAGGCTTGGCAGCCTTACGGTGAGCGGGTGCCTCATGTGCCACCCTGAAGGCCGTCCAACGTCTGGAGGGCTGCTTGCTTGATCTGGATGATCAGGTGGGCTGCTGGATGCGCCGACCGGTGGCCTCCACTGTGGCGATGACGATGAAGTGGTCGCGGCCGCCTGTCCACGGCGTCAGCTGCAATCCTTCCAGCCGGGCGATCTCTGCAGGGTCGTCGGCGACACGTGCATACCCTACGACGGTGACCGACCAGCCGTTACGTTCCTTTGGGTCGAAGTCGTCGACCTCGAAGGCCACGACCGCACGGCGGGTGGCGGCCGCCAGCTTGGAACCGGCCGCCGTGCGGATGACGATGTCCTGCCCGTCCATGCAGAAGTTGACCGGTTGCACGGCCGGTAGGGCGCGGTCGGTGAAGACGATCCGCCCGATCGGGCGTGAGGGCAGCAGGCGCATGCACTCCTCGTGGGAGAGCACCTGCAGACCGGCCGAGTCGAGTTTCATATCGTCAGCCTGCCAGCGTCCCTGCCGGCCGGGTTAGGGACGAAAGTCCCGTGACAGCTGCCAATCGCCCTCGGTGGCGGAGCTGGCGCTGGTCAGCAACCTGGAGGAGATCAGCGATGGCCAGGCCGAGTGGGGGATCGAGATGGCGCGGGAAATCCTGCCGTACGTGAGCGACTGCAACGGCCTTTCGCTCATGGTCAAGACACTGTCCGAGGACGACGTCGTGCACATCCCTGGCCACTCGCGACGTGGCCATGGAAACTAACATCGACCTGCTGACCTGGGCACGTACGATCCGGGCCGGTGCCTCTGAGGTCGCGCTTCCCGTCCTGATCCAGAGCGGCATCCACCGCGAGCACAGCCGCTCGTCAGCCGCGCTGGGTAGCGTGACTGCACTGAGCGCCGTGACTAAAAATCAAGCTAGACGGCGTTGAGCCCTTGGTCGCGGAACTGGGCGCGGACACGATCCAGCAGCGCGTCGTCCGGCGGCGTCACGTCGGCCAGCGGGAAGCGTAGGCCGAGCCGCTGGTACTTGCCGGTGGCCATACGGTGGAACGGTAGTACGTCGACCCGTTCGACGTTGCCGAGGTCCGCGACGAAGCGGGCCAGCCCGTCCACGTTCTCAATGGCGTCCGTGAGTCCAGGGACCAGGACGAACCGCACCCAGGTGGGCCTGCCGAGCCGGGCGAGCTGGCGGGCGAAGCGCAGCGTCGGTTCTACGGGTCCGCCCGTGACCTGCCGGTAGGTGGCCGGGTCGTAGGATTTGATGTCGAGCAGTACCAGGTCGGTGTCGGCCAGCATGGCGTCGGTGGCGCGGATGCCGAGCAGGCCTGAGGTGTCCAGAGCGGTGTGCAGGCCGCTGTCGTGGCACCGGTGCAGCAGTTCGGCGGTGAAGCGGGACTGGAGCAGCGGTTCGCCGCCGCTGATCGTCACGCCGCCACCGGCGATGGAGATGAAGCGCCGGTACTTGCCGATCTCGGCCATCACCTCGTCGGTGCTGACCTGGCGGCCGTCGCGCATCCGCCAGGTCTCCGGGTTCTGGCAGTAGAGGCAGCGCAGCGGGCAGCCGCAGGTGAACACGACGAACCTGGTGCCGGGGCCGTCCACCCCGATCGACAGGTCCCAGGAGCTGATGACGCCGTTCATGGCCGGCCGCTCACAGGGAGCCGTGGAAGGTGCGGTTGATGACGTCGCGCTGCTGGTCGGGGGTTAGGCGGACGAAGTTGACCGCATAGCCCGAGACGCGGATGGTCAGCTGCGGGTAGCGGTCGGGGTGTTCCATGGCGTCCAGGAGAACGGCGCGGGTGAGCACGTTGACGTTCATGTGGAAGCCGCCGGCGTCGAAGTAGCCGTCGAGCACCCCCACCAAGTTGCCCACCCGCTCCTGAGGCGTGCGGCCGAGGCCTTCGGGGGTGACGGTGTTGGTCAGGGAGATGCCGTCGAGGGCCTGGTCGTAGGGGAGTTTGGCGACGGACAAGGCGGAGGCGATCACGCCGTGGCGGTCGCGGCCGTTCATCGGGTTGGCGCCGGGAGCGAAGGGTTCGCCGGCGCGGCGGCCGTCGGGGGTATTGCCGGTGTGCTTGCCGTAGACGACGTTGGAGGTGATGGTGAGCACCGACTGGGTGTGCTCGGCGTCGCGGTAGGCGGGGTGGCGGCGGATCTTGTCCATGAAGGAGCGGACGAGGTCGACGGCGATGGCGTCGGCGCGGTCGTCGTTGTTACCGTAGGCCGGGTAGTCGCCTTCGACCTGGTAGTCGACGGCGAGGCCGGTGGCGTCGCGGAGGACCTTGACGCGGGCGTGCCTGATGGCCGACAGGCTGTCGGCGACCACGGACAGGCCGGCGATGCCGCAGGCCAGGGTGCGCTTTACCGGATAGTCGTGCAGGGCCATCTCGATGCGTTCGTAGGCGTACTTGTCGTGCATGTAGTGGATGATGTTGAGCGCGTTGACGTAGGTGGCGGCGAGCCAGTCCATCATCCGGTCCAGCGCCTTGCCGACCTCTTCATAGTCCAGGTACTCGCCGGTCAGGGGCGGGTGTTCTGGGCCGACCTGGGCGCCGGTGATCTCGTCGCGGCCGCCGTTGATCGCGTACAGGAGGGTCTTGGCGAGGTTGACGCGGGCGCCGAAGAACTGCATCTGCTTCCCGACCGGGGCGGCCGACACGCAGCAGGCGATCGCGGTGTCTTCGCCGAAGCGGGGCCGCATCAGCTCGTCGCTCTCGTACTGCAGGGCACTGGTCTCGATCGACAGGGCGGCGCAGAACCGCTTGAACGGCTCGGGCAGCCGCGGCGACCAGAACACGGTCAGGTTCGGCTCGGGCGCGGGGCCGAGGTTGCGCAGCGTCTGCAGGTAGCGGAAGCTCGTCCGGGTGACCAGGGGGCGGCCGTCGGCGCCGATGCCGCCGATCGACTCGGTCACCCAGGTGGGGTCGCCGGAGAACAGCTGGTCGTATTCGGGGGTGCGCAGGAAGCGGACGATGCGCAGCTTGATGACGAAGTCGTCGATGAGCTCTTGCGCCTGCTCCTCGGTGATTCGGCCCTCGGCGAGGTCCCGCTCCAGGTAGATGTCGATGAAGGTGGAAGTGCGGCCCAGCGACATGGCGGCGCCGTTCTGCTCCTTGATGGCGGCCAGGTAGGCGAAGTACAGCCACTGGATGGCCTCGCGGGCGGTGGCAGCCGGACGGGAGATGTCGTAGCCGTACGAGGCCGCCATGCGCTTGAGCTCCTCCAGCGCGCGGATCTGTTCGGCCAGTTCTTCCCGATCGCGGATCACCGCGTCGATGGCAGGCTCGTCATCCAGGGAGCGCAACTCGGCGCGCTTGGCCTCGACCAGCCGGTCCACGCCGTAGAGGGGCACGCGGCGGTAGTCGCCGATGATCCGGCCGCGGCCGTAGGCGTCGGGCAGGCCGGTGATGATGCCGGAGCGGCGGGCGGCCAGGATCTCGGGGGTGTAGGCGTCGAAGACGCCGTCGTTATGGGTCTTACGGTACTTGGTGAAGATCTCCTTCACCGCCGGGTCGAGCTTGTAGCCGTAGGCGGCCAGGCCGTTCTCCACCATGCGCAGCCCACCGGCGGGCATGATGGCCCGCTTCAGCGGCGCGTCGGTCTGCAGCCCCACGATCAGCTCACGGTCACGGTCGATGTAGCCGGGCGCGTGCGCGATGATCGACGAGGGCGTCGAAGTGTCGACATCGTGGATCCCGCGCTCACGCTCCTTGGGGAACAGCGCCGACACTGCCGCCCACACGGCCCGCGTCCGCTCCGTCGACCCTGCCAGGAAGTTCTCATCACCCTCGTACGGCGTGTAGTTGTCCTGGATGAAGGCACGCACGTCCACGGTCGACCGCCAGGCCGCACCGTGGAAGCCCCGCCATGCCCCGAGTTCGGACGTCGTGGCTTTCATCGTTTCCCCTTCGCCTCGAATGTTCGCTTTCACTCTTGTTGAAGGGGTGCGCCGTCACATCGGTCCAAGGACATCAGCAGGAGGGACGAAGGTCCCCGAAGATCGATGCCTTTCGACTTCGTGCCCCCGGCTGGGTGAATTCAGGACCAACGACGACCTGAACCGGGACTTTGGCCTCGGGTCCTGGCGAGCACTCTTCGCGATGGTGGAGGTGGCAGTCCGACTTGGCCGAGAGTTCGGTCGCGGGTGCGGCCAGGTGGGATATCCCGCCCTGCACCCGAGCCCCCGAGAGGAGGCATGCGATGCATGCGCTGGTCGTCTACGAATCCATGTACGGCAACACCAAGGAGATCGCCGAGGCAGTGGCCGAAGGGCTGGCCGCCCGGATGCCGGCCGAAGTGGTGGAGGTCGGCTCCGCACCCTCCGCCGTGGGGGAGGAGGTGCGACTGCTCGTGGTCGGAGGGCCCACGCACGCCTTCTCCATGAGCCGGGCCTCCACCCGGAAATCCGCTGCCGAGCAAGCTGAAAGACCACTGGTCTCCCGTGGGGACGGCGTGCGGGAATGGCTGGCGACGCTCCGCACCTCCTCGGCCGGGCTCGGCTCGGCCGCGTTCGACACCCGCATCGTCAAGCCGCGTATGCCGGGCTCGGCCGCCCGTGCCGTTGCCAAGCGGCTGCGCCGCCTGGGCATCCGGGCGGTGGCGCCGGCACAGAGCTTCTACGTCTCCGGCACGCAAGGGCCGCTGGTCGAGGGTGAGTTGGAGCGGGCCAGGCAGTGGGGAGAGAGCCTTGCTGCGTCATTCCCGGTTCCGGCTGCCTGACGTACCCGCGAACTGGTGTTGGGGGACGGCACGATCAGCCCGTCGTGGGGGCGGGCAGCGGTGGGCGGCGTCTTGCGGAAAGCGTCATCGGAGCAGGCCGTTTAGCCTGTACGCGAAGTCACTCGCGGATGGCGTAGGCAGGCGGGGCGCTGATCGCATGGTTGCCGCCCCATTCGAGTCGATAACGGGGCCGCCCAAGAGAATGCCCATGTTCGCTATCAGAGGGGCCCTACGTCCCTGGGGCGAAGGACCTTCGCCCCTGACAGTGGAGGCCTCCGCGTGATGGACTGAGAGTGAGACCCATGGAGGTGAGTGCCATGGCCATCCGTTCGGTCAAGCACGCGCTGGACGCTGCGGTGGATGCCGCGCGCTGGGCGCCTTCCGTTCACAACACGCAGCCCTGGACCTTCTCGATATCGGAGAACGAGATCAGCCTGCGGGCCGACACGGACAGGAAACTACGCGTCGAGGATGCCTCGGGGCGGGAGCTGCTGATCAGCTGCGGCGCGGCCCTGTACACCATGCGTACGGTCATGAGCTGTGAGGGGTTCGAGCCTGTCGTGCGCGTCCTGCCGGATCCGGACCGCCCGTCGTTGCTCGCGACGCTCCAGCCGGGTGCCGAGACGCAGGCCGACGAATCCATCAAGGCTCTGAGCGGCGAGATCGAGCGCCGCCGCACACACCGGGCGGGCTTCGCCGACGTGCCGGTGCCGGACAAGCTCATCGACAGGCTGGTCAGCGCGGCCGCGGACGAGGGCGCCAAGCTGACGCCCGTTCGCTCGGACGCAGCGGTCAACGTGATCGCCGCGCTCACTCAGGCCGCGCAGGGCGTGCAGGCGCAGGACCAGCGCTTCAGCCTGGAGGTGATCCGCTGGGCCAGGCCACCGGGCAGCGGTCGCAGCGATGGGGTGCCCGCGGAGGGCTATCCCCGCGAGGCAGCGCGTACCGAGCCGCACTTTCCGCAGCGCGATTACGCCTGGGGACATGACTGGGGCAGCCAGACGAACCAGGGAGCCTCGACGGCTACCGGGGTCGCGGCGCTGCTCACCACGCGGGGCGACAGCCGCCAGGACTGGATCGACGCCGGGCAGGCGCTGCAACATGTGCTCCTACACGCCTCGGCGTACGGCGTCAGCGCCGCCTTCCACACACAGGCCCTCGAGATGGAGTTGCTGCGCGAGTTCATGAGGCAGGAGCTCTGCTCGGGCGAATACCCGCAGATGATCATGCGGTTGGGCGTCACCTTCGACGAGAAGGGCTCGATGCGCCGTCCGCTGTCCGAGATCATCTGGTGAGGACCCAGGCCTGCCGGCCGGCGGCGGTCATCTCGTCAGATCGTTGCTGGACGACGGCTGCGTGGTGATCGCCGGTGGGGGAGCGGCTTTAGCGGCTTTAGCGGCTTTAGGCTCTGATATCCCTGCGGGGATGCCCGTTCCGGGCTGAAAATCGGGGTGGTTGCCCGCCGACGTCGTGTCTCCTTGGCCCGTTTGAGGTCGTGCTGTGACGAAACTTGGGTCCCGGCCATCGCGCGGCAGCGAACAGTGGATGGGCAGACGGGATCGGTGGCGCGGTCGTGATGGTGTGACCGGCCACTGACCTGCCGGATTTCAGGCCGCCGGTTCCTGTGGTTGGTCGGGGTCGGGTTGATCTGCCGGGCCGGGGCTGGGCGCGATTAGGGTGACCTGGTAGCCGAGACGTTCGAGGGTCTTTTGGTAGCGGGCGGCCAGGTAGTGGGCCTGGCGGGCTTCGCGCCGGTCGTAGAAGTCGCCACCGTCTTCGCGGTAATCCTCGCCTCGGGCCATGACCACCCAGCAGACGCGCAGCAGCGTGTGAGCGGTGGCGACCGCGGCCTTCTTGGCGTGCTGCTTGCCGAAACGGCGTACCAGGCGGCGCAGCCGGGCTCCGATTCTGGATCGGGTGCGGGAGGCGCCCCAGGCGGCTTCGACCATGGCGGCCTTGAGGTGCTTGTTGCCCTTACGAGTGGTGGCCCGCCGGCGCTTGCCCGCTGATTCCCGGTTCCCGGGGGCCAGCCCGGCCCAGGCGGCCAGTTGCTCGGGGGTGGGGAAGCGGGACATGTCCGCGCCGGTCTCGGCGACGATCACCTCGGCGGTGCGCCGTCCGATCCCGACGATGGTCATCAGCCGGGTGATGACCGGCTCGAAGACGGTGGCGGCTTCGGCGACCAGGCCATCGAGTTCGGCGATCTTGCCGGTGGTGTGGTCGTAGGCGTCCAGATGGAGTCGGCACATGGCGGCGTGGGTGGCGGTGAAGCGCCCGTCGCAGGCCGCCACCAGGTCCTCGTGCTTGTGCCGAAGGACGCCGCGGGCCAGACCTGCCAGCAGGTGCGGGTCGCGTTCTCCGGCGATCAGCGCTTCGATCATGTCCCGGCCGGAAATGCACAGCAGTTTGGAGGCGACCGAGTCGATTTTGATCCCTGCGTCCTCCAGCACCTTGGCCAGCCGCTGTCCCTCACTCATGCGGGCCTCGATGAGCTTCTTGCGATAGCGGGTGCGGTGCCGTAGCGCTGCCACGTTCTGGGCGGGGATGAAGCTCGGGCGCAGCAGGCCGAATTGGTGCAGTTCAGCGATCCACTGGCAGTCACGGATGTCGGTTTTGCGACCCGGGACGCTCTTGAGGTGCTCGGCGTTGGCCACGCACACCTCGATCCGGCCCGTCTGGGCCAGCGCGTGGTAGACGGGCCACCAGTACACGCCGGTCGATTCCATCGCCACGTCGGTGACGCCGAGCTCGACCAGTTCGGCGGCCATTTTCTGCAGCGCTCTCCAGAACGTGCGGTAGCTCCGGACGAACGGCTGGTGCTCGCCGGGCAACCGGATGGCCACCCATAAGATCTTCTTGTGCACGTCGATCCCGGCCACCGCCGGGTGGACGACCTCCATTGCGCCTCCATGCTCTGCCCCCGAGGATGGATGAGGTGCGTCGTCCGCGGAGCCCGCGACAACATCGAGATGCTGTGACACGCGCTCGTAGCGGCAATCCGGGGTACCTACCGGGCAGGCTCCAGCGTCAGTCTTTAGAACAGCCTCGCAGGTCCAAGCGAGTACGACGTCAGCGGGCGACGCACCCCAAGTTTCACCTATCCGCGGGCGCCACGAAGTGGCATGGGGTCTTTAGTCGGACGCCGGGAGCCGCGCCATGGGCCCTTCACTGTTGCCTCGAGCACGCGGACTAGATTCGCTCCGTCCCCATGCGGCTCTTGCGGGCACCGTGCGGGGTTCACCGAGGTGGAGCGCGGAGTAGGGAGGGCGGAATGCTGGAAGAGGTCAGGGACCATGAAGAGATCATCGAGCGGATCGCCGCCCTCGATATCGGCAAGGCCAGCCTGGTGTGCTGCGTGCGAGCACCCGACGAGCGGCGTTCCGGCCGCCGCGTGCAGGAGATCACCTCCTACGCCACGATGACCCGCTCGCTGCTGGGCATGGCCGATCACCTGCGGGCGCTCGGGGTGACCCGGGTGGTCATGGAGGCGACCAGCGACTACTGGAAGCCGGTCTTCTACCTGCTGGAAGCCGCCGGATTCGAGACCTGGCTGGTCAACGCGCGCGATGTCAAGCACCTGCCCGGGCGCGCCAAGACCGATCGGATCGACGCCGCATGGCTGTGCAAGGTGGCCGAGCGGCAGATGCTGCGTCCCAGTTTCGTGCCGCCGGCCGAGATCCGCCGCCTGCGTGATCTGACACGCTACCGGGTCGACTTGGTCGTCTCGCGCACCGCCGAGAAGCAGCGCGCTGAGAAACTGCTGGAAGACGCGCAGATCAAACTGTCGGTGGTGGCCAGCGACATCTTCGGCGTCTCCGGGCGGGCGATGATGGCGGCGCTGATCGCCGGGGAGCGCAACCCGCGGACCCTGGCTCAGATGGCCCGCTCCAGCCTGCGCAAGAAGATCGACGCGCTTGAGGAGGCATTCACCGGCCACTTCACCGACCACCACGCTTTCCTGCTGGCCAAGATGCTGGCCCACGTCGATCAGCTCAACCGGGACATCGCCGAGGTGGATGCCAGGATCGAGGAGCACGTCGCCCCTTTCGCCCAGGCGGTGGAGCGGCTGGATGAGATCCCCGGCGTGGGTCGCACCGCCGCCGCGATGATCCTGGCCGAGATCGGGCTGGACATGAGCCGCTTCCCCACCGCCGGCCACCTGGCCTCCTGGGCTCGCTTCGCTCCCGGGGTGAAGGAATCGGCGGGCAAGAAGAAGGGCCGCGGCACCACCGGGCACGGCAACCCCTATCTGGCCCGCGTACTCGGCGAAGCGGCCGTGGTAGTCGGCCGCACCGACACCTTCCTGGGCGAGCGCTACCGGCGCATCGCCCGTCGGCGAGGTACCAAACGCGCCATCGTCGCCGTGGGGCGCTCCATCTTGACCATCGTCTGGCACCTGCTGTCCACACCCGACGCCCACTTCGTCGACCTGGGCTCGGACTTCTACGACAAACGCATTAGCACCGAACGTCGCAAACGCAAGCACATCCGCGAGCTCGAAGCCCTCGGCTACCGGGTCAGCCTGGAACCAGCCGCCTGACCAGCTTGAGCTAATCATCGGCCCGGGCACGTCACTGTATGCCAGGGTTCGCTGCCGCCTGCCTGCTTACTCACTGATTTTCGGACTAGGCGGAAGAGACGCGTTGGCGGCTGCTTGACGCCTTGACGCCGACCCCGACCCGGTAGTGGCCAGGTCGGGGGAGTAACGGATACCCCATCAGATCAGGCCCCGCCCCAGGCGACAGGGAGTTTGACGATGTCGTCGTGCTTCCACGTGAGCTCGTCGTGGGCGGCGACCACGCTGTCGATGCGCTCGGTCATACGGACTGCGGCGATGGCGTGGCTGTGCTTGTCGAACTTCCCGGTCAGGGTGACGACGGCGTCGGCCACGGTGACGCCGAGGTCGGTGACCTCGCCGGGGACGGCTTGGAGGGCTTCTCGCACCTGGTGCTCGATGTCGATGTCGGCGCGGAGGAAGACCTTGATCAGGTCGCGGCGGCTGACGATGCCGACGAGCCTGCCTTCGGCGTCGACCACGGGCAGGCGCTTGACGCCGTGCTTGTCCATCTGCCGCGCCGCCAGCACGACGGCGACGTCGGGATTGGTGGTGTGGGCCGGCGAGGTCATCAGCGCGCCGGCGGTCTCGCCGAGCGCCTTGTAGAAGCCGCTGCCCTCACTGCCGACGGTGTGGCGGATGCGGGCACGCAGCGGCGGGGTGTAGCCGTCGCCGTAGTAGCGCTCCTTGAATTCCTGTTTGGCGAGCAGGTCGGCCTCGGACACCACGCCCAGGACGCGGTTGTCGTCGTCGAGCACGGGCACGCCGCTGACGCCTCGGTTGATGAGCAGCTCGGCCACGGTGTGAAAGGAGGCGTTCTGGTTGACTGCGGCCACGTCGGTGGTCATCACGTCCTGAACTATGGTTCTCATGGTGATCTCCTGAGGTGCTTGACCCGGATGACGCCGGGCACGGTGCGGGCGAGCAGGCCGGCGATGTGGTCGGCGTGCTCGTGGGGTGGCCCGGACAGCTCGGCCACGCCGTTGTGCACGGCGACGTCCCAGCCCGGGCCGGAGGGATACTGCTCGCACAGCGCAGCTACAACGGCGTCGCGCAGGTCCTCGTCGGAGCGGGCGAGCATGGCCATGAGGTCGCGGCGGCTCACCATACCGACGATCTCCTTGCCGCGCAGCACAGGCAGACTCTTGATCCGTCTGCCCACCATGAGGTCGATGGCGGTGGTGACGTCGGTGGTCTCGGCGACGGTGACCACGTCGCCGGTCATGACCTCCATCACGCGGCGCGGCGGCTCGCCAACGGTGGCGAGGGGGAGCACGGTGGCGCGGGGGTCGGGCTCGAACTCGCCGCGCAGCAGATCCAGCTCGCTGACCACGCCGACGAGGCGGTCGCTGTCATCCACGACGGGAGCGGCGGTGATGTCATGGCTGTACAGGATCCGGATGGCCCGCCGCACCGGATCGGTACGGCGGACCGTGATGACCGGGCTGCTCATGACCTCGCGCACGAGCACGGCTAGCCGACCTCCCACTTGGAGTCGTCCTGCTTCCAGGTCAGCTTGTTGACGACGTCGACGACGCCGTTGACCCGGGCGGCCATGCGGGCGGCGACGCCGGTCTCGGTGCGGCGGTCCATCCAGCCGGTCAGCGTGACCACTCCGCCTTCCACCGTGACGGTGACCCCGTCGGTGTCGACCCACAGGGTGCGGCCGAGGATGTCGTCGCGGATCTCGACGGCGATCTCCTGGTCACCGCGCAGGAACAGCTTGACCAGGTCACGGCGGCTGACAATGCCCTGCAGGCGGCCGTTGTAGTCGACCACCGCGAGCCGCTTGACGCCGTGGGCGTCCATCAGGCGGGCGGCCGCGACGGCAGTCGCCGCGGGGTGGATGGTGATCGCGGGGCTGGTCATCAGCTGGGCGGCGGTGTCGCCGTCAGCCTTCTGACGGCCCTTGGGGCGGCGCAGCCGGGCGCGCAGCGGCGGCCGGTAGCCCTCGCGGTAGAACTCCTCCCGGAACTCCTCCTTGCGCAGCAGGTCGGCCTCGGAGATCATGCCGATCACGTGGTTGTCGTCGTCGGTGACCGGGACGGCGCTGATGCCGCCGGTGATGAGCGCTTCGGCGATGTCTTTGAACGGGGTGGCGGCGGTGACGGAGACGACTTTCTCTGTCATCACGTTCGCGACGGTCATATGCATGCTTACCTCCTTGGTGGTCGCTTTCATCACATCTCCTGGACGGCCCAGGAAGTAGGGACGGAAGTCCCGAGCAGGACGGTCGTTGGTCAGCGCATGCGGCGCAGCAGTGGCGAGGGCGGCTGCTCGCACGGCGCCACTCTGATTCGCGCGTCCACCGTGGTGGCGCCGTCCGGTGTGACGATGACGGGGTTGAGGTCCAGTTCGGCCACCTGCGGCAGGTCTTCCAGCAGCCTGCCGATCCGTGTGACATGGTCGGCCAGGCTCTGGACGTCCAGGGGCGGGGAGCCACGGTAGCCGCGCAGCAGCGGGGCGCAGCGCAGCTCGCCGATCATGTCGGTGGCGTCGGTGATGGGCGGCACGCGGAAGGCGCGGTCGGCCAGAAGGTCCGCCGTCACCCCGCCCATGCCCACCATGACGAGTGGTCCGAACGCCGGGTAGTTGACCCCACCGACGATGATCTCCACGCCCGCTGGCAGCATGCGCTGGACGACTGCGCCCGTCATCTCCTGGCCGATCCGCGCCGACATCGCGTGGTAGGCCTGCCGCACTTCATCGTGTGACCGCAGGTTGAGCAGGACACCGCCGACATCGCTCTTGTGCACCGGACCCACGGCCTTGAGCACGCAGGGCAGGCCGACGCGAACTGCCGCCTCCACCGCGGCCTCAGGGCTGTGCGCATCTAGCGTCTCCGCAAAGGGAATGCTGTAGCTGCGCAGCAGCTGGGCGGTGGCTGCGGGCGAGAGCCAGCAGCCCTCAGGATGCTTCGCCAACTCCGCCTGAACGATCTCGCGGGCCGTAGCCACGTCCACCGACATCGGCGCGGCGGTGGATTCAATAGGGCGTCGGCGCCATTCGGCGTAGCGGACCGCGTGCGCCAGGGCCTGCACGGCCTGCTCGGGGAAGCCGTAGCTGGGCATGCGGCCGTCGATGAGGCCGTCGTGGCCGATGACGCAGGCCAGCACCGTCTTGTCCGTATCCTTGGCAGCCTCGGCGATGGCCTGGCGGGTGGCGTCGAGGCCATCGCCGAACGGCGGGGTGTAGACAACGAGGACCGCGTCCACGTCCGGTGCCTCGACGAGCGCCTTGACGGCGGCGCCGATCTCGGGGGCGCTGGCATCGGCCGTCAGGTCGACGGGGTTGCCCACCGAGGCGGCGGCACGGGCGTCCAGCAGCCCGGGCGGCAGCTCCGGAACGACGAGGCCGTGACGCTCGCAGGCGTCGGCGGCCATCGCCTGCGGTCCGCCGGAGTTGCCGACGATCGCGACCCGGCGGCCGGCGGGCAGCGGCTGGGCGGCCAGCAGCTTGGCGGTGTCGATCAGCTCGTGCACGCTGTCGAGCCGGATCACACCGGCAGCGCGGACCAGCGCATCCACCGCCACGTCGGGGGTGGCCGCGGCGGCGGTGTGCGAACGCACCGCCCGGTCACCCGCTCCGCCGCGGCCGCTCTTGACCAGCAGCACCGGCTTTCGTGCCCCCACCCGGCGGGCGATGCGGGCGAACTTACGCGGGTTGCCGAACGACTCCAGATACAACGCGATCACATCGGTGCCTGGGTCGTCCTCCCAATACTCGAGGAGGTCGTTGCCACTGACGTCGGCCTTGTTGCCGACCGACACGAACGAGGAGACATCCAGCCGCTCCAGCAACGCGGCACCCACCGCGCCCGATTGCGACATCAGCGCCACCCGGCCACGGACGGGGCGGTGCGGCAGGAAGCTGGCATTCAGCCAGGCACCGGTGTTCACCACGCCCAGACAGTTCGGCCCGACCAGGCGCATGCCAGCCGCACGGCAGATCTTCAGCAATTCGGACTCCACGTCGCGCTGTCCGGTCTCGGCGAACCCGGACGACAGCACGACAAGCCCGGCCACGCCCGCATCCGCGCAGTCGCGGGCCACGTCCAGCACGTGCCGGGCAGGCACCGCCACGACCGCAAGATCCACGCCATGAGGGACCTTGGCATGGCAGGCCAGTCCGGCGATCTCGGTGGCGTTCGGATTGACGGGGTGGATCGGCCCGCGGAAGCCGCCGTCGATGAGGTTGCGCAGCACCTTGTGCCCGACGGCCCGCTCGTCGCGGCTGGCGCCGATCACCGCTACCGAGCGGGGCGCGAGCACCCATGCCAGTGACGCCCGTCCCGCTTCGTGATCGCGAGCCGCGATCCCCTCGTGCAACCGAGGGGTGGGTTCGGCGGCGATGGTGACGTGCAGCATGCCCTCCTCGAAGCGTTGCGTCAGCTCCAGGCCGAGGTCTTGCAGCACCCGCAGCATCGGCCGGTTCTCACCCAGCACGTCCGCCACCAGTTCCCGAACCCCATGCGCGGCGGCGTCCAGCGCGACGTGCTCGAGCAGCAAGGTGCCCAGGCCGTGCCCGTGCACGGCGTCGTCGATGAGGATCGCCAGATCGGCACTGCCATCGCAGCTGGAGATGTACTCCGCTACCCCGATCAGTCGCCCACCGAAGCCGGCAACCAGAGCGTGTCCGCCGTATTTGTCGCTGGTGATGCGGTCCATATAGGAGTGTGCGGTCTTGCGGCCACCAGTGAAGAAGCGCAGGTACGCCGAGCGCTCTGAGGAGCGGTCGATCAGCTCGTGCAAGGCGTCGCGGTCGGTGGGGCGCAGTGGGCGCACGTGGGCGATGCCACCGTCACGCAGCAGTACGTCGTATCCCTCGGGCATGCCGGTCTCTCTTCCGCGATATGGCTCTCGATCCCGAGGTTGTCCGCCGGCCTCGTGCGGCGGACAGTGCCGTAGGACCCTCGCCTTTGGGGCCGAAGGTCCCTGCTCATCGAGCCATGGATACGTGAGGCTGGTCCCATGGACGTTCGAAGGGGGCCGCTGACATGAACCACATCGTGCTCGGCTACGACGGCTCGGACTTCTCCATGCAGGCCCTGGACTGGGCGCTCGACGAGGCCGAGCTGAGGAAGCTGACACTGACTGTCGCCCACGCCTGGCAATGGCCGTACGGCGAGGCGGAAGAGGAAGCCAAGGCCCACCTGCGCAAGGCGGCCGAGCACGTGCTATGGCACGGCGCCGACTGCGCCCGCTCGACCAGCGCGGGCGTACGCGTCGAGACCGACCTGTACGAAGGCCCCGCCGCGGAGCGCCTCGTCGAGCTTTCCAGCACCGCCGAACTCGTCGTGGTCGGCTCCCGCGGCCTCAGCGTGCTGCCCCGGGCGGTCGTCGGCTCGGTCGCCGGATACGTTGCCGCCCACGCCGACTGCCCCGTGATCGTCGTACGCGGCCCAGGACCACTGCCCGCACCCACCGACCCCGGGCCGATCGTCGTCGCCGGCAAGGAGCCGGACACGGCCGTGCTGGAGTTCGCGTTCGGCGAGGCCGCCCTGCGCCGGCTTCCCCTCGCCTCCACAGCCGACCTGACCGAGTGGGTGACACGCCATCCTGAGGTTCGGACCCAGGCGGGCGACGCGGTCGATCGCGCCACTCTGATGGTCATCGGCCGCACGCGCGCCACCCGCCTCGGCCCCGCGAACTACCTTCTCCAGCACGCGCCCTGCCCGGTGGCGGTGGTGTCCGAAAGCTGACCCTCGGATTGGGGGCAAGGGCGTGGCAAATGGCGGGTCGGACCAGGACTTAAGACTCTGTGCACCCACGCGTCCCGCTCGGAGGCTTGAGGAAACCCACACAAGACCAAGGGGAGGGCCGACAATGACCGACCACCTCAGCCCACTGGACGCGGCCTTCCTCGAAGTCGAAGACGAGGAACCGGAGGTCTCGATGGCGATCGCGTCGATCGCCGTCATGGAGGGCCCACCGCCGTCCAAGGAAGAGCTCGTCGCGGCCATGCGGCGCAGGTTACCGCTGGTCCCCCTGTACCGGCAGAAGGCCCGGCAGGTGCCGTTCGACCTCGGCGCGCCCGTCCTGGTCGACGATCCGGACTTCGATCTCGACCGGCACATCCTGCACGCGAGCGTGGCAGAGCCGGGAGACGATGCGGCGCTGTGCGAGCGGATCGGCGAGATCATGTCGCGGCGCCTCGACCGAGACCGGCCGCTGTGGGAGTACTGGCTGCTGGACGGGCTGTCCGGTGAGCGCTGGGCGCTGGTGTCCAAGGTGCACCATTGCCTGGTCGACGGCGTCTCCGGCGCCAACCTGTACTACGTGCTCTTCGATCTGTCGCCCGACGGGAACGGCAGCGAGGCGCCGCTTGATGCCTATGCCCCCGATCCGGAGCCATCGACGCCGCGCCTGATCGCCGACGCGGTGCGTGATCTGTTGCTCAACCCGATCGAGCAGCTCCGCATGATCGGCGAGGCGCTCCGCACGCCACACGCCACCGCGCAGCGCATCGCGGACACCGCCCGCGGTCTGCTGACCTTTGCGGGTTCACTCTGGCCGACAGCCCGCTCCACGCTCAACGGCCCCATCGGCGAGCGCCGCCGCTACGCCGTCGCCCGCGCGTCCTTGGCTGAGATGAAGCAGGCCGCCCACCAAGCCGGCGCGAGCCTCAACGACGTGGCGCTGTCTGCCATCACCGGCGCCTTCCGCTCCCTGCTGCTCCAGCGCGGCGAGGATCCGGACCCGCACGCCGTGCGCACGGCGGTGCCGGTGTCGGTACGGTCCCGTGGCGAGGAAGGCGTCTGCGAGAACCGGATCTCGGTCATGCTGGCGTTCCTCCCCGTGCATCTGGCCGACCCCGACGAGCGCCTCCAAGCTGTGCGCGCGCACCTCACGGAGCTGAAGGCCAGCATGCAGGCGCAGGCCGGTGAGGCGATGACCACGCTGGCCCGCCACGAGCCGTTCCCTCCCGTATCCTGGGTGACCCGGTTGCTCGCCCGCCTTCCGCAGCGCACCGTGGTCACGGTCACCACGAACGTCCCCGGGCCGCCCGTGCCGTTGTACCTCCTCGGCCGCCGCGCCCTGGAGCTCTTCCCATACGTCCCGATCATCGCCAGGCTGCGCACCGGCGTCTCCGTCTTCTCCTACTGTGACCAGGTCACCTTCGGCGTGACCGGCGACTACGACACCGTGCCCGAGGTCGAGCAGTTCGCGCGCGCCATCCAGGACGAGCTCGGCAGGCTCGTCCACCCGGCCGCCGCCGCATGAACTCGGGAGGAAAGTCTTACGGTTGCCTGGGGTGGCGCCATTGCTCGGCGGCCCGCACCCATCCGGCCTCCCACTCGCCATACCGGACCAGGTCCAGCCGCCGGCGGAAGACCAAGAACGCCGTCAGCACGAGCAACCCGGTCCCGAGCACGACCAGAAGCCCCATCACCATTCCTCGCCCGGCGAGTACCGCACCGTCAGCGGGCGGTGAGGCGGGTGCCCCGGCGGCATCGATCCACACCGGGACCACCGAGCCCACCTTGGCCAACGGGGGTGCGGGCACCAGGCCGCTTCGCGCCGCGCCCTCAGGGGTCGTCCAGCGCGCCATAGCCTCCGGCTTCGCGGCGGGGACCTCCGAGAACGACACGCGGGCGGCTGGAGCGTCCTGCGTCAACGTGGCCATGACCTGCCGTCGAACTCCGGTCCCGACGCTCTGATCTCGCACAGCGCCCTCGTAGACCGCCCGCCCGGTGACCACGGCAGGCCAGAGACTGACCAGCACCAGGACCACAGTCGCCAGCATGAAAAAGGACTCCAGCCGATCGGAACGGCGGCGCAATGGATTGTCGTCGTGCCGGTACAGGCGCACACGCAGCAGCAACGGATGAATCGAGCTCTTCATCGGACAACCTCCTTCAGCACACTGTGAGAGGAGCCAGGCGGGAACTGCAGAGCCGTACGGCTCCTGGGTGAGGGCCGAAAGTCCTTCGCCGCGGAGACCTCCGGCCCCGCCCCGGCCCGGGCGGGGCTTGGAGGGTGAAAGGGAAGGACAGGCCCACGCTCCTGAGGAGACGGCGATGAAGGCGACAGTGGGCGATCGGCTGGTCCTGGAGGGTACGCGCGGCGACAGCACCCGCCGCAAGGGGCTCATCGTGGAGGTGAGCCACACGGACGGATCGCCGCCCTACCTGGTGCGGTGGTTGGACAACGGACACAAGAGCCTAATCTTCCCCAGGCCGGACGCGCGGATCCTCCATGCCGCCCACCACTCGCAAGCACTGTTCTCAGGTGGCCTTCTGGTCAGTTCTCGACTAGAAGGTCGGCCACGGGCCGGCGTGGCGCGCGGGGCACCATCGGGCCGTAGCCGAGCCTCATGATCATCTGTGGGTGGCCGCGCCGATGATGCGGATCGCTGTGGCGCCGCATGTCGCGCAGGTCGAGAGGCTGGTTGAGGAACGACGCCGAGACCGCATGCTTGGCCGCCACCAGCAGCACGCGCTGCAGCGCCTGCCCGGCGCGTAGCCAGTCCAGCGGCTCGTCGCCGGCGGTGGTGAGCACCGCCAGCTGAGGACGGGCCTCAAAGCGCGCGCTGCCGGTACGGCGGCCGAAGTCGCGGACCGGGTCCATGTCGCCGATGGCTTGTGGTCCTTGGACATGAGCGGGCACGCCCTGGCCCGTGCTCCAAGCCGCCAGCTCGGCCAGGTACTCCGGATTGCCGGCCAGCTCGCTCTCGGCGATGGCGGCATAGTCGAGCAGGTCGATGGCACTGCGCCGGTCCAGGAAGAGCAGCCTGGCGCGCTCAAGCGAGGCGGCGGTGCGCATCTCGCTCAGCACCGATGCCGGGATGAGCCGCTCGCTGAAAGGCTCCCGGTTGGTGCGCCGGTGCGGGATGAGCTCATACAGCTCCCGCATGTCGGCCAACGACGGCGCCTGCGCGTCGAACCGGACCGTGGCCAGCAGGCCGGACGCCTCCCCCGGTTCGGGGAGCAGCTCAGCGGCGGGTCTGCGTCGTGCTGCCTGGGCCGCGACGCGCAGGTTGAACAGCGCGGCGCCACAGCTCACGTGCAGGGAACGTCCGCGTGGATCGCTCACCCGCAGCCACCGGTCCCAGTCGGCCAGCATCTCGATCATGTTCTCGTTGCGCACTCTGAAGCGCCACGGCTGAGTGTTGAGCGCCGAAGGCGCCTCCCCAGCCGCCACCAGAAGCCGCCTGACCGCGAGGTCGATGGTGTGTGCAGTAGTCATGACGCACCTCCTAGGGCCCCAGGCTTGCCCGTGAGTGCGGGTGCTGCCAGGGACGGAAGTCCTGCCGAAGGTCCCTCGCACCGCTAGCCGGTGCCCGCCGGGCCGGTTGGCGGTATCGCGGCGGCGAGTCGTGCCGAGGGATGGTGGCGCTCAGGCGTTGGTCATGCCGCGGCAACTTATGGGACCAAGGTCCTGGCGCTGCGGGTCGTACGGCACTGCCCCGAAAGGGGCGCAGACGGTGTGATTGAGGTGTAACGGAGACGACCAATCAGCAATGAAAGGGGACCGTCATGGCCACCACCATCAACCGGCCCGTGACCCCGGCCAGCACGGGCACGCAGGCACGCCGCCCCGTCGACTACGTATGGGCGATCGCCCGGATCTCGATCGGCTGGGTCTTCCTGTGGGCGTTCCTGGACAAGACCTTCGGCTGGGGCTTCGCCACTCCGGCCAACCGCGCCTGGGTCGAGGGCGGCAGCCCCACGACCGGGTTCCTCAAGGGCTCCGGTGAGAACGCGCTCGGCGGCTTCTTCAGCGCCCTGGCCGGCCAGGCGTGGGTGGACTGGCTGTTCATGGCCGGCCTGCTCGGCATCGGTCTCGCGCTGATCCTCGGCGTCGGCACCCGCATCGCCGCCGTCACCGGCAGCCTGATGCTGGTCCTGATGTGGGCAGCCGAGCTGCCCCTGGCCAACAACCCGTTCATGGACGACCACATCATCTACTCGATCGTGCTCATCGGTCTCGCCCTCGCCAACGCCGGCACCACGCTCGGCCTGGGGAAGCTGCCGATCGTGCAGCAAAACGCCTGGCTGAAGTAGTGCGGAAGACCACACGCCCACCCCGATGCCCCAGGGGTGGGCGTCGCCTTGCGCAGCTCTCTCATGTCCTTGTCCGCCACAGCCGTCCGCGGCCCGCGGTAGGGCCTGGGCAAGACCCAACAGCCCAGGGGACTGGTAGCTGTTTGCGGCTAGGCGGGTCCTGCCGCGTCGTCGTACACCTTCCTTCCCAACCAGCCGCTGATAAGGGCCTTCCGGAGGCCGCCGACAATTCCGGTCATGGTGTCGGCGATGGCGCAGAGCACCTCGGGGCCAGTGCGAGTAGTGCCACGCCGACGGCGGTGGTGACCAGCGCGGTGCAGGCGACGAGGAGCGTGTTAGAGGTGTAGCCCGGCAGCACCGATTGCGTGACGTTCAGCATGGCGTGGAAGATCACCGCCGACAGCACGCTCCTGCCGGTGCGGTCGTAGAGCCAGACGATGACCAGCCGCGCCGCGACCGTGCTGAGGAACCACCAGCCAATCCACCACGGAGAGCGACCGGCCTGGACCAGTGGCACCAAGTGCCAGGCACCCCACGCCACGCCCAGAACGACTCCCGTGCCGGAAGCGCCCCACCGTTGCCGCAGGCCTTCGGCCGCGTACCCCATCCAGCCCGCTTCCTCGCACGCGGCGGCGACGAAGAACGTCGCGAACAGCGCCGGCGTGGCGAGCAGTGAGGCGTGCGTGCCGGCGGGGATCCCGCCGATCGACGCCAACCCGAAGGCGACCAGCCCGATCGCGGGCACCAAGAGAAACGCGGTGACGAGCCAGGGCGTCCGCCGCATGCCTCCGGGGGCGAGGGACTTCAGCAGCAGCCGCCGCGTCGCACCCCGTCCGTCCTGCCTACGCAGCAGGATCACAGCGGCGACGATCGGGCAGACGACCATCAGTGCGCTGACGGGCAGTTCCATGGGCATGCCAGGAATGCTTCCGGAGAACGCTCCCACCAGCCAGAACGGCACAGCGAGGGCGAAGACCAGCGCGATGAACACCCCAGGAGTCCGGCGTAAGGTCATATGTCATCTTGAGTATGAACCTTCGGTCATGCAAAGGCCTTTGGCGGTCGGGAAACACGTTCAGTCGGTCGGTCACCAACTCTCGGTCCTCCACGACAAAGAACTCGGCGGTGGCCTTACGGCATCAGATGATCAGCCCCCTTCGGCGCTGGCGGGGGCTTGGCTGACAGGCGGCTGACCGATCTGGAGATCGTCGCTTGCGGGAGTAAACGGGAAACGGCCCCCTTCCTGAAGTCTGTGGCGCCCTGGCCTGACTTCACTTTACGTGTCCATATGACTACTGGTATGTATGAGTGGCGGCTGGCTGCGGAGGGGGAGTCGGCTCGTGCAGGGCATGGGCGTCTGGAAACGCGAGTCACCACGGTGTTCCCCGGACGCCCATGCCGGTCACGGTTCCCCGGTCAGCCGCCTGAGGCGCGCAAGAGCGGCCGATCAATCCGCGTGAGAGTGCAGGTCGCGGTCGGTGAAGATGGTGATCAGCAGGCGAACGGGCAGCCCGGCCTCGGTGGGATAGCGCAAGTGCATGTCGAGGTCGAGGTTGTAGCGGTTGCGCCGGCCGATGCGCTCGCGGGTCAGGTACCCGGCCTCGTGCAGGTCGGTAACGATGGTCTGCACCGCGCGTTCGGTGATGTTGATCCTGGCGGCGATGTCGCGCATGCGCACTTCGGGGTCACGGGCAATCTCCACCAGTACCCGGGCGTGATGGGTGAGGAAAGTCCAAGTGATGCGATGCCCATCGGTGTCGGATGCATTCACGGCTCGCTTCACCTCTCCCGCCCCTGGCCTTCCCGGCTGTTGAAGGGGCGGACGATCCTCCTTTGCTGAAGATGCTATGACGAACGGCGCCGCCCCGAGCGGGCCGGCGCACTCCGCGCCCATCGCCGCCATGTACCGCCCCAGGTTTGGCCATCTTGACGGTCTCGGGCCGCAGCTCAGACCCGGAACTCCAGCCGTCGCAGGTGATCCACCAGCAGGTAGGCGTAGGTGCGATCGATCCTGCCCTCGCGTGCCTTGCAGAACCTGTCCGGCCACCGGCACTCCTCACCCCTCAGCCGACACGGGAACGCGAGATCCGCGGGGACGACACGCCGCGCGTTCCGCCTGCTACGCCAGCGTTGCGTGGGCCTGGGCAAGGCTTGGACTCCGCTGACCGTGGTGCGCCGTAGCCGCTGGCTGATCTGAGTCGCCTCCCCGATGTGTGGGGGCTTGCCGCGCCCGTCGAGAATGGTGAACATGACACGTGCGGTGTACGTCGCGGCGGCCGAGGCGGGAAGCAACAAGGGCACGGTCGCCCTGGGCATAGTGGAGCTGCTGTCCCGGCAGGTGGAGACCGTCGGTGTGTTCCGTCCGGTGGTGCGGGCGGGTCGTGGGGACAACCTGATCAACACCATCCGGAGCAGGTTCCAGCTCGCCCTGCCCTACGAGAGGTACGCCGGCGTCACCTACGACGAGGTGCACGCCGACGCCGAACGTGCGGCCGGTGACATCGTGGCCCGCTACCGTGCGCTCGCGGTGCGGTGCGACGCGGTGGTCGTGGTCGGCACCGATTACACCGACGTGGGTGCGCCGACCGAGTTCGAGTTCAACGCCAGGCTCGCCGCGGACCTGGGAACGCCCGTGCTGAACGTGGTGAGCGGGCGAGGAAGGACGGTCTCGGAGATCGCCGCCGCGGTCGAGCTGTCGTCCCGGCAGCTGGCGCAGCACCACGCCCGGGAGCTCGCGGTCGTGGTCACCCGGGCGGCGACCGGGCACCTCGCGATCGAGCATCCCACGCCGGTGTTCGTGCTGCCCGAGGCTCCCTCCCTGCGCGCGCCCACCGTCGCCGATCTGCTGGATGCCTGCGAGGGCAGGTTCTTCCTCGGCGAGCGTGACGGGCTCGGCCGGGAGGTGAGCGCTCTGATGGTGGGCGCGATGTCGCTGCCCAGCATCCTGGACCGCTATACCGAGGGCGCAGCGGTGATCATCCCGTCCGATCGGGCCGCCGCGCTGCTGCCCGGGCTGGTCGCGGCGCATGCGGCGCCGGGCTTTCCCGCCCTGTCGGCGGTGATCATGACGGGCGGGACGGATCTGCCCGCCCCGGTGGACCGGCTGCTGCGCAGCATGGCCATTCCGCTGCCGGTCATCGCCACCGACCACGACACCTTCGACACCGCGACCCGTCTGTCGGCGGTGGAAGGCCAGTTCACCCCCGAGGCCAGCGGGAAGATCGACACGGCGTTGCGGCTGTTCGCCGAACACGTCGACGGCCGGCTGCTGCTCGACCGGCTGGCCATCGCCAAGACCGACGTCGTCACGCCGCTGATGTTCGAGTACGAGCTGCTGGAGCGGGCGCGTGCCCGGCGGCGGCACATCGTGCTGCCCGAGGGCGAGGAGCCGCGCATCCTGCGCGCGGCCGACGTGCTGCTGCGCCGTGGCGTGGCCGAGCTCACCCTGCTCGGCGACGAGAAGCGGATCAGGGCGCAGGCCGCCCAGCTCGGCCTGGACCTGGACGAGGCCAGGGTGCTCAGCCCGTTCGACGCCCAACTGCGCGAGCGGTTCGCCCGCGAGTACGCCAGAGTCCGGGCGCACCGGGGGATGACCGTTGAGCTGGCCCGCGACGCCGTTACCGACGTGTCCTACTTCGGCACGCTGATGGTTCACACCGGCATGGCCGACGGCATGGTCTCGGGTGCGGCGCACACCACCGCGCACACCATCAGGCCGGCGTTCGAGATCCTGCGCCTGGGGTTGGTCTCCAGCGTGTTTTTCATGTGCCTGGCCGATCGGGTGCTGGTGTACGGCGACTGCGCGGTCAACCCCGATCCGAGCGCCGAGCAGCTCGCCGACATCGCGATCTCCTCGGCTCGCACCGCCGCCCTGTTCGGCGTCGACCCCAAGATCGCCATGCTGTCGTACTCGACGGGCGCCTCGGGCGCCGGCGCCGATGTAGACAAGGTCCGCACCGCCACCGACCTGGTCCGCGAGCGCCGCCCCGACCTGCCGGTGGAAGGACCAATCCAGTACGACGCCGCAGTCGATCCCTCGGTGGCGCGGACCAAGATGCCCGACAGCCAGGTGGCCGGGCGAGCCACCGTGTTCGTGGTGCCCGACCTCAACACCGGCAACAACCTCTACAAGGCCGTCCAGCGCAGCGCGGGGGCGGTGGCTGTGGGGCCGGTGCTCCAAGGACTGCGCAAGCCCGTCAACGACCTGTCCCGCGGTGCCACCGTCGCCGACATCGTCACCACCGTGGCCATCACCGCCGCCCAGGTACGCGACGACGAACTGAACGCCGACCGTGAGGACGAGGTGGAAGGGGCTATAAGCCACTGACACGCCGCCCCGCCGATGTCCATCGGGGGATATGCCTGCTTTGTGTGGCGGGGCTGGGGGTAGGGAAGCCGGAGATTCAGGCCCGGTGAGGCCCGCCGCGAACGATCGCCCCAAGGATGCGCGGCGGCGGAGCCCGGCCGGCGAGGCAGTCGGAATGAGGCAGAACCCCACGACGGAGACCGGCAGGAGACAATCGGGCGAGGTGGGTAGCCAGGCGACCGCGGCCCCAACGGGCTCAGCATGGGGGCTGGCGGTGGGGGTCTTCGGTGCGGGGATGGGTGGCACCGCGATCAGTGCGCTGACCACCGCCCCCTGGTGCGCGCCGGCGGCACGGCCGCGCCGTTCGTCGTCACGGCGGTCGTGCTCGCGGTCTACGCGGGCGTCGCGTGGCTGGTGCTGCGGGATGCTCCCGGGCGGAGTGTGCAGTCGTCAGCCCGATGTTCGCGTCCGTACGACGGCCACTGGGCAGTACGCGTGATGCAGTACTGCCTGGCTCACCGAGCCGAGCAACATGCCGGCGAGCTGGCCGTACCCATGGGATCCGACCACCAGGAGCGCGGCGTCCTGCGACGCATGTCTCAGGACATCGGCCGGATGGCCATGGACGACCTCCTGCACCACTTCGATTCCGGGGTAGCGGTCGATCCAGCCCGACAGCGCTTGGTCGAGCAGCCGTACCTCTCCCTTCTCAACCTCGCCGTCATCCGGCAGAGGCATGAACCCGTCGCGCAGATCGAGCGATGACCAGCCGTGTACGGCACGCAGGGGCACACCGCGCAACGCGGCCTCCGCAAAAGCGAATCCGACCGCCTTGTCGCCGGCGGGAGATCCGTCCACGCCGACCACCACCTCACTTCTCGGCGGACGCACCTCCCTGACCACGACCACGTCACACGGAGCATGCCCGGCCACGCCTTGGGCGACCGAGCCGAGGAGCAGCCCGCGAAAACCACCCAGACCGTGACTTCCGACGACGAGCAGTTCCGCGTCCGCCGCACAGCGGACCAGCGCCGGACGAGGATCTCCCGGCAAGGGCTCGAACTTCACATCGACCTCCGGCGCCTCCCGGCGTGCCCGGTCCACCCCGGCTGCCAGGACCACGTGAGCGTTCTCACGCATCCACCGGGCCACACCGCCGTACTGGCCGCGCTCGGGGGTCTCGAGCGCCCACCCGGGCATCGCGTGCACCACCTTGAGCATGACGCCGCGCAACGCCGCCTCCCTGGCGGCCCAGCCGGCGGCCTCCAGTCCGGCACGAGAGCCGTCGACTCCAACTACGATCATGTGCTCACTCCTGTATCGAAGGTTTCATGGGCGGACTGCGTGATTTCGGTAGGTGACTACCCGCGCAGGTTGTGTCGCGTCACTGAGGCTCTTCGTCATCGCCGGTCCGGCGCGGTGGTTCGGCGGCTGTCTGCGGATGGCTCGGCTGGACTTCCTTGGGCGCGGGGGAGGGGTGCAAAATCCGGTCGAGGCGTGCTGCGGCATAGCCGAGTACGGACAGCCCGGTGACGATCAGCAGGTCACCTGCCCCCAGTGGTTGGGTGCTGAGCAGCTGGCGCAGCGGCGGCACGTACAGCGCCGCCAATTGCAAGACGAATGCGCCGGCGACGGCGAACAGCAGCATGGGGTTGGCCAGAGACCCTGGACGAGTTCGCGAACCGAGGGCGACCCCGAGTTGGGTGGCGCCGAGGGCGAAGAAGGCCATGCTCTGCCACGGCCGTCCGGTGTGGGAAGCCCAGAGGGCGACGCCGAGGGTGACGGCGGTGAGCACGACGGCGATCCGGATGACACGCTGCCACAGCCCCGCGCCGAGGATGCTCTGGCTCGGAGGTCGGGGCGGCCCCGCCATGGTTCCCGGCACGGTCGGCTCGCCACCCAGGGCCACGCCGGGCAGCCCGTGCGTGAGCAGGTTGATCCACAAGATCTGAGCGGGAAGCAGAGGCAGCGGCAGCCCCACGAACGGGCCCAGCAGCATCACGGCGATCTCGGCCGCGCCCCCGGACAGGCCGTAGACCAGGAAGCGGCGGATGTTGGCATAGACCCGGCGGCCCTCCTCTACGGCCGCGACGACGGTGTCCAGATTGTCGTCGGCGAGCACCAGATCCGCCGCCTGACGCGCGACCTCGGTGCCGCGCTTGCCCATGGCTACGCCGATGTCCGCACGTCGCAGCGCCGGGCCGTCGTTGACCCCGTCGCCGGTCATGGCCAGGACACCTCCCCGGGCTTGCAGGCTCTGGATGATGTCGAGCTTCTGCTCCGGCGTGGCTCGCGCGTAGACGCCGGCCTGGCCCTGATCGAGCGCTCCGGGCTCGCGGCAGTCGACGACCCGGTCACCGGCCTCGATGATGCCCAGGTCAGTGGCGATGGCGCGGGCGGTGCCGGGATGATCTCCAGTGATGAGGATCGGTCTGATCCCGGCCCGTTTGCAGTCGGCGACGGCGGTGGCCGCCGCGGGACGTGGTGGATCCAGGATCGCGATCAGCCCGAGCAGCGACAGACCGCTCTCCTCAACCGTGAGTGGAACGGCGGGCAGATCCGTGCTCGCCACCGCCAGAACCCGGTATCCGGCCCTGGCGAACTGGTCGGCACGCTCCGCAGCAGCGGCGAGCAGCTCCGGATCATCCACCAGAACAGGCTGGTGGAGCAGGGCTTCGGGCGCGCCTTTGCAGATCAGCCGGGCGTCTCCGGTGGGCAGACGATGCACGGTGCTCATCCGCTTGCGGTCGCTGTCGAAGGGAAGCTCGGCCACCCTGGGGAAGTGCGTTTGGACGTCCTTGCGGTCGAAGCCGAGCTTGGCGGCGGCGGCCAGCAGGGCCGCTTCGGTGGGGTCGCCCAGCGCCGTCCATTCACCATGCTCGCCATGTGTGTCTTGCGGCGGCGACAGCCGTGCGTCGTTGCAGAGCACCGCCGCGGTCAGCAACTCGCTGAAGGCGCTGGGGTCCGACGCCTGATCGCTGACGATCTGGCCGTCGGGCGCGTATCCGGTGCCGCTGATCGTGGCCTCCGCCGCCGGAGTCCACAGGTGCCGGGCCACCATCCGGCCCTCGGTCAGGGTGCCGGTCTTGTCGGTGGCGAGCGCGGTGACCGAGCCCAGCGTCTCCACGGCGGGCAGCTTGCGTACGAGGGCATGGCGTGCGGCCATCCGGCGAGCGCCCAAGGCCAGGCTCAACGTCACGACAGCGGGCAGGGACTCGGGTACGGCGGCGACCACCAGGCTGATCGCGGTGATCACCATCAGTTCGACCGGCTGTCCCTGAACCAATCCCAGTGCCAGGACCACCGCTGACAGCAGCACGGCGACGCCGGCCAGCAGTCGGCCCACTCCCACCAGGCGGCGCTGCAGCGGTGTGAGCCCGGCCCCCTTGACCATGAGGGATGCGATGCGACCGCTCGCACTCGCCGCGCCGACCGCGGTGACCACCGCCCGGCCCCGGCCGCGCACCACGACGGTGCCAGACGAGACCGGCGATTCGCCGCCCTTGTCCACCGGCACCGACTCGCCCGTCAACGCTGACTCGTCGACAAGCAGGGCCGCCGACTCGACCACCACGGCATCGGCGGGGACAATGTCGCCCTCGGCCAGCACCAGAAGGTCCCCGACCACCACGTCACCGGACGGGATCTGCTGTTGGCGACCATCACGAACCACCCGTGCCTCCGGGCTCGCGAGCTGCGCCAGGGCCGTGATCGCCCGATCGGCCCGAATCTCCTGCACCACCCCGACCGTGGTGTTGACCACGATCACCAGCATGATCACGGCCGCGTCCGCCCAATCACCTGTCGTGATGGTCAGCACCGCCGCGATGAGCAGGACGACGATGAGCGGATCGCGAAGCTGCGCGGCGATACGCCGCCACAAAGGCACGGGCGGCTGCTGCGGGAGCAGATTGGCTCCGTCCCGTTCAAGCCTCAAGGCCGCCTCTGCCGACGACAGCCCAGACGAAGACGTCACTTCCAGATCCTTCATGCTCGCCCTTTCTCCCGGTCGGCGAATTGATGCCCGTATGGGTCTGCGTACTCATGCTCGTGAACCTTGACGCCGGCAAACAGAGGCGATAGTCCTTTCCCGCGAGGCCGGAACTGAACAGGCGGGTCCGGCCGGGCTACACGGTCATGGTCGTCGCGGCCGGATCGATCGGCCCGGCGGCGATCACCACAGCGCACCTGTTCACTCCGAGCACTTTGTCGCCGTCGATCCGGCCCCAGCCCAGATGGAGGCCCGGCAAGCAGCTCGGCGCGGACCCGGTCATCAGCATCGGGGACGACGCGGCAACCGCGGTCGGGGAGCTCACCCGAGGGCTGGGAGCCGCTGACGCCCGACGAGGTGCACGCCGCCGATGAGGAACTGGCCAAGCTCGTCGACGAGCATGCCGGCCACCTGCTGCAGATGCGCGGGGGATCACCGCAGCCCAATGCTGGATGTCCTGGTCAGGCCCCGGCCGTTTCGCGACGAGGCGGCCTTCGCCACCCTCGCCGGCGTCGGCCCCATCGAGGCCAGCAGCGGCAAGAACACCCGCCACCCCGCTCAACCCCTTCGGAGACCGGGCGCTGAACCGCGCCCTGCACCCCATCGCTCTCACTCTCGAGCGATGCGATCCCGAAACTCGGGACTACCTGGCCAGACGCACGAGCGACGGCAATCAATTCGTTGCCTCAAGCGCTACCTCGCTAACTCACCCCCACCTCGTTCATTCTCGCCGGTTCGAGCTTCGGGTCGGGCGATCAGCTGGTTCCGTTCACGCCGACGCTTGTTCACGCCTTGTGGTATGGCGTCTTGGACGGCCCGCAACTGCTGGACCTGGTGACACTCCGGTACGCGATCGAGGCGTCGTTCTACGAGGCGCGGTACTTCATCGAAGACCATTGGGTCCTGGGACCGGCCAGCCTGACGGTGCGTCACCCGCACCGGTTCCGCATGGTGGCCCTGGGGATCAACCCGTCCTTCGGTGTCACCGACCGCGCCGGTACGGGCGCGCTCTGCGCGACGACTGCGGTACGCGCCCTGACCGCCGCGCGGGCACCCGTTCGCTGATCAGCGCGAGGGTTCCCAGCCGCGCCGGGCGGTGGGCCGTCCTTCGTCCCTGCTGCGGTAGACGATGTAGGGCCGGGTGAGGTAGCCGACGGGCGCGGTGAGCATGTGCACCAGCCGGGTGAACGGCCAGATCGCGAACAGCACCAGCGCGCTGAGCGCGTGCAGCTGGAACAGCAGCGGCGCGCCCGCCATCAGCGCGGGATCCGGCTGGAAATAGAAGATCGACCGGAACCACGGCGAGACGGTGGTGCGGTAGTCGTAGCCGCCGCCGGTGATGTTGGCCAGGACGGTGGCGGCCAGGCCGAGGGCGATGGTGAGGGCCAGGACGGCGTACATCAGCTTGTCGTTGCGGGTGGTGGCGCTGAACACCGGGCCGACGGTACGGCGCCGGTAGATCAGGATGGCCAGGCCGCCCACCGTGGCGATGCCCGCGATCGTGCCCAGCACGACGGCGGACACGTGGTAAAGCTCCTCGCTTACCCCCATGGCTTCGGTCCAGCTCTTGGGGATCACCAGGCCGCCGACGTGGCCGAGCGCCACCACCAGGATGCCGAAGTGGAACAGCGGGCTGCCGATGCGCAGCAGCCGCGACTCGTACATCTGGGAGGAGCGGGTGGTCCAGCCGAACTTGTCGTAGCGGTAGCGCCACACGTGGCCGAGCACGAACACGGTCAGCGCCACATACGGCAAGATCACCCATAGCAGGATGCTCATCGGCCCGCCTCCATGATCGCATACGGTTCCAGGCCGACAGCTTCGGCGGGCGGCCCCTCGGCGGCCAGCCGAAGCGCGGCCTCCTGCTCGCGCGCGCCGGCCGGGGGCAGCGTGGCCAGCACGGCGGCGACCACGCCGGCGTACGGCGAGTGCTCCTCCTCCAGCGCCGCCCGCAGCACCTCCAACCCGGCCTGATGTTCCAACATGAGCCGCCGGGCCTCGCGGACGGCGCCGCGTGCCAACAGCTCGCACACCACGGCCAGGTGGTCAGGCAACTCGCCGTCGGTGAGCTCGAACCCTGCCTGGTGCAGCGCATGTTTGAAGCGCAGCAGCGCCGCGCCTCGTTTGCGGGTGTCGCCGTAGGCGTAATACGTGAGGTACGGGCAGCAGCGCCGCTTCAGATCGAACGTCGCCACGTAGTGGGCGGCCAGCTCAGCGGGGGCGGTGGTGGCCACGTGGGCGAGGAAGGCCGCCAGCCGTTCTCGTACCTCGCCCGCCGGCAAGCCGGCCACCTCGGCGGACAGCACGTCAAGCCCGTCGTAGAGGCGCTCGTCGGGGTAGCCGAGCAGCACCGAGGCCACCATGTGGGCGCTGCGCAGGTCACGCTCGTTCATTTCTTCCTCCGGGGGAACAGCCCGTCGGGTGTGCCCTTGCCGTCCCAGTTGAGCAGGTTGACGCGGCCGCGCAGTTCGTCGGCGTCGTCCAGGTCCTCGCCTGTCTGCCGCTCGCGCAGCGCGTGGAAGTTCTCCACCGCCACCGGGGCGGGCATCCCGGATGCCTCGCCGAAGGGACCGTTCATGCCGGGGCCGCCCTCGTAGTCGAGGCTGCAGCCGGTGGCCAGCTCTTCCAGCTGCGCGCCCTGCTCGGCGTGAGCCTTGGGGATGACGTATCGCTCGTCGTAGGGGGCCAGGGCCAGCAGCCGGTGCATGCCTTCGATCTGCTCGCCGCTCATCCCGACCGCCGTGGCGATCGACTCGTCGGTGTCTTGGCCGAGGTTGATGCGGCGCATGTAGGAGCGCATCGCGGCCAGGCGGCGCAACACCGCCCGGACCGGCTCCGCATCGCCGGCGGTGAACAGCTCGGCCAGGTAGCCGATCGGGATGCGCAGGGCGTCGATGGCACCGAACAGGTTGCCTGCGTCCTCGCCGTCGTGGCCGGTGTTCGCCAGCACGTCCACCACGGGTGACAGAGGCGGGATGTACCAGACCATCGGCATGGTGCGGTATTCCGGGTGCAGCGGCAGTGCGACGCCGTACTCGAAGATCAGCCGGTGGATGGGGGAGCGGCGGGCGGCTTCCAGCCAGTCCTCGGGGATGTCGGCGGCACGGGCGGCGGCGATCACCTCGGGGTGATGCGGATCCAGCAGTACGCTCTTCTGCGCTTCGTACAGGTCCTTCTCGTCAGGGACGGAGGCCGCCTCGGCGACGCGGTCGGCGTCGTACAGGATGAGGCCGATGTAGCGCAGCCGCCCCACGCACGTCTCCGAGCAGACCGTGGGGATGCCCACCTCGACGCGCGGGAAGCAGAACGTGCACTTCTCGGCCTTGCCGGTGCGGTGGTTGAAGTACACCTTCTTGTACGGGCAGCCGGTCACGCACATGCGCCAGCCACGGCACCGGTCCTGGTCGACCAGCACGATACCGTCTTCGGAGCGCTTGTAGAGCGCGCCGGACGGGCAGGAGGCCACGCAGGAGGGGTTGAGGCAGTGCTCGCAGATGCGCGGCAGGTAGAACATGAAGGCCCGCTCGAACTCCAGCTTCACCTGGTCCGACAGCTTGCGCAGCACCGGGTCGGCGGGCGCCAGTTCGGGCCCGCCGGCCAGGTTGTCATCCCAGTTCGCACTCCAGCTGATCTTGGTGGGCTGGCCGGTGATGAGCGAGCGGGGTCGTGCCACCGGGGTGTCGGCCTGCATGGGGGCGGAGAAGAGCCGGTCGTAGTCGTAGGTCCAGGGCTCGTAGTAGTCCTGGATCGACGGCATCAGCGGGTTGGCGAAGATGGAGAAGAGCTTCTTGAGCCGGCCGCCGGCCTTCAGACGGAGCCGGCCGCGCCGGTTGAGCTCCCAGCCACCCTGCCACTTGTCCTGGTCCTGGTAGGTACGGGGATAGCCCTGTCCGGGCCGGGTCTCGACGTTGTTGAACCAGACGTACTCGGTGCCTGCCCGGTTGGTCCAGGCCTGCTTACAGGTGACTGAGCAGGTGTGGCAGCCGATGCACTTGTCCAGGTTCATCACCATGGCCAGCTGCGCCATGACACGCATCAGTAGTCGACCTCCTGGCTGCGGCGGCGGATCACGGTGATCTCGTCGCGCTGGTTGCCGGTCGGCCCCAGATAGTTGAACGCGAACGACAGCTGGGCGTAGCCGCCGATCAGGTGCGTGGGTTTGACCAGCAGCCGGGTCAGAGAGTTGTGGATGCCGCCACGCAGACCGGAGGTCTCGCTCTTCGGCACGTCCACCACCCGTTCCTGGGCGTGGTACATGTACACCGTGCCTTCGGGCATGCGGTGCGAGACGATCGCGCGGGCCACCACGACGCCGTTGCGGTTGACCGCCTCCACCCAGTCGTTGTCGGAGATCTTCGCCTTGGCGGCGTCGGCTGGGCTCATCCAGATGGTCGGCCCGCCACGCGACAGGGTGAGCATGAGCAGGTTGTCCTGGTATTCGGAGTGGATGGACCACTTGGAGTGCGGGGTGAGGTAGCGCACGGTGATGCCGTTCTCGCCGGACTCTCCCACGCCGGGCTCGCCGAACATTGCGGTCATGTTCAGCGGCGGCCGGTAGACCGGCAGCGCCTCGCCGGCCTCGTGGATCCAGTCGTGGTCGAGGTAGAAGTGCTGGCGGCCGGTGAGCGTGTGCCAGGGCTTGCGGTGCTCGACGTTGATCGTGAACGCAGAGTAGCGGCGCCCGCCGGTCTCGCTGCCCGACCACTCCGGCGAGGTCGTCACCGGCACCGGCCGGGCCTGGGTGTCGGCGAAGGAGATCTGCTTGTGCTCGTCGGCCAGCCCGTCGAACGACGTCCCGGTACGCCGGCCCAGCGTGGCGAACCCTTGGGCGGCCAGGTGCCCGTTCGTGGTGCCCGACAGGGCCAGGATGGCCTCGCACATGTCGCTGTCGCGGGCCAGAGACGGGCGGCCGCCGGCGACGCCGCCGCGGACGGTGCCGTTCATCCTGCCCAGCCGGTCGATCTCGCCGGAGACGTCGAACGTCAGCCCCTTGGTCGTGGCGCCGAGCCGTTCCAGCAGCGGGCCGAGGGCGGCCATCTTCTCCGCCACCGCCCCGTAGTCGCGCTCGACGGTGACCAGTTTGGGGAAGTCGCGTCCTGGCGTGGGCGGCCGGCCCGTCGTGCGCCAGTCGTGCACCCGCCCGTGCGGGGTGGCCAGCTCGTCGGGCGTGTCGTGCAGCAGCGGCACGGCAACCACGTCCGTGCGCGTACCGAGGCGGGCCTTGGCCAGACCGCTGAACGCCTTGGCGATGGCGTGGAAAGCGGCGAAGTCGGTCCGGGTCTGCCAGGGCGGGTCGATCGCCGGGGTGAAGGCGTGCACGAACGGGTGCATGTCGGTCGAGGACAGGTCGTGCTTTTCGTACCAGGTGGCGGCCGGCAGCACGATGTCGGAGAACAGCGTCGTGGACGTCATCCGGAAGTCCAGCGACAGCAGCAGATCGAGCTTGCCTCGGGGCGCCTCAGCCGGCCAGGCCAAGCTGTCGGGCCGCTGCCCGGGCGCGGCCTCCTCCGCGCGGACGGCCGAGTCGGCGCCCAGCAGGTGGCGCAGGAAGTACTCGTTGCCCTTGGCCGAGGAGCCGAGCAGGTTGGCCCGCCACACGGTCAGCACGCGCGGCCAGTTCGCGGGCGCGTCGGGGTCCTCGCAGGCGAAGCCGAGCCGCCCGTCGGCGACCTGTCCGGCCACGTACGGCCCCGTCTCGACACCCGCCGCGGCGGCCTCGTCGGCCAGATCCAGGGGGTTGCGGTCGAACGTCGGGTACGACGGCATCCACCCCATGCGGGCCGAGGCGGCCAGCAGGTCGGCGGTGGCCTTGCCGGTGAACGCGCCGCCGCCGAGCGGCGAGGAGACGACGTCGGCCGAGTACGTGTCATAGCGCCACTGGTCGGTGTGCAGGTACCAGTAGGCGGTGCCGATCATCTGTCGGGGCGGTCGCGACCAGTCCAGGCCGAAGGCCAGCTGCGCCCACCCGGTGATCGGCCGGCACTTCTCCTGGCCGACGTAGTGCGCCCAGCCGCCGCCGTTGACGCCCTGGCAACCGGTCAGCGTGGTCAGCGCCAGGAACGAGCGGTAGATGGTGTCGGAGTGGAACCAGTGGTTCGTCCCCGCCCCCATGATGATCATCGATCGGCCGCGGGATTCCTCGGCGTTGGCGGCGAACTCACGGGCGATGCGGGCAGCCGCCGCGGCCGGCACGCCGGTGATCGCCTCCTGCCAGGCCGGGGTGTACGGCTCGGCCGCGTCGTCGTACGAGGCGGGCCAGCGGCCGGGGAGCCCGTCGCGGGCCACCCCGTACTGGGCGAGCATCAAGTCGTAGACCGTGGTGACCAGGTGGCCGCCGACCCGCCGCACCGGCACCCCACGTTCCAGCACCCCGTCGCCGTGACCGTCGAAACGCGGCAGCGCGACCGCCGCCGCCTCCTGTCCAAGGCAGGTCAGCAGCGGGTCCACCTCGCCCAGGTCGAGGTTCCAGCGTCCCTGCCCCTGCTGCGAGTAGCGGAAGGCGAGCGACCCGTTCGGCACGACCGGCTCACCGGTGCGCGCGTCCAGCAGCACCGTGGCGAACGCCGCCTCCTGCTCCTCCTGGCCGAGATCGGCCGCGGTGAGGAACTTGTCCGGCACGTACGCGCCGCCGTCGTGCTCGCGGAGCCGGACCAGGAACGGCAGGTCGGTGAACCGCTTGACGTAGTCGGCGAAGTAGGGCGTCTCGCGGCCGGCGAAGAACTCCTTGAGGATCACATGCCCCATCGCCATGGCCAGCGCGCCGTCCGTGCCCGGGTGCGGGGCCAGCCACTCGTCGGCGAACTTGGCCGCGTCGTTGTAGTCAGGCGCGAGCACCACCACCTTTTGACCCCGATAACGCGCCTCGGCCATGAAGTGGGCGTCCGGCGTCCGGGTGACCGGCACGTTCGAGCCCCACAACATCAGATAGGAGGCGTCCCACCAGTCCGCCGACTCGGGCACATCCGTCTGGTCGCCGAACACCTGCGGCGAGGCCACCGGAAGGTCGGCGTACCAGTCGTAGAACGACAGCATGGCGCCGCCGATCAGCGAGATGAACCGGGCGCCGACCGCGTGCGAGGCCATCGACATCGCGGGAATGGGGGAGAACCCGGCCACCCGGTCGGGGCCGTACGCTTGGATGGTGTGCACATGCGCCGCCGCGATGATCTCACATGCCTCGTCCCAGGTGACCCGCACCAGGCCGCCCTTGCCGCGGGCCGACTGATAGCGGCGACGCTTGTCCGGGTCTGCGGTGATCTCCGCCCACGCTTCGACTGGGTCGCCCAGCCTGGCCTTGGCCTCGCGGTACATCTCCACCAGGACGCCGCGCGCATACGGGTAGCGCACTCGGGTGGGGGAGTAGGTGTACCAGGAGAAGGCCGCGCCGCGGGGGCAGCCGCGCGGTTCGTACTCCGGCCGGTCGCCACCCACGCTGGGATAGTCGGTCTGCTGCGCCTCCCAGGTGATGATCCCGTCCTTGACGTACACCTTCCAGGAGCACGAACCCGTGCAGTTCACCCCGTGTGTGGAGCGCACCACCTTGTCATGGCTCCACCGGTCCCGGTAGAAGGCGTCGGCCTGGCGCCCGCCGATCTGGTGCAGCGTCCGCAGGTCCGCTGAGACCGCGCCCGACCGCAGATGCCGCCCCATCCGCAGCAACGCGTCGCTGACCGGCCCGTCCATCGCCGACATCGTTACCCCTCTCCCCAAGCGCCACAAAGCCGCCTTACCCGACATATCGGCTTTCATTGCCCGCCACAGAAAAACTCGGGCCGTAACCTGATCCGCGTCAGGCGGTCAGGCGCCCCATCGCCACATCGGGACATAACAGGGGGTATCGGCGCCGACGTGGAAGGTCTATGGTGCCCGCATGGGCGTCTCCTGGCCGCGTAAGCCCTCGCCCAGCCCGGCGAGGGATTCCACGGCGTCGCTGACGATGACCCACCAGCATCTGCCCGGCATGAGCGTGATCGCGATCGGCGGCGAGGTCGACCACACCACGAGCGCCGAGCTGGCCGGCTACATCGACCGTGTCCGCCGACCCGGCGACGATGTGATCTTCGATCTGACCGAGTTGTCGTTCCTGGACAGCGCCGGCCTGCAGGTCCTGCTCGCATGCATCCGCCGCGGCGGCGCTGACGGCCCTAGCGTCCATCTGGCAGCCGCCCAGGGGAAGCCCGCCCGCTTGCTGCAGATCACCGGAATCGACGCGCACCTGCCCGTGCACGCCACGGTCGAGCAGGCCATCACCGCCGTCCTCACCTCCGGCCAGAGCGGCTGAACCGATCCCGCGGTTTGCCGACGAACAGGCCTGACGGGCTTGAAAGGGCGGCTCCAGCCCGGTGACATCACCGCACCTCAAGTCGCTGGATGCCGACGCTCATGATCGCAGGCCTCACGATGATGTCCTTCATTTCGGAGAGGCCGCTTCGGGCTTGCTCGGCTCGGTGCTTGGCGGCCCGGGTGGCGATCACGACCGGCCTGCTGTTCGAGCTGCACGCGCTCGGCACCCTGCTGCTCTTCGCGATCTGGCCCCTCACCCGGCGGGTTCATGTGCTCATCGCGCCCATTGGCTACCTCGTCCGGCCGTCCATCGTCTACCGCAGCAGGGACCAAACGCCGGCCCCCCGCCCGGCGCGGCTGGGAGCCATGACGCTGACTCGGGGCTGATCCGATCGCCACACGCACCATCTATGCTCCGGCCAGCAGCGCCACGTGGGCGACGGTCCGGAAGCGGTCGCGGGTCACCCGCGTGTAGGCCTGGGCGGCCGCCTGGCGAATCTCTTCGGCGAGGACGGTGCTGATCTCGCTCAGGAACGACAGGTAGACGTGCACCGTGCCGTCCACCTCCACGAGCTGTACCTGGGGGCGTGTGCCCGCGCGGTGCAGCAGGGGCCGGACCGCGTCGGCGATGGCCCGGCGGGCTGCGGGGCCGGCCGGCGATACCGCTTCCGCGCAGGTCTCGACCAGGTCGACGGGATCACATCTGGACGCGATCTCGTCCAGCGCGGTGCCCGACGGTGTGGGCCCTGCCACCAATACCGGGACCTGCGCGCGCAAGGCGCACATGACCCCGGCCTCTCTGAGCGTGAACGGCCCCGGCGCCAGCCTGACGTCGACCAGCAAATCCACGTCCCCGTCGGCCAGCGGACAATGCCCTTCCAGGGCCATCCCGGCGCACGGCGCGGTGGACGCCGGCGCGCCGGGAGGATGGCAGTAGGCCACCTCGTGTCCTTCGAGGGCGAGCAACGCCCCGGCCACCGCGCCGCCGGAGGGGTCCGACTCCGTCATCAGGATCCGCATGCGACCACCCTGTCGTCTGCCGTCGACCTCGAGCAGGGACCAAAGTCCATTCAGCGGCGGGCTGGAGACCTCCATGTGATCGCTCCCGCCCCTCAGGTCCCTTCCGTCGCAGGAGCCCAACGTCCTTGCGCAGTGGGGACGAAAGTCCCTGGCGGCGGCCTCCGAACTGATCAGAGGGTGAAGGCGTCAGAATCGGATGCGAAGAAGGTGCTCACCCATGAGGCACAGGCCCATCGCTCTTGATCCCGCGGACGTGCAGGTCAAGATCCGTGGCGGGATCCGGTCCGCCGACGTCCGGCGTGCCAGGCAGACCGTGGCCGAGCTGGCACGGCTCGCCCATGAGCCGGTGCTCGGCGCGAAGGTCAAGCTCGCTACCGCGCCGGGGCTCGCAGTGGAGCGACGGACGGCGGAGGCCGTGCTGGACGTCCAGGGGCGGCTCATCAGGGCCCAGGCCAGCGCCGTCTCCACGCGCGCGGCCATTCACCTGCTCGGCGACCGGCTGCGGGCGCGGCTTTTGGAGAGCACCAGGGACTGGGAGAACCGGCGGGGGCGCCACCACCAGCAGCAACCGCCCGGCCGGTCCGGTGGCCAGCAGCGGATCGTACGGACCTTCACGGCGGCCCGCGCCGTGCCCGACGAGGCGGTGGTGGACATGGAGCAGCTCGACTATGACTTCCTGCTGTTCACCGAGGCCACCACGGGCCAGGACAGCGTCGTCTACCGCGCCGGCGACGGTTACCGACTCGCCCAGCTCGTGCCCCAGCCGGACCTGCCGACGCCGACGTGCGCCGCGATCTCGGTCAGCCCGCTGCCCGCCCCGCGGCTCGCACCGGAGGAGGCGATCGAGCGGTTGGAGCTGACCGGGTTCCCGTTCGTCTTCTTCGCCGATGCCGACACCGGCGGCGGTGGTCTCGTCTACCGCCGGGACGACGGGGACTACGGCCTGGTCAGCACCGTTCACGACAGCTGACGGGGGCGTCGCCCCGAGCCGGACCGCGGCCCAAGGCGCGAGCGGGGCCGCGGTCCTCTGGCGTACGCGGACAGCGCCTGGCCGCGGCGCAAGGCGTGATCAGCGGACGGGTGCTCGTGCGGCGGTCAGGGCGCGTACCGCGGTCAGGGTCAGAACGATGGACAGCGCGGCGGTGACGGCCAGCAGTGCCAGGCCGAGCCCGTAGGAGCCGAGCCGGCCGTAGATGAAGCCCATGACCAGCGGAGGCACGAACCCGCCCAACCCACCGGCCGCGCCGACCAGCCCGGTCACCGAGCCGACCTTGTCGGCCGGGGCAATCTGGGCAACCAGTGCGAACGTGGCACCACTGCCCGCACCCAGCGCCGCCGCCATGGACAAGAACGCGACCGTACCCACTGGCATCAAAGCGGGCGTCAGCGCCTGGATCGCCGCCATGACGGCGACCACGGCGAACACCCCCACCAGCACCCGCACCACGCCGATCCGATCCGACAACCACCCGCCGACCGGGCGCGCCAGGACCGCCAGCACCACGAACCCGGCCATCCGGAAAGCCGCATCCCCCTGCTCCAGCCCATAACCCGTCTGCAAATAGGCCGGCATGTAGACGGAGAAAGCGACATAACCGCCGAACGCCACGGCATACAGCAGGCACGCCTGCCACGTGATCGGCAACCGGGTCGTGGCCGCCAGCCGAGCCATCAGCGGCTGCCCGGCCACACTCCGCCCGGGAGCATCCCGCAGCACCAACCACGCGACGACCGCGTAGACCGCGAGCACGACCGCCGTGACGACGAACGGCGCGGCCGCGCCGCCCGTCCTGACCAGGGGGACGGTGGTCAGCGCACTGATCGCGGTGCCACCCATCCCCGCACCGAAGACCCCCACCGCCAGCCCCCGCCGATGCGGCGGAAACCACGCATTCACGAACGGCACCCCAACAGCGAACGCGGTACCGGCGACGCCCAAAAAAAACCCACCGACCAGCAACGCCACCAGCGAGCCCTGCCCCGCGACACCGATGAACAGCACCGGCACGATGGTGGCGGCCGATACCAGCGGGAACATCACCCGGCCGCCGTACCGGTCGGTCAGCGCCCCCACCGGAATCCGCCCCAGCGAGCCGACGATCACCGGCACCGCCACCAGCAACGCCTGCTGCGGCGCCGACAGACCCAGCAACTCCTTAAACCGCGGCCCCAACGGGCTGAGCAGCGCCCAAGCCCAGAAATTCACCGCAAACCCCAACGTCGCCACACCCAGCATCACCCAGGGCATCCGACTGGAGACGGACACCCCTTTCTCACCCACGGCCATGAATTCCTCGCATCGAGGCGCTCATCGTATGGATCATTTGGCGTCCGCTACCCCGCAGGAGGACGCTCAAAGACAACAACGTGGGACGAGGTGCGACAGCAGGGCTTGACCGTGCCGCCGGCTAGGTCACTCCACCAGCTGGTAGTCGGCCGCGGTGCCCGGGCCAGGCTGGGAAACGGTCCATCGGACGCGTACCCAGGGACCTTGGTCCCTGTCGTGATCATGACGGGCCACGTGATCTTTATCTCATGTCCGCTGTAACCCCTGATGCCGGATCCCTCGCCGCCCGAGAGCTCCCGTTCGCGACGCCCGGCGGCGTGAGCAGAATGGTGAACGCCGCCATCGCGGCGCCATCGGTGCACAACACCCAGCCGTGGCGCTTCCACCGCGTCGACGACGCGACCATGGATCTGTACGCCGATCTCGACCGGCTGCTCCCCGTCACCGACCCGATGGGACGCGGGCTCGGCATCAGCTGCGGGGCCGCACTGTTCAACCTGCGGTTGGCGACCCGGATGACTGGGCACGACGCCCACGTCACGACGCTGCCCGACCCGGCCGGCCACCCCGATCTCCTGGCCACGGTGCACGCAATCCCGGGCGACCCGCCGGACCAGGACGAGCGGTTGCTGTACGACATGATCCCGCACCGGCGTACCAACCGCTTCCCGTTCGACGGCCGGCAGCTGCCCAGGGAGGTCCTTGTCGACCTGGTGCATGCCGCGCACGCGGAGGGCGGCACGCTGGTCCTGGTGAAGGGACGTACGGCGCGACGCGTGCTCAACATGATCGGCGCGGCCGAGGACACATTGGTCGCCGAGGAGCCCTACCGGGCCGAGCTTGCCCGCTGGACGGATCCGGTAAGGACCTTCGACGGCGTGCCCGAGCACGCCTTCGGCCCCCGCCCGAGGAACGGCGAGCTGCCCATGCGGGACTTCCACCTGGGCGGCCACGATGTGGGCTACGGGCGGCACACGGCGGCGGGCCGGCACGGCACGCCCGGCGCGGACAGCACGCGGCCGAGCGCCGACTTCGAGGCCGATCCGCATCTCGCGGCTCTGTTCACCAGAGGTGACGGGCCATGCGACTGGCTGGGCGCCGGGCAGGCGCTGCAGCGCGTGCTGCTCACCGCGACCGCCCACGGCGTGGCGGCGTCGATGTTCAGTCAGCCGCTCGACCTGCGGCCCGCGCCGCACCGCGGTGACCAGGCCGGGCCTTTCGGACACGTGCAGATGCTCATCAGGTTCGGGTACGGCTCGCCGGTCCCGCGCGTGCCCCGCCGCCCGGTGTTGGAAGTCCTCGACCCGGTAGAGGCCCCGCGTGTGTGAGCAAGCGCTGCAGGCGGTCGCTCCGGTCACTGAAAGCAGAGCCACACCCTTCCTCTTTGGGCACGCATTCGTCAAGGCCAATCCGTGTCGGCTGAGGACCAACGGCGCCCTCGTAGGGGACTTAGGCCCGCTGCGCGCAGAGTTCGCTCTCGCGAAGGTGAAGGGAGAGATGCAACTCGTGGATGGGAGGCGTGATGGCCAGTCACATCGTGGTCGGCGTGGACGGGTCCGCACCGGCGACCGCGGCAGTGGAGTGGGCCGCCGCCGACGCGCAGCGGCGCGGACTGGACTTACGGATCGTGCATGTATGCGAGCAGCGGCCGCACAGCGACGGCATCGAGTACTGCACGGGGGCGCTGGAGGCCGCCGCCGACCGAGCCCGGCGGCTCACCGGCGATGTCAAGGTGATGACGGAGCTGCTCAGCGGCAACGAGATCAAGAACCTGATCGTGGAATCGGAGTCGGCGGACAGTCTGGTGCTGGGCAGCAGAGGGCTCGGCGGATTCGCCGGGATGATGGTCGGCTCGGTCGGCTTGGCCGTGGCGGGGCACGCCGCGGGACCAGTCGTCATCGTCCCCGCTCCCGCTGTGGAGCGCTACGACACCGTCGTGGTCGGATATGACGGCTCGGGGCATTCGGAAGCTGCGATGGCCTACGCCGTCGAGCAGGCTCGGGCTCGGAAGGCGCGGCTGCGCGTCGTCTTCGCCTGGCGGGTGCCGATGTTCTCGCCGTACGCCGTCACATACAACAGCCTGATCGAAGTCGCCATGCAGGATGCGATGCGCGCGGCGCGCGAGCGGGTCGAGTCGTGGCGCGTCCGCAACCCCGACGTCGACATCAGCGACGACCAGCGATGCGCGCATCCTGTCACCGCGCTGATCGAGGCGGGCCGGTCGGCGGATCTGGTCGTGGTCGGCTCGCGCGGCGTGGGCCGTCTGGCCTCGGCCCTGCTGGGTTCGGTCAGCCATGGGGTGTTGCACCACGTGACCCGCCCCGTCGCGGTCGTACGGCCGTACATCAGGGAGACGTCATGAGCGCCGAGTCGCTGACCGCCGAGCAGGTGATGAGCCGCATCCTGGTGGCCGTCAGGCCGGAGGAGTCGCCGCTGATGGCCTGGGAGCTGATGCGTCGTGCCGACGTTCACCACCTGCCGGTCGTCGACGGCGAGCGGGTGCTGGGCATCCTGACACGCGAGCAGCTGGCCGCGTCCTGGTCGGGCGGGCCGCAGGAGCAGTCCACCCGCCAGGTTCGGACGTTGTTCGGCCGCGAGCGCAAGCCGCTGGTCCGTCCGGACACCCCGCTGGCCCGGGTCGCGGCCATCATGCTCGACGCCGGCTGTGATGCCGTGCCGGTGCTGTCGGACGATGGGCTGGTCGGCATGGTGACGGCTCGTGACGTGCTGGCGGCCGTCGCCGGACGTGCCAGGCCCATCGAAGGGCCCGGCGAAGTGGTCACCGGGATGTTCCATCTCGAACCGGTTCTACCCCACGACAACCGATGAGGAGGCGCGTGATGGACGCGCTGGTCGTCTACGAATCCATGTACGGCAACACCAAGCAGATCGCCGAAGCGGTGGCCGAAGGGCTGGCTTCCCGGGTGCGGACCGAGGTGGTCGAGGTCGGCTCCGCGCCCGCACAGGTGGGGCCGGAAGTCGGGCTGCTCGTGGTGGGCGGGCCGACGCACGCCTTCTCCATGAGCCGGGCGTCCACCCGCCGGTCCGCCGCCGAGCAGGCCACAGAGCCGTTGGTCTCCCTGAGGCACGGCGTGCGCGAATGGCTGGCCACGCTGCGCACCTCGTCGGCGAGGCTCGGCTCCGCCGCCTTCGATACCCGCATCGCCAAGCCGCGCATGCCCGGCTCGGCCGCGCGTGGCATCGCCAAGCGACTGCGCCGCCTCGATATCGGCGCGGTGGCGAAGGCACAGAGTTTCTACGTCACCGGCGGCCAGGGACCTCTGGTGGAGGGCGAGCTGGAGCGGCACAGGCTGGGGGCGACGCCACCCGGCGCGTTGCGCCGATGAGGGGCCGAAGGTCCCATGACAAGAGGGACCGTCGCCTCTAAGCATCGGTCCCCGAGCGCCGGACGATGCAGGCATGAGAATCGGAATCAACGGGTTCGGCAGGATCGGCCGGGCCGTCCTGCGCCGCGCGCTGCGCACCGACCTGGACATCGTCGCCATCAATGACATCACCGACCCGGCCACGCTGGCCCACCTGCTCAAGCACGACTCCACCTACGGCCGGCTCGATCTGCCGGTCGCCGCCTCGGCCACCGCCTTGGAAGTGAACGGCCGCACGATCGCGGTCAGCAGGCACGCCGACCCGGCGGAGATCGACTGGCGCGCCCACGGTGTCGAGCTGGTCATCGACGCCACCGGTCGCTTCCGGACCAGGGACGCGCTGGCGAGCCATCTCAAGGCCGGTGCGCGCAGGGTTCTGCTCTCAGCCCCGGGGAAGGGCTTGGACGCCACGATCGTGCCGGGCGTCAACGACGCCGCCTACGACCCGGACCGGGACGAGATCGTCTCCCTGGCGTCGTGCACCACGAACTGCGTTGCGCCCATGGTCAAGGTGCTGCACGAGCGCTTCGGCCTGGTCCGCGGCTTCATGACCACGATCCACGCCTACACCGGTGACCAGATGCTGCTGGATGCCCCGCACAAGGACCCGCGCCGCGCTCGGTCGGCGGCGGTCAACATCGTGCCGACGACCACCGGGGCCGCCCGCATGGTCGGCCAGGTGCTGCCCGAGCTGAACGGCCGGCTGGACGGCGTCGCCATCCGGGTGCCGGTCGAGGACGGCTCGATCACCGACCTGTCCGCCCAGCTCAGCCGCCCGGTCACCGCCCAGGAGGTCAACGACGCCTTCGCCGCGGCCGCTGAAGGTGAATTGCACGGCGTCCTCCGCTACAGCACCGACCCGCTCGTCTCCCGCGACATCATCGGAGACGCCGCCTCATGCGTGTTCGACTCGGCGCTGACCCAGGCGAGCGGGGACTTGGTGAAGGTGTTCGGCTGGTACGACAACGAGTGGGGCTACGCCAACCGGCTTGTCGAGATGGCCCAGCGGATGGCGTGACCAGGGACGTGGCTCCAGAAGGACCACATCCGAGCATCGGTATTTCGGCCTCCGAGGGCGGGCGGAGACAGCCGGCCGTTCCTCAGAGGCCGTGGATACGGCGGCCGGTGATCTGGTGCGGGACGACGCCTTCCCGCCCGGTGCGCAGGTCCTGGTCCATGGGCCCGCCGTAGGCGGTGCGGTGGTAGCGGATGCGACGTCCGAGTCACCGGTGCCGGTCATGAGCATGCGCTCCCTCGGCATGATGCCGAAGCCAGCCACCGGCTCATGCGGGAGAAAGGTCCTTCGGCCCTTGGCGGACTGACCTCCGGCCCTGCAACCGAAAGGCACCAGCGAGGTCTGATGAATGCGCGAACGAAGGAGGACGCATCATGATCATCGTAGGAGTGGACGGCTCCGTGCCCTCACGAGCCGCCGTGGAGTGGGCGGCCAACGACGCCTTCCGCATGCGAATGCCGCTGCGGATCGTGCACGCGGTGGACCGCGACTGGTACCAGGTCGGTAAATATCCGATTCCGATGGTGCCGGATGCGCTGCTGCGCGAGGGCCGAAGGATTCTGCGCGAAGCCGAGGCGCTCGTCCACGAACGTCAGCCCACGGTCGAGGTCACCACGCAGGACGTCGAGGGTACACCCGGCATGGTCCTGCGCGAGCAGGCCAAAGACGCCGCCGAGCTGGTGGTCGGCAGCCGCGGGCTGGGCGGGTTCGCCAGCGCGTTGCTGGGTTCGGTCAGCATGCACGTGGCCGGGCACGTACACGCCCCGGTCGTGGTGGTACGCGGCGAGCTGCGGCCAGCGCACGGGGAGGTTGTGGCCGGGGTCGACGATTCGCCCGAGTGCGAGCCAGCGCTGGCCTACGCCTTCGAGCAGGCGAAGCTGCGCGGCGCCACGCTGCGGGTGGTGCACGCCTGGCAGCTGCCGGTACACGCCTTCGCCCCGGAGGCCGCCTACGACATGGACGAGGTCCGCAGGGCGCAGCACCAGGTCGTCCGCGACCGGGTGGAGGCCGCCCGGAAGGACTACCCGCAGGTGACGGTCATCGAGGACACCGTCTCCGCGCACCCGGTGGATGCCCTGGTCGAGGCGTCCGGGCGGGTGGACCTGCTGGTGGTGGGCTCGCACGGGCGTGGCGCCGTGGGCTCGATGCTGCTCGGCTCGGTCAGCCACGGCGTTCTGCACCATGCCCGCTGCCCGGTAGCGGTGGTTCGCGCATAGGACCTATGGCCTCGCATTCGGGACGTTCGCCGGTGCGCGGCGAGGCCAACGAAGAGGAGCGTAGGAGCGGAAGTGAGGAGGCGTGTCATGTCGATCGAAGTCAAGGACGTCATGGGCCGGGTGGCCATCGCCGTGCTGGAGGACGCGTCGTTCGCCGACATCGTGGCCGCGATGAAGCGGTACGCGGTGGGCGCGGTCACCGTCGTGGACGCCGACCGTCGGCCGGTGGGCGTGGTGTCAGAGGACGATCTGTTGCTCAAAGAGATCGATCCGGTACGGCACAGCGTGTCGATGTTCGAGTCCCGTCGCCGGCGGCACGAACACGACAAGGCCGCGGCGGTGACGGCGGGTCAGCTGATGACCTCTCCCGCCATCACGGTCACGCCGGGCACCTGCGTGCGGGATGCGGCCCGGCTGATGCACGACAAGCGCATCAAACAACTGCCCGTGATCGACCCGGTGACCGGCCGGATCATCGGCACGCTGCACCAGCGTGACGTGCTGCGGGTGTTCACCCGTCCGACCGCGGAGCTGGAAGCGGACGTCCGAGCGGTGCTTCGGGACCCCGAGGCGTTCTCCATCGAGATCGACCAGGGTGTGGTGAAGGTCAGCGGCCGCGTGCAGTGGAGATCCCAGGCCATTGCGGTGGCGGAGGCGGTACGCGCCGTCGAGGGCGTCGTCGACGTGATCTGTGAGGTGGCCTCCGACAAGGACGATCTTCTCATCGTTCCCCCACTGCTGTAGGAGCCGAAGATGGATACGGCATGGCGGATCGAGATACACGGGACCGTCCAGGGCGTTGGCTTTCGGCCGTTCGTCCACCGGCTGGCGACCGGGATGGGGATCCGCGGGCACGTCAGGAACGCCGGCGGGCACGTCGTGATCTCCGCGAGCGGGCCGCCGGCCCGGCTGGAGGAATTCGTCTCCGGATTGCGGGCTCTGCCGCCCCAGGCAGCGCATGTCCGTGACGTTGTCGTCACTCCCGGGATCTTCGATCAGGAGGCCGTCGGGTTCGAGATCACGGAAAGCAAGGCCGTGGCCGCCGCCCGCGAGATCCCGCCGGATATGGCCACCTGCGCCGACTGCTTGCGCGAGCTGTTCGACCCGGCCAACCGGCGCTATCGCTACCCGTTCATCAACTGCACGGCGTGCGGGCCCCGCGCAACAATCATCGAGGACCTGCCCTACGACCGGGCCCTTACCTCCATGCGCGACTTCGAGATGTGCGCCGCCTGCGCCGCCGAATACCGAAACCCCGACGACCGGCGCTTCCACGCCGAGCCGATCGCCTGCGCATCCTGCGGCCCTCGGCTGCGATTCTCCAGTCTGACGGGGGAAGCGGCCCTGAGGGCGGCGGTGGACCTCATCGCCGGTGGCGGCGTGATCGCGATCAAAGGGCTGGGTGGGTTCCAGCTCGTCTGCGACGCGATCAACGACGAGCCCGTCTCCCGGCTGCGGCAGATCAAGGCGCGCGACGCCAAGCCACTGGCCGTCATGGTGCGCGACACGATCACCGCCGGCGCGCTGGCCAACCTGTCGGAGGCCGATCGCCGCCTGCTCCAGGATCCGTCCGCGCCCATCGTCCTGGCCCCGCGACGGCATGGGGTGCTCTCGCCGGGCGTGTGCCATGGGATGCCGGACGTCGGGCTGTTCCTGCCGTACACGCCACTGCACCATCTGCTCCTGGACGCGCTACGCCGTCCTTTGGTGGTGACCAGCGCCAATCAGGCCGACAGCCCCATGCTGATCGACGACGTCTCCGAGCTGGACGTGGACGGCGTGCTCACCCACGATCGGCCCATCGTGGCCCGCTACGACGACTCGGTGATCCGCTCGTTCGGGTCGCACGCCACGACGGTCCGCCGCGCCCGCGGGCTGGCTCCGGCCATGCTGAGCCTCCCTGTCGCCGGCCCGCCATTGGTTGCCGTGGGCGCCCAGCTCAAGAGCACGTTCACGCTGGCCGACGGCCACGAGGCGGTGCTCGGGCCGCACATCGGTGATCTGTCCGACGCCCAGACGCTGGAGGCGTACGAGCAGGCGCTCGACCACCTACGCCACATCCACGGCATCGAGCCCGTACACGCAGTGCACGATCTGAATCCCGGCTACCTGTCGACCCGGCTGGCGCGCCGCTGGCCCAACCGTGTGGCCGTGCAGCACCACCACGCGCATGTCGCCGCGGTGGCGGCCGAACACCGGCTGGAGCCGCCGTTCCTGGGCGTGGCCTATGACGGGCTCGGCCTCGGCGACGACGGCACGTTCTGGGGCGGTGAGCTGCTGCTGGCCGGATACACGGGTTACCAGCGGCTGGGCCGCTTCTCCCATGCTCCGATGCCTGGCGGCGACGCGGCCGTACGCCGACCTGCCCGCATGGCGCTCGGTTACCTGCTCGGCGGCGAGACCACCACGGGCCCCATCCCCAGTGGTCTCGTCGCCGGCCTGCCCGATGCGGACGTCATCGGACGGATGATCGCGCGACGCGTGAACTGTCCGGTCGCCTCCAGCGCGGGCCGCCTGTTCGACGCCGCCGCGGCGCTGCTGGGGCTGTGCGAGGTGAACGGGTTCGCGGGCCAGGCGGCGATGCGCTTGGAGCAGGCCGCCACCGCCTACGCCGGCGCCGATCCGCTGGCATGGCGGCTGGAGCGGCTGGGCGGGCTGTGGGTGTACGACGGCCTGGCCACACTGCGCGACCTGCTGGAGGCCAAGGAGGGCGGCGATCCGATCGGCCGCATCGCCGCCGCCTTCCACGCCACCATCGCGGCCGTGACCGTGCTGATGTGCGAACGAGCCGCAGCCGAGCACGACGTCACCCAGGTGTGTTTGTCGGGCGGCGTGTTCGAGAACCGGCTGCTGGCCACGGACGTGCTCGTCCGGCTGTCCACGGCCGGCTTCGAGCCGTACATCGGCGAGCGGGTCCCGGTCAACGACGGCGGCATCAGCTACGGACAGGCGGCGGTTGCGGCGGCGAGGCTGTCATCTGCCCAGGCACGTCGGAAGGGATGGTGAGCGAGATGGACCCCGTCATTCTGGCCTGTCGGCTCGCAGGCGGGCGGACAGGGCGGCGGCCTGGGTGCGGCGCTGCATGTTGAGCTTGGACAGCAGGTTGGAGACGTAGTTCTTGACCGTCTTCTCGGCCAGAAAGAGCCGTTCGCCGATCTGGCGGTTGGTCAGGCCTTCGCCGATCAGGTCGAGGATGTGGCGTTCCTGCTCCGACAGCGCGGCGAGAGGGTCCTTGCGGGCGGCCTGGTCGCGCAGGCGCTGCAGCATGGCCGCGGTGGTCTGAGGGTCGAGCAGGGATTGGCCCGAGGCGACCGTGCGCACCGCGCCGACCAGGTCCGAGCCGTGGATCTGCTTGAGCACGTAGCCGGCAGCACCTGCCATGACCGCGTCGAACAGGGCGTCGTCGTCGGCGAACGAGGTCAGCATCAGACACGCCAGCCCGGGCACCCGGGACCGCACCTCCCGGCACACGTCGACCCCGTTGCCATCCGGTAGCCGCACGTCGAGCACCGCAACGTCGGGCTTGAGCGCGGGGATGCGGGCGATGGCCGACTCGGCTGTACCCGCCTCGCCGATCACCTCGATGTCGTCCTCGGAGTCAAGCAGGGCGGCGACCCCGCGCCGTACGACCTCATGATCATCGAGGAGGAATACACGAATCATGCCTCCGACACTAGTCACACGATCCACGATCCCAAAGAGGCCAAAGTCCCAATCCGTGCGCGCCCGAGGTACGTGACCGTGGAATCCCTGGCCGTTGACCGCGTCGGGAGACCCGGTCCGCCCGTTGAGCGTGCCGTCCCTTGAGGCGCCTTGGGGGAGGCGCCGCGGCATCGAGCTCGAACTGGGGTCGAAAGTCCCGTCCCGTGGAGGTCTTTCGGCGCTTGGGAGCGATGCCCTTTCCAACGTGTGCTGGTGGGGACACAGGGAGGAAACCATGATTCTCGTCGGAGTGGATGGCTCGCGGGCCGGGCTGGATGCCGTCGGGTGGGCCGCACGGGAGGCCGCCTTGAGGGATGTGCCGCTGAAGGTGGCGCATGCCATGCCGCGGTGGGCGTACGAGACCGAGACCGGCCGCTATGCAGAAGTGGCGGGATGGATGCGCGAGGGCGGCGGGAGCGTCCTGGCGGCGGCCGAGGAACGGGCACGCAGGGAGCAACCGAAGATCACTGTGGAGACGGCGTTCCTGCCCGATGATCCGCGGGCCGCACTGATCGCCGCGGCGGTGGACGCTGAGCTGCTGGTGGTCGGCAGCCACGGGATCGGGGGCTTCCGCGGGATGCTCGTCGGATCGGTCGCCCACGGTGTGGCCGGGCACGCGCCCTGTGACGTCGTGGTGGTGCGCGAGCTGCCCTCGCTGCCGCGCGGAGAGATCGTCGCCGGGATCGACGGCTCGCCGGCATCGGCCCGGGTGTTGGAGTTCGCCTTCGCGGAGGCGCGGCTGCGGGAAGCGCGGCTGCGTGCCGTCCACGCCAGGACCTATGCTCAGCCGGGCCCTGCCGCCCTTGATGAGGTGCTCCAGGTGACAAGGCAGTTCGCCGAACGGTACCCGGACGTCGCCCTCGTCGACGAGATGGTGCACGGCCATCCCGTCGAGGTGCTCCGCCAGGCCGCTACCGGTGCCGACCTTCTGGTGGCGGGTTCGCACGGGCACGGCACGTTCGCCGGGATGGTCCTGGGCTCGGTCAGCCAGGAACTGCTCCACCAGTCCCCCTGCCCGCTGGCCGTGGTCAGGAGCGTCCGGTGAGCATCCACGCCGACGCGGAGCCGGCTCCGCACGATCAGCTGAGCGACTATCTGGCACGGATCGGTAGAACTCCCTTGCTGACCGCCGAGCAGGAGGTGGAGCTCGCCAAACGGATCGAGGCGGGAGCCTACGCCGCCCGCTTGATCGCGCAAGGCGGTGGGGAGCCCGAGCTGGAAGCGGTGGCCGCCGACGGGCGGGCCGCCAGGAAGCACATGATCGAGGCGAACCTGCGCCTGGTCGTGTCGATCGCCAGGCGATACGCGCATCGCGGCCTTTCGCTCGCCGACGTGATCCAGGACGGCAACCTGGGGTTGATCGAGGCCGTGGAGCGCTTCGACCACACCCGGGGCAACCGGTTCTCCACGGTCGCCACCTGGTGGATCCGCAAGGCCATCCAGCGAGGGCTGGAGTACGCGCACACGATCCGGCTGCCGATCGGCGTGCAGGACGAGCTCGCCAAGGTCGTGCGGGCGGAGATCGTGGCCACGCACCGGCTCGGACGCCTCCCGACGGAGCATGAGCTGGCCGAGGAGGCAGGACTGGAGCAGGCCAAACTCGCCGCCCTGCGCCGGCTGCCGCAGGGATGCGCCAGCCTCGACGTGATCGTAGGAGAGGGGCGGCACCAGACGACGCTGGGCGAGTTGGTAGAGGACGTGGCGGCCTTGCCGGCCGAGCACCTCGTCGAACACGAGGCACTGAAGGACCTGCTCGCCTCGCTCATCGACGGGCTGGCGCCGCGCCAGGCGTTGATCATGCGGTTGCGGTTCGGGCTGGACGGGCACGCCGAGCACACGCCGCGCCAGGTCGCTGAGAAGCTCGGCTTGACCCCGCATTGGGTGCGCCAACTGGAGAAGGAATCGCTGGCCCACATGCGCGGGCGCGGAAGCCGTCGAGGGCTGCGCGCTTGGGCGAGCTGACCCGAGAAGGTGAACTCGTGAAACGGTCAGGACGCTGGCACCACTGGCTCTATCGTGGCGGGCGGCCGAACCGCGTGGCCCGGGCCATGAACCGGGCCTGGCGCGTGCTGCACTCGTCCGGGCTGGTGAAGTGCCTGGTGACTCTGGAGGTGGCCGGGTGGCGTACCGGCCGGATCATCTCCTTCCCGCTGGTGGCCGCCGACTACCGAGGAGAGCGCTACCTGGTGGCGATGCTGGGGTCCAACGCCAACTGGGTGCTCAACGTGCGTGCGGCTGGAGGCCGGGCGGTGCTGCGCCATGGCCGTCGCCGGCCCGTCCGGCTGGAAGAGGTCGAGCCCGCGCTACGTGCTTCCATCCTGCGCCGCTATCTGGACCTGGCGCCGGGCGCGCGCCCGCATGTGCCCGTGGACCGGCACGCACCGCTGGAGGAGTACGAGCGGATCGTGGCTCGGGTCCCCGTCTTCCGCATTACCCCCTCCTCATAGGGCCCAAGGTCGTGCCTTTCGGCCCTGCCGCGTCCGGCGGTCGCGGGAGACGCTCAAGGCCGACGGAAGGAGTCGACATGTCAGCGGTGATCGTGGAAGGGCTAGGCAAGCACTACGGGGCGGTGAAGGCGGTCGACGAGGTGAGTTTCACCGTGGCGCAGGGAGAGGTGTTCGCACTGCTCGGCCCCAACGGCGCGGGCAAGACCACCACGGTGGAGATCCTGGAAGGGCACCGCAGCCGGAACGCCGGTCGCGTGTCGGTTCTCGGCTTCGATCCGGCCACCGGCGGCCGGGCCTATCGTGAGCGCATCGGCATAGTGCTGCAGGAGGCCGGGTTCGAGGAGGAGTTCTCCGTCGCGGAGCTGGTCCGCCTGTACGCCGGCTTCTACCCGCGCCCCCGCGACCCGGACGAGGTCATCGAACAGACAGGCCTCAAGGACAAGCGCGACGCCCGCGTACGGACGCTGTCCGGAGGGCAGAGGCGCCGCCTGGACCTGGCGCTCGGCCTGGTCGGCGGGCCGGAGCTGCTCTTCCTGGACGAGCCCACCACCGGCTTCGACCCTTCGGCCCGGCACCACGCCTGGGAGCTGATCGACGGGCTGCGCTCGTCCGGCACCACGATCCTGCTCACCACGCACTACATGGACGAGGCGCAGCAGCTGGCGGACCGGGTGGCGGTGCTGCGCGAAGGCCGCCTGGTGGCCATCGGCGCGCCGGATACCCTCATCGCGGCCGAGGGTGCCAGCGTGCTGTCCTTCCGGCTCCCGGAGGGAACGGTCCCCGCGGATCTGCCCATCCTGACGGGCCGCGTCGAGGCGCACGGTCCAGTCGTGTCGGTCCAGACCGCCCAACCCGCCCGTGACATGCACGTCCTGACCGGCTGGGCGCTGGAGCGCGGCACCGAGCTGACCTCACTGACGCTGGCCCGGCCATCGCTGGAAGACGTCTATCTCGACCTGGTGAACGAGGCGACATCATGATCAGCCGACTGGTCTGGCACGAGACCCGATCCTTCTTCCGCACCCCGGTCGCCGCCATCTTCACCGTCGCGATCCCGCTGCTGATGACGGTGATCGTGGGTGCCGCGGTGGGCAACCAGATCGTCGAGCCGCGCACGGGCGTGCGGGTGATGCAGTTCGTCATCCCGGTCATGGCCGTGTTCGGCGTGGCACAGGGCTGTTTCGGCGCGCTGGCCATTCACCTGGCCGACCTGCGCGACCGCGGTTGGCTGAAGCGGCTGCGCGGCACCCCGGTGCCCGCCTGGGCTGTCCTGACCGGGCTGGTCGGGGCGTCACTGGTGATGGCGGCGGCGACCGTCGCCGTGCTGCTGGCGGCGGGCCTGTTCTTCTACGATCTGCAGATGGTGTGGCACACGCTGCCCGCGTTGCTGCTCACCCTGCTGACCGGTGCCGCCTGCTTCACCGCGCTCGGCTTCGCCGTGGTCGCGCTGGTACGAAGCGGTGCCGCGGTGCAGTTGCTCGGCACGGGGCTGCTGCTGGCGCTGGCGTTCATCTCCGACATCATGCTCGTGGGCGCCCGGCTGCCGGCCTGGCTGGACATCGTCGGATGGACCTTCCCGTTGCGGCACTTCGCCAATGCCGTCCGCGACGCCATGAATCCGCTGCTCGGCGGCTCCGGATTTGCCGGCGATCACCTGGCGGTGCTGGCCGCCTGGGGGATCGGCGGCGCGGCCGTGGCCGTGTGGCGCTTCCGCTGGGAACGACCCCCGGCCCGGACGACGACGGGTCGGGCGGCACGCAGCCGGTTCGTGCGACGGCAGGGCCGCCCGGCGTCGTGGCGCCTGCTGGCCGGCCAGGCCGTGCACGCGGCGATCCGGCTACGCCGCGACCCGTCCACGGCGTTCTTCACGGTGATCCTGCCGGTGCTGCTCCTCGTGCTGGTCTCACTGGTCTTCGGCGAGGCTCGGGTCTCGGGGGTGCGACTGCCGGTGTTCATGCTCGCCGCGATGATCACGTACACGGTGGGAGTGGCCTCCTACGTCAACATCGCCGAAACCATTGCGGGCGACCGCGAGAGCGGCGTGCTCAAGCGGCTGACCGGCACCCCGCTCCCGCGCTGGGCCTATCGCGCGGGCAGTCTCACTACGGCGCTCCTGGTCACCCTGGTGACCGCTGCCGTGCTGGCACTGGTGGCGGCGCTGGGCTATGGCGTCACCGTCGAGCCTGCCATGATTCCCGGGATGCTCGCCGCGATCGTCCTCGGGGGCGCGTGCTTCGCGGTTCTCGGCGCTCTCGTGGTGACGTTCGTGAGCAAGCAGCAGACCGCGAACGCGATCACTCTGGGCACCTTCCTGCCGCTGGCCTTCGTCTCCGACGTGTTCGTCATCGGCGGGGAACTGCCGGTTGCGCTGCGCGCGATCGGTGACGTCTTCCCGCTCAAGCACGTCTCCCACACCCTGCTCGCCGTACTGGACCCGGCGGGCCGGCCGTGGCCCTGGATGGACCTCGCCGTGGTCGCGGCCTGGACGCTGGCCGGTGCCGCGGTCCTCGCCCTCAAGGAAACCGGCATACGCGCCGCCAGTCGAACCGTGGCATGACGCGTCACCGCCGGACCCATCCGACCACGGCAGCCCTCGGAGAAGAAAACGACAAGAAGGGACGTTGGACCCTACTCCCGGCGCCGTCCGTGCATCAGGCTGTTGCGGTGAATTCCAGTACAACAGGCGGTCTGGTGGCATGAACGGCCGTAATCTCAAGGAACTATCCGCGGTGGACTCACTTCGGAGGCTGGCCAGTGTGCCGCTCGGACGTGTCGTGTTCACGCGGCACGCACTTCCGGCCGTACGGCCGGTTAATCACATCGTCGCCGACGGGCAGATCGTCATCCGTTCCAGCGCGGGAACCATCCTGAGTACGGAATTGGCGGCGTTCGAGGCCGTGGTGGCCTTCGAAGCGGACGAGCTGGACGTCAAGGAACGCCTCGGCTGGAGCGTGGTCGTCACCGGCGTCGCCCAGCTCGTGAAGGACCCTGAGGAGACGGCTCGATTCAAGTCCATGATCCAGCCGTGGGTGATGGGGGAGATGGAACAGGTGATCCGCATCCGTCCGGAGATCATCACCGGCTACGAACTGGTCCCTGCCGTCGTTCCCGGATGAGGCGGCCCTGAAGTCAGAGACGGTCCCACGTGAACGGCAGCTCCAGGATGTCGTCCTTTCGCCAGTCAAGAGCCCTCTGGACGCCGACAATCCCGTCGAGACGCTCGGCCGTGTGGACGGCGGCTGCCGCCTCGCTGCGTCGGTCCGTGCATCCGGACAGCGTCACGATGCCGTCGTGGACCTCGACGATGATCCCGTCCCGATCGTTCCATCTGGCATGCGGCGGGATTCCTTCCACGACGCGGCGCCTGATCTCGTCGTCATCGCGTGTAGATACATCCGAAGCAGGTCCCGACGGCTGACGACTCCCTCCAGACGGCCGTCCGCATCGACGACGATCAGCCGTTTGACGCCGCTCTCGTCCATGATCTGGATGGCCCTGACGGTCGAGGCGGACGCCGAGATCGTCACCGCAGGAGTGGTCATCAAGTCGGCGGCGGTATGCCCGGCCGCCTTCCTCGCGCCTTCCCCATCGTGCCCCGGTGATACGTCGGCGCAGCCAGACCCGCAGCGGCGGCTGGTAACTTTCGCCGCAGTACTGCTCGCGGAACTCCTCCTTGCGCACCAAATCTCCCTCGGAGACGACGCCGACGACCCGATCGCCGGCATCCAGCACCGGCACGGCGCTGATTCCGTTCGTCACGAGTACCTGGGCAACGTCCTTGAACGGAGTGTCCGCCTTGACTGAGGTCACTCGCGTCGTCATGACCTCTCTCACCGTGATCCGCATGATTCTTCTCCTATCGGTTCCCTTCCATGGCATCGCCTTCCAAGGCGGATTCGCAGGGACGGAAGACCCTGGAGACCTTGACTTTTGACGGGCGGAAAGTCCCGGGAAGCCTGGAGGGTAGGCGGCGTTCTGCCGCAGTGCGAAACTGATCGACATGGAAAGCGAGCACCGTCCGTTGATGCCGCAGATGCGGCTCGATGAACTGCTGACCGAACTGCAGGTCCGGCTCAACGCCGTGCTGGCCACCCGGGACCGGGTGCACGCGCTGCTCGAAGCCGTCGTGTCCGTAGGCAGCGACCTCGACCTGGAAACAGTGCTGCGGCGCATCGTGGAGACCGCGACCAAGCTGGTCGACGCCAGCTACGGCGCGCTCGGCGTGGTGGGGCAAGAGAACACCCTCCTTCAGTTCATCCCGGTCGGGCTGAGCGAGGAGGAGATCGCCCGCATCGAACACTGGCCCCACGGCCTCGGCCTGCTCGGATTGCTGATCAAGGACGCCCGGCCGCTGCGGTTGGGCCGCATCTCGGATCACCCGGAGTCGTACGGCTTTCCGCCCGGCCACCCGCCGATGGGCACCTTCCTTGGTGTCCCGGTGCGGGTGCGCGACGAGGTGTTCGGCAATCTCTACCTGACCGAGAAACGCGGCGGTGGGGAGTTCGACGAAGAGGACGAGGCGATCGTGATCGCGCTGGCCACCGCGGCCGGCGTCGCCGTCGAGAACGCCCGCCTGTACGAGGAGTCGCGGCGGCGCGAGACCTGGCTGCAAGCCTCCTCGGAGGTCACCACGAGCCTGCTGTCCGGCGCTGAGCCGGGTCAGGTGCTCACCGTGGTGGCCGCCCGCGCCCGCCAGATGAGCGACGCCGACCTGGTCCAGGTGCTGCTGCCGAACCCGGCGGGGGACTCGCTGCGTGTGGAGGTTGCCGAAGGAGAGGGCGCCGAGGAAGTGCTGGGAACCGCTTTCGAGGTGTCGGCCACGCTCGCGGGTGACGTGTTCACCCAGGGGGAGCCGATGTCCGACGCGGACATGCAGAGCGCTCCCTACCCGGACTCGCCACTGCGGCGGCTGGGTTACGGCCCCGGGCTCATGGTTCCGCTGGGCACCCCGCCGAACCTGCGAGGGGTGCTCGCGCTGGCCAAGCGGAGTGGGCGGCTGCCGTTCAGCGGGGCGGACCAGCAGATGCTCCACGCATTCGCCGACCAGGCCGCGATCGCGCTGGAGCTGGCCGACGCGCGCCGGGACGCCGAACGGCTCGGCCTGCTGGAGGACCGGGATCGGATCGCCAAGGACCTGCACGATGTGGTGATCCAACGATTGTTCGCGACCGCGATGACCTTGATGAGCACAGTCCGGCTGGTGGACCATCCAGAGGCGGCCAAACGGCTGCAGCACGGTATCGACGAGCTGGATGGGACGATCCGGCAGATCCGCTCGTCCATCTTCGCCCTGCAGGCTTCCCACGACCATGCCACGCCGAGCCTGCGGGCGCAGATCGTGGACCTGGTGGAGGGCGCCGGCAGCCATCTGGGGTTCATGCCGGGCTTGCGGATGGAGGGGCAGATCGACACGCTGGTGCCCGAATCCGTCGCCGAGCATCTGCTGGCCGTCCTGCGTGAGGCCCTGTCCAACGTGGTCCGCCACTCCCACGCCACCCGCGCCGACGTCTCCGTCGAGGTGGCGAGCGACGGCCTCACCCTCACGGTTTCGGACAACGGCGTCGGCCTCGGAGAGACCGGACGCCGTAGCGGCCTGCGCAACATCGAGGAACGGGCCGGCCGCCTGGGCGGCGCCGCGGAGCTGGAGAGCCCTGGCCCGGATGGGGGAGGTGCGCGGCTACGCTGGCACGTCCCTCTGTGAGGTCCGGCGACCCACGGGAAGGGGACCAAGGTCCCTAGGGCACGGGGACGGACCGGGACATCATCGGCACCATGACGACGATGAAGCACGTCGACGCCTACTGGCGTGCCGCGAACTACCTGTCCATTGGGCAGATCTACCTGCTGGGCAACCCCCTGACGCCCAGGTCCAGGCCCGCGCGCACACCCGCGAGCACGGAGAGGACGTCCCCGAGATCAGCGGCGGGACCTTGCCATGACGGCGAACGGCTGTGAGGCGAGGACGGCTTCGCTCGATATGGATCGGGCCAGTGCGGGTGACCTGTTCAACCTCGCGGTCGATCTCGGCCCCGTTCCCATGCAGGTCGGTGCCTGTCTGATCCTGGATGCGGGGCCGGACTTCGGCCTGACGCGCGCGCGGCAGTTGATCGCCGAGCGGGTCGGCGCGGTGCCGCGGCTGCGTCAGCGGCTGGTGCTCACCCCACCCGGCTGCGGCCGGCCGCTCTGGATCGACGACCCGGCCTTCGACCTCGACCGCCATCTGCACGTCACGACATGCCCGCCACCCGGCGACGACACCGCGCTGCTCGACCTCGCCGCCGCGGTGATCGGCCGGCCAGTGCCGGCGTCCCGGCCCTTGTGGTCCATGACCCTGGTGACGGGCCTGGCGGATGGTCGGATCGGCATGATCGCCTGCTTCCACCACGTGCTCGCCGACGGGATCGGCGGCCTGGCCGTGCTCGGCTGCCTCACCGACGGGATGCCCGCGCGGACCGTACGCGCGTTTCTCGTTCCCGCGCCCTCTCTTCGCCGGGTGGCTGCCGACGCGTGGAGTGCCCGGCTGCACGCTCTGGCCCGTCTCCCTCACGCCTGGCGTGCCGTCAAGCGCGCCGCCGCCGAAATCGGTGCTCCGCAGCGGTCGGCGATCTGTTCGCTGAACGCACCCGCTGGTGCGAACCAGCGGCTGGTTACCGTCACGGCGAAGCTCGACGACGTCCGCCGGTTCGCCCACGTCCATGGCGGCACCGTCAACGACGCCGTGCTCGCCGCGATCATCGGTGCTGTGCGCACCCTGCTGGCTCGCCGCGGGGAGAGCGTACCTGAACTGGTGGTCTCCGTCCCTGTGTCGGCACGGACCTCTGCCACCGCCGCCCGGCTCGGCAACCAGGTGGGTGTCATGCCCGTCCGCCTGTCCACCGGAGGCGGTCTCGCGCAGCGGCTCGAACGCACTGCGATGATCACCCGGGCCCGGAGATCCACGACTCCTGGAGCCTCGGCCCAGTTGCTCTCGGGCATCGGCCGAATCCTTGCCCGCATCCACCTCATGGGCTGGCTGCTCAACCACCAGCACCTGATTCATACCGTCGTGACCAACTTGCGTGGGCCCGAGGAGTCGCTGTTCTTCAACGGCGCCCGCGTGCGAACGATCATTCCGATCTCACTCGCCAGAGGGAACGTGACCATCGCCTTCAGCGTGCTCTCCTACACACGCATCCTGACCATCACGATCGTCGCTGACGCGGAGCGCGTTCCCGACCTGCCCCACCTCACCCGCGCGCTGCACGACGAACTCACCGCGATGAGCTGACAGGCGAGCCGGCTGATAGGGACGAAAGTCCTGGCGCATCGATGCCTTAAGCCTCAGTACCCGAACCACAGTGATTGATGTGCTGGTGGTGATCGTACGAGAGGGGATCACCATGTCCGTCACCCCGTTACCACGGCGCCGCAAGCTGGGGCCGTGGATGGCGACCGCTCTGGTCGTCGGCAACATGATCGGCTCGGGAGTGTTCCTCCTGCCCGCATCGCTGGCCGCCTTCGGCAGCGCGAGCCTGCTGGCGTGGGCGCTCACCGCGACCGGCGCGCTGCTGCTGGCACTGGTCTTCGCCCGGCTCGGCCGCGCTTACCCCAAGACCGGCGGCCCGTACGCCTACGCCCGGCGCGCTTTCGGTGACTTCATCGGCTTCCAGACCGCATGGGGTTATTGGATCGCGGTGTGGGTGGGCAACGCCGCCATCGCGGTGGCGTTCGTCAGCTACCTCGGCTACTTCTGGCCCGCGCTCACCGACACCGCCCTGCTCGCCGCGACCGTGGCGCTGGCGGCGATCTGGCTGCTGACCGCCGTCAACGTTCGAGGCGTACGCCTGGGCGGCTGGATCCAGGTTGTCACCACGATCGCCAAACTCCTCCCCTTGGTCGGGCTGGCCGTGGCCGCGCCGTTCTTCATCGACGCCGCCGACTTCACCCCCTTCAATCCGAGCGGCCAGGGCACGTTCGGGGCCGTCACGGCCGCCGCCGCGCTGACGCTGTGGGCGTTCATCGGCATCGAGTCGGCCACCGTGCCCGCCGAGGACGTCGACGACCCGGAGCGGACCATCCCGCGCGCCACCGTGATCGGCACGATCGTCACCGCGGCCGTCTACATCCTGGGCACCGTCGCAGTGTTCGCCGCCGTGCCTCGTGCGCTGCTGACGGAGTCCACGGCGCCGTTCGCGGACGCGGCCGAGACGATGTTCGGCGGCTGGGCGGGCACCGCGGTCGCGATCGGCGCGATCGTCAGCGCGTTCGGCGCGCTCAACGGCTGGATCCTGCTGCAGGGCCAGGTGCCGATGGCCGCCGCCCGCGACGGACTGTTCCCGCAAGTGTTCGCCAAGACTTCGCGCTGGGGCACGCCGGCCGTGGGGCTGGTCGTCTCCAGTGTTCTGGTCACCGGGCTGATGTTGTTGAACTACAACGCCGGCCTGGTCGAGCAGTTCAACTTCGTGATCCTGCTGGCCACGCTCACCACCTTGATCCCGTACGCGTACGCGGCGGCGGCGCAGCTCATGCTGGCTATCACCGACCGGGAGCGGTTCTCCGGCAAGCGGCTGACGGTTGACGGCGCGATCGCCGTCGTGGCGTTCGCCTATGCGCTGTGGACCATCGCCGGATCGGGCTACGAGGTGGTCTACAAGGGCACGCTGCTGATGCTTGCCGGCATTCCGGTCTACGTGTGGTTGAAGTACCGCGACCGCGACGACACCGTCAGCATCGACAGGAAGGCGGCATAAGCGTGTTTCACGTCGACAGTGAGGTGGGCACGCTGCGGCAGGTCATCCTGCACCGCCCCGGGCTGGAGCTGAAGCGGCTCACACCGAGCAACTGCGACGAGCTGCTCTTCGACGACGTGCTCTGGGTCAAGCGCGCCCGCCAGGAACACGACGCCTTCGCCGACACCCTGCGCGAACGCGGCGTGACCGTCCACCTGTTCGACCAGCTGCTGGCTGAGACACTCAAGCTGGACGAGGCCCGCGCGTGGGTGCTGGACCGGGTGGTCACGGAACCCGCCTTCGGCCCCACGCTCGCCCCGCCACTCCGGCAGGCGCTGGAGTCAATGCCGGTAGACGTCCTCACCCGCCATCTCATCGGCGGGCTGACGAAGCGCGAGCTCGGCCTGGCAACGGACAGCCTGCGTCTGGCCGGGCTGGGCGACGACGACTTCATCCTGCCGCCACTGCCCAACCACCTGTTCACCCGCGACGCCTCGGCATGGATCTACGGCGGGGTGTCCCTGCATCCGATGGCCAAACCGGCCCGCCGTCGCGAGACCACGCACGTGGCGGCCGTGTATGCCTTCCACCCGATGTTCGCCGGGCGGGCGCCGGTGTGGTTCCCGGCGGAGGCCGAGCAGCCGGCCAGCATCGAGGGCGGTGACATCCACGTCGTCGGCGACGGCGCGGTGCTGGTGGGGATGAGCGAGCGCACCACGCCGCAGGCGATCGAGCTGCTGGCCCGTCGCCTGTTCGAGGCAGGGGCCGCCGAGCGCGTCGTCGTCGCCGCCCTGCCGAAGAAGCGGGCTTTCATGCACCTGGACACCGTCATGACCATGGTCGACCGGGGCGTCCTCGTGGCCTACCCGGAACTGCCACCGCTGCGCTCGTTCACCCTCACCCCCGGCCTGCGCGTGCGCGAGAACGACGACCTGTTCACGGCTCTCGGCGCGTCCCGCGTGCTGCGTGCGGAGCAGGACGTGTGGGCGGCCGAGCGCGAGCAGTGGGACGACGGCACCAACGTGCTCGCCATCGCCCCCGGCGTGGTCATCGCCTACGAACGCAACGTCACCACCAACACCATGCTCCGCAAGCACGGCATGGAGGTCATCACCATCGCCGGCGCCGAACTGGGCCGGGGTCGCGGCGGCCCGCGCTGCATGAGCTGCCCCATCGAAAGGAACCCTCTGTGAAAGACCTGCTGCGCATCGCCGACCTGACCCCGGACGATCTCGCCCACCTGCTCGACCGCGCCGACCACTTCCAACGGCATCCAGCCGACGCGAAGGAGCTGCTGCGCGGCCGGACCGTCCTGCTCTATTTCGCCAAGCCGTCCACCCGCACCCGGATCTCCGCCGAGACCGCAGTGGTCCGCCTCGGCGGGACACCGCTCACCGTCGGCCCCGCCGAGCTGCAGCTCGGCCGTGGTGAGACCATCGCCGACACCGCCCACGTCGTCAGCTCGTACACGGCGGCCGTGGTCATCCGCACCTTCGACGACGAGGAGGTGAGAAGCTTCGCCCGTGCGGCCCACGTACCGGTGATCAACGCGCTCACCGACGGCCATCACCCGCTGCAGGCGCTCGCCGATCTCATGACGCTGCGCGAGGTCGTCGGCGACCTGCGGGGACGGAAGATCGCCTATGTCGGCGCGGCGACCAACGTCACCCACAGCCTCATGGAGGCCGCCGCCCTGGCCGGGCTGTCCATCGCCGTCGCCACACCGGCCGCGTACACGTCCGACCCGGCCGTCGAAGCGGTGGCCAGGAAGCTATCCACCGGAGGGGAACTGCTGCTCACAGACGATCCGCACGAAGCGGTCAAGGGGGCAGACGCGGTCTACAGCGACGTGTGGCTGTCCATGGGCGACCGGCCCGAGGAGAAGACCACTCGCGTGGCCGCACTGACCCCGTACCGGGTCACCACCGGCTTGATGGCCGCCGCCAAGCCAGGCGCTATCTTCCTGCACTGCCTGCCCGCCCACCGCGGCGAGGAGGTCACCGCCGAGGTGATCGACGGCCCCGGGTCTCAGGTGTTCCGCCAGGCCGCCAACCGGCTCCCCACCGCCCAGGCCGTGCTCGAGGCACTGCTCAACCGCGACCTGGCAGGCGCGCTGTGAGAATCGTCATCGCGATCGGTGGGAACGCGCTGCTGCACCGCGGTGAGCGGGCCGACGCCGCGACGCAGCTGCGCAACGTCGCCTCCGCCGCCGAGCAGATCGCCTGGGTCGCCGAGCGTCACCAGGTGCTCATCGTGCACGGAAACGGTCCCCAGGTGGGGATGCTGGCCGAGGAGAGCGAGCGCGACCCCACGCTGGAACGCGGCTACCCGCTGGACACGCTGGTGGCCGAGACTCAGGGCATGATCGGTTACTGGCTGGCGCAGAGCATCGGCCGCCGCCTGCCGGACACACCGGTCGGCGCGCTGGTCACCCAGGTCGTCGTGTCCGCCGCCGATCCTGCCTTCGACCGCCCGGACAAACCCATCGGGCCTTATTACCTGACGGAGGAGGCCGAGCGGCTGTCCGATGAGCGTGGCTGGGAGTTCACCAAGGAAGAGCACGGCATGCGGCGTGTCGTCCCCTCGCCGCGCCCGATCCGGGTCATCGAGCTGCCTATCATCAGCCGGCTGCTGGACGCCGGCTGCGTGGTGATCGCCGGCGGGGGAGGCGGAGCACCGGTCGCGGCCGACCGGACCGGGGTGGAGGGGGTCGTGGACAAGGACCTGGTCGCCGCGCTGCTCGCCGAGCAGGTCCGGGCCGACCTGCTGGTCATCCTGACCGACGTGCCCTACGTGTACGCCCACTACGGCACCCCGCGCGAGCGCCCCCTCGTGCTGGCCTCCCCGGAGGAGTTGGAGGCCATGTCCTTCGCGGCGGGTTCCATGCGGCCGAAGATCGAGGCAGTCTGCGCGTTCACCCGGGCCACCGGACGACCGGCGATCATCGGGGGTCTGAACGAGCTCGCGGCCGTGATTACCGGCGCGAGTGGCACCCGCATCCGACCGGCGCCCGTCCATTTTCGTGTAATAGGACCGAATTCCCATGAAAACGTGATGGACGCCCCTTAGAGGATCAGTCTGTCAGGAAGTCGGTGAAGGGAGAACGATCGGGCGGAGGTGACGATGAAGAACGAATTCGGCCTGGTTGTGGGCTTTGAAGTTCGCCGTCGGCGAGAGAGGCCCTGCAATGGGGCGCTGCCGAAGCCGCCGTCAGAAGGCTGCCGCTGATCGTAGGGGCGCGGGACAGTGCCGAGAGACGGTGAAGTACCGGGCGTTCATCCTCTCGCGCCGCTGAATTGTGCCGCCCTTCCTCCCCACGCATAGACGGGACGAAGGTCCTGATGCTGAGGGCCGTACGGCACTGCTCCTCAAAGGCCGCAGACGGTGTGCTTGAGGTGTGACAAGGACGACGCATCCGCAGCGAAAGGGGGCCGACATGGCCGCCACCATCAACACGCCCGCCAGGCACACCGCCGCCACCACCGCCGGTAAGCACCCGGTCGACTACGTCTGGGCGATCGCCCGGATCTCGATCGGCTGGGTCTTCCTGTGGGCGTTCCTGGACAAGACCTTCGGCTGGGGCTTCGCCACTCCGGCCAACCGAGCCTGGATCGAGGGCGGCAGCCCCACGACCGGCTTCCTCAAGGGCACCGGCGAGAACGCGCTCGGCGGCTTCTTCAGCGCCCTGGCCGGCCAGGCCTGGGTGGACTGGCTGTTCATGGCCGGCCTGCTCGGCATCGGTCTCGCGCTGATCCTCGGCGTCGGCACCCGCATCGCCGCCGTCACCGGCAGCCTGATGCTGATCCTGATGTGGGCAGCCGAGCTGCCCCTGGCCAACAACCCGTTCATGGACGACCACATCATCTATTCGATCGTGCTCATCGGTCTCGCCCTCGCCAACGCGGGCACCACCCTCGGACTCGGCAACCTGCCGATCGTCCAGCGCAACCCGTACCTGAAGTAATGCGAACGGCCATGCGCCCACCTCCGGCCACCGGAGGTGGGCGCCGCGCTGTGCTGACGTGTCTTGACGTGCATTCCGGTCGGATCAGCGGGTGGCGGGCCTTTGATGGCAGGCCCATGCGGCACGCCGACGTGGTACCCACGTCGGAACGCTGGCTCACAAGCGAGGAGCCAGAGCACCCGTGTGAGGTACCGCCACCGCATCGCCAACCACGATGTCCGCTGAATCAGGTGCCCGTCGGCGAGGGCTCCGTGGGCGTGGGCCGGCCGGGCCTGCCCGTGTCATGCGGCCCCGGTGTCATGTCCGTCATATGGGGCCCTGGCGTCATGCCGGGCATGTCAGGCATGCCAGGCATGTGCGGCATGCAGGGCATGCTCTGCTCTCCGAACCACTGGACCAGGTATTGCCGCATCGTGCGTGCCTCCGCCCACTGGTCGTCGCGCACCGTGCGGGCGAAGTCGGCGGCCTCGGAATGCTGCACCTCACCGTGCATGAGGAGCTGCTGCGACATCATGATCGCCATCATGTGGTGCGGGATCATGTGCTGCAGGAACGTCTTATCGAGCTGATCTCCCGAAAGCCCCGAGAGGTCGGGCATCGTGGTCTGGCGCGGGCCTGGCGTCGGGCTCCGCCGGTACCACTGGTCCAACCAACCCCTCATCTTGCCGACCTCGGCAGTCTGCGTTGTGACGATCGACTGCCCGAGCCGCCGCATGTCGGACCGCTCGGAACGCTGCAGTTGCCGCGCCGCGGTGATGGCATCCTCGTGGTGCGGCACCATCTGCGACAGGTAGTCGTACTCGCTGGTGACGGGATGCATCGGCCCCATGCCCGGGCACGTCGGCTGCATACCTGTAGGAGAAGGACTCGGGGACGGCATCGGCGGAGACTCCAGGGCCGCCGCGGTGCCTCCCGAGACTGCGGTGATGGCGGCCAGGAATGCCCCTGCAGCGATTCTGGTCTTCGTAGAGCGTCGCTTCATGCGTCTCCCCCAAACGCCGATCCGACACCTACGTCCACGGTAACCCCACTGCTCTGACCGGCAGGATGGGAGGTCCGCCGGCCCCAGACCGGACTGCCGACCCGAAGTCCTGCTCCGGTGGAGGGCGCGTTCCGGCCGGCTGGAAATATGCCTGCGGGGTTACTCAGTGTGCGCGAGGCCACCGGGAATTTCCGGCACCGGGCAACGCCAATCAAGAAATCGCCGCCGACGCGGGTGACTCAGCGGTCGCCCACCTCAAGATGGTGGCGGGCGAGCTTGGCCGGGAACTCACCAGCGGCGAATCGGTCTTCCGCAGGGTGATCAAAGAGACCCTGATAGGTGGGATGCGCCAGAGCGACCGCCGTGACCTCCTCGAAGAACAACTGGCACCGGGCTCCAGGACGCGGACGATCTCGGTCAGAGTCGCTCGCCAGTCGGGGATGCGATGGATGATGCCGAAGGTTTCTACTCGGTTCATCAACATGGCCGGCGACGTCCTTACTGCGACGACTGCGTTGCCCCGCCTTTCAGGACTGAATCCCGGCGTGGTGAGCCCTGGCCCAGGTACAGCGTCCCTCGACCTTCGCCAGCTCTAGGAAGCTCGGTGGCCGAGAGGTCCAGCTTTACTATTCCATCTACTACGACGAATAGCGGCTTTGGAAAGAAGAACGAGGATGTGCGGAATCCACGGCCAGAATCCGCGATCATGGAGAACCTCTCCGGGCCTTGTGATGCACCTGTCTCTGCCCGCAAAAGGCAACCGCCAACGAAGATCATCGATCTCGTCCGCCGCTGCTGCTGCGGATCTCAGGACCACCTCGCCGGTGGACAGGCACGCTTCATGTCACGTCTGGAGCCGGGGATAGCATGTGTGTCAAGGCAGGTGGTGGCCTGTATGAACGCGAACGGCGGCGCCCCACGTCCACAACTTGCGCGGAGCCACGAGTCATGGTCGCGCTGGACGGCTCATCGGCAAGCCCGGCCGCCTCATGCGAGAGGGGGTATGGATCTCCTTCGGGGAGGCGCTGCCCGTGGGACCTTTGGCCCTGCCTCTAGGTACTTTCTGCCGTTCCATCGGGAGCCGCCGGCGAACACACTCAACATGACTCCTACTTCCAATAGTAGAAGGGGTGGAGACCATGATGAAACAACATCTCGCGCTGGCTGCCGTCGCGGCCGTGGCCGCGGTCGTGGCCGTCTGGGCCGGCGCACCGGTGAGCACGGTCCTCCTCGTGGCACTTCTTCTGGCGTGCCCGCTGATGATGCTGCTGATGATGCGGTCCATGGGCGGCGACCAGGCCGGCCACCAGCACCAGCAGACGCCTGAGGACGACCGAACCCGGAACGTGAAGGGAACCGATGTGTCGTGACCGCATCCGACTGGGTGGTCATCGCCGCTTCAGCGGGGTTGCTCGCCTTCATCGCCTGGTACTTCTTCGGCCCGAGAAAGAGCCGGCTCGCGGATCTGCACGAGGGGCTGCAGGAGGTCGAGGTCACCGTCAAGGGCGGGTATTCGCCCGACGTGATCCGCGCCCGCCAGGGCGTCCCACTGCGCCTGGTCTTCGACCGCCGGGAAGGCGGTGAGTGCACCTCACACGTGGTCTTCCCCGACTTCGGGGTTGACCGGGTGCTGCCCGCGTTCCAGCGCACCGCCGTCGAACTGACCCTATCCGAGGCCGGCGAGTACGGCTTCGCGTGCGGCATGAACATGGTGCGCGGCCGTCTCATCATCGAACCAGGCACAGACGCTGAGCCTCCACGTGGCCAGGCGACCGTGAGCCGGCGCGTCGAGAACGCATCAGGCCAGGAGAGGATCGACGTGCCGAGCCCCGCCGCTTCGGAGGGTGGGGACGATGCCGAGGCGGCCGAGCGGCGGGCGGAGATCCGGGACCTGTCGCGCCGGGTGCTGATCGGGGCGGTGCTGACCGCACCGGTGGCGCTGGCGGTGATGGCGCACGAGTTCTTCGGCGCCGCCTGGGTGCCGGCGCTCCTGCTTGACCGCTGGGTGCAGCTGATGCTGATCACACCGGTGATGGTCTACGCGGGCTGGCCCATCCACCGAGTCGGCTGGCTGAGCCTGCGCCACCGGGCGGCGGAGATGAACAGCCTCATCACTCTCGGCACAACCGCCGCCTATGGCTACAGCCTGCTGGTCACCGTAGCCCCTGGGCTGCTGCCACCGGAACTGCAGGACGTGTACTACGAGGCAGTCGGCGTCATCCTGACGCTGATCCTGCTCGGCCGCCTCCTGGAATCGCGTGCCAAGGCCGGCACCGGCGAGGCCATCCGCAAGCTGATCGGGCTGCAGGCCAGGACCGCCAGGGTCCGCCGCGACGGCGCCGAACGGGAGATCCCCATCGCCGAGGTCCTGCCCGGCGATCTGGTGATCGTCCGGCCGGGCGAGAAGGTTCCGGTGGACGGCGTGGTCGTCGAGGGCCACTCGACGCTGGATGAGTCCATGGTCACCGGCGAGTCGATCCCGGTGGAGAAGGAGCCAGGCGACCAGGTGGTGGGCGCGACCGTCAACCAGACCGGCGCCTTCACCTTCCGGGCCGAGAAGGTCGGCGCCCAGACGGTGCTGGCCCAGATCATCCGCTTGGTCCAGGCGGCTCAGGCGTCCAGGGCGCCCATTCAGCGCCTGGCCGACCTGGTGTCCGGTTACTTCGTCCCGGTGGTCATGGCCATCGCCGTGGTGACGTTCACGGTCTGGTACGTCGCGGGCCCCTCGCCCGCCGTCACCCTCGCCCTCGTGGCGGCGGTGGCGGTGCTGATCATCGCGTGCCCCTGCGCGCTCGGCCTTGCCACTCCATTGTCGATCATGGTGGGCACCGGCAAGGGCGCCCAGGCCGGCATCCTGATCCGCGACGCGGCGGCGCTGGAGACCGCGCATCGGCTCGACACGATCGTCCTGGACAAGACCGGCACCATCACCCGCGGCAGGCCCGCGTTGACCGACGTGCTCCCCGTCGGGGCGCGCACCGAGGAAGACCTGCTCCGGTTGGCCGCCTCCACCGAACGCTCCTCAGAGCATCCGCTCGGCCAGGCGGTGGTCACCGGCGCGGCCGAACGGGGTCTGGCGCTCGCAGACCCCTCCGGCTTCGGGTCGGTGACCGGCCAGGGCGTCTCCGCCGTCGTCGACGGCCACCGCGTGCTGGTCGGCGGCCGCCGGCTGCTGTCCGCTGAAGGAGTACAGGTGGCGGAGTTGGAGACGGGCGCCGAACAGATCGCCGCGGCGGGCCGTACGCCGGTCATGGTGGCCGTGGACGGCGACCCCGCCGGGGTGCTCGGCGTGGCCGACACCGTCAAGGACGACTCCCGCGACGCCGTGGCCGCGCTCCACCGGCTCGGCCTCAACGTAGTGATGATCACGGGCGACAACCGGCGCACCGCCGAGGCCATCGCCCGCCAGGTCGGCATCACGCGTGTGCTGGCCGAGGTGCTTCCCGAGCACAAGGCCGCCGAGATCGCCCGGCTGCAGGGCGAGGGCCGCCGGGTAGGCATGGTGGGTGACGGCGTCAACGACGCTCCCGCCCTGGCGCAGGCCAACGTCGGTTTCGCCATCGGTACGGGCACCGACGTCGCGATCGAGGCCTCGGACGTCACCCTGATCTCCGGGGCGCTGGAGGGCATCGTCACCGCGGTCCGGCTCTCCCGCACGACCATGCGTAACATCCGCCAGAACCTGTTCCTGGCCTTCGTCTACAACGTGGTCGGCATCCCCATCGCGGCCGGCGTTCTGTACCCGTTCCTGGGCTTGCGGCTCTCGCCCATCATCGCGGCCGCCGCGATGGCCCTGTCCTCGCTGTCGGTGGTCGGCAACGCCAACCGGCTGCGCCGCTTCTCCCCGCCGCGCCTGCGCCCCGCGCCGGAGGTCCCGGCGAGCCTCGCCGTCATCGTCGAGACCGGGAACGAGACCGAGCAGGCCGTCGATCCCGTCTGCGGCATGCAGGTCGACACCGCCACCGCCGCCGAGTCAATCGAACGTGACGGCACCACGTACTGGTTCTGCTCCACTCACTGCCGTGACGCCTTCGCCACACGTGGACCACTGTCGCACTCCCACCATGGCGGCTGACGCGCTCGTGCTCCGAGCCCTGCCTGTCGCCTGGGGAGGCGGTGAATGAGCACCCTGCCGGCAAGGCCGAGCTGCTCCGCCCGGCTCAGTCCGGAAACGCAGGAACGGGGCGGGACCGTACAGTGGTCCTGCCCCCGCAGATCGGCCTCCTCGCTCAGGCCGTGGTGCAGATCGGACTCCAGCAGGAGCACCACTTCGTGCGGACCAGAGTGTGGTGGGCGGTGTTCTCGGGGCGTACGACGGCGGTCTGCGTCATACCGCCAGTCCACAGCCTGTGCGGCGCCGGCTTACGGACCTAAGTCCCTTGCAACTGGTCAGAAGGTCGCTGTGCGGGCCGGGTGCCGGTGAGGCGGGTGATGAGCGGCCCGGAGACGGCCAGCACGAACACGTAGGCGGTCACCAGCGGCGCCAGAACGGGGAGCTGTGTGCCGGCCAGACCAACGATGACGAGGGAGAACTCTCCGCGGGCGATCAGCGCGGCGCCCGCACGCAGCCGCCCGCGCCGCCCCACCCCGTCGCGGGAGGCCGCGTACCGGCCGGTGAACATCTTTGTCAGCCCGGTGGCCACGGCCAATGCCAGCGCGGCCGGCAGCACCGGCACCAGCGCGGCGGGAGCCACCGAAAGGCCGATGGCCACGAAGAACACCGCGGCGAACAGGTCACGCAGCGGCGCGATGACGGCACGCGCGCGCTCGGCGGTCTGCCCGGTCAAGGCCAGGCCGACGAGGAAGGCGCCCACCGCCGCCGAGGCACGCACGAGCTCGGCCAGCGCCGCCACGACCATGGTGAGCCCGAGCATGCGCAACATCAGCTGCTCGTTGTCCGGGTGCTCCACGAGCCGGCCGATGTGGTGCCCCCACCGGGAAGAGGCCGCGAAAGCGGCCAGCACCGCACCCACCGCGACCAGCGCGCCCGTCGTGGCCTGCCACCAGGTGCCACCGGAGGCCAGCACGGCCAGCACCGGCAGGTAGGCGGCCATCAGGAAGTCCTCCAGCACCAGCACCGACAACACCGAAGGGGTCTCACGGTTGCCCAACCGCCGCAGGTCGCCCAGCAGCCGGGCGATGATCCCGGAGGAGGAGATGTAGGTGGCACCGGCCAGCGCCAGAACGCCGACGCCGTCCAGGCCGAGCAACCAACCGGCCACGACGCCGGGGACGGCGTTGACCAGCAGATCCACACCGGCGGATGGCAGGTGATGACGCATGCTCGTGGTGAACTCGGCGATGGAGAACTCCAGACCGAGCGCCAGCAGCAGCAGCACGATCCCGATGGAGGCCCCGGCCTGGACAAACTGTTCAGCGGCCGGGACCGGCAGCACGCCTCCCTGCCCGAGCGCCAGACCAGCCAGCAGGTAGAGCGGGACCGGTGACAGGGCCACGCGGCGTGCCAAGGAACCCACCACGCTGAGGACAGCCAGAATAAGGCCCAGCTCCAGCAGCAGCGCGATCGAGACGTGCACCCGCTCAGTCCCGGATGATCCGCTTGACGCCGTCGATGCCCTCCCGGGTGCCCACCACCACAAGCACGTCGGCGGCCCGCAATACCTGGTCAGGGCCGGGGGAGGCGATCACGTCGGCGCCGCGCACGATCGCCACTACCGATGCGCCGGTGCGGGTGCGCGCCCGCGTGTGGCCCAGCGGGCGATCCACATACGGCGAACCCGGCGCCACCCGCACCGGTTCAGAGCTGAGGCCGGGCACCTCCCGTGTCAAGTCGGCGAACCGCTCGGCGATCCGTGGCGCGCCCAAGATCTGGGCCAACGCCTCGGCCTCCTCCTCATTCAGCCGAAACAGCGGCCTGCCCTCGTCCCGATCGCCGCCGAGATAGCCGACCACCTCGAACTCGCCCGTACGCCGGGCCACCACACCAATGCGCTCCCCCGCCTGGGTGGTGAACTCATACCGCAGGCCCACGCCCGGCAACAGCACCTCGTTCACATCCATGCAGCCATCATTCACCGCAGGCGGGCATTTCCTGTGGAACGTCACCGCCGGGCAACCGCCCCATCAGGGCGAGCGCACCTCTGGCTGACCGGTCGGGCCGCGAGACGCAAAGGACCAATGGCAGGCAAAACATGTCCAACGCCCCCATTGTGGGTAGCTGGCTCCAGTGATGCTGACGGTGAAGCTGGTGGCGCCCTTCTGAGGGCACACTCCGGTTCCGCGGCCAACAGGATGCCAAGGAGGTTCGAAGATGGCGATCGATGTGATTGTGGGCTACGACGGGTCCCCGGCGGCCGCTGCGGCGATCGATGCCGGTGCGGCGCTGTTCCCGCAGGCACACGTGTGGATCACTCACCTATGGACCCCGCCGTTCGCCAGCGAAAGCCTGCGCCGGCGGCTGTGGACGGGCGCCGCCGACCTCGACCATTTCATCGAGGCGATCGAGCGTGAAGGCGAAGCCGAGGCCCGTCGGCTTGCCGACAGAGGTGTCAGGCTCGCACGCACCGCCGGATGGGACGCCGAGCCACTGGTGCGGCGCGCCTACGGTGGCGAAGGCCTGTATTTCGCGCAACTCGCGGAGGAGTTGGACGCCGACCTGGTCCTGGTCGGCTCGCGTGGCCTCGGCGGCGCCCGAGCGGTCCTGGGCAGCGTTTCGGACATGGTGGTGCACTACACGCCACGTCCTGTCATGGTCGTGCCACACCCCCTGCTCAGCGCCGAGCAGACCGCGCTGGCAAGCGGGCCGGTGCTCATCGGCTGGGACGGCTCGCCCGGAGCCGAAGCCGCCTTCGCGGCGGCGGGGCGGCTGTTTGCGGGACGGGACATGGTGATCGTGTCCGTGGACGGCGGGGAGATCCCGCCGCCTACCGACAGCCTGCCGCCCGCCGACGGCATCACCGTGGACCGGCTCGATGTCACCGGCGGCTCTGGAACCCCGGGGCGCGCCGTGGCCGAGGCGCTCGACGCCTGCGGCCGCAGTCGCGGCGCGGCCACGCTGGTTCTCGGATCACGGGGGCGCTCGGTGGCGCGGGAAATCCTCACCGGCAGCGTCGCCATGGCGACCCTGCACCACGCCCACCGGCCGGTCATGGTCGTACGCCAGCCCCACAAGGAACCCGCGTAAGGTTCGAGCCACAGCGGGATCCTCCACGCGGGGCCGACGCTCCGGGCCGTTCGCGCGCTGCCGCCGCTCCTGCCAGGCCGCTGGCCCAGAAGACCACTGTGTTCGAGGCCGGAGGCCGGTGGCAGGTGATTGCCTCCGGCCTCACGCCTCTGCCCGTCCTAGCGGCCTTCCAGCGCTACCTCCTTGGGCGGGCAATAAACGACGTGATGATGACCGTGACCGCGAAGATCACGGAGATGATGACGATCGCGACAGGCCAATCCATGATGGCCTCCTTCCATCGAGCCTGACACTCTCAGCCCACGTCGACAGGGCCGCCCGCGCCAGGGACGAACGTCCCGCCCAAGGTCCCGGAACCCGGTGTGATCGGGCGAGGGACCATGGGCGCGGTAGGGAATCCGTCATTGCTTGTGTGAGCGATTGTCTTTCAGGGCCGGGGCGTCGGTGCGGCATGCGTGGTGGCGGAGACGGGTTTTCTGGTGAGACGGACGCCGAGCAGGATGAGCCCGGTGCCGGAGATCAGCAGGATCATGGTGGTGACGAACAGCCCCGCGGTCAGCCCGTCCAGCCACGGGAGCGTGGCTGCCAGCCGGAGGTCGGCCGAGATCGTGGGGCTCGCGTCCGGGTTCATGATCACGAGGGTCCAGTCGCCTGGCTCGATGTCCCATTCGAGGCTGCCAGACCCCGTCGCCGTCCAGAAAGTTTGCGTGGCAGGAGGCGTGGCCGGTTGTCCGCCCGGGTGCCGCGCGTAGGAGATGTCGTTGGGGCCCGGGCCGAAGGCCAGGTGGGTGATGCGATCGTGGCCGGCGTTCTTCAGGTACGCCTCGACGTCGGCTCGCGGACCGATGCCGATGAACAGCGGGGTGCCGCTGGTGGCCGTCTCGACGCGGACCTTGCCGGTGAAGCCGCGCAGGTACTCCACGCCCTGGCCGCCAATGGCGATCTCGTCCGTGGTCAGCGCGTAGGCCGGAGTGGCGATCCGCTCGCTGGTGGTGCTGATGAAGCCGGTGCCGGCACGGGACTGGGCGAGCAGTGCCGAGAGCGAGCCGGCCGCCGCTGTGCCGATTGCGCCGAACGCCAGCAGCGCGCCTACGACGATCGCCACGATCGAGCTGGCGCCGTGTTGTACGGGCGCGTGCCGCGGCTCGGGCGGCGCCTGCATCCGCGGCAGTTCGTGCCCGCCCTGCTCGAGCCGGAACGGCGGGTAGGTGTCGGTCATGAGGGTGGCGTACGCGGCCACCCGGAGCGCCCACCGGTTCATGCCGAGCACGAGGTCGTAGAGCCCGTGCGGGTAGCGGCCGGTGAACAGCAGGAAGAGAGCGGCGATGAGGACCAGCAGGCCGATGAGGCCGCCCCAGTCGAGCGTGTAGAGCACGCCGCCGCCGTCGGGCAGGTCGCTCCGCCAGGAGATGATGCTGCCGCTGGTGAACAGGCCCACGATGAGGTAGTGCGGGATGGCCAGCAGCCACCACTTGATCAGCACCAGACCGCGGGAGAGCCGTTCGGGGTAGTCGATCTCCAGCGTGGCCGGGTAGTCCGGGGCCGGGCCGAGGGTGAAGGGCGGGTAGCGGTCGGTGCCCAGCGCGCCGTAGGTGTAGTAGGCCACCCGCCAGGTCCAGCGCAGCACGCCGAGGTTGAAGTCGAACAGCGCGCGGGGGTAGTGGCCGGTGAACAGGATCGCGAAGAACGCGACGACGGTGAGGACCGCGAAGGCGATCCACAGCAGGCTCAGCACGATGTAGTGGGGGATCGCCAGGAGCCACTTGACGATCCAGAGGCCTCGATTGAGCGGCTCCTCGAGCCGGGCCTCCACTCTTACGGGATAAGTACTCATACTTCGAGCGCACCACCATTCCGCGCAAATGCCTCGAGGCGAAGGTCCCGATCTGGGCGCCGATGGACACCAGCCGCGAAGGAAGGGTCCAAGGACCTCAGACTTGGGACCTCTTTCTCCGGACGGCGGTCGGTGAGAGCGCCACCCTTGGTGCCCAAGGGCACGAGAGAAGAGGGTCCGCTGATGCGTTGGGACGAGATGTCGAAGAGGCAGCAGGGCATGCTGCTGACGCTGGCGTCCGTGGAAGTCGCGCTGACTACGGCTGCCGTGGTTGATCTCTCCTTCCGCCCTCAGGACGACGTACGTGGACGGAAGGGCCTGTGGTGGGTGGGGAGCTTCGTTCAGCCCTTCGGACCCATTGCCTACCTGCTGTGGGGACGACGACGGCCATGCACGTGATCTCGCCGTGGAAGATGCTGGATCGTCTCCAGATCTGCCTGGTGAACCCGGTCGTCGCCCCCTGGTTGCTCCGGACGCCGCCGGCGTCAGTGGATGCCTTCCTGGCGGCCGGGCACACCATCGTGCAATTGCCGCAGGTCGGGCAACCGGACGTCGCGCGCGGACCGGTGCCCATGGAGGCGAAGAAGCACGTCCGCCCGGGACCGCGCCCTCGCACGCCCAACGGCGCCACCTTGGGCGCCCCCACGGGAACCGCCTCCCGGCACGCCGTCACGCATGCGAAACAGCGTGGAACGCGGCGGGATGGGTGTAACGCTTGACGGAGTCGGGGCTCGCCGCGAAACCGAAGACCAGCTCACCGTCGCGCGGTGCTTCGCCGGGTGACGCGTCCTGGGGCTGGGCTCTCGCAGCCGGTAAGCGCCCGGCGCCTGCTCGTAGGTCCAGCCGGTGGGAGGTCAGCGGCCGAGTCCAATTCGGCGAAGCGGATCATGCCGTCGCGGACCGCCGGGCCCACGACGGGTACCCGCGCTCGCGCGGTGCCTTGATCAGCGGGTCCAGCGAGTCCAGCGAGTCCAGGATGGCCGGTTCCATGTCATGCTCCACCCCACATGGGCATGTTCGCGATGTCGTCGTGTTTCCAGGCGAGGTTGTCGTGTACGGCCACGACGCCGTCGAGGTTCTCGGCCAGGCGGACGGCGGTGATGGCCTGGCTGTGCTCGGGGAGCGTTCCGTTCAGGGTGACCACGCCGTCGGCCACCGTGACCTCTATGGCGAGCACGTCGCTGTGGATGGTATCCCGCACTTGGCGGTCGATGTCGGTATCGGCGCGGAGGAAGACCTTGATCAGGTCGCGGCGGCTGACGATGCCGACGAGCCTGCCTTCGGCGTCGACCACGGGCAGGCGCTTGACGCCGTGCTTGTCCATCTGCCGCGCTGCCAGCACGACGGCGACGTCGGGATTGGTGGTGTGGGCCGGCGAGGTCATCAGCGCGCCGGCGGTCTCACCGAGCGCCTTGTAGAAACCGCTGCCCTCACTGCCGACGGTGTGGCGGATGCGGGCACGCAGCGGCGGGGTGTAGCCGTCGCCGTAGTAGCGCTCCTTGAACTCCTGTTTGGCCAGCAGGTCGGCCTCGGACACCACGCCCAGGACGCGGTTGTCGTCGTCGAGCACGGGCACGCCGCTGACGCCTCGGTTGATGAGCAGCTCGGCCACGGTGTGAAAGGAGGCGTTCTGGTTGACTGCGGCCACGTCGGTGGTCATCACGTCCTGAACTATGGTTCTCATGGTGATCTCCTGAGGTGCTTGACCCGGATGACGCCGGGCACGGTGCGGGCGAGCAGGCCGGCGATGTGGTCGGCGTGCTCGTGGGGTGGCCCGGACAGCTCGGCCACGCCGTTGTGCACGGCGACGTCCCAGCTCGGGCCCGAGGGATATTGCTCACGCAGTACGGCAGCAACCGCCTCGCGCAACTCCTCGTCGGGCCGGGCCAGCATCGCCATCAGGTCGCGGCGGCTGACCATGCCGACGATTCGATCGCCTCGGAGGACGGGCAGGCTCTTGATCCGTCTGCCCACCATGAGGTCGATGGCAGTGGTGACGTCGGTGGTCTCGGTGACGGTGACGACCTCGCTGGTCATGACCTCCATGACCCGGCGAGGGGGAGACTCAGCCAGCGGAGGGGCGGGTGTCACGGTTGCGCGGGGGTCGGGCTCGAACTCGCCGCGCAGCAGGTCGAGCTCGCTGACCACGCCGACGAGGCGGTCGCTGTCGTCGACGACGGGGGCGGCGGTGATGTTGTGGCCGTGGAGCATCCGGATGGCCTGCCGCACCGGGTCGGTACGGCGGACCGTAATGGCCGGGCTGCTCATGACCTCGCGTACAAGCATGGCTATCTGGCCTCCCAAGCGGAGTCGTCGTGTTTCCAGGTGAGCTTGTTGATCACCTCGACGACGCCGTTGACGCGGCCGGTCATGCGGGCGGCGATCCCCGCTTCGGTACGGCGGTCCATCTGCCCGGACAGTGTCACCACCCCGTTGTCCACCGAGACGGTGACGCCGGAGGTGTCCACCCACAGGCTGCGGTCCAGGACGTCGTCGCGAACCTCGACGGCGATCTCGGCGTCGCTGCGCACGAATACCTTGACCAGGTCGCGGCGGCTGACCATGCCGACCAGGCGGCCGTTGGGGGCGACGACGGCGAGTCGTTTGACGTCGTGGGCGTCCATCAGGCGGGCGGCGGTGACCGCCGAGGCTGTGGGGGAGACGGCGATCGCGGGACTGGTCATCAGGTCGGCGGCGGTGTCGCCGTTGGCCTTCTGCTTGCCTTTGGGGTGGCGCAGCCGGGCGCGCAACGGGGGACGGTAGCCCTCGCGGTAGAACTCCTCGCGGAACTCCTCCTTGCACAGCAGATCGGCCTCGGACACCATGCCGATCACATGGCCGTCGTCGCCAGTGACCGGCACGGCGCTGATGCTGCCAGTAATGAGCGCTTCGGCGATGTCCTTGAACGGGGTGGCGGCGGTGACGGAAACGACCTTCCTCGTCATCACGTCTGCGACGGTCATGCGCATGGCGGTCAGCTCTTTTCTGGCTCCAGCAGGAAGACGTCCGTTCGGTTGCTTTCATCACATCTCGCGAAGGAGACAAGGATTAGGGCCGGAAGTCCCAAGCGGCGCAGTCGTTGGTCAGCGCATGCGGCGCAGCAGCGGCGAGGGTGGCGGCTCACAGAGGTGATCCTGATCCGGGCGTCCACCGTCGTCGCGCCGTCCGGGGTGACGATGACCGGGTTGAAGTCGAGCTCAGCCGCCTGCGACAGGTCGTCGAGCAGCCCGCCGATTCGGGGTGATCTGGTCGGCTAGGGCGCCGACGTCGGCCGGTGGCGAGCCGCGGTAACCGTGCAGCAGCGGGGCGCAGCGCAGCTCGCCGATCATGTGTGCGGCGTCGGTGACGGGCGGCACCCGGAACCAGCAGATCGGCCATCACCCCACGCCAACCATGCCCAGCGGCCCGAATGCCGGGTAGTTGACGCCGCCCAGCATCCGCTGGACGATCGCGCCGGTGGCTCTCACTGTCAAGGCTTTCCCACAGGCCGGCGCTACAGCAGTGCCGGTTCTTAACGCACGATCGCGACCGGGCATGGAGCATGCCGCAACATGGCCGCCGTCACGGAGCCGAACCGTCCGTGCGGGCTCCCGACGACCACCAGGGTCGCGTCGGTGACGGCGGCGAGCGCCTCGCCTGCCCGTGACTGTGTCGTACGCGCCTCGATCACGACCTTCGGCTGCTTCTCTCTCCACGGCTTGAGCACTTGCGCCAGCCAGTTGTCGGCCGCGTTTCGAACGGCCAGGGGGTCGAGGGCTGGGAACGTAATCCCTCCCCAGGCCACCGGAGGCTGGTGCCAGGCGTGCACCACGAGCAACGGCAGGCCGCGCACGGACGCTTCCGCACAGGCGAAGGCGAGCACCGCATCGGCCTTGCCGTCGTCCGCCAGGCCCACCACGATCGGTCCCGGGTGGGGCCTTCGCGGCAGCGGGCCTCTGCCACGGACGACGATGACCGGACACTGCGCGTGGGCCACCGCATGGGCTGCCACGGAGCCGGTCACCGATCGCGCCACCGGGCCCAGTCCGCGGGAGCCGACCACGAGCAGTCCGGCATCAGCCGACAGCTCCTCCAGCCGCCCGGTCGCCGAACCCTCGTACAGATCAGGGCGCACATCCAGTCCTGGGGAACTGGCTCGCGCGCAGTCGGCGCCGTGCCACAGCACGTGCTCGGCCGCGTGGCGCAGCGAGTCACGAGCCGCCGGATCCCCGTCGCCGTACGGCCACTGCCACGCGTGGCAGACGATGAGGGGAAGCTTGCGGAGCTCGGCCTCGTCCATCGCCCAGTCCAGGGCCTGCACCGAGTGGTCGGAGCCGTCGTAGCCGATCACCACGCCCCTTGTCTCGTTCACATATCCACTCTTGGCAGACCACAGCGCCGTACGACAGGCCACGACGGCTTCGTCTTGAAGACTTTGCCCATTCCTGGTCAGAGCGTTGACCGGCACCGTCACCACTCCCCAGCGCGCCGGAGAGCACCAACGCGCCGCACTTCAGGACCTTCCGCGTAAGCTTCGGCACTCGCAGGCTGAAAGGACAGGCAGCGCGCGATGGTAGGCCAGGGTCGGCGGTCCACGGCGATACGCCTGGCGCCTCGCTGACGTGGCGCTCCACTGACACTCGCCGAGCCCGAGGCGCTCAGCCTGCGATGCGCTGTCACAGACCGGCCAGCCGCTGGTATCACCAGGGACATGTCGGCGAGCCGAAGGTCCCCCGATGTGGGGACCTCTGGCCCTGCCACGTTGGGGCCGGCTCTTGGAGGGTGGGAGGGACGGAGGATTTCACCCAGGAGATGTGAGGAACCGCGATGAAGGCTGCAGTAGGAGACCGGCTGATCGTGGAGGGCACGCGCGGCAACAGCACCCGACGCGAGGGGTTCATCCTGGAGGTGGCTCACGCGGATGGTTCCCCGCCCTACCTGGTGCGCTGGTTGGACGACGGGCACGAAAGCCTCGTCTTCCCCGGGCCCGAGGCGCGGGTCGTCCAAGCCACCCGATGACCGGAGGGCTTGCGCGACCTGCCCCGGTCTGGCAGGGCGGCCAGGCCGCCTCGCCAGCGTTCGGTAGCCGGCACGCTGACCGTCACGGCCGACGCCGATCCCGGCATATGTCCGAGCTTGATCATTCCGTTCTGTGTGGAGCGGAGCTCAATGAGCTCATGGCTCCAGCGACCGCGGAATGGAGTCCGACGGTCCGGTCGGGTGCTCGGTCCTGCCTGCAGCGTCGTAGATCTTCACCCACTTGATGGACGGAAACTGCTTGAGCGTCGGCCTGATCAGGTTGGCGATGGTGAACGTCGATCCTCCGCTGGTGACGGGGCCGGTCAGGTAGACCCTGACAATGCCGTTCTTGACGGTCAGTTTGCTGAAGCCGGTGGCCTTGGAGCTGACGAAACGCAGCCCTTGCGCCTGCTCGGCCTGGGTGGGGCCGGCGAACAGCCGCTGCAGCGCGCCGAAGGAAGTGGCCGGGGGGATCACCGGCCGCTGCACGGCGGTGGTGTATGGCCTGCGGCCGAGGTTGTAGTTGGCCGTGTTGAGGAAGTAGTCGCGCACCGGCACGGTCCGGTAAGGCGTGGCGATGTCGACGACGACGCGGCTCGGCCGGGCGAGTGTGTAGACCCGGAAGGGCACCCGCTTGGCGAGTCCGACCCCAAAGGTCAGCGTCGCCTCGAAGTCCCCGGTGTTGACGACTTGGAGGACGCCGGGCAGCGCGTACGTCCTGCGGGTCGTCCCGTAGGTCACGTTGCCGCGGCCGTCATGGCCGTCAGCGTGGCTGAAGCGCACTTGGAGCAGGGCGCTGCCGACGGCGTTGACGGTGTGGCCGGAGCCGTCGGCGATCAGCTTGGACACGTAGCGGACATCGCGCTGGGCCGGCACCTGGCCGCGGAACTCGAAAACCAGCCGGTCCAGGCCATAGTGGTGCGCGGCCCTGATGTTCACCAGCGTGGAGATGGCGGCCTGCTGGGCGGCCTGCGCGGGTACGGCCAGCAGTCCCGTGGCTGAGGCGGCTACCGCGGTGGCGATGAGGGGGCGGATCGGGAGCATGATGATCATCTCTTTCCCCGTGAGTGCTCCTGATTCCAGCGTGAACGCCACCATGGCTCGGCGACACTGGCGAACGTCCTACAGTTCGCCGATTTAGGCCATCGCGGAACTACCGCCTGAGAATGCGAGAGGGCGGACTCTACGGATTGGGGCAGGGACGAGCGACGGTGCCGATCCAGACCGGGACTTTCGGCCCGCCGGGTCGTCACCAGCCCATCCCGCCGCGCATGCCTGGCATGTTCCACCGGTCGGTGCCGAACCAGTTGCTCAGGTACTGCTGCATCTGGAACATCTCGGTGTGCTGGGTGTCACGCACACTGGCCGCGAACGCCCTGACCTCCTGGTGTTCCGCCTGCCCGCGCATGAGCAGCTGCTGGGACATCATCACCGCCACCATGTGGTGGTGGATCATGTCCTGCAGGAACGCCTTGTCCAGCTCATCGCCCGAAAGCTTGGGCAGATCGTGCATCATCGGCTGGTAGTCGACCGCCGTCGAACGTCCCGGGTACCAGGCGGCCAGCCACTTGTTCATGGTGGCGATCTCGGCGGTCTGGATCTTCACGATCGAGGCACCCAGGGCGCGCATCTCTGCCCGGCTCGAGCGCTGCAGCTGTCCGGCTGCGGTGACGGCCTCCTGGTGGTGGGCCACCATCTCGGACAGGTAGTCGAACTCACTGCCGATGCGAGAACCGTGCATCCGGCCCATTGACCACATGTCACTCATCGGACCGTAGTTTTGTCCGTTCCGATGCCATCCGGTGGCCTGTGGTGGCTGGGCGTTGCCTGCGGCGACGGCGACGCCGGTCACCGCGGCGGTGGCGAGCACCGATCCGGCGGCGATCCCTGCGATCATTGACCGTCTCATTTTCGGCCCCCTTGCTTACATGACCGCTGATAGCTGGGTCCCTCGTGACCCAGCCTGAACCGGCCCGCTCGGCGAGGGCAGGGTCTTCCGACACCTGAGGCCGGGACCAACAGCAGCCCAGGGCAGGACCAATGACACTCTCGGCCGGACGAGCGGGCATCGCCCTTTGCCGACTATCAGCACATCAGGCCAGGTGAGGACCAACGCCCGTCGCATGTGGGACTTCGTCTCCGGGCGGCGCTGGTGGCTGTGCGCAAGGCTGGAAGTAAAAGTGGCGGAGGTGCGTGATGGCCAGATACATCGTGGTCGGCGTGGACGGATCCGCACCGGCGACGGCGGCCATGGAATGGGTCGCCGCCGACACCCAGCGAAGAGGGCTGGGACTGCGGGTCGCACACATGTGCGGACAGTGGTCGAACGATGAAGGCACGACAAGGTACTGCACCGGGATGCTGGAGGCGGCCGGCGACCGGGCACGTGACATGACGCGCCGCGTCGAGGTGACCACGGCCTGCTGCCCGGGAACGCGATCATGGCAGTTCACAGAGGAATCTGCCCGTTTGAGAGGGGGATTTGCCAGCGCACCAAGTGCCGCCGCCGGGCGGGGTCTCAAGCTCGGCGGTGCCGCCCAGCCGGGCGGCGCGCTCGTCAATGTTGTGCAGGCCGCTGCGCTTTCCCTGCTCGCCCGCGGCCATGCCGACGCCGTTGTCGGCCACCGTCAGCGCCAGCCCGGAGGCCGTGACGTCAACGGCGACGTCGGCGCGGCTGGCGTGGCCGATGATCACTGCTTTGCCCATCCCGGGAAGGCTGGCGCCGAACCAGGGAAGTGCTGAAAGTCACCATTCGGGAGCGACTCAGTACAGCCAAAGGTCCCAGGATCACGGTGTCTTTCGGCCTCATGATCAGGGTCGGAACGCTCCGGTGTGGTGACCGGAGGATCGGGATGCTGGAAGGCGACCAACACGACGAGTCCCCGAGGTGACCCAGATGAGCGACACGGTCGCGGACGTGCCGACCTCCGTCAAGGAAATGATCGACCCCCTGGTGGGGAACGCCCTCAAGGCACTGGACGAATACGCCGCTTTCAGCCAGGAGCAGATCGATCACATCGTCAAGAAGGCGTCCGTCGCCGCGCTCGATGAGCACGCGGCGCTAGCCGACTTCGCCGTGCGGGAGACAGGGCGAGGGGTGTTCGAGGACAAAGCGGTGAAGAACATCTTCGCCTGTGAGCACGTCACCAACAGCATGGCCACGCTCAAGACCGTCGGCGTGATCTCACGGGACGACATCAGCGGAATCGTGGAGATCGCCGAACCCGTCGGAGTCATCTGCGGGATCACCCCGGTGACCAACCCGACCTCCACCACGATCTTCAAGGCGCTGATCGCCCTGAAGACCCGCAACCCCATCGTCTTCGCCTTCCACCCGGCCGCCCAGGAGAGCAGCGCCGCCGCGGCGAAGATCGTCCGGGACGCCGCGGTGACGGCGGGCGCGCCGGAGCACTGCGTGCAGTGGATCGAGGAGCCGTCGCTGACCGCCACGCGCGCGCTGATGCACCACGACGGGGTGGCCACGATCCTGGCGACCGGCGGCAACGGCATGGTGCGGGCGGCGTACTCGGCGGGCAAGCCGGCGCTCGGCGTCGGCGCGGGCAACGTGCCCGCCTACATCGAGCAGTCAGCCGACCTGCGGCAGGCCGTCAACGACATCGTGCTGTCGAAGGCGTTCGACAACGGCATGATCTGCGCCTCCGAGCAGGCGGCGATCATCGACGCGACGGTGTACGAGGACGCGCTGGCCGAGTTCGGCGCGCTGCACGCCTACCGGGCCGATGCCGAGGAGAAGCGGAAGCTGGAGGAGTTCCTGTTCGGCGTCACCGCATCCGGCGAGTCGTGCTCTCAGGCCAGGCTCAACCCCGACGTCGTCGGCCGGCCCGCGAGCTGGATCGCCGAACGGGCCGGGTTCGAGGTGCCCGAAGGTACCTCGGTGATCCTCGCCGAGGTCACCCAGGTCGGCCCGGCCGAGCCGCTGACCAGGGAGAAGCTGTGCCCGGTGCTGGCCGTGCTGCGCGCGGGCAGCAGTGAGGAGGGGATCGTCCTGGCCGAGCGGATGGTGGAGTTCGGCGGCCTGGGCCACAGCGCCGCGATCCACACCCGGGACGAGCGGCTGGCCGAGGAGTTCGGGCGGCGCGTCAAGGCGGTCCGGATCATCTGGAACGCCCCGTCGTCGCAGGGCGGCATCGGCGACATGTACAACGCCTTCATCCCGTCGCTGACCCTCGGCTGCGGCAGCTATGGCCGCAACTCGGTCTCCCACAACGTCTCGGCCGTCGACCTGCTCAACATCAAGCGGATCGGGCGGCGCACCAACAACCTTCAGTGGTTCAAGATCCCCGCGAAGATCTACTTCGAGCCGCACGCGATCCGCTATCTGGCCGACATGCCGGACGTACACCGGGTGACGGTCGTCACCGACCCGACGATGACCCGGCTCGGCTACGTCGACCGGATCATCACGGTCCTCAGTCGCCGCCCCGAGCGGGTGGCGCTGCAGATCATCGACGACGTGGAGCCCGAGCCGACCGTGGCGACCGTGGATCGGGGCGCCGAGTTGATGCGGCAGTTCCGGCCAGACACGATCATCGCCCTCGGCGGCGGGTCGGCGATGGACGCCGCCAAGGTGATGTGGCTGCGCTACGAGCACCCCGAGGTCGTCTTCGCCGACATGCGGCAGAAGTTCTTCGACATCCGCAAGCGCGCCTTCAAGTTCCCGCCGCTCGGCGACCTGGCCCGCCTGGTCTGCGTGCCGACCACCTCGGGCACCGGCGCGGAGGTCACGCCGTTCGCGGTGATCACCGACACCGTGACGGGCAAGAAGTATCCCCTGGCCGACTACGCGCTGACGCCGAGCGTCGCGATCGTCGACCCGCACCTGGCGGCGGACCTGCCTCCGGTCGTCACCGCCGACAGCGGTTTCGACGCCCTCACCCACGCGATCGAGGCGTACGTGTCGGTCTACGCCAGCGACTACACCGACGGCCTGGCCCTGCACGCGATCAAGCTGATCTTCGCGAACCTGGAGAGCGCCGTCCATCACGGGGCCGGGGACCCGCGGGCGCGCGAGCGGATGCACAACGCGGGCACCATCGCCGGCATGGCTTTCGGCAACGCCTTCCTCGGCATCGTCCACGCCATGTCGCACACGCTCGGCGCAACTTTTCACATCGCTCACGGCCGGACGAACGCGGTCCTGCTGCCCCACGTGATCCGCTACAACGGCACGGCCCCGACCAAGCTGTCCGGCTGGCCCAAGTACGAGCACTACCGCGCTCCAGAACGGTTCCAGGAGATCGCCCAGACCGTCGGCCTGCCCGCCGCCACCCCGGCCGAAGGCGTGGAGTCGCTGGCCGCCGCAGTCGAGCGGCTGCGGGACGCCGCCTTGATCGAGCCGTCGTTCCAGGCCCTCGGCATCGACGAGAACGCCTTCCTGACCGCGCTCCCTCAGCAGGCGCGCAACGCCTACGAGGACCAGTGCGCGCCCGCCAACCCGCGGATGCCGATGCTCGACGACATGCAAGCACTCATGCGGGCCGCGTACTACGGGAGCGACAGCTTGACGGCGTAGCGGCCTGAGAGGTCGGCGTCGAGGTTGCGGACCAGTTGCCGGATGGTGGGGTCGTCGTCTGCGGCGGCGGTGATGGTCGTGCCGAGGGCGGCGCCTAGTCTGCCGCCGTTCGGACCAGCCGTAGTGCCGCACGACGTTCCAACTCGAACGGGACTAGTTCGCCGGAAGAACTCGCGGTGGGAGCATTTCCACGCGTGGCACACGATCAGCGGTAATCTGCTGGAGGCGGCTCCGGCAGCCGGCCCACGCAGGGTCTCTCTCGTCGGCGCTGGTTGCACTTGGCGTCGATGACCTCATGGGCGGCGGTATGCAACAGGACACGTTGCAGGGCTTGGCCGGCGGCGAGCCAGTCCTGGCGGGTGTCCGCGCTGGTGATGAGCACGGCCACGACGCCGGCCGTGGCCGTGGCGGTTGCTCCGGCCGAAGCGGGCCAGCCGTGCCGCCAGGAGTAGTCGCGCTGCGAGAAATGTGACTCCGCGGGTGGCGCAGTCGCCCCTGGCTGCTCCCCGACCGGCACCCCATCCTGGCCTATGCTCGCCGGATCGCGAGCCCAGCGGATCAACTCCAGGCCGAACCCTCTGATCCTGAGCCTGGACGTCCTGTGCAGCCTGGGTGAGCGCGGCGAGCACGTTCACCGCCAATGAGGAGCGGATCGATGTGAGCTTGGCTTTCTCGCTCGACGCCCCTTTGACGAGGGACTCGACGAGCCGCTCAGGTTCCGGCACGTCGGCGAAGTCCGTCCGGTGGGTGCGGCGCCGCTCGATCTCGCCGCTGAGAGCCCACGTGTGCTCATCGGCCCGGACTTCGGCACTTGGGGCGATGATGGCGAGCGGGGACGGGCTGTCGGTGTCGGGAAGGGTTCGGACCACCGGCTCGTATCCCTCGTACAGCAGGACGGTTCGCATGGTGAACAGGGCAGTGCCACAATTGATCGACAGTTCGCGCCCGGACACGTCGCTGACCTGGAGCTTCCTGGCCCGAGTCGGCCCTAAGGGGGATCTCCTCACCGGACACGGAGAAGGTTACAAGGCTGAGTGCTGTATGCGAAGGGCGTCCAGCGAGCGGCCTCCACAGCCGCAGCGAGCGCCGCGTGCTTCGCCGAACGACGGGCATGCCTTCCCCCTTCACGAGGCGACATGCTCTGACCAGTACGCCGACGGCGTGTCTTGCGAGGCCGGAGACCACCCGCCTTCGGCCAAAGCCTTGATCGTGGTCATCTGCTTCTTGACCGTGAAGTAGTCGGCCGACTGAGACAGGAGCAGATAGATCAGGCCCAAGAAGCCGGGGCGGCACAACACGCGGAGCCGGAACAACATCCTCGTGCGCCCGCCGAGGTCGCGCAGGACGATCGTCCACGTCTCCGTGACGTGAAACACCCGAATCGCCAGGACGAGCGTGCGCTCGCGCTCCACCTGCTCGACCCGGTAGCCGGTGCCCGAGCGGCTGGTCGGGAGCAGGTCGCCCACCTCGAGCTTCTGCAGCTCGGGGACGATGCGCCGGGCGCTGGGCATGCCGCCGTTGTCGATCGCGTCGTAGCCGTACCATCCCGCCCGGGTGTATCCGCCCATCTGCACCAGCCAGGGCCACACTGCCTCCGGCGGCGCGTCAATGGTGATGGCGCGGGTCGCGATGATGTGGGGGAGGGGAATGACGGCGTCGCCTGGAAGCGCGCCGTGCACCTCCTCCCGGGTCGCTCCCCAGCGGAGCAGCCGCGGGCGCACGAACATCACATAGGCCACGAGCCCGGCCGCCTGTCCCAGCAGTGCCCGTCGTAGTCGCCTTCCGGCATTGCGCGTTCTCGTCATGCCTCGATCGCATCAAGGGGGCGTGGCGCGGGACAGTGCCGAAAGACGGTGGCGTAGCGGGCTTTCGTCCTCTCGTGCCGCTGAACGGCGGCGCCTCGCGCAGGGAGGGGATCGCACGGCACTGCTCCGGAACGGACGCGGGCGGTGTGCTTGGAGCGTGACCAGGATGACGCGAGCGCGGTTCCGATGATCAGCTGGACCGCTGTGGCGATGACGAGTCCCGCGATCAGTCCCTCCAACCGGCCGGTGAACAGGATCGTGAAGAACGTGATGACGGTGAGGACCGCGAAGGCGATCCGCAGCAGGCTCAGCACGATGTAGTGAGGGATCGCCAGGAGCCACTTGACGATCCAGAGGCCCCGGTTGAGCGGCTCCCTCGAGCCGGGCCTCGACCCGTACGGGATAGGTACTCATCCTTCCAGCGCAGCACCGCCCGGCACGGCTGCCTGCGGGCGAAGTTCCGACCTGGCGAGGTGATGAACACCAACTGCAAGAAAGAAGGGCCAATGACTCTGGACGTGTGACTTTTGCCCCTGACCGGCCCCCGGGGAGGTCGGCACCCTGGTGGCGACGGGCGAGTGAAGGGAGTCCGCCGATGCGCTGGGACGAGATGTCGAATAAGCAGCAGGGTGCGCTCATCGCACTGACGTCCATAGAGGTTGCCCTCACCGCGGCCGCCGCGGTGGATCTCTGCTTCCGGCCCAGGGGGGACGTGCGAGGGCGCAAGGGACTGTGGTGGCTGGCGATCTTCGTCCAGCCGGTGGGTCCCATCGCGTACCTGCTGTGGGGGCGGCGATCATGATCTGGAAGGCTCTGGATCGGTTCCAGACCCGCCTGGTGAACCCGGTCGTCGCCTGGGTGCTCCGCACGCCGCTGCATGACCTGCTGTCGCGGCGGATCGCGCTGTTGACCGTCACCGGCCGCAGGAGCGGCGCCGCCATCCGCCTGCCCGTCCAGTACGAGCAGGACGGAGACATGCTCACCATGGTGAGCAGCTCGCGGCGGCTGTGGTGGCGCAACCTCGAGGGCGGCGCGCCGGTGCGAATTGTCCTGGAGGGCGAGGCCCGAGAGGGTTACGCGAAGGTCCGCCGGGATCCATCGCCCATGGTGAGCATCCGCCTGGAGGCGGCGGTGGAGGTGGAGGCGCCCGCCCTGCCACGGGAGTCCGCCGGTTTGTGGTGGCGCTGGACGAGAGCGGTCACGCTGGGGGAGATCGTCGGATTCATGGTGCCGGCGGTGGCGGGGGCCTGGGTGGCCGCACCCGGGTGGGGGATGCTGGGCATCGGACCGCTGCTGCAGGCGGCGATGATCGTCCTGGCTGGGGCGGTGGAGGGCATGTTCCTCGGCCTGGCGCAGGCGTACGCGCTCCGGACGGCACTTCCCGAGGTCGCCACCCGTGACTGGGTTCGGGCGACGGCGTGGGGGGCCGCCATAGCGTGGACCGTCGGCGCGTTGCCGATCGTGATAGGTGAGCGCGTTCTGCAATGGTCTCCCGTGGTGCTCGCCTTGCTGGGGCTGATGCTGCTGGCGGCCATGGGGCTGCTGCAGTGGCAGCTGCTGCGGCGGCACGTGCGCGGGGCGTTCTGGTGGGTGCTCGCGACCGCGGGCTCATGGCTGGTCGCGCTGGGCGTGTTCGCGCTGGTGACCACGCCGCTATGGCAGGAGGGGCAGCCGGCCTGGCTGATCGTCGCGATCGGGGTGCTCGGCGGGGTCGTCATGGCGGCCACCGTGGCGGTGCTCACTGGGGCCGCGCTGGTGCGCCTGTTTCACTACGGGCTGGTTCACCACGAACCGGTTCACCACGGGCCGGACTCCGTGGCGGTGGGCGAGTGGCGCAGGCCCGAATAGGCGTCGCGGGCGGTGATCTCGCCGGGAGCACCCGATGGATGGTGCGGGAGATCGGCGGCTCCAGCCCGTGCTGGTCGCGGCCGCATCGCCTCCCATGGCCGCGCCGAGCCGGGTGAGCTCGGCCAGGTCACGGGTGATGACAGCGACCCTGGTGTTGTCCCCCACGCCCAGCCTTTTCGGCCACCCCTGCCGCGGTCGCCACGACGTTCTTGAGCGCGCCGCCGAGCGCGCAGACGGTCACGTCGCCGTTGGCGTAGACGCGTAGCAGGCCACGCTGGAAGATCTCCTGCAGCATTGTGGCCACGGTCTCGTTCCCGGTGGCGATGACTTCGGCCGAGGGCCTTCCCGGCCAGGATCTTCTTGGCCAGGTTCGGCCCGATCAGTGCGGCCGTGGGGTGGCCAGGTAGCACCCCAGATACACCTGGTTGCATTGTCTGACGTTGATCTCTTCGGCGATGCCGGGATCGCGGATCCAGACCAGCAGTGTCGTGCCGCTTGCAGACCAGGGCCGCCACCGTGGTGCCCCATGAACCGGCGCCCAGGACGGAAATTCTCATACTTCTCTATCCCAGCCGTCCCCTCACCGCCGCACAGGCCGATGGTCCCTGGTCATGAGGGACTTCGTCCTCTGTGGGCGCGGGCCGGTCGGGTGTGTGCTGAAGGTGTGGGAATCGGGACCATGGAAGGAGGCTGCGATGAGCCTGCCTGAGCGGCGGGACATGAGGCTCCCGTTCACGGAGCTGTTCGAGTGGCTGGAGCACCCAGTGTTCGGGTTCCGGCCGTTCGGCCAGATCCTCAGGGTCGAGGACTACATCGCCGAGGGCCGGTACGTCCTGCGTACCGAGTTGCCCGGGATCGACCCCGACAAGGACGTCGAGGTCACCGTGGACGACGGCGTCCTGCACATCCGGGCGGAGAAGACCCGGAAGACCACCGAGCCGCGCCGCTCCGAGTTCGCCTACGGATCGCTATCCCGCTCGGTGACGCTGCCCGCGACGGCCAAGACCGACGACGTCGAGGCCGTCTACAAGGACGGTGTCCTGGAGGTCAGCGTGGGGCTGGCCGAAGGAAAGAAGGCGGAAGGCCGGCGGATCGCCGTCGAGCACTGACGCCCGGCCGAGCGCGGGCGGGGCGCCTGCCCGGCTCGGCGTCCTCCCGAGGAGGTTGATGATGAACAGAACGATCGTCGTGGGGATCGACGGGTCGCAGGCCGCGAGGTCCGCGCTGGTCTGGGCGGCCGGCGACGCTGGACGCAGGCGCCTGCCGCTGCGCATCGTCCACGTGCGCGAGCCTTGGCTGGCCGAGCACCCGCTCACCGCGTCCGGCGACCAGGAGACCCTGACCGAGCGGGTCCAGGGGCTGCTGGCCGGTGCTGCGGAGCGGGCCCGCGTTCTCGCGCCAGGGGTACAAGTCTCGACCGCCCTGGTCACCGGTGCCGTGATCGAGCGGCTCAAGACCGAGTCCGAAACGGCCGACACCTTGGTGATAGGCAGCAGGGGACTGGGCGGGTTCGCCGGGCTGGTGATCGGCTCGGTCGGGCTCGGCCTCGCCGGGCACGCGGGCTGCCCGCTGGTCGTTGTCAGGAGGCCCCTGCATGAGGGCAACGGAGAGATCGTGGTCGGCCACGACGGCTCCTCACATGCAGATCTGGCGCTGGAATATGCCATGGATCAGGCGGCCGCCCGCCAAGCCCGGGTTCGTGTTCTCCACGCCCGCCGGTATCCCGTCCTTGCTCCGCACCCCGCCGGGTACGGGCCGTCACCTGCCGGAGAGGTGGCCGAACTTGGGCCGCGGCTGACGCCGTGGCGGGAGAAATATCCGGATGCCGAGGTGATCGAGTCGATCGTCGACGGGCACCCGGTTCCCGCGTTGGTCCAGGCGTCGAAAGGCGCCGATCTCGTGGTGGTGGGCACGCGTGGGCTGGGCGGGTTCACGGGGATGGTGCTCGGCTCGGTCAGCCACGGGGTGCTGCATCGGGCGCGGTGCCCGGTAGCGGTGGTGCCCGCCCTGGGGAGGCGGGCATGACCGTCATCCTCGCCCCGCCGTACCTCACAGAACAGGCACGGCACGACTGGGAACTGTTGCAACGGCAGACCGCGGCGGCGTCCCCCTTCGAACCGGCCGCCGCCGACCTGCTGCCCGAACCGGCGCGGCGCTGGATCCTGCGCACGATCGCGCCCGGCACGCCGTTGCGGCGCGCGGTCGTGTTGAGCATGCGCGGCACGATCAGGCTGGGGTCCTGGCGGCGATTCCACGCCACGCAAGTCTTGCTGCCGCTGGAGGGGTTCGTCTGGTGCGCGAGCGCGTATCTCGGACTCCTGCCGGTGCACGGCTACGACCGTTATCGCGCGGGGACGGGGGAGATGCGGTGGCGGCTGCTCGACGCCTTTCCCGTGATGTCGGGCATGGGGCCGGACATCACCAGGAGCGCCGCTGGGCGGCTGGCCTGCGAGTTCGTGCTGTCTCCCGCGGCCGCGCTCGACCCGCGCGTGCGGTGGAAGCCGCTGGACGAGCGCCACGCGATGGCCGGGTTCCCGGTGGGTGGCGAGGACTATGAGGTGATGCTGGCCGTGGCGGCGGACGGCCGATTGGAGGGCGTCACCATGAGCCGTTGGGGCAAACCGGACAAGGGTCCGTACAGAGAGCACTTGTTTGGCGTCGAGTGTGAGGGCGAGACGACGTTCGACGGGTTCACGCTGCCCGCGGGCATCCGGGGCGGCTGGTGGCCGGGGACGGCGCGGTGGGCCGAGGGCGAGTTCATCCGCTTCACCATCGGCGACGCGCTGTTCCGCTGAGCGGTGGTCAGTACGGCAACGTGCGTCCGGAAGGCGTCCGCAGGTCGACTCCCGGCCCAGGACGGGTGGCCGGTTTCGGGCGCAGCGTTATGCGTGTGGTCCGCATCTCAGTCAACTCCTCAACGCCTCGCTGATGCGGGCGCTGCAGGCGATCGGCGGCACCTGCTCGGTGAATGAGGCCCGCTCACACCACGGTGTGTCACAGCGCCAGCGCCGCTTATGCACCACCAGCGTGACCGGCTTCAGCCCGATCGGCACATGCGCCGCCTGCGCCGCCACCCACTCCTTGGCCCGACCTACAGGAAGACCGCAATCCGGGCATATCGGCGGCCCAGACCGCTTCGGGACGACGTGCACCACCCGGCCGCCGTCCCCGTCGTGTTCCACCTCGAACACCGACACACTTATCAGCCCCCAGCAGGCCGAACCCGTATGCTGCTCCATGCACCCGTGTGGCTGTGATCTTTATTCTTTGGCGAGGACATGATCCACCACCACGGGTTCTCCTTTTCGTCTTCCCGACCTCGTTCGCTCTGCCCCGTGACTGACCGTCACCTCACGAGATCACCCAAGGTGATTAACTGACAACCCGCGCCCGGGCGAGCTGCGAAGAGCCTCTAAACGACATTGGAGTCCCTCCGCCTCAATGTCCCCCTTCGTCAAGGGGGATTCTGACGGACACCCTGGGGTTGGTGTAGCTGTGTGCTCCCTGGCTCGGGTGGCCGGGGTCCAAACTCTTGGCTAGATCGATTAGTATGGGGCGCAAGTCCTCGATCTCGCTCTCGACCGCGCCGTGCCTGCGTTCGAAGTCAGCGGGTAATTTGTGCTTCGGTCGGTTATCACGGATTTTCAAAACCTCGATCAGCCGCCCCATGGCCTCACGCGTTCGCTTCAGCAGAGCGAGTGCCTCGGTGACTCGAGCGAGCAGAACCGCGTCATCTATGTTGATTTTCAACTTGCCCAGCCTTAGCTGATATAGCAACTGGTGTGCCTTGTTGCAGGATGTGCGCATCTTTTCTACGCCCTCAATCTCGATCGTGCGGTCCACGATGCTGTTGTGGGCGGTTTCCAGTTCGGTGTCCAGGGATCTAAGCGAACGGGCCACGTCGGGCCCGCTTGTGGTCACGGCGCGGGCCTCCGCAGGCGGGTCAGAGCGTTGTACAGCGCCTCCGCGGCATCGACCAGTAGCCTGCGACTAACTTCTCTCATCGCCGCACGAGCCGCGAGATGGTCTGTCGGCAGGCCATTGCGCAGCGCGCCAAGCTGTCTTCTCACGTGTCCCAGCTCGTTGTGCCAGGTGAAGCCGGAACCAGATTCCGACAAGCGAACAACGTTGTCGACCAGATCAGTGAGCTCGGCCAGAGTGTCCTGTGCGGACAAAGATCTGCGCAATAGCTCGCGCGCGGTGGGCGCCGCCCGGACTGCCCGTGTCCTCGACCACAAAGCGTCGGCTCTATCGATCAAGTCTTCCAGCAGTTGCCTCTCGAGAGCGGCGATAAGCCCCTCCGCCTCAAGATCGGGCACATCTTCCAGAAGTTGCCTTTCCTGGCCAGGAACCTCCGGCTCCGTCTCAAGCGGGCACTCGTCCTGGTCCTCCACGGATGCGGCGGGCTCAGAGCCGGCAGGCAGTGTATCGATCAGGCGGCGGTAGGCATCAGTCGCCGCACCGACACTGATCTCCCGATCCGGGGTCATGGAGGACAGCGCGCCCACAACGTGCTTTGCTTGGCGATGGCGAACGGCGGCGGAGCGAGCCCCTGATCCTACGATTGGATGGTCACGCACCATCCTGCGCAGTTCCGGGTCGGGGGCATCCCCGGCTTTGGCCTGTCGGTATTCCACCAGGAGGTCGCGGAGAGGACTTGGGTGTGGGACCCGGTTGATCAGCGCTGTGAGTTGTTCGACTGACGGGTCGTTCGCCAACTCCTTGATTAGGTTCAAACAGACCTGATTGGACCGCTCGATCACCTCCGCTCGGAGGTAAAGAGTATTGTCAGGAGATTTGTAGCCAGAAGGACGGCTGGGATAGCGGTCGTAGTCGACGATCACTACGCCTTCAGCACCCTTGGGTAGCGGCCGGACGCCCAGATCGTCGACCAGTCTGCCTTTCAAGCCGGGCAGCATAATGCGGGACCCACCGTGCAGGGCGCAGTTGGCGAGCAGGCGTACGTGGTCGCGAGGCGCCGCAGGATAGAAGTCATTCAATGTCGGTGTATAGGCGGGCACGCATAGAATCTCGGCATTCGCCTCCCGCACCTCATCTTCCGCCCGGAGGTAGTCGAGGCAGACGGCCACCCCGATGCGTATGGTGCGGCCGCGTATGACGGCCTCCACCGTGACCGGCCCGGCACCGGAGGCTGCCGACTCCGAGTTGGCGCGGTAGCGCTTGGTAATGAAACGCACCCTGCGATCCGCGATCAGCGTCGAGACATTTCGCTTGAGCAGCAACCTAGCGGTCGAGCGCTCGTCAGCCTGCGCGAGTTGCTCGGCCAGCTCGTTGTTGCGGACCTCCTCCAGTCCCGCCACGACCACGCGCCCGGCGGAGAACTCCATCAGGTCTTGCAGGGACGCCGCGGGGTGCAGATATTCGGGAAAGACTGCGACGTCCACCTGCTGGGTTTCGAGGAAATCAAGCAGTTCACGCAGGCTCTTAACCGCCGCCTGGACGGCCATGGATTCGATTTCACGATAAACGTCTGGTCGCTGTACCGCGAAAAGGTGATTCACTGATAAATCGGGAAGGAGTGGGTGAGGACCGCTGAGTGGCTCGACAGGCATCCAGAGCTGTTGACCGGTAAAGCAGTATGGGATGCGATCAAGCTGAACGACGGCCAAGCGCAAGCGAGTGTTAGCTGGCGTCGACATGATCGTCCCCTGGTGGGATGGAGGTCGTCGGTGATGTTGGGAGTCCCAACACAATGGCCAGCTCCTGCGCCAAGCGCTCCGCCGCCGGGTAGGGGCGGTAGCCACGGACCTTCTCGACATGATCGATGAGTGGCCGGGCGGCTTTTACCGCGCTGACGAACGAACGACCCATGGTACGTAGGATCAGATCACGTTCTACATAGCCGCCCTCGCAGGCGATGGCCACTGAATTCATCACCGCCAGCGTGTATCCCGCACTGTTGAGCGACGCCTTGTCAAGGGCAGCCACTTCATGTGGCTTGCGGTGCGCGACAGCCTGGTGGAGGACTCTTCTCCCGTCCCGGACGGTCGGAGCCAGGTAGCGGTCCTGGACCTCGAAAAAGGCACGCAATCTGTCGGCCTTTGTGGAACGGCGGAATCCCCAGATCGCGATAGCAATGGCTACTATAGGCGACACCACGCTGAGCAGCGTCGAAGGCACCATTCACCAAATGTAGCCCGCTGTCGGCCATGCGCCCAGACAGCATTTGGCTCGCTCCACGTGGAGGGGCATGCCGCTGGCTGACTGCCTGCGCGGTGATACCGGTCGTTTTGGCGCAGCGAGTTGCGCCTTCCTACGGGACAGTGTGGGTGGTCAGCGGCATGGTGGGCGTGGTCGGTGCGTGCTCGTACGCCCCGTCAGGACCCGGCACTGCCGAACGCACAAAGCGCGCAGAGGCGGCACGAACTATCACCAAGCGGCACTGCGCAGCCTTTAAAAGATCTTTCTTGTAATCCGACGGGGCGTTCGAATGCTGTGCTTGTCAGATTCGCGGTGGGATCAGCGTCTCAGTGTCTTGATCCTGGCGTGCTAAAGGCGCCGACGTGACCACCGCGCCTCCCCCGCACTCACTCATGTCCATCGATTGTCCTAAACTTGTCCGAAACCGCTATGACCTGCGGGAATACGGCTTGATGTGACAGCACGTTGGCAGAGTACGAGGGGACGTAGGTCCCCAGAGCAACAGCCGCACTTGAGGTGAGCTGGTTGTCACGGCACTCACGGTGGGCAAGAGGCGCAAGGCCACGGACACCCAGAACGCGACCTCATCTTGCGTACCGATAGGGCGCAGGTCGGCGTGGGGCTGCTCGATCTGTCTGGCGGGCGGATCCAACTAAGTCTTTACCAGCGGCGATGTCTGAAATTGGGTTGTGGCGCAGGTATTTGATGAGTGACAGGGATCAGGTGGCCAGGCGATCGGGCCACACCATTGTGAACGCCATTCGCCCTCATACATGTGCCAGGCCGGGTGCTGAACCGGGCCTCGTTCTGGCCGCTGCACAACGCGCAAGAGCGGCCGGCGAGCTGCCACCCCACACGATGGTGCCGCAAACCTGCTGACCTTCTGCTCTCCGAGCGTCTTGCATGCACGGGGACTCGGTTGTCACCGAGACGTTCGGCGAGCAGGGAAGGCCGGGTCGGTTCGGGGTGCGACGGGTGATGCTGACCAGGGGATTTCGCTTGACGGGCGGGGCGGAGGTGGGCGTCGATACCTCTCGCGCTACCGGCCGACCGGTTCCCGCGTGTTCCTGCGGCCGCTGGGGCCGCCCTGTCGATGATGCGGCGTGGCCCCGGCGTCCCATCGAGGGCGCGGGACGGGAAGCCGGGGCGCAGCGCCCGCGGCAGGCCCCCGGAGGAGCCGCCCACGCGGCGACATCTGCGGGGCCGCCCGCCCGCCGACCCAGTCGGACCAGGCCTCTGGACTGTGAGGACGTGTCAACCGATTTTCTTGGAGGTGATCATGAGCGAGACATCCGGACTGGCGCCATCCGCTCGGAACCGCCGCGCCCGGCAGGCCGTCCCGCGGGAAACGGCGGCCCAACCCGCGACCGAGGCGCTGGATCGGCGGCTGGTGATCGGGCTGGTGGAGGCCGGGCGGCTACTGGGAATGGGCCGCACCACGGCCTATCGCCTGGCCAGGACCGGCCGGTTCCCGTGTCCGATATTGCGGATCGGTGGCCGGTACGCCGTCCCGGTGCGCGGGCTGCGGGCGTTGCTGGGTTACCGCGACGAGGAGCGTCGCACCCACGACGAGCACGAGAAAGGGATGACCGAGTAGTGGCAAACGGATCCACCTACAAGACCTGCGCCTGCAAAGACGCCGACACCGGCAAGCGGCTGGGCAAGAACTGCCCCAAACTCCGCCGGCTCGGAGCTGCGGGGGAGCGCTGGAACGACGGCCACGGCAAATGGGCCTACCAGCTGGAGCTTCCGCCCCACGCCGACGGCAGGCGGCGTAACCCGCTACGGCGCGGCGGTTTCTCCTCCTTGAAAGAGGCCGAGGCGGAACTCGAGCACGCCCGCGCACTGCTGACGCTGGATGAGGACTCACACGTGCGGCGGAAGATCTGCGAGCTGATGCTGGCCACCCTCAAAGACACCAAGGCCCTGCCACCGGTGGAAGAGGTCCGGCGTAAGGTCCGCACCCATCAAGACCTCAACCCCACCGTCACCGTGGCGGAGTGGATGGAAGAGTTCCTGCGGCGCAAGCGGAAGATCGACGCCACCACGCGTCGTTCCTACGAGGCGCACATCCGTCTGTACTTCGTGCCCTACCTCGGTCACATCCGGCTGGACCGGCTGCGGGTCTCCGACATCGCGGGCATGTTGGATGCGATCGAGGAGTTCAACGACGTCATCACCACCGCCCGCGCCAGCGACGATTTGGAGCAGCGGGCGAAGGTACGGTATCGGCGGCCGGTCGGCCCGAGCACCATGCACCGCATCCGCGCCACCCTCCGCCACGCCCTGAACATCGCGATCAAGCAGGACCGACTGATCGATTTCAACCCGGCTGCGGTCGTCGAACTTCCCGACGCCGACCGGCCGAAGGCACTGGTGTGGACCGACGAACGGGTCGCCGACTGGAGCCAGGACCTCCAGCGACGGCTGGCGGCCGAACAGCAGCGCCGCAGCACTCGCGTCAACCCGATCAACGTCTATATCTCTACGCCCCGTCCGTCGCCGGTGATGGTGTGGACGCCAGCACACACCTCGGCCTTCCTCGCCCAAGCGACCGGTCATCGCCTGTTCGTCTTGTATCGGCTGATCGCTCTGCGCGGGCTGCGCCGGGGCGAGGCGGTCGGATTGCGCTGGAAGGACATCGACCTGGACGCCGGGACTGTCGGAGTGCATTGGCAGATCACCCAGCTCGGCTGGGAGACCATCCAGGGCAAGCCGAAGACGGAAGCCAGCGACCGCACCATCGCCCTGGACGCCGATACCGTCACCGCCCTTCGCGCCCACCGCAAGACCCAAGCCGCCGAACGCCTCGCGGCAGGGGAGATATGGGTGGACAGCGGGTTCGTCTTCACCGACGAGATCGGCCAGCCGCTGCACCCACAACAGGTCAGTGACCTGTTCTACCTGCTCTCCTATGCGGCGGGGCTGCCGCCGGTCCGGTTGCACGACCTGCGTCATGGCGCAGCATCGCTGATGCTGGCCGCCGGAGTCGACTTGAAGATCGTGCAGGAGACGCTCGGCCACGTCTCCTCCACCTTCACCCGCGACACCTACACCAGCGTCTATCCCGAGGTTGCTCGCGCTGCTGCCGAGTCCACCGCCGCCCTCATCTCCACCACGTCAGACGCCACCCGCCAGGCGCGTCTGATCGCCCTGCCGACTCGGACCGGAACCAGCACCTGACCACCGGAACCAGGGCCGGGTCCGTGTTGTCGTGTCTCGGGTCCGGCTCCTGTGGCTTAGTCCTGAAGAGCATGAACGGCGAGCACTAGCGGACCATTTATCTGCTGGTCTCCGATGCCTGCGGAGCGGCGGAGCGGCGGGAAGGCGGAAGCTTGACCGGCTGCATGGCCTCGCCTGACCGGGTGGCCCATAGAGGGTTCAGTCTTGACCTTCTGATGGTCGTTCTTTAGGTCTGAACTGACACTGGCCGACTAAATGATCTACCGATCCGCCCGGTCCGCGCCCAAGAGCAGCACGCGAGCAACCAAACATGATCAACTACTCGATCGCGAGCGTACCGAAACCGAGAAACCCCAGGTCGAATAGCGGTTTTGTGAGTAGGGCGGGTGGGACTTGAACCCACGACCCACGGATTATGAGTCCGATGCTCTGACCGGCTGAGCTACCGCCCCTGGATTCAGTTGTGTGACATGCGGCTCGGCCTTCTGCGGATCATGCCGAGCCTCGTGCATGGCTAAGGCTAGAGCATCGGATCCGGTTGTGCTGACGACCGAACGGGAGACGGGTCTCCGCCGACATCATTCCATGCCCCGCAGTGTTGTCGGAGCTTAAGCCGATCATATCCGCGCATCCGCTGGGGTGGCTCTTCTCGTACGGCGGGGACCGGCGGGTCTGGGGTGGGCGCGGTTCTCTTAGGGCGTAGGAGGCCGGGTTGTGCCCGGGGACGGTCGCTGCATGGCTGTCATGATCGTCTATGAGACCGATTCCGCCACGGCGGATGACGATGAGCGTGCTCGCGCCGTTGCGGGGGCGCCGAGGAGTCCCCGACGCATTCGACGCATTCGACGCATCCAACGCACCGAAGGCGCGGAAGGTGCTGGTGAGACGGTAGGGGGCGCCGTCACGACTGACGTGCTGATGGCGATGGCGATCAGCGCCGGGGCGGAGCGTGGTCTGTCTCCTCGCTGCTGGGGGTGCCGTCACGGTGACGGCGTGGGCCCGGGCGTGGCGGAGTACGTCTTTGCCCCTATCCCGGTGTTATGGCCCGGTGCCGTAGCCGGGATTTCGTACCAGCCAGTCCTGGTAGACCGGGCTGCGGCGGACCGCGTCCCTATGTGCCTCCTTGGCCTGCGCCACCACCCAGGTGGCGTCGGGTGCGGTGGGGTGGCGGCCGAGGAGTTGCCGCCAGCGCAGCGGCGCGCCGGCCAGCGGCACCATGACCAGGCCCTGGGCGGCCTGGTGGGTTGCCTGGCAGAGCACCACCGCACGGCCGACCTGCGCGAGGTGCGTGCACGTCGGCACATCCGTCTCGTAGATCGTGCCGGGCGTGAACCCGGCGCGGGCGCACGCCATCGCGAAGCAGTCGGCGAAGCAGCCGTCGCCGGGCGTCACCGCCCATTGCTCGCCGGCCAGGTCGGCCAGTTCCACCTCCTTCTCCTTGGCGGCGGGATGGGCCTCGGCGACCAGGCAGAACACGGGGTCGAGGCTGATCGTCTCCCAGACGAGCGTGCCGGTGGGAGTGCCGGAGTCGCCGCAGGCGCCGGTGAGCACGTAGTCGAGGCGGCCGAGCTCGACCATGCTGGTCAGCTCGTGGGCCGACCAGGACGTGTACGTGCTGACCGACCGCTCCGCGGCCAGCCGGTCGACCAGCCCTCCGAGGATCGGCCCGTTGGTGGAGCCGATGCGGTAGCCGGGGGAGGGGGCGTTGGCGAATCGCACGGCTTCCTCCTGCAGTTCTTTGGCAGCAGGGAGGAGCACCCGTGCCCGGGCGAGCACGAGTTCGCCGAGGCGGGTGGGCCTGGCGCCGTGGCGGTCGCGCTCGAACAGGGCGCCGCCGAGCACCCTCTCGATGCGCTTGAGCTGGGCAGTGAGGGCCGGTTGTGCCAGCCCGAGCAGGGAGGCGGCCTTGCTCACACTTCCCGCGTCCGCGACCGCGCGGACGATCCTGAGGTGCCTGAGCTCGAGGTCCATAACGGGAAGGTAAAGCTCGGACATCTTACAGACAATCCCTATATGTCAGGAAATGTGACAGATATTGTCGAGGGACTCTGGGGTAGGGGAACCCTCATGACGACGATGGGAATCGATCCAGCCCAGCTCAGTGACGAAGACGTCGTACGCGAGTTGCGGCAACTGCACGCCACCCGGAGTGACACCTTCTTCCATGGCTCGGACGACGCGTTGGCGACGCACACGTCACGTACCAACGAGCTCGAGTCCGAATACCTCCGCCGCTACCCGGACCGCGAGGTGGACCCCCTCCGGCTCAGGGAAGGAGCGAGGCAGCGCTGATGTCCGAGGGCCACGATGTGCAGGCGTTGTCGAACGTCGACATCCACGTGTACGAGGCCGTCGCCTCCCAGGCGGTCGAGTCGGGCGGCGCCAGGTTCGACCTGTTGGTCCGGGCGTCGGGGCTGGCGGAGGACGAGCTGCGCAAGAGCCTCGCGAGGCTGATCGAGCACGGGTACGTCGTGCCCAAGGGCGATGGGTACGGGCTGGGGCCGCACACGTTCGAGGTCGAGTACTGATCCGTCAGGTCAGCCGGACAGCGCACGGATCACGTCGGCCTGTTCCGCCGTGACCCCCGCCGCCCGTTGCCCGGCCGCCTCCCCCGGGGCGAAACCGGCCGCGCACCAGGCCGCCACCTCCTCCAGCGGGACGGCTCCCCACCAGGCGGCCATGACCTCGACCGCGCTCAGCCGGATACGCGCCGCCTCCTCGGCCGTGAACCCCAGAGCCCGGAACACGCGTGCGTCCCCCTGGTCCACCCGCCGCCGCGCCCAATTCTCCGCCTCGCCGCCGTCCCACCGGGCGTCGGCGTAGGCGCGGGCCACGTCGGCCGGCACGCCCGCCCGCAGGAGCCGCCGCATCGTCTCCGCCCAGGCGGGGGCGGGCGTCTCCGCCGGGCTGGGCGCGGTCAGCCGGGCGAACCACGGGACGCGATGCGGGCGCTCGCCCACCAGATGCCTGCGGGCCGCGTCGTGCGGGGCGACACCCAGCTCATGCCAGCGCACCGCCTCCGCCGGCGTCATGCCTGCGCGTTGCCAGGCGATGACCGTCTCGGGGCCGGCGGCGGCGGTGCGCCACAGCCTGGCGTCGGCGGGCGAGGTCACCCCGGCCGCGCGCCAGGCGGCCGGCTCGCGTAGGTTGACGCGCGGCCGGATGTCAAATCGCGCGGCGGCCTATGAGAAGGCCGTCGCGGAGCCGGTCAGATCCGTTTGACCCGTGCCCACACCACGAACGTGCCGCCGAACACGGCCATGATCAGCCCGGTCCACAGGTTCACGCTGTTCCCCACGAGGCCGGCGACGATCAGGATCACGCCGTACACGAGGAACAACCCGCCGATCACCATTCTGATGTCGCTCATATGATCACTCCGTACAGCGCAACGGCCAGGATCAGGGCGCCCACGCCGAGCAGCATGGGCGAGCGGTACCACTTCGCGTCCCCGGCCAGCGCGTCGTCCTCCAGGTCGACGTCGCTGAGCCCGTACACGAGCCCGCGCAGCTCCTCCTCCCGCTTCTGGGTGGTGAACAGCGTGACCACCACGGACACCACCACGTCCACGGCGAACGCCAGGCCCGCACCCCAGAAGCTGGCGTTCAGCTCGGTGCCGAAGTTCACGTACCCGGCCTTGTACGAGAAGTACGACGCGAACGCCGCCACCGTGCCGGCGAGCAGCCCCCAGAACCCGGCCCACGGCGTCATCCGCCGCCAGAACAGGCCGACGATGAACGTCGCGAACAGCGGCGCGTTGAAGAACGAGAACAACGCCTGCAGGTAGTTCATGATGTTGGAGTAGCCGGCCGCGATGAACGCCGTCCCGACCCCCAGCCCTACGCCCACCACGGTCGCGATCCGGCCCACCCGCAGGTAGTAGCCGTCCTCGCGGTCCCGCACCAGGTGCGACTGCCAGATGTCGTTGGTGAACACGGTGTTGAACCCGCTGATGTTCGCCGCCATCCCCGCCATGAAGGACGCCAGCAGTCCGGTCACCGCGATCCCCAGCACGCCGTTCGGCAGCAGGTCGCGCATCAGCAGCGGAATCGCGTTGTTGTACGCCTGGCCCTTGCCCAGGTCGCCGAACAGCACCAGCGCGATCATGCCGGGCAGCACCGTCACCAGCGGGATGAACAGCTTCGGGTACGCGGCGATGATCGGCGTCAGCCGGGCCGCGTTCGTGTTCCTGGCCGACAGGGCCCGCTGCACCTCGGCGAAGTTCGTGGTCCAGTAACCGAACGACAGCACGAACCCCAGGCCGAACACGATGCCGATCCAGTGCGCCTGCATCGGGTTCTCGCCCGCCGTCCCCGCCCACGTGTGCAGGCCGCCCTCGCCGAGCGTGCTCTGCCGTACCCGGTCGAACAGGCCGGAGATGCCGCCCACCTTGATCAGCCCGAGCACGGTGAGCGGGATCAGGCCCGCCAGGATGACGAAGAACTGCAGGACCTCGTTGTAGATGGCCGAGGAGAGCCCGCCGAGCGTGATGTACGACAGCACGATCACCGCCGAGATCACCACCGACACCGGCAACGGCCAGCCCATCAGGGCCTCCATGACCAGCGCCAGCGCGTACAGGTTCACCCCGGCGATGAGGATCTGCGCGACCGCGAACATGATCGCGTTCAGCAGCTGCGTGGCCCCGTTGAAGCGCCTGCGCAGGAACTCGGGCACGCTGCGCACCTTGGAGCGGTAGTAGAAAGGCATCATCACGATGCCGAGGAACACCATGGCCGGGACCGCGCCGATCCAGTAGTAGTGCACGGTCATCGCGCCGTACTGGGCGCCGTTGGCCGCCATGCCGAGGATCTCGATCGCGCCCAGGTTCGCCGACACGAACGCCAGCCCGGTGATCCACGCGGGCAGCCCGCGACCGGCCAGGAAGAAGTCGAGGCTCGAACTGATCCGTCTGCGGGCGGCGAAGCCGATGGCGAGCACGGTGGCGAAGTAGATGGCGATGAGGACGTAGTCGAGGAGGTTGACGTCGAGTCGCACGGAGACGCCGCTACCCCGAGAAATCACGACATCACATGGAAGGCGTAATGTCGTGTTGTGGACGTCGCCGACCTGAGCCCCGCGCAGGCGCGGGAGCGCTTCCGCGGCGGTGAGCGGGTGCCCACCGCCGGCTGGTGCCGGGGCTGGACGCAGGCCAACCTGATCGCCGTGCCCGCCCGGCTCCGCTACGAGCTGCTGCTGTTCGCCCACCACAATCCCCAGGCGTGCCCGGTGCTCGACGTGGGCGAGCCGGGCGCCTGGTCCACCGCGCTGTTCTCCGGAGACCTGCGCACCGACCTGCCGGGATACCGGCTCTACCGGGACGGGGTGCCCGTCGCCGACCTGGACGAGGTGGTGGACGAGTGGCGCGAGGACCTCGTGCCGTTCCTCATCGGCTGCAGCTTCACCTTCGAGCGCGCGCTGCTCGCGGCCGGGGTGCCGGTGCGGCACCTGGAGCTGGGGACGAACGTGCCGATGTACGTCACCGACGTCCCCTGCGAGAGTTCGGGCAGCCTGTCGGGGCCGCTGGTCGTGTCGATGCGGCCGGTGCCCGACGAGCTGGTGAAGACGGCGGCCGAGGTGAGCGGCCGGTACCCGCGGGTGCACGGGGCGCCGGTGCACGTCGGCGACCCCGCCGCGATCGGGATCCGCGACCTGGCCCGCCCGGACTTCGGCGACCCGGTGGAGGTGCGGGCCGGTGAGGTGCCGCTGTTCTGGGCGTGCGGGGTGACGCCGCAGGCGGCGATCATGGCCAGCGGGGTCGAGTACGCGATCGGCCACCTGCCGGGCCACATGGCGATCCTGGACGTCAGGGACGACGACTACCGGGTGGACTGAGGCGGGATGCCCGCTTCGGTGAGCTGCTCGCCGACCGGCGGCGCGCCGCGCCTGTTGTCGATCTCCAGATGCGGCACGACCGGCGGCTCGTCCACCCGGATGTTCCTCAGGTAGTCCTCGAACGCCGCCAGCTTGCCCGCGTCCCGCGCGTACCCCCTGGCCAGGAGGCGCTCGCGCAGGGTCGGTCCGTCGGAGCGGACCCAGAGCAGCCGCACCGGCGCTCCGCCCAGCTCCGTCACCCACTCCGCCCACCTGGCGGCGTCGTGGACCTGGGTGGTGAACGGGCCGTCGAGCATCACGGGGCAGCCGTGGTCGCGGATCCGCCTGGCCAGCCTGGTCAGCCCCGCGTACTCGTGGCGTTTGACGTGCGCGTCGTACCAGGGGCCCTCGCGCTCGCCGTCCGGCCTGCCGTGGGCTCTCAGGACCTCGGCCACGAAGTCGCCGTACACGGTGTCCTTGTCCAGGAGCGCGGGCACAGGGGAGAGGCGGGCGAGCAGCGCGGCCGCGACCGTGGACTTGCCCGCCCCCGGCGGGCCGCTGATCACCCACACCGCGGTCATGAGATCAACCTATGGCGGGCCGCGTTCAGCGGTCCACCGCGGGCAGCGGCGCTCGCGCCGCGCCTACGCGGATTTGCGTATACGGGTGCCTCGCCTGGGCGGACGACCCCGCCCGCCGGGCCGGTCAGACTCCTTGCTCATGCTGACCGTGTTGACCCGCGCCTTCCGCATTCCGGAGCTGCGCAAGAAACTGCTGTTCACGCTCGCGCTCATCGCGCTGTTCCGGCTGGGGCAGATCGTGCCCGCCCCGGGGGTGGACGTGGTGACGGTGCGGGAATGCGTGGGCTCGGCCCAGGGCGGGCTCTTCGACCTGGCGCAGATGCTCAGCGGGGGCGCGATGCTGCAGCTGTCGGTGTTCGCGCTCGGGGTCATGCCGTACATCACCGCCAGCATCATCATGCAGCTGTTCGCCGTGCTGGTGCCCCGTCTCGACGCGCTCAGGAAGGAGGGGCAGCGAGGCCAGGTGAAGATCACCCAGTACACGCGCTACCTGACCGTCGGGCTCTCCCTGCTGAACGCCGGCACCGTCGTCGCGCTGGCCCGGACCGGGCAGCTGCTGCCCGGCTGCCCCCGGCCGCTGCTGCGGGACGACGGCCTGCTGCCGGTGATGGTGATCGTGCTCACCATGGTGGCGGGGGCCTGCGCGGTCATGTGGCTCGGCGAGCTGATCACCGACCGGGGGATCGGGAACGGCATGTCGATTCTGATGTTCACCCAGGTCGTGGCCGTCTTCCCGGGGTACATGTCGAGGATCTTCGTGCTGACGCCGGTCGGCGCCGTGGTCATGACGGTGGCCGGGTTGTTCCTGGTGGCGGCCGTGGTGTTCGTGGAGCAGGCGCAGCGGCGGGTGCCCGTGCAGTACGCCAAGCGCATGGTGGGGCGGCGCATGTACGGGGGCGGCAGCACGTACATCCCGATGAAGGTGAACCAGGCGGGCATCGTGCCGGTCATCTTCACCACGTCCCTGCTCTACCTGCCGACGCTGGCGGCGCCCCTGCTCGGGGACCACGTGGGGGCGTGGGTGCAGCAGAACCTCGCCACGGGGACGCACCCGCTCTACATGGCCGTGTACGTGCTGCTGATCGTCGCATTCACCTACTTCTACGTGTCGATCACGTTCAACCCGGTGGAGGTGGCCGACAACATGCGGCGCTTCGGCGGGTTCGTGCCCGGCATCCGGCCCGGACGGGCGACCGCCGATTACCTGGCGTACGTGCTGTCCAGGCTGACCGCGCCCGGGGCGGCCTATCTGGGGGCGCTCGCGCTGCTGCCGCTGGTGGCGTTCGCGATCCTGCGCGATCCCGCCACCCAGCAGAACTTCCCGTTCGGCGGGACCAGCGTGCTGATCATGGTGGGGGTGGGGCTCGACACCGTCAAGCAGATCGAGGCCCAGCTCCAGCAGCGCAACTACCAGGGCTTCCTGCGGTAGCCGTCCCGTCAGGGCGGGCCGGCCAGGCCGGCCCGCATGGCGAACACCACCAGCTGGGCCCGGTCCCTGGCCCGCAGCTTCACCATGGCGCGGCTCACGTGGGTTCGCACGGTGTCGGGGCTGATCACCAGCTCCTTGGCGATCTCCTCGTTCGACCTGCCGGTGGCCACCCACGCCACCATCTCGCGCTCCCGCCGCGTGAGCGTCTCGATGCCCTCGACCGGCTCCGTCCCGTGCCGGCCGAACAGGCCGATGACCTTCCTGGTGATCGCCGGGGACAGCAGGGCCTCGCCGGCGGCGACCACGCGCACCGCGTTGACCAGCTCGTCGGGGGCGCTGTCCTTGAGCACGAAGCCGCTGGCGCCGGCCTGGAGGGCGGCGAAGACATACTCGTCCATGGCGAACGTGGTCACCACCACGATCCTGGTGCCCCGCAGCTCCGGATCCTCGGCGATGGCCCGCAGGGTGGCCAGGCCGTCCATGCCGGGCATGCGGATGTCCAGCAGCAGCACGTCGGGGCGGACGCGCCGCATCAACGTGAGCGCCGCCGCCCCGTCACCCGCCTCGCCCACGCACTCCATGCCGGGCTCCCGCTCCAGCAACGCCCGCAGCCCCATCCGCACGACCGCCTGATCGTCGGCGATCGCCACCCGCACGACCTCTCCCGGCACCTCACGACCGTTCACACCGAGACCTGCGGGAATCTGGCCACCACCTGGAAACCGCCGCCCTCGCGCGGCCCGGCGACGAGGAAGCCGCCCGCCTGGGTGACCCGGGCCCGCATGCCGGACAGCCCGCGTCCCTCGGCCGCGCCCGGCCGGCCGACACCCCGGTCGGCCACCTCCAGCACGAACTCACAGGGATCGTTCGCCACCCGGACGAGCGCCCTGGTCGGGCCCGCGTGGCGCAGGACGTTGGTGAGCGACTCGCGCACCACCCGGTAGACGGTCCCGTGCAGGTGGTGGGGGACGCGGAGTTCGGCGGGCTGGACGTCCACCGGCAGCCCGGCCGCCCGGACGCCGTCGATCAGGCTCGTCAGGTCGCCATCGGGCGGGTCGATCCCGTCGAGCGCCGCCCGCAACTGGGCGAGCACGGTCGTGCTCGTCTCCCTGATCGCCTGCAGCGAGGCCCGCGCCTGCTCGGGGTCGTCGTCGAGGGTGACCAGCGCGAGCCCGGCCTGCATGGCGATGGCCGCCAGCCCATGCCCCGCGGCGTCGTGCACCTCGCCCGCGATCCTGGCCCGCTCCGAGGCGACGGCGTCCGCGCCGGCCGCAGAGCGCACCGTCTTCAGGGGAGCGGCAGGTGCGGCGGGCAGGCCCCATGCCACCCGGCTGGTGCCGTCATGCCGCGTTTCCGCCGTCGTGCCGGGCCGTGCCGCCGATGCGGGCGCGACCCGTAACGCCGCCGCCGCACCCGGCTGGAGCCCGGGCTGCTGGGTGGTGGCCGCGCCCGCGGACAGCTGGGGCGGCTCGGCATCCGCGGCTGCCGCCGCGGCGGCGGCGCGGGCCTGGGCCAGGCCGCTGAACGACCAGGGGACGGCCAGCCAGCCGGCCCACGCCAGCATGAACACGACCGGGATGTCACCCAACCGGTTCAGGCGCGACAGAGCGGCGAGCGGCCCGCGCAATCGGCTGCCACGCTCCGTATGCTCAGCCACTGTCCCCCACCTGGGCCCCCAAGGGCGAAGAAGAATGTCGTAGCCCGATCCTAAGAGCTATCCCAGCAAACCGGGACGGCCCGGCCGGCGATCGTGTCTGTCCGGCCTGGTCCCCGCGACAAGGATCTCATCCCGGGCCGGCACCTCGCAGGGTTCCGGCACTTCGCCGGGCAGAGGCCGCCGGGGCGGCCGCGACCCGGCCGGAGTCAGGGCGGGTTCACCACGGCCAGGGCCAGGGCGGTGATGCCGTCGATCGCGCGGTCTCGGCCGTACTCGTCCCTCAGGACGCCCGCCGCCTCGGCGCCCACGGCCGCCAGCAGCACATGTGACAGGACGTCGGCGTCCATCCCCGGGCGGGACTCCGCCAGCAGGATGGACACGTGGCGGTGCCAGAAGCGGTACGCGCCGATGCGGTAGCGGGCGCCCGGGCTGGCGGTTTCCGACATGCGGACCAGGTCCAGGTGGTCGAAGAGGTAGCCCAGGTACGCGGCGACGAAGGCGGCCAGGCGGTCACGGGCGGGCGCGCCGGGCCCCAGGGGTGGCGGGCCGGACAGGATGCGTTGCTGAAGGTCGCGTTCGCGGGTGTCCAGGAGCGCCACGGCCAGGCCGGATTTGTCGCCGAATCTACGAAAAAGCGTGCCCTTGCCCACTTCGGCGGCCGCGGCGATGGCGTCCATGGAGACCGCCTCCACGCCCTTTTCCGCGAACAGCCTGGCCGCCGCGGCCAGCACCTTCTCCCGGTTGCGTGCCGCGTCGGCGCGCTCCTTCGGCGGACGTGCGCGCAACAGCTCCAGCGGCTCCGTTGACGAACCGGACCTCGGTCCGCTAAATTTCCCGTCATCCACAAACCGGACTGTAGTCCATTTTCTTTCGGAGCGCACCATGAACGTCATCACCCGCGACGAACTGCACGCCGCCCTGGGCGCCGTGACGGTGGTCGACACCCTGGGTGGCCACTATTACGGCCAGCAGCACCTGCCGGGGGCCATCTCGCTGGTCGAGAGCGAGGTCGCCGAGCACGCCCCCACGCGGCTCCCCGACAAGGACGCCCCCATCGTGACGTACTGCACCAACCCGTCCTGCTCCAACAGCAAGGCGGTGGCGGCCCGGCTGATCGCCCTCGGCTACACGAACGTCCGCAGGTACGTCGAGGGCATCGAGGACTGGGTCCAGGCCGGCCTGCCGGTGGAGTCCAGGGAGACCGTCTAGCGAAAAGGGCCCGGCCGGGCGGCCGGGCCCTTTTCGTGGAACGCGCCAAAAGACCTGGAAGGAATCCGGAGCGCAGGCGACCCTCTGCCAGACGAAGTCATACGAAAACAGGGGGACACCAATGGACCACGCCGTCGTCATCGGCGCGAGCATGTCGGGACTGCTGGCCGCGGCCGCGCTGCACCGCCTGTTCGCCCAGGTCACGGTGCTCGACCGGGACACGCTGCCCACCGTGGACACCCACCGGAGGAACGTCGCGCAGAGCCGCCACGCGCACGGCCTGCTCGCCAGGGGCCGCGAGGTCATCGACGAGCTCCTGCCCGGCCTCTCGGCCGAGCTCGTGGCGCAGGGGGCGATCAAGGGCGACATCCAACGCCATTCCCGGCAGATCCACTCCGGGCAGAGGCTCGCCCGCGGTGCCAGCGGCCTGGACGGTCTGCTGGTCAGCCGCCCGCTGCTCGAAGGACAGATACGCCGCCGGGTGAGCGCGCTGCCGGGCGTGCGGGTGCTGGGGGACAGGATCGTCACCGGACTCCTGTCGCAGCGGGGCCGCGTCACGGGCGTGCGGCTGGCCGACGGGCGGCCGATCCCCGCCGATCTCGTCGTGGACGCGGGCGGCCGGGGTTCGCGCACGCCGTTCTGGCTGGGCGAGCTGGGCTACGATCCGCCGCGGGAGGACCGGGTGCCGATCGACGTGCGGTACGGCACACGCGAGTTCCACCGCGGCCCGGACGACCTCGGCGGAGACCTGGTCACCATCATCGGCCCCACGCCGGAGTCGCCGCGCGCCGGGGTGGCGCTGGCACTGGAGGACGACCGCTGGATCGTCACCATGGGCGGGTACGGCGAGGGCCCCGGGCCCGGCCTGAGCGAGTTCGCCGGCTACGCGACCACGCTGGCGGCTCCCGACCTGCACCAGCTGATCAGCACCGCCACCCCGATCGGCGAGCCGCGCGCGTACCGGATCCCGGCGGCCGTCAGGCGCCGCTACGAGCGGCTGGCCCGCTTCCCCGAGGGGCTGCTCGTGACGGGGGACGCGGTGTGCGCGTTCAACCCGCTCTACGGGCAGGGCATGACGGTCGCCGCGCTGGAGGCCGGGGTGCTGCTCGGCGCGGAGCTGCGGCCGCAGGCGTTCTTCCGGCGCATCGCCAAGATCGTGGACGCGCCGTGGGACATCACGGTCGGCGGCGACCTCAGGATGCCCGGCGTCGAGGGCGTCATGACGCCGAAGACCCGCATGGTGAACGCCTACCTGGAGCGCTACCTCGCGGCCGCCGCGCACGATCCCGAGCTGGCGCTGCGCTTCCTGAGAGTGGCGAACCTCTACGACCCGCCGCCGTCGCTGATGAGCCCCGGCTCGCTGCTCAAAGTGCTCCGCAGCGGCGCACAGCCAGCAGTGCCAGTGCCCGCGTGACCTCGCGCAGCTCACTCAGCCTGACCTGCTCCCTCGGGGCGTGCGCGAACCGCACGTCCCCGGGTCCGTAGTGCAGCGTCGGGATCCCGCCGGCGGCGTACAGCCGCAGGTCGCTCCCGTACGGCGCCGCCGACTCGGGCGGGCGCGCGCCGGTCGTGTCGGCGACCGCCCGGCCCACCTCGTCGAGCAGCTCGTGTCCGGCGGGCAGCCGGCCGCTGGCGAACTGGCCGCCCGGCCACGTCACCACGGGCGGGTTGTCGCGCAGCCAGGGATGCGCGACCTCGGCGACCGCCTGCTCGAACGCGGCGCGCGCGTCCGCAGGGTCCTCCTCAAGCCGCACCCCGAGCCGCCCTTCGGCGATCAGCAGGTCGGGCACCGTGCTGGCCCAGTCTCCCGCCCGCACGGTGCCGACCTCGATCGGGTACGGCATCGCGTTGCCGCGGAACAGGCCGGGGACGTCCCGGTTGCGCTCGGCCTCCAGGCGCCTGATCGCCTCGAACACCGGCCAGAACACCTCGATCGCGTTGACGCCTTCGTACCGGGTGGCGCCGTGCGCGGCCCGGCCGGCGATCTCCAGCCGGAACGTCAGCGCCCCCGCGTTGGCCGTGATGACCGTGCCGCTGGTCGGCTCGGTGATGACCGCGGCCTCGGCCGTGTGCCCTCTGGCCAGCGTGGCGAAGGCGCCGAGCCCGCCGTCCTCCTCGCTGATCACGCAGTGCACGGCCAGCGGGCGCGCCGGCCGCACTCCGGCCCGGTGGATCGCCCTGGCCACGGCCAGGTTGGCGGCGAGGCCGGCCTTCATGTCGCAGGCGCCTCTGCCGTAGAGCACGTCGCCGCCGATCCTGGCCGCGAACGGATCGCTGCCCTCCCATTTGGCCAGGTCACCGACGGGCACGACGTCCACGTGGCCCTGGAGCGCGAGCGCGGGCGGGCCCTCGCCGCCGGTGACGGCCACGACGCCGTACCCCTCGGTCCTGGGGGCCTCGGCGCCGGGGAAGCCGGGGCGGCCGGTCAGGTCGGCGAGGTCGAGCTTCCAGACGTCCACGTCCATGCCGGCCTCCGTGAGCAGGCGGGCGAAGCGGTGCTGCAGCTCGGACTCGGCGTCGGTGCCGGTGACGCTGGGGGTCCGCACGGTCTCGGCCAGGAGTTTCACGGTCTCGGCCTCGTCGATGGCGTCCAGGACACGGGCTTCCACATCACGCATGTGAACCGATGTTAGGGCTTGTGGCGATACAGGACGTGCGGACATGGATGAGCTGGATCGCGGTGGCCCCTTTCGCGCTGTGGGCGGCCGTGCGGCTGAGCGGGTTCGAGCCGGACTGGCCGTGGGTGCCGCTGGTGGCGTACACGCCGTACGCGACCGTGGCGGCGGCGCTGAGCGGGCTGCTGGCCGTGCTGCTGCGGCGGCGGGTGGCGGGCACCGTCGCGCTCGTGGCGGTGCTGGGGCTGGTCCCGGTCGTGCTGCCGCGGGCCCTGACCGACGGCAACCCGGAGGCGAAGGGGCCGGTGCTGCGGGTGCTGGCCGCAAACCTGCTGGTGGGCCAGGCGGACACGGCGGAGCTGATGCGGCTGGTCGACCGGCTGAGGCCCGACGTGCTGACGCTGCAGGAGTTCACGCCGGCCGCCATGGAGCGGCTGGACGAGGCGGGGGTGCGCAAGATGCTGCCGCACGCCGTCACGCGGCCCCTGCCGGGGGTCGGTGGGTCCGCCGTGTACGCGCGGCACCCGCTCACAGCCGGAGAGATGATCAAGCTGGGCGCGTTCGGGCAGGCCAGGGCCTGGCTGAGCCATCCCGGCGGGGCACGGATCGAGATCGTCTCGGTGCACCCGTGCGCGCCCAAACGGCTCGGGCGGCAGCCGTGCTGGCAGGCGGGGCTGGACGCGCTGCCGCGCGGGGGCCAGGCGCTGCGGGTGCTGGCCGGCGACTTCAACGCCACGCTCGACCACCTGCCGATGCGCGACCTGCTGGCGGCCGGCTACCGGGACGCGGCCGACGTCATGGGGAAGGGGTTCGTGGCGACCTGGCCGCAGAACGGCCCTCTGGTCCAGTCGCCGGGGGTGACGATCGATCACGTGCTGGCGGACTCGCGGATGGCGGTGCGCGCGTTCGAGGTGCTGTCGCTGCGGCGCACCGACCACCGGCCGGTGTTCGCGGAGCTCAGGCTGCCGTGATCGGCATACGGGAGGTCCGCGGGTGCCGTGACTCGTAGACTTGGCCTGTGGAACAGCCCAAGTTCGAGATTCAGATGCTGCACGACCGGGTCATGATCAAGCTGGAGCAGGAGGCGGAGGAGCGGCGCAGCGGCTCCGGCATCGTCATCCCTGCGACGGTCAAGATGGCCAACCGGCTGTCCTGGGGCGAGGTGTGCGGCGTGGGCACGAACGTGCGCTCGGTCAAGGTGGGCGACAAGGTGCTGTTCAACCCGGAGGACCAGTTCGAGGTCGAGGTGCACGCGCAGGTCTACCTGGTGATGCGCGAGCGCGACCTGCACGCGGTGGCCACGCAGGAGACCGACCACGGCACCGGTCTCTATCTATGACGTCCGGGTGAAGGCGAGCCACAGTTCCGCGGCCCACGTCCTGGCCGGCACGCTCGCGAGCACGCGCGTGACCTTCCCCTTGAGGTCGACGACCGACAGGCGGTAGGCGCCCCGGTGCGCCATGACCGCGATGACATGGCTCTCGTCCCACCAGCCGAACAGGGCCTCGGGCCGTACGTTCACCCGCTGGGCGATCCGGCCGGCGATGGGGTCGACCAGGCACAGTTGCTCTTCGAACCGCGACGGGCACCACGTGGCCAGGCGCCTGCCCGACGGCGAGAACGCGTCCTCTGGGCCGGTCGGCAGGCCGACGCCCGCCAGCGTCCGCACGACCGCGCCGTCGGACGACCGGTAGAGGCGCAGGCCGGTGCCGTGCCTGGAGACGAGGTTGCCGTCGGGGCTCCACCAGAAGCCCGCCTCCGGGCTCAGCCCCGAGATCCGCACCGTGCGGGCCTTCTTCGCGGCCACGTCCACGACCGTGAAGCCGGCCACCTGCCACTTTCCGCCCACCTTCCGCTCGACGGTGAGCGCGACCTTCGTGCCGTCGCGGGACCAGGAGGCGTACGAGGCGGTCAGCGGCTTCCTGACCGTGCGGATCCTGGTGGACGTGCCGGTGGTGCGGTCGGTGACGACGAGGGCGTCGTAGCCGGACCGGTACGCCGACGGCACGCCCGACGCGAGCCGGCCGCCGGGCGCGACGGACACCTCGGACAGGCTCTTCTCCCAGGTGAAGGCGTCGCCCTTGGCGGCTCTGAGGTACGCGCGCCTGGTGCCGAGGCCGTACGCGGTGAGCTGGACGGGATCGCCGGTCTGTTCGCGATATTTCACGCCACCGGTGCCCGGCAACGCGAGGTCTGCCTGGGCCACGACCGGGGCGGAAACCGTCAGGGACAGCGCGAGGGCGATTTCGCGGAGTTCGGCGATCACGCCCCGCACACTAGACAGCCGCCCACCCGATTCCGGGCGGCCATAACGACCGGGTCTAGATGTAGCGCCGCGCGATCTCGATGACGTCGAAGCCGAGCGTGCGCAGGCCGAAGTAGACGATCACACCGGCGACGGCCACGGTCACGACGAGCATGATGATGCGGACCGTCCAGCCCTGCCGTTTGTACCACTGCGTCCAGGCGTGCAGCGTGCGCTTGCCGAACTCCAGGACCTTGTGCGCCCAGTGGAACTCCGTCGCGAGCACCGCCAGCCCGGCGAAGACCACCAGCCAGCCCGGACCGGGGAACGGCACCATGATGAGCCCGCCCACCACCATGACCGTCCCGATCACGCCGATCACGATCTTCAGTGTGAGCGCGCCCGTGCGGGTGGACCTGATGCCGTCGAGCCATCCCTGGATGCCCTCCCGGCGCCCGGGCATGCGGGAGTGGTCGGCGGCCTCCCCTTTGATCACGTCGGCGTCGCCGGTTTCGGAGTTCTGAAGCTGCACAATTCCCCCCGGCAGTCGGTGTGCACCCAAGGATACGGCCCCGTCTTCCGTGCGACTTGCAGTCGGCTAGCAAATCACCAAACACGACACAGCGTAAAATTTCCGCCGGATCAGCCTTCTTACGGTAAACATCGGTTAATGTCTGCTATGCCCGAGGTCCTGCTCCGCACCGTCACCGGCCCTGTCCGTGCCGCCGCCGTCACCGGCCCCGTTCTGCCCCACGAGCACCTGCGTACCGACATGCGCTGGGCGGTCGGCATCGACTCCGACCCGTACCGGTGGCTCGACGAGGAACCGGCCGTCACCGCCGAACTGCGCGAGCTGCGCCAGTCCGACGACCTCGGCCTGGTGGTGGACCTGACCTGCATGGGCATGGGCCGCGACGCCGCCGCGCTGGCCCGCGTGGCGGCCGGCGGCCGGGTGCCGGTGATCGCGTCGACCGGACTGTTCGCCGAGCCGTTCACGGACGCGCGTGACGCGGACGTGGACACGCTCACCCAGCGGCTGATGAACGACATCTCCAGCGGCGTGGACGGCACGGGAGTGTTCCCCGGCGTCATCGGCGAGGTCGGCTGCTGGGGCCCGGAGCCCACGCCGGTCGAGGAACGCTGCCTGGTCGCCGCCGCCCGCGCCGCGCTCCAGTCCCGCCTGCCCGTCGCCACCCACGGCAGGAACACCCTGGCCCTGCTGGAGATCCTCCTCGGCCACAACCTGCCGGGCTCGCGCGTGGCCGTCGGCTACGCCGGGACCGACGCCGGCGCCGCCCGCAAGATCGCCGAAGCGGGGGCGTACGTGAGCCTGGGGGTCCTCGGCCTGGGCGCCGACCAGGCGGCCAGGATCGCGCTCGGCCTCATCGAGGACGGCCACGCCGAACGCCTGCTGATCAGCACCGGGCTGAGCCGGGTGGGCCAGCTGAGCAGGTACGGCGGCCCCGGGTACGCCCACCTGTTCCACGCGTTGCTGCCGCGCCTGCGCGAGGCGGGGACCGGCGAGGACACGATCCGCCTCATCACCCGCGACAACCCGCTGCGGTGGCTGACCTCCGGCTCCGCCTGACGGTCGAGATCATCGGCATCGGCGGACCCGGACGATCTCGCCTTCCAAGGTCAGGCTGAGGGGTCAGGCGGAGGCCGGAGAGACGCGGCGGCGGGCCTCCGGGACGATGAGCGGGGTGCCGGACTGCGGATCGGGGATGATCTCGCAGCGGAGGTCGAAGACCTGGCGCACGAGCTCGGAGGTGACGATCTCGGTCGGATCGCCCTCGGCCACGATCTCCCCGGCCCGCATCACGATCAGATGGGTCGCGTACCGGCACGCCTGGTTCAGGTCGTGCAGCACGGCCACCATGGTCCGCCCCGCCTCGTGCAGGTCCGCGCAGAGATCCAGCACCTCGATCTGATGGGAGATGTCCAGGAACGTGGTCGGCTCGTCCAGCAGCAGGATCGGCGTCTCCTGCGCCAGCGCCATGGCCAGCCACACCCGCTGCCGCTGCCCGCCGGACAGCTCGTCCACGATCCGGTCCGCCAGCTCCGCCACGTCGGTGGCCCGCATGGCCTCGGCCACGGCCGCCTCGTCGGCCCGCGACCACTGCCGCATGAGCCGCTGGTGCGGGTAGCGCCCCCGGGCCACCAGGTCCGCCACGGTGATCCCGTCCGGCACGATCGAGGTCTGCGGCAGCAGTCCCAGCCGCCGCGCCACCTCCTTCGACGGCAGCGACGTGATGACGCTCCCGTCCAGATGGACGGCGCCGCTCTTGGGCTTGAGCATCCTGGCCAGGGCCCGCAGCAGCGTGGACTTGCCGCACGCGTTCGGGCCGATGATCACGGTGAAGGACTCGCCGGGGATCGCCACGCTTAGGTCCGTGGCCACGACGCGCTGGTCGTAGGCGAGGGTCAGGCCGGTGCCGGACAAACGTACATCGGGCATCAGTGACGGTCCTTTCGCAGGAGCAGGGCGAGGTACGTGCCGCCGATGGCGGCGGTCAGCACGCCGACGGGCAACTGGGTGGGCGCGAGCAGCCGCTGCGCCGCCAGGTCGGCCCCGGTCAGCAACACGGCGCCCATCAGGGCGGACGCGCCCATCGTCACCCCGGGGGAGCGGGTGAGCCGCCGGGCGAGCTGCGGCGCGGCGAGCGCGACGAAGACCACGGGGCCCGCGGCGGCGGTGGCCACGCCGGACAGCAGCACACCGGCCGCGATGGCCACCGCGCGTACCGGCTCGATCCTGATGCCCATGGCCTTGGCCGCGTCGTCGCCCATCTCGATCATCCGCAGCGGCCGCGCCAGGTACAGGCACACCGGCAGCAGCAGGGCCAGCGCCAGCGCGACCGGGATCGCGTGGTCCCAGCCGCGCCCGCCGAGACTGCCGGTGAGCCAGGCGCCGGCGGTGGCCGCGTCGTTGATGTTCGCCCGGGTCAGCAAGTACGAGTTGACCGCCAGCAGCAGCGCGTTCGCCCCGATGCCGACCAGGACCAGCCGGTAACCCTGGACGCCGCCCCGGAAGGCCAGCGCGTACACGAGCACGGCGGTGGTCACGCACCCCGCCAGCGCGCCACCGGCGATCATCGCGGCGGAGCCGCCCGCGACCACGGCCATGATGCCGCCCGTCGAGGCCCCCGCGGTGAAGCCGATGAAGTCGGGGCTGCCCAGGGGGTTCCTGGTGAGGCTCTGGAAGATCGCGCCGCTCACCCCGAACGCCGCCCCCACCAGCAGCCCGGTCACCACGCGGGGCGCCCGCAGCTTGCTCACGATCAGCTCGGCCACCGGCGTGCCCCGGCCGAAGAGCGCGGTGACGATGTCGGGCACGGGCACGGTGAACTCGCCCGTCGAGAGCGCCGCCACGGCCACCGCGCAGGCGACCAGGACGAGGGCGAGGCCGGCGAGCAGGGCTCGGGGCGCGAGACGCAGGGAATAGGGGCCGACACGAACGATCACAGCGCCGCCACCCGCTTCCGCCTGGCCAGCATGATGAAGATCGGCGCGCCGATCACCGCCCACACGATCCCCACCTGCACCTCTCCGGGACGGGCGATGAGCCGGCCCACCACGTCGGCGCCCAGCAGCAGCACCGGCGCGGCCAGCGCCGAGTACGGCAGCACCCACCGCTGGTCGGGCCCCACCAGGGCGCGTACGGCGTGCGGCACGATCAGCCCCACGAACCACAGCGGCCCGGCCGCGGCGGTGGCCGCGCCGCACAGCAGCGTGACGGCCACCCCGGTGAGCACCCGGGTGCGGTTGACCGCCACGCCCAGCGCCTTGCCCGCCTCGTCGCCGAGCGCGAGCATGTTGAGCGGCCGCGCCAGCAGCAGCCCGAGCACCAGACCCGCGATCATGAACGGCGCCAGCCGCACCAGCACGTCGGCCGTCTGCCCGGCCAGCGACCCGGTCAGCCAGAACCGCATCCGGTCGAAGGTCTGCGTGTCCATGCGCAGGATGGCCGAGGCCAGCGCCGTGGCGACCATGCCGAGCGCGACGCCGGCGAGCGTGAGGCGTACCGGGCTGGAGCCCGAGCGGCCCGCCGAGGCCAGCGCGTAGACCATGACGGAGGCCAGCGCGGCCCCGCCGAACGCGAACCACACGTAGATCGCGGGATCGCTCAGCCCGAACAGGCCCAGCGCCAGCGTGACGCCCAGCGCGGCGCCCTCGTTGATGCCCAGCAGCCCCGGGTCCGCCAGCGGGTTGCGGGTCAGGCTCTGCATGAGCGCGCCCGCCAGCCCCAGCGTGGCGCCCACGCCGAGACCGAGCAGCGTACGCGGCACCCGCAGCTCGCGGATCACCGTGTGGTCGTTGGAGCCGTCGGGAGCGAGGAAGGCGTCGATCACCGTGGACAACGGCACGGACCGCGCACCCAGCGCCACGCTGGCCATCGCCACCAGGGCCAGCACCGCCAGCGTGACGACCAGTCCGGCGGTCAGTACGGCGGGACGCGCCCACACCGGCCGTTTCACGGCCTCCTCCGCCCTGACAGCGGGCGCCGCCGTGTCCTCAGCCGGGCGCACCCGACCCCCCTCTCGTCGCAGTCAAGCTTAGGTAAAGCTAATCTAATGGCCTGATAGCAAGGCAAGCCTAACCTAAGGAGATGGACATGCCGGGACCGGTACTGGCGCGCAGAGGCTTCCTCTCGGCCACGGCGGGACTCGCGGCGGCCCTGACACTCGCGGCGTGCGGCGACGGGGGCACCCAGGCGACCCCCGCCCCCGCCGGATCCTCCGCCGCGCAGAGCTGGTCGTTCACCGACGACCGTGACAAGAAGCTCCAGCAGCCCAAGGTCCCCGCCCGGATCGTCGCCCAGGTCGGCGCGGCCGCCGCCCTGTGGGACTTCGGCGTGCGCCCCATCGCGGTGTTCGGCCCGCACAAGCTCAAGGACGGCAGCAAGGACCCGCAGGCCGGCAACGTCGACATCACCAAGGTCGAGGGCCTGGGCAACGTGTGGGACGAGTTCAACGTCGAGAAGTACATCTCGCTCCAGCCGGACCTCCTGGTCAGCAGCATGTACATCAAGGGCGACCTCTGGTACGTCCCCGCGAAGTCCAAGGACACCATCGAGCAGGTCGCCCCGACCGCCGGCATCATGCTCACCGGCCGCAGCGCCACCCAGGTGATCGGCAAGTACGAGGAGCTCGCCAAGTCCCTCGGCGCCGACATGCAGGGCGTGCCCGAGGCCAAGGCCCGCATGGAGGCCGCCACCAAGGAGTTCGCCCAGTTCAAGGACCTCAAGATCCTTTTGATGTCGGGCGGCGCGGACGCGATGTGGGTGGTCAACCCGCCCGAGTACCCGGACATCGTGCACCTCATGGACGCGGGCCTGGACGTCGTCAAGCCGTCCAAGGTGGATGAGGGCGGCTTCTTCCAGACCCTGAGCTGGGAGAACGCCGACGAGTACGACGCGGACGTGATCCTCTACGACACCCGCACCCAGGCGCTCAAGCCCGAGGAGATGCTGAAGAAGCCCACCTTCGCCAAGCTCCCCGCGGTCGAGGCCGGCCAGCTCTACCCGTGGAACGCCGAGGCCCCCTACAGCTACCAGGGCTACGCGACCTTCCTCGAAGGCCTCGTGGCCAACCTGAAGAAGGCTAAAAAGCTCCCCTGACCTCGACGATCTCCCCGAGGGGGAACTCCAGGTAGTCGCCTGCCTCCTCGCACCAGGCGTCGAGCGTGGCGCCCTTGAGCTCCCCGTGACTGATCGTGGCCGTCAGCCCGTCGGTGAGCGTGATCCCGGCCCGCACGCCCCGGTCCACCACGAAGCCCAGCAGCGACTGCTGGGCCGTCGGCAGCCTGGTCGCCATCCTGCCGATGATCGCCCAGGTGCGGCCGCTCGTCTCGGCGTCGGCCCGGCTCGCGGCGATCAGCCGGCGGGCGTGCTCGCGCGGATCGGGGGGCGGCTCGGCCAACAGGTGGGCCGGCGCCTCCAGGCCGCCCGGATAGTCTGAGAGCTCGGCGACCTGGCCGCCGGGCAGCAGGATCAGCTTGCCGTTGTTCGGCTCCTCGCTCGCGGACAGCTCCGCGCTCCTGGCCCGGCGGATGGTGATCTCGCCGGTGTCGGAGACGGGCACCGGCGCGTAGCCGACCTCGCGCAGCGCGCCCAGCGTGCGCTCGGCCCCGGCCGCGCTGACCAGCACGGTGGGGGCCAGCAGGCGCAGGCCCAGCCGGACCAGCCGCCGGTGGGCGGCGATCTCGGCGAGCAGGGCCGGGTCGCCGGCCTGGATGACGCACCCGACCGTGGTGACCGTCACCTCGCCGTGCCTGCGCGCGGTGTCGCGCACCAGGTATTCGAGCGGCTGCGGGATGACGCCCACCGCGGCCAGCTCGTCGAGCAGATCGTCGGCGTCGTGGCCGCGGTCGAGGGCCCGGCGCACGCTGTCGGGGGTGAAGCGCCACACCGAGGCGGCGCCTCGCGACTCGCGCTCGGCCACCCGGTCGAGCAGGGCCGCGAGCTCGGCCGAGGGCGGCCCGGTGACGACCGCGGTCAGGTCGGGGCCGAACAGGGCGCTCCTGCGCACGCTCGCCAGCGCCCTCGTGGACACATCTACCAGCACCGGGTCGTGCTCGACCATGGGGACGGAGTCGTCGTTCTCGTCCCCGGGCTTGGCGGTGAGGCCGGCCAGCGCCCGGCCGAGGTCGGTGAGCGCGTCGTTGGCCAGCAGGCCGAGCAGCCTGGCCTCGTCGAGCACGGCGGGCGCGCAGTCCATCAGCAGCTGCCGGTCGAGCAACGGCGCGTGCCAGTGGACGCCGGCGATGAGGCTGTCGCGGTCGGCGAACGCCGTGCCGGCGGGCAGGCAGGACAACACCGACAGCACCGACCTGCGCACCCGGGCCACGGCGCTGCCCGCGGGGTCGTCGCCGAGCACGGTGCCGTACTTGCCGTCGGTCTTGCGGAGCGAGGAGCGCTCCATGCGCCACCACGCCGACAGCAGCACCCGCAGCCGGGCCGAACCCTCGTCCAGCCGCCACCGGTCGAAGCGCTCGGTGGGGATCAGACCGCCGGACGGCTCGTCCCAGGCCAGCAGCCTGGCCACCGCGCAGATCTCCAGCAGCAGGCGCGTCTCGTCCTCGTCGCAGCCGGTCTCCTTGGCCACCCGGCGCACCTCGCGCACGCCCACGCCACCGGTCTTGAGCAGCGGCAGCGGCGTCTTGGACGCGTTGTCGAGCAGGGCCGCGCACCGCTCGACCACGTGCGGCGCGGCCAGCGTCATCAGGTGGTCGACCTCCTCGGGGTCGACCGGGATCGTGGCCACCTCGGGCGCCACGGGCGTGAAGGGCGGGTGGTAGCCGGGGCCGCGCAGGCAGATCGCCACCTCGCGGGGGATCTCCGCCACGTGCCAGCTGGGCCGGAAGAGCAGGCCGTGGTCGGCGCACCATTTCTCGGGTGTGCCGTGGGCGACGAACCTGCCGCCGTCCACGGGCAGCGCGGGCCCTTCCCAGGCGAACCGGTCGAGCAGCGCGAGCGTGCCCTCGGGCGCGCTCGCGGTCAGCGCCCTGATCCGCTCGGCGGCGCCGAGCGCCTCGGCCACGCGGGTGATCGTGCGGCGTTTGTGGCCCTGGGCGGGCAGGCCGAGGTTGCGGGCGAGCGCGCGCAGCGCGTCATTGCTGATCGTCCAGGAGTTGAGGTAGTGGTCGAGCGGCTCGCCCAGGCCGAGCGGCGCGGTCCACCAGCGCGCGACGCCGTCCGCCAGATGGATCACGCCGTCGTCGCCGGGCCAGGCCAGCGCGTGGTCGTAGAGGCGCTCGAGCCAGCGGATCACGTCGTCGGCCGGCGCGTCGACGAAGGCCGCAAGCCGCTCGGCGGTGGGGTCGCGCATGGCGAGCGCCGCCTCGGCCAGCTGCAGGCACGGCAGCGGCAGCCGCTGGAGGGTCTCCATCACGGCGAAGCCGTTGCCCAGCCGCTGGGCGAGCGTGTCGAGCCGCCGCGGCCAGGGCGCGGCGATGGCGTCGGGCCTGTTGGCCAGGATGCGGGCAAGCCTGTCTTCGTCTAGTGTTCGCAGCCAGCCGAGCAGGTGATCTTCCATCTGTCAGCACTCTCATGGGGTCGCGCGCGGGACTCACCGTGAGCCATGACCATCCACGGTAATGCAGATCACCCCCGGTCAGGAGAGGACTGCCCAGACGATCTTTCCGTGGGGTGCGAGTGCGGACCACCCCCAGCGGAGGCTGAGCGATTCGACGATGTGGAGTCCGAGGCCGCCGGTGTCAAGGGGGCCAGGGTATCGCAGCACCGGCACCGATGACCCGGGATCGGTGAACGCGCTGGCCACGAGCGGCCCCCGCCGGACGAGGGACATGTGGACGGGGCACTCGCGGCGCGGCTCGGCCAGGCGCAGGCCGTGCCGCAGCGCGTTGGTCGCCAGCTCCGAGACCACCAGCTCCATGTTGTCGATCAGCTCGGCGAGGCCCCATCCCGTCAGGGCGCCCACGGTGAAGCTGCGGGCGGAGTGGACCGAGGCCGGGGTGGGCGGGAGCACGAACGTGGCGCTCGCGCACGGGCCGGGGACCAGCAGATCGCGAGCCGCCTCCGGCCACCAGCCGATCGGGGGCCACCAATCGAACGCGGTCCACTGGCTGGGCGCCGTAGTGGATTGCACATAGATCATTCTGCGGGAAACTCTCGTGCAGGTGCAAGAGCGAATGCACGTGCAGACAACCCGTGCAAGCGCTACCGTTGCCACCAAATGGTTGATATGGGGGAAAGGGGATCTTGTCCGCGGCCATGATCTATCGGCCGTGAAGTGACAGACTGTGTCGCAAGGAAACGACCAAGGAGCAGCACGTGTCCATTGATCCGCCCGGTTCCGGTTCGACCGTTCGGCGCATCATGCTGGGGGCGAGTCTCAGGCGCCTGCGTGAGCGCAAGGGTCTCGACCGGGCACAGGCCGGATTTCACATCCGGGCGTCCGAGTCCAAGATCAGTCGCATGGAGCTCGGTCGCGTCGGCTTCAAGACACGTGACGTAGAAGACCTGCTCACCCTGTACGGCGTCGTCGACGATGCCGAACGCCGAGCCCTCTTGGAGATGGTTCGCGAGGCCAACACCCCCGGGTGGTGGCACAAGTACTCCGCCGAGTTGCCCTCGTGGTTCACGACCTACGTGGGCCTGGAGGAGGCCGCCAGTGTGATCCGCACCTATGAGGTGCAGTTCGTGCCCGGCCTGCTGCAGACGGCCGCGTACGCGCGATCGGTCTTCGAGCTGGGCAATCCCGATGCGAGCCCGGACAGAATCGAGCGCCGTGTGCATATGCGCATGCAGCGCCAGGAGCGCTTCAGCCAGAAAGACGGACCCCGGTTGTGGGCCGTCATCGACGAGGCTGCGCTCATGCGCACCATCGGTGGGCGGGAGGTCATGTGCGAGCAGCTCCAGCATCTGCTGGAGGTCGCTGCCCTGCCCAACATCACCATCCAGGTGATGCCCTTCAGGTTCGGCAAGCACGCCGCCGAAGGGGGTGCGTTCAGCATCTTGCGGTTTCCCGAGTCCGACTTGTCGGACGTTGTCTACGTCGAGCAGCTCTGGGGTGCCCTGTACCTGGACAAGCGTGAGGATGTCGATCCTTACCTCACCGCCATGGAGCAGTTGTGCGTGGAGAGCACCACGCCAGGGGGCACTGTCGAGCTCATCGGCGGTCTTCTCAGAAAGATGTAGATGAACCAGACCTACAACGGCATGCCCGCGACCGACCTGACTCAGGTCGCGTGGCGTAAGAGCCGCTACAGCAACTCGCAGGGCAACTGCGTGGAGCTCGCGGAGCTTCCCGACGGCGGGATCGCGGTGCGCAACTCGCGATTCCCCGACGGCCCTGCCCTCATCTATACCCGCGACGAGATCCGGGCCCTGGTGCTCGGGGTGAAGGACGGAGAGTTCGACGGTCTGCTCAATTAACGCCGTGTTAACCTCCGGCGCGCCTGCTTAACGGGGGTGCGCCGGAGGCGTAACCGCCCGGCCTCGTCCTGCGGCGAGGATTCAGGTCATGCTCGATCAGATGACCCTGTATCCGATCGCCGACGACGTGTTGTTCGCGCCGGGCGGCAAGGTCGTGATCCGCACTTATGGTGTGGCGCCCGCCACCATCAATGCCACCGTCTCCTACCGGACGTGGGTGACCGGCATCCGCGACCAGCCGCGGTACTGGCACTGGGGCCACTACGAGGACGCGACCTCGGGGCACCGCAGGGTGCTCGAGTGGCTCACCGGCCGCGGACCCCAGCCTTCCCAAGCGCTGACCTGATCGCTATCCTCAAGCCAAGCAACCGCTTGGTAGAGGAGGCGTGGTGCGTCGCGCGATCCACCTGATCGAGGAGGTCGACTTCAGGCCGATGAACTCCAGGCGGCCCCTGGAGTACCTGACCTGGCTGACCGACTACAAACGCGAGGACGAGACGCGCACCGCTCCGGCGCTCACCTCCGGCAAGTCCATCAGGTCCCGCGAGATCGACCTCGTCGGAGCCTTCTACGCCGTCGGCATCACCGGCCACCCGCAGTTCAAGGCCGTCACGCTCTGGGACTGCCACGGCGGCTGGGAGGGCGGGTGGCGGCAGATGATGGAGATCTACCAGGGAGTCGACGCCAAGCTGTTCCTGTCCGACATCGACGACCTGCGCTTCTCCGCTTTCTCGCGGCCGCTCGGCGCCGTGCCGGGCTGCCCGCCGCTGGCCGAGGCGCCCGCCGCCGAGCTCTACCTCTTCGAGAGCGCCAGGGTCCGCCCCGGCGCCGCCCTCGACTACCTGGCCGCGGTCCACGCCGAGCGCGCCCCGGTGCTCGCCGAGCACGGCCACACCCTGGCCGGCCTGTACGAGGTGCTGTTCTGCGACACCGAGGTGGTCACCCTCTGGGCCGTCTCGCTCGACGACCACCTGGCCACCCAGCGAGCCCGCGACGCCGCCCTGGGCCTCGACGACGAGGTTGCGCCCGATTCCCGGCTACTGGACTGGGGAAAACGGGCGCGCGACTACCTTGACGGCCCCTGGCGTGAGACGCTTCTGGCACCGTTCCCCGGCTGCCGCCTGGCCCCAGGGGCTTCGCCGGGCTAGCGTTCGGCTGCGGAGGTGTCCATGACGGACTCGTACCTCTACAACGGGCAGAGCCCCGACGACCACGTCGCGTCCTGCCCCGACTGCGCGGCGGCCATCGCGCTCCTCGACCAGCCCGGCACGGCCGGGGCGCCGCCGCCCACGCTGCGCGAGGCGGTGCTGTCCAAGGCGCGCCGCCGCCGGAGCCCGGCCGTGGTGGGGGTGGCCACCGTGGCGGTGCCGTACGCCGAGCAGATCGCGCTCATGGACGACCTGCTGGCCGACCTGAGCCGGTCGCAGTGGGACGCCCCCATCGCCCGGCACGGCACGGTCACCGGCCTGCTGGAGCATCTGGTGGCCAACGACGCCGCCATCGCGCGCTTCATGGGCGTGCCGGTCACCGGCGGGATGACGCCGCACCGGCGCTGGCGCGAGCAGGCCGGCAACCTGCTCGAACGTGTCTCCTCCAGCAGCGAGGTGCTGCTCGGCGTCGAGGTGGCGCTGGCCGGCACCCGGCCGGCCCGCGCGCCGCTGCGCCAGGCGCTCGTGCAGCGCACGTTCGAGACCTGGACGCACGCCGACGACATCAGGGCCGCCACCGACCGCGCCAGAGCCGCGCCCCGCGAGGAGCACGTGCACATGATCGCCGAGTTCGGCCTGGCGCTGCTGCCGCGCGCCATGCGGGAGCCGCGCCGCGACGTCTCGGCGACCGTGGTGCTGGCCGGCCCGGGCGGCGGCACCTGGACGATCCCGCTCTCGCCCACCTCCGACCACGTCGCCGTGCTCATCTCGGCCGACGCGGTGGACTTCTGCCGGCTGCTGGCCAACCGATGGCTCCCGGACGCGTTCCCGTACGCCGCCGAGGGCGACAACGCCCTCGCCCGCGACCTGATCCGTGCCGCCGCGACCCTGGGGTGTGACTGATGGCGACCGCGCCCGCCTCACGGAGTGAGGCCGATGAATAGCGACGTGGAGCTGTGCGCACGACTCGCCGCCGGGGACCTCGACACGCTGGCCGACGTCTACGACCAGCACGGATCGCACGTGTACGGCGTCGCGGTCAAGGTCACCAAGAGCCAGGAGTACGCCGAGGAGATCACCCAGAGCGTGTTCGTCGCCCTGTGGGAGCAACCCCTGGCGTACGACCCGGCCTTCGGCTCGCTGCGCGGCTGGCTGGTCAGCAGGGCGCTGCACGAGTCGGCCCTGCGGGCCAAGGTCAGCTGACGGGCGCGTTCCAGGCCAGGAGCACCGGCTCGGCGTGCTCGAACCCGAGCCGCGAGTAGGTGCCCGTGTCCAGTTTGAGCAGTCTGCCCTCCTCGGGCCCCAGGCCCAGCCAGCGGGCGGCCAGGACGCGCAGGAAGTGACCGTGCGCCACCAGCGCCACCCGCCCGCCGGCCGCCCTGGCCCGCGCGATCACCCGGTCGGCCCGGGCCCCCACCTGCGCGGCGCTCTCGCCGGGGTGCGCGGCGTCGCCGGGGGTCACGCCGTCGCGCCACAGGTACCAGCCCGGCCGGGTCTCGCGGATCTTCGGCGTGGTGATGCCCTCGTAGCCGCCGTAGTCCCACTCCCACAGGTCGGCGTCCACCTCGTAGCCCGCCAGCTCGGCCAGCTCCGCCGTGCGCCGGGCGCGCTGGGCGGGGGAGACCAGCACCAGGCCGAACTCCCGCTCCTTGACCAGGGGCGCCAGCGCCCTGGCCTGGTCCTCGCCGTGCTCCGTCAAAGGCAGGTCCGTACGTCCGGTGTGTTTGCCCGCCTTGCTCCATTCGGTCTCACCGTGCCGGAGCAGCAGCATCTCGTCCATGGACTCCATCATGGGCCACGCTTGACCTCAATCTAACTTGAGGTAGCAGAGTGGTCCGCATGGAAGCGATCAGACTGCACGCCTACGGCCCCGCCGCGAACCTCCGCCTTGAAACCCTGCCCGATCCCGTGCCCGGGCCGGATGAGGTGCGCATCGCCGTGCACGCCGTCGGGCTGCACTTCATCGAGACCCTGCTCCGCCAGGGGAAGCCGGTCGGGCCGCACCCGGCGCCGCCGCTGCCCGCCGTCCTGGGCGGAGAGGTCGCGGGAGTGGTGGAGTCCGTGGGCGAGGGGGCGCCCGCCGACCTCGTGGGACGCAGGGTGGTGACATCCGACGTGACCTCCGGCGGGTACGCCTCCCTGGCCGTGGCGGGCGCCGATACGCTGGCCACGCTCCCCGATCATGTGGACTACGGCGCGGCGGTGGCCATGAACACCACCGGCGCCACCACGTTCGGCCTGCTGGAGCTCGCGCCGCTGAGCGCTTCGGACGTGGTGCTGGCCACGGCGGCGGCCGGGGGCATCGGGACGTTGCTCGTGCAGTACGCGCGCGCCGTCGGGGCGCGGGTGGTCGGGGCGGCCGGCGGGCCCGCGAAGGTGCTTCGCGCCGAGGAGCTCGGGGCGGACCTGGCCGTGGACTATCTGCGGCCGGGCTGGGACAAGGCCGTGCGGGAGGCGTTCGGCGAGGTGAGCGTGCTCTTCGACGGGGTCGGCGGGGAGCTGGGGCGGGCGGCGTACGGGCTGCTCGGGCGGGGCGGGCGGCACGTGGTGTTCGGGTCGGCGGCGGGGGAGTGGTTCTTCCCGGAGCCGGAGGAGGCGGCGGCTCGGGGCGTGACCGTGTACGACGGAATCGGCCATCTGCTCGGCCGCGGGGGCATGGCCGACCTGTGCGCCCGGGCCCTGGATGCGGTCGCGGACGGGTCGCTCACGCCCGCCGTCCAGTCGTTCCCTCTGGCCCGGGCCGCTGACGCGCACGAGGCCCTGGAGAGCAGGAACACGATGGGCAAGGTCATCCTCGTGCCGTAGCCAGTTCCTCGACGACGGGGCCGAAGATGGGGAGGTCGCGCTCGTTGTGCACCACGAAGTACGAAATATCGTGCTCATCCCGCCAATAGCGGAGCTTGTCGACTATGTCGTGATGTGTACCGAGGAGGACCTGGGGCGTCTCGTCCAGCGACGAGCTGTCGACCGCGCTCCAGGACTCCTCCGCCTTCCGGGCTCCGCCCATCTGGACCACGCTCGTACCCAGCTCCAGGTGGGCGTAGCGGTCGCCGGCGGCCGCGCGGACGTGCCGGAGCTTGTCCAGGAACGCCTCGAGTCCGCCGTCCTTCCTGTCGGGCCCGCTGCCGTCCCGCTTCACCCGCATCCCGATGTTGACCACGTCGGCCTGCTCGGCCGCCAGCCGCAGCACCCGCGGCCCGCCCCCGCCCAGCACCAGCGGCGGATGCGGCCGCTGCAGGGGCTTGGGCCACTGATCGAGCCCGTCGATCCGGTAGTGCCGCCCCTCGAACTGGAACGGCCCGTCCCCCCAGAGTCCCTTGAGCACGGCGATCGCCTCCTGGAGCCGCTCCACCCGCACCCCGGGCGTCTCCAGCGCCATCCCGGCCCCCGCGTAGTCGCCCGCCATCCACCCGGTCCCGATCCCGGCCTCCAGCCGCCCGCCGGACAGGAGGTCGAGCGTCGCCGCCTCTTTGGCCAGCACCGCCGGGTGCCGGAAGTCGTTCGCGAACACCAGCGTCCCGACACGCAGCCGGTCGGTGGCGCAGGCGGCCGCGGTCAGCGCCGCGATGGGCGCGAACCGGGGGCCGACGAGGTGGTCGGGCACCAGCAGCACGTCGAAGCCCGCCCCTTCGAGCCGCCTGGCCTTCTCGGCCCACGCCTTCCCGGACTCCGCCTCCCGCACCACAGCCCCGAACCTGAACGGCCGCACGTGTCCTCCCAGCAAGTTGAGCAAGCGCTTGGGTGCAACCTTATGCCGAGAACTTCGGCGCGGGGCTCAGGCCGCCGCGTGGATCGCGGCGTCGGTGTCCGTGCCGATCGGCGGCGCCAGGATGACGGCGGCGGCGCGCGCATGAGTACGGGGCTGCTCGATTCAAGTCTTACCAAGCGCTTGCTTTAGGTGCGAGACTGGCCCCATGGAGATCCCGGTGCGCCAGACCACCGACGACGAGGTGGCGTTCTTCCATGAGCACGGCTGGGTGCGGCTCGGCCGGCTCGTCGACCCCGGCACCGTGGCCGAGCTGCGCGAGCGGGCCACCGGCTACCTGAGCGGCCGGGCCAAGGGCAAGCGGACGCTGGTCGACCAGGCATTCGGGCAGTCGAGGGACATCGCGGCGAGCGACGAGCTGTTCGGCGCGCTGACCATGAGCCCCCAGATGGGACGCAACGCCGTACGGTTGCTGCGCGGCGTCCGCGCAGTCCGCGTGCAGGTCACCAACCTGCTGGTCAAGGAGGCCGGCGAGCACGGCGCCACCGAGTTCCACCAGGACTTCCCCTGGATGCCGATGGACCGCTCGGCCATGCTGACCGTGTGGCTGGCGCTGGCCGACGTGCCCGCCGGCATGGGCTCGCTCAGGTTCTACGACGGCTCGCACCGCTTCGGCCTGCTGGGGCGCAGCTTCACCCGGCCCGGGGACGACCAGCTCAGCCAGCATCCGTGGCTCAAGGAACTGGAGCTGTCGCCGCCGCTCGACCTCAAAGCCGGCGACGCCACCGTGCACCACTCGCTGACCGTGCACGGCGCGCCCGCCAACCGCCACGACAGCCCGCGGCTGTCGTTCACGGTCACCTACTTCGACGCCGACGCCCTCTACACCGGCCTGCCGTACCAGCAGACCGACGGGCTCGGGCTCCAGGTCAACCGGCCGTTCGAGCACGAGAGGTTCCCGTGCCTGAGACCGTGAGAGGCCCGGTCGCCGATCTGGGGGCGACGCTCATGCACGAGCACGTCTTCGGGCTGAGCCCGGAGATCCTGTGGAACTGGCCGGACATCCCGGAGGGCTGGGACCCGGAGGCGCGGGCGCGGGAGGCGGCGGGCAAGCTCGACGCGCTGAAGGCCGAGGGCGTCGACACGATCGTGGACCTGACCGTGGTCGGGCTGGGCCGCCACATCCCGTCGGTACAGCGGGTGGCCGAGATGACCAGCGTCAACATCGTGGTCGCGACCGGGCTCTACACCTACGACACGCTGCCGCCGTACTTCGCCAACCGGGGACCGGGATCGCTCTTCGGCGGGCCCGACCGGCTGGCGGAGTTCTTCGTACGGGACATCGCCGAGGGCATCGGGCGGACCGGGGTCAAGGCCGCCATGCTCAAGTGCGCCTCCGATCATCTGGGGATGACGAAGGGGTGCGAGCGGGTGTTCCGGGCGGTGGCCGAGGCGCACCTGGAGACCGGCGCCCCGATCACCACGCACTCGCACAGCGCCTCCAAGGGCGGTCTGGAGCAGCAGCGCCTGCTCGGCTCACTCGGGGTCGACCTGGGCCGGGTGGTGATCGGGCACGCCGGGGACTCGGCCGACCCGGCGTACCTGGAGGAATTGGTCGCCGGCGGTTCCTACCTGGGCATGGACCGCTTCGGGATCGAGACGATCAGCTCGTTCGAGCAGCGGGTGTCGGCGGTGGTCGCGATGTGCGAGCGCGGGCACGCCGGAAAGATGGTGCTGGGGCACGACTCGTACTGCTTCAACGATCGTTTCGACGCCGACGTCGTCCGCGTGCGCCACCCCAACTACCACCTTCTCCACATCTCCCGCGACGTCGTCCCCGAGCTTCGCAAACGGGGTGTCACGGACGACCAGATCCACCAGATGCTCGTCGACAACCCGCGGAGGATCTTCGCATGATCGAGGACTTCGACATCAACGCGGACTGGCACGTCGCCGCCCCGTATGAGTTCCTCGCCCGCCTCCGTAAGGAGTCGCCGGTGTTCTGGAGCGAGCACCTCCAGGCGTACGTGCTCACCCGGTACGCCGACGTGCGGGCCGCGTACGGCGACCCGCGGCGCTTCTCCTCCAAGGGCTCGCTGACGATCTCCCGCGGTCTCACCGGCGAGACGAGGGAGAAGCTGGGCGAGCACGGCTCGTTCCTGTCCAGCTTCGTCGCGAACGTCGACCCGCCCGACCACACCCGCCTGCGCAGGTCGGTGTCGCGGGCGTTCACGCCGCGCGCGGTCGCGGCCATGGAGGACGCGTTCCGGCGGCTCAACGAGGACCTCCTCGACCGGATCCAGCCGCACGGCGAGGCCGACTTCGTGGCCGAGATCGGGCACGAGCCGTCGATCAAGCTGACCGCCCGCTTCATCGGGGTGCCGGAGTCCGACGAGGCGTTCGTGCAGGCGCACGTCAAGGACTGGTTCCAGCTCTTCCTGGCGCCGCAGCCGCCGCGGCGCCAGCTGGAGCTGGCCGACAGCTTCCTGACCTATCTCGACTACGTGGACCGGCTGGTCGCCGCCCGGGCCAAGGACCCGCGGGACGACTTCACCTCCCTGATGACCTCGCTGATCGGTGAGGAGCTGACGCACAGGGAGGTGGTCGAGCTGATCTCCACGATCCTGCTCGGCGGCAACGACACCGTGCCGAACCAGCTCGGCAACACCGTCCTGCGCCTGCTCAGGGAGGACGCCTGGCCGGTGCCCCCGCCGCTGGCCGGGAACGCGGCCGAGGAGTGCATGCGCATCGACGGCGCCTCGCTGGGCTCGTTCCGCTACGCCGCCGCCGACGTTTCCCTGCACGGCGTGACGATCCCGGCGGGCGCCCTCGTCCTGCTGTCCACCGACTCCGCCGCGCACGACGAGACCGTCTTCCCCGACCCGGAACGCTTCTGGATCGACCGCCCGAACGCCGCCGACCACATGGTCTTCGGCTACGGCATCCACTTCTGCGTCGGTGCCGCGCTCGGCCGCCTGCAACTGCGCACCGCGCTCGACGTGCTCGGCCGCCGCCTGCCCGGCCTGCGCCTGGTTCCCGAACAGCAGATCGCCCACCGGAAGTCGATCGTCGGCCGGGGCCTGACGTCCCTCCAGGTGGCCTGGTGACCGGCCGCTTCGACGGGCGCGTCGCGCTGGTCACGGGGGCCGGATCCGGGATCGGCGCGGCGTGCGCGGGGCGGCTGGCCGCCGAGGGCGCCTGCGTCGGCGTGCTGGATCTGCGCGCGGCCTCCGCCAGGAGCACCGCCGCCGCCATCCGCGCCCGCGGTGGCACCGCCACGGCGCTGACCTGCGACGTCTCCGACGAGAAGCAGGTGGAGGAGGCGGTCGCGACCCTGGTGGCGTCGTTCGGGCGGGTGGACGTCCTGCACTCCAACGCCGCCGCCCTCGACTACGAGGTGTACGGCCGCGACCGTGAGCTGGACGGGCTCGACGTCGCCGTCTGGGACCGCACCATGGAGGTCAACCTGCGCGGCGCCATGCTCATGGTCAAGCACACGATCCCCGCCATGCCCGACGGCGGCGCCATCGTGCTCACCTCGTCGGTGTCCGCCTTGGTCGGCGACCTGGTTCATGCCGCGTACGGCGCGTCCAAGTCGGCGCTGATCGGCTTCACCCGCTACGTCGCCACCATGTACGGGTCCCGCGGCATCCGCTGCAACGCCGTCGCCCCCGCCCTTGTCATGACTCCGGCCGCCCAGCACACCCTGTCGCCGGAGCAACTCGCCGACAAGGCCGCCGAACGCCTCCTGCCATGGCCGTGCACGGTCGAGGACGTGGCGAACCTGGTGGCGTTCCTGGCCTCCGACGAGAGCCGCTGCGTCACCGGCCAGACCCTCGTCATCGACTCCGGCACCCTGGCCCACCGCCCTCAGCACGCCATCCAGCGGTGGCGCGACGCCCGATGACGCCGATGGGCGGGCACCGCGCGGGGCGCCCGCCCATCGTGCCCGATCAGTGCAGCCGTGCCGATCAGTGCAGCGGCCGGCCGGTCACCGACACGGGACGATCCTCGGCCGCCGCCCAGCCTCGGCCGACGTGCGACGAGACTACGCTGATGTCCGTTTTACTTGGGTAAACACAGAGAACCGAAGACGCTCGTCAAGTACGTCTCGATGTGGTCGCGGGCGCATGTGTTGTTGCGGTACTGGCCGTGGAGGGGAGCTCGGCGGCCTGGCCGTTCTCGAGGGCCTTCAGGGTCGCGGCCACCTCGAGCCGGCTGCTCGCCGGGTCGTACATGCCCCTGAACAGGAACAGGCGCAGTTGCTCGGCCGTGATCGGGTCGGCGGTCTGCCGGTCCGGCGCCGCTGAGGCGGCTCCGGCCGTGGAGATGGCGAGCACTAAACCCGCCAAAAGCGCGCTAATGAGACTTTTCCGCATTAAATCCCCGTTTCAAATCTCACCGTTGCCTTTACTGGAGGTAAGGCCGGACGGCCGCAATGCTGCAAAGATCTTGGGCGGAAAGCGGGGAGAGCGGTGATATGCCCCCCTTGAGTGGATCACGCCGCCGTGTCTCCTAAGGTGACCCTGGGAGGTCTCATGGAACCGGTGGCGGTCGGGTTGGTCGGAGCGGGGCCCTGGGCCCGGATGGCGCACGCGCCCATGCTGGCCAAGGGCCCGCACACGCGCCTGGCCGGGGTCTGGGCCCGGCGGCCCGAGGCGGCCGCCGGTCTCGGAGCGCCGGTCTTCGAGCGGATCGAGGAGCTGTTCGACGCCTGCGAGGCCGTGGCGTTCTGCGTGCCGCCCGCCGTCCAGGCCGCGCTCGGCGTCCGCGCCGCCCGCGCGGGCAAGCCGCTGCTGCTGGAGAAGCCGCTGGGCGAATCCCTCGACGCCGCCCGGCGCCTCGCCGGCGCGATCGCCGAGGCGGGCGTGGCCTCCCAGCTCGTGCTCACCCTCCGCTACGCCGTGGAGACCCGCACGTTCCTCGCCCGGTGCGGCGAGATCCAGCCGTTCGGCGGCCACGCCGCGAACATCTCCGGCGCCCTCCTCGGTGACCACCCCTTCGCCACCCCCTGGCGGCTGGAGCGCGGCGCGCTGCTCGACGTCGGCCCGCACGTGATCGACCTGCTGGACGCCGCGCTCGGCCCGGTGGCCGGCGTGCGCGCGCACGGCAATCCGCTCGGCTGGACCGGCCTGCTGCTGGAGCACGAGGGCGGCGCGGTCTCCGAGGTGTCGCTGTGCATGGCCGCCGTCGGCGACCTGCCGCCCGCGACGTTCGCCGTGTACGGCCGCACCGGCAACGCCGTCCTCCTGCCCTTCGACGACGACCCGCTGGACGTCGTCGCCGAGGAGTTCGCCCAGACGGTGCGCAACGGCGGCGGTCACCCGCTCGACGCCGCCCACGGGCTGAGGCTGCAGCGGATCATCGCCGAGGCGGAGGCCCAACTCGCCCCTTGACGTCCAGGGCATTTGGGAGATTGATACGGTTTGTCGAAAGCGCAGTGTTGCAGCGAAGTCCGGTGCGAGTCCGGCGCTGTCCCGCAACTGTCACAGCCAGGTCGCCTGCCTCTGCGCTGACGCCATCAACCCTCGTGGAAAAGGGTGATCCGTCGCTCATCGCGGGTCTCTCGGTTCCGACAGTGTGAAAGGACTTCTCGTGAGGCCCGTACGCACGGCCTTCGCGGGCGCGCTGCTGGGAACGCTGGTGCTGGCCGGATGCGGCCAGACCGGCACCACGGCCACCCCCACCTCCGCCCCCACCTCCTCCGCCGCGGCCCCGGCCGCGGAGGGCTTCCCCGTCACCATCGAGGCGGGCAACGGCAAGGTCACGCTCACCAAGAAGCCGGAGCGGATCGTCTCGCTCTCGGCCACCCACACCGAGACGCTGTTCGCCATCGGCGCGGGACCCCAGGTCGTCGCCGTTGACGATCAGTCCAACCACCCGCCAGAGGCCCCGAAGACCGACCTGTCCGGCTTCAAGCCGAACGTCGAGGCCATCGTCGCCAAGAAACCCGACCTGGTCATCGTCTCCGACGATCTCGACAAGGTCGTCGCCGAGCTGGGCAAGCTGAACGTGCCCGTCCTCCTCGAGCCCGCCGCCACCAAGATCGACGAGGCGTACGAGGAGATCGCGGAGCTGGGCGCGGCCACCGGCAACAAGGCCAAGGCCGACGAGGTGGTCGCCGGCATGAAGACGGCCATGGACAAGCTCGCCGCCCAGGCGCCCAAGGACAAGAAGCTCACGTTCTACCACGAGCTCGACCAGACGCCGTACGCGGCGACGTCGCAGACGTTCATCGGCCAGATCTACGCGATGTTCGGCCTCACCAACATCGCCGACAAGGCGCCCGACGCGGCAGGCGGCTACCCCAAGCTGTCGGCCGAGTTCGTGGCCCAGGCCGACCCCGACCTGATCTTCCTGGCGGACGTCAAGTGTTGTCAGCAGAACAAGGAGGCCCTGGCCAAGCGGCCAGGCTGGAAGAACCTGTCGGCGATCAAGAACGACCGGGTCATCCTGCTCGACGACGACGTCGCCTCCCGGTGGGGGCCGCGCATCGTGGAGCTCGCCGAGACCATCGGTGCCGCCGTGTCGAAGGCCGGCGCGAGCTGACCATGGCGACGCAGGACGGCCCGTCCAGGGCCAGACCCCTCTGGGTGGCGGGCGCCCTGGGCGTGCTGGCCGTCTCCATGATCGCCGGACTTCTCGACGGGGCCGCCGACATCCCGCCGTGGCGGGTCGTGCTCCAGGCCGCGGACTGGCTGCCGTTCGTGCACATCGACTCGGGGCTGGCGCCCGTAGAACAGGGGCTGCTGTACGAGCTGCGGCTGCCCAGGGTGCTCGTCGCCGCCGTGGTCGGCGGGCTGCTGGCCATGGCCGGGGCCGCGTACCAGGGGGTGTTCCGCAACCCGCTCGCCGACCCGTACCTGCTGGGCGCGGCCGCCGGCGCGGGGCTGGCCACGACGCTCGCCATCGTGGCGCTGCCGTCCGTGGCGGCCAGCATCCCCGTCGCCGCCTTCGCCGGGGCCGTGGGGGGCGTGTTCCTGGCCTACACGCTCGGCAACACGGCCGGGCGTGCGGGCGGCACCGCCACGCTGGTGCTGGCCGGGGTGGCGGTCACGTCGTTCCTGACCGCGATCCAGACGTTCGTGCAGCAGTTCAAGGTCGAGGAGCTGCAGCGCATCTACTCGTGGATCCTCGGCGACGTCGGCGGCGGCTGGGACCAGCTCTGGCTGGTGCTCCCGTACGCGGTCGTCTCCTCCGTGCTGCTCCTGCTGCACGGGCGCGTGCTCGACGTGCTCGCCGTCGGCGACGAGGAGGCCACCAGCCTGGGTTTGCGGGCGGCCAGGGTGCGCTTCACCGTGCTGCTGGCGGCCTCGCTGGCCACCGCGGCGGCCGTGGCGGTGAGCGGGCTGATCGGGTTCGTGGGCATCGTCGTCCCGCACGTCGTACGGCGGCTGGCGGGCGGCTCGTACCGGATCGTGCTGCCCCTGTCGCTGATCGGCGGCGCGGCCTTCCTCGTGCTGGGCGACCTCGTCGCCCGCACCGTCGTCGCCCCGGCCGAGCTGCCGATCGGCGTGGTCACGATGTTCGTCGGGGCGCCGTTCTTCGTGGGGATCCTGCGCATGACCAGGCGGGCGGTCACGTGATCGAGACCCGTGGCCTGTCGGTACGCCTCGGCGAGCGCGAGGTCGTCCACGACGTCGGCCTGCGGGTGCGCAGGGGAGAGTGGCTGGCGATCATCGGGCCGAACGGGGCCGGCAAGTCCACCCTGCTGAAAGCCGTCATGGGGCTGGTGGCGCACCGGGGCGACGTCACGCTGTCCGGGCGGCTGATCGCGGGGCTGAAGCCGCGTGAGCGGGCCAGGCTGCTGGCGTACGCGCCGCAGACGCCCGCGCTGCCGCCCGACATGCCGGTCTTCGACTACGCGCTGCTGGGGCGGACGCCGTACATCCCGTACTTGGGACGGGAGAGCCGCCACGACCGCGAGGTCACCGCCTCCGTGCTCGACCGGCTCGACCTGAACGCCCTCGCCACGCGCCGCGCCGGGGAGTTGTCCGGCGGGGAGCGGCAGCGGGTGGTGCTGGCCAGGGCGCTGGCCCAGCAGGCGCCCGTGCTGCTGCTCGACGAGCCGACCACCGCGCTCGACCTCGGGCACCAGCAGCAGGTGCTGGAACTGGTGGACCGGCTCAGGCGCGCCGACGGGCTCACCGTCGTCACCACCATGCACGACCTGACCGTGGCCGGACTGTACGCCGACGCGTTGCTCCTCCTCGCCGACGGCCGCGCCGTCGCCTCCGGCGAGCCCGCCCAGGTGCTGACCGAGGAATTGGTGGGACGGCACTTCGACGCCCATGTCAAGATCGAGCCTGGGCCGGACGGCCGGCCCGTCGTGCACCTGGTCAGGGGAGGGCCTTGAAGCTGACGTATCGGGTGGAGGAGGGGGTCCGGCTCGGGTCGCTGTTGTGGGAGTTCGGGCCGGGCTGGCGGATGATCTCCTCGGCGATGCTCGGCGGGGGCATCGGGGAGCGGGAGTGGGTGCTGAACGCGCAGGTCGTGGCCGGGTATTCGCGGATGGACCCGGTCGATCACCTGCTCTCGCTGGGGCCCGCAGGCCCGGGCGTCGGGATGATGACCGCCGCGTCGGTCGATCGGTACGTGCGGGCGGCGGACGGCGGCGTGGAGGCCGCCGCGACCGTGGGCTTACGCGTCCCCACTTGGGCGGCCGCCCCGGAGGGTTTCCGGGATCCGGAGCTGGCTCCGATGCGGGTCGGGACCGTCAACATCGTCGCCGTGATACCTGTGCCGATGACGGACGCCGCTCTGGTCAACGCCGTGATGACGGTCACGGAGGCGAAGTCGCAGGCGTTGATCGAGGCCGGGTTCCCGTGCACGGGGACGGCTTCGGACGCGGTGTGCGTGGCTGTGCCGGTCGAGGGGACGCCGGAGCTGTTCGGGGGACCTAGGTCGGAGTGGGGGGCTCGGGTGGCGAGGGCTGTGCATGCGGTCGTGCGACAAGGTGCCGAAGAGTGGCGGCCTCGTGACCCAAAGTGAGGAAATCCAGGGAAGTAGCATGTGGGCGAGGGCGAGACTCCCGATACTGAGTGGGTGACCGCAATGGCGACGATCGAACCGACGGAGCGCATGGCTTTTCCCATCGCGCCGTTCACTGTCGACGACCTGTTCAACTTCCCCGACGACGGGAACCGTTACGAGCTCTTCAACGGGAGCCTAGTAGTGAGCCCTGCCCCCACCCCCCAGCACCAGGACGCGCTCTCTCTGCTGTGGACGATTCTCCGCCGAACGGTGCCGTCGCATCTGAAGGTGCTGTTGACGGTCAACGTGCGCGCGTCGGACACGGACTTCTACATCCCGGACCTGGTCGTGGTGCCCAAGGGCAGGTTCAAGTCGGTCAAACTCATGTTCACGCCCGAGGACGTGCTGCTCGCTGTGGAGGTGGTCAGTCCGAGCACGAAGACACGTGACCGGGCGACCAAGGTCGAGGCATATGCCAAGGTTGGCATTCCCACTTACTGGCGTGTAGAGCTCGACGAAGGGCCGACGCTCTACGTCTACGACCTCGACGGCGACTCCTACAGAGGACCCGTCGCCCACAGGGCCGGGACCCTCGCATCACTGGCGACGCCCTACCCGATCAGCTTCAATCCTGCCGACCTGATCGAGGACTGAGTCTCGGCCCCGTAGTCCTCGGCCGCTCCTCGATGCGTGACGCGTCCCGCCTCGAGATCGGCCAGGACCGCCTTCGGGTCCCGTTCGCCGGGCGGGCCGAGGCCGGCGCCGCCCGTGGTCTCCACGATGAACGCCTCCCCGGCCGCGAACCGCACATTGTTGACCTTCGACGCGAGCCGTTCCACCGTCCCGTCCAGGTGGCGCTTGAAGAAGCCGCCCAGCCGGCCCGGCAGGCCGCCGTCCCGGCCCGGGGGCGGCAGGCGGAGGCGGTCGCCGCGGGTCGTCACATGGCAGTCGGCCAGGAAGCGGTACACCGTCCGCGAGCCCAGACCGCCGCGGAACCGGCCAGGACCTCCTGAGTCCGGGATCGTCTCGATCGACTCGACGATCAGCGGGCAGCGGCTTTCCACCGGCTCCGCCTGCGGCACCGAGTTGCGGCCGATGCCGAAGTGCACGCCCGTCGCGTCCGGCCCGTCCAGCCCCTGCCGGGCTCCCACGCCGCCGAAGTCGTACGAGAGGTGGATCCAGTACGGAGCCCCCACCGCGGCGATCGAGAACGGCTGCAGGATCCCGCTGGGCGCGATCGCCCGTTCGGGCACCGCGTCCGACAGGGCCTGGAAGACGGCCTCCATGGCGGCGTAGATCGGGACGTACCGGCCGCCGCAGGGGTAGGGGGAGCGGGCGTTCAGCAGGGAGCCCTCCGGCAGGTGCACGTCGATGGCGCGCAGGCAGCCGTCGTTCATCGGGACGGTCGGGTCCAGGAAACAGCGGAGCGCGAAGACGGCCGCCGCCAGGGACTGCGAGGCCGAGGCGTTGATCGCCGCCGGGACCTGCGGGTCCGTGCCCGCGAAGTCGAGCACGGCGCCGGTGGCGCCGAGGGTGACGGCGACCCGGATGTGATGCGATTTTTCGGGATTTATCCCGTCGTCATCGATCGGGTACGCCGCCTCGAACCGGCCCTCGGGCAGCTCGGCCAGGGAGGCGCGGGTCCTGGCCTCCGTGTAGTCCAGGTAGTCGTCGACGCCCGCCGCCAGGCCCTGCACTCCGTACTCGCCGATCAGCGACTCAAGGCGGGCGGCGGCCACCGCCGTGCCGGCCACGAGCGCCCGTACGTCGCCCATGACCTTGTCCGGGGTGCGGCTGTTGGCCCGCAGGACGGCCTCCATGGCCGGGTCGATCCCGTCCGCGGTCGCCAGGCGGACCGGAGGGAGCTGCAGGCCCTCCAGGAAGATGTCCGTGGCCAGCGGGGCCATCCCGCCTGCCGAGAGGCCGCCCAGGTCCGAGACGTGGATCATGGTGGCGGTGAAGTAGGCGGGGCTTCCGCCGACGAAGACCGGGCGGTAGACGAGCAGGTCGTTGGTGTGCACGCCACCCCGGTAGGCGTCGTTGAGCACGTACGCCTCACCCGGGCGCATCGTCTCCAAGGGGATGTCCTTGATCAGCTCGGGGAGCGCGACCTTGAGCGCCATGCTGTTCATGAGCGTGGTGGCCATGGAATGGGCGATCAGGCGTCCGCGGGCGTCGAGGACGGCGGCCGAGGCGTCGGAGCCCTCCACGATGAACGTGGAGTACGCCGAGCGCACCACCACGATGCTGGCCTCCTCCGCGGCCACCACCAGCGCGTTCCTGAGCACCTCCGCGGTGAGGGCGTCGGTCATGGGGCGGTCCCCTGGGTCAGGTGGACGGCGCGGGACCCGGTGAGGGTGGCGGTCCAGGCGGGCGGGACGACGATCGTGGACTCGGCGTCCTCGATGATCGCCGGGCCTTGGAGCGGGCCGTCCATGGTGTCCCTGGTGTGCACCGGGATCTCGACGTAGCCGCCCGTCTCCGGGAAGTACGCCCGCCTGGCGGTGGAGGGTGGTGGTGCGGGTTCCGCCGTACCGCCTCCCGCCGCACCGGCGGCGGGACGGTGCTGCTCGGCGGGGGTGGTGACGCGGATGCGGTAGCTGACCAGCTCGATCTCGCCCTCCTGCGCGATCCCGTACACCTGGCGGTACCTCTCGAAGAAGCGGGCGGCGAGGACGTCCCGCAAGGGGGACCAGCCGACGGTCAGGTCGTGGGACTGGCCCTTGAAACGTACGTCCACCGACCGCAGCACCCGCACCCCGGGATCGCCGAGGGAGACGCCCAGGTCGGACGACGCCTCCGCGGCCAGTTCGGTGAAGACCGCCTCCGGGTCGGCGTCCAGCCGGGACAGGACGCGGTCCGTGGAGAGGTCCCCGGCCAGCAGGCCCGCCGCCGACGCCACCCCGCAGTACGCGGGCACCACCACCGTGGAGATCCCGAACCGCTCCGCCACCCGGGCCGCGTGCATCGGCCCCGCGCCGCCGAAGGCCACCAGGGCGAAGCCGCGCGGGTCGATCCCGCGCTGGACCGTCACCACGTGCACGGCCGACGCCATCGAGGCGCTGACGATCTCGTGCACGGCGTACGCCGCCTGCTCCCGCGACACCCCGAGTGGCCCCGCGAGCCGGTCGAGGGCCTTGTCCGCCAGCGGCGGCGACAGCGGGATGGAGGCCGAGGCGAGATAGCCGAGCACCAGGTTCGCGTCCGTGACGGTCGGCTCGGAGCCGCCCAGGCCATAACAGGCCGGGCCAGGCGATGAGCCGGCCGAGTGCGGGCCCACGCGCAGCGCGCCCGCCGCGTCGAGCCAGGCGATGCTGCCGCCGCCCGCCCCCACCTCCGCCAGGTCGATGGCCGGGGTCTTGATCGGCACGCCGGTGCCCGCCCGCCGCCCGCCGAAGCTGCCCTTGCCACCCACGTGGAACTCGTGGGTGATCTCCGGCCGCCCGCCGCGCACCACGCATGCCTTGGCGGTGGTGCCGCCCATGTCGAACGAGATGACGTTCGCGAACCCCGTCCCGGCCGCCGCCAGCACGCCCGCCGCCGGGCCCGACTCGATCGTGGCCACCGCCCGCCTGGCGGCCAGCTCGGCGGAGATCACGCCGCCGCTCGACTCCATGACGTGGATGGGCGCGTGGATGCCGGCCTCGGCCAGCCGCTCGCGCAGCCGCGAGAGATAAGAAGCCATCAATGGGCCGATATATGCGGACATGATGGTGGTGGTGGCGCGCTCGTATTCACGGATTTCCGGCCACACCTCCGACGAGGTCACCACGTTCGCGACCGATTCCCGCAGGATCGCGGCGACCTGCCGTTCATGGTCCGGATTGGCGTACGCGTGCAGCAGGCACACGGCCGCCGACGCGATGCCCCGTCGCGTGATCTCCGCGGCGACCCGTCGTACCGAGCCGGGGTCCAGCGGCGTCAGGACGTCGCCGCGCGCCGAGATCCGCTCCACCACCTCGAAGCAGTCCCCGGCGGTCACCGGGGGAGGGGGCGGCGAGAAGCGCAGATCGTACCGGTCCTCCTCGACGCGGGCGTAGCGGCCGAGCGGGATGGCCGCGCGGAAACCCTGGGTCGTGACGTAGGCGACCCGCACGCCCTTGCGCTCGAGGACCGCGTTGGTGGCCAGGGTGGTGGCGTGCACCACCCGCGTGACCTGCGCGGGGTCGCGGTCAGCGAGGGCGCGTGTAACGCCGGTGACGATTCCCGCGATGGGGTCATAGGGGGTGCTCAAACATTTGGCCACGGCAATCGCGCCGGACGTGTCGCGAAGGACCACGTCGGTGAAGGTGCCGCCGACATCGACGCCGATCACGTAGCCCATCCGGGTACGTTATTCCGCCTAGCAAGCGCTTGTCTACGTAGCGGTCTATTGACTTACGGCATGTGCTTGGGACCCTTGTCCTATTCCTGTGTTCTTTGGAGCGGAGATGGCGCGCCTCACAGCTCTGGCCGGTGGCGTCGCGGTGGCACTGGTGCTGACCGCGATGCCGGTGGCGGCTCACGAGCACCCGAGCGGGATCACCGACCTGGTGACCCCGGCCGTGGTGCGGGTGGAAGCCGTGTCCCACGTGGAGATCACTCTGCTCGATCACATCGGCGAGCTGAAACACGTGGAGAGGTCCTATGACATCCCGTTCGCGTCGGGCACGGCGACCGTGGTCAACCCCGACGGGACGATGGTCGCGCTCCGGCGCCTGGCGGTGAACCCCAACGACGTCGCGATCTACGCTGCCAACAAGGTCTTCGCCGAGCACCACAAGGTGAAGGTCCCCCTCGACTACAAGAAGCACAAGCTCTCCGACGACCAGCTCAACCGCCACCTGCAGGCGTGCTACCCGCCCAAGAGCGACACCGCCACCTGCATCATCAACGTCACCACCGAGATCACGGCCTTCCCCAACGTGTCACCGGCCAGCACCGACGGCTTCAAGGTCAAGTGCATCAAGGCGGGCCCGGCGCCCGACAGCCCCGCCGTGCTGGTGCCGCTGACCCCGTTCGCGGGCAGCCTCGGCATGCCGACCGCGCCGCTCGCCGACAAGGTGCCCGATCAGGAGGGCTCGCCCGCCGGCATCGCCGGTTTCCTCGGCCGGCCGGGGCCGAACGTGCAGCACACCGTCGAGATCGCCCACCTGAGCAAGGGCGGCGGCCAGGGAGAGACCGGCAGGCCGTTCGCCGACCCCGAGAAGAAGGTGGACGAGCCGGTCAAGCTGGGCGGCCTGGCCGACAAGGGGCTGGTGGGCGCACCGGTGATCGGCGACAAGAACGGCCACGTCATAGGCCTGCTCGTCGGCGGCGGCAAAGAAGGCAAGATGATCGGCGTCAGGGAGATCACCGGCATCCTGTCCCAGGCCAAGGTCGTGCCGCGCAGGGGCGCGATCGACACGGCGTTCGAGGCGGCGCTGACCCGCTACCACACCAAGTACTTCACCGAGGCCGCCCCGGGCTTCCAGCGCGTGCTGGAGCTCTATCCTGGGAACGTGGTGGCCGCGGACCTGCTGAAGACCTCGCTGGCCAAGCGCGGCGGTCCGGAGGACCAGGGCACCAAGCGGGCGGCCGCCGAGCCGGCGGGGTCCATGCCGCTGTGGCCGTTCATCGTGGCGGCGGCGATACTTTTCATAGCCGCCAGCGGTGGAGCGTATTTGTTGTGGCGCCGCCGCACTCCTGATAAACCGACAGAATTGCCGCAACCGCTGGCGGCCGGTCCACCGCTCGACCTCGACGACGGCGCCAACCAGACCGTGGTCGTGCGGCGATCCCAGCCGTTCCAAGTGGTCCCGCAGCAGCAGCAGGTGATGACGGCGCAGGATCCGGGGGTCAAATACTGCACCTCGTGCGGCATGAGGCTCGGGCCCGCGCACCGCTTCTGCGGCTACTGCGGTCACCCCATCGAGACGTGATGCAATTGAATGAAAGATCGCTCATCGGCCAGGAGGTGGCCGGGTACTACATCGAGGACATCGTCGGCAAGGGCGGCATGGCCGTCGTCTACCTGGCGCTCGACCCGAGGTTGAGCCGCCGCGTGGCGCTGAAGATCCTCAACCCGGTGCTCAGCGTCGACGACCGGTTCAGGCAGCGGTTCATCCTGGAGTCCAGGACGGTCGCGAGCATCGAGCATCCCAACATCATCCCCATCTACGAGGCCAACGCGGACGCCGACGGCGTGCTCTACATCGCCATGCGCTACGTCGACGGCCTCGACCTGCGCCGCCTCATCTACGACCGCGGCCCGCTGCCGATCGGCCAGGCCAACCAGATCTTCGCCCAGGTGGCCGCCGCGCTCGACGCCGCGCACGCGCACGACCTCATCCACCGCGACGTCAAACCGGCCAACATCCTGCTCGCCGACAACCACGTCTACCTGACCGACTTCGGCATCACCAAGCACCGCTCGTCGATCTCCGGGCTGACCCAGACCGACCAGTTCATCGGCACGCCCCGGTACATGTCACCCGAGCAGATCAACAAGGAGCACATCGACGGCCGGTGCGACCAGTACGCGCTGGCCTGCGTGGTCTACGAGGCGCTGTCGGCGCGGCTGCCGTTCCAGCGGGAGAACGACATCGCGCTGCTGTGGGCGCACCTGGCCGAGCAGCCCACGCCGCTGTCGCAGATCAGGCCGGAGCTGCCGCCCGCGATCGACGCCGTGATGATGCGCGGCCTGGCCAAGTCGCCCGAGCAGCGCTACGCGACCTGCACCGAGTTCGTCTCCGCGCTGCGCGACGCGATCAGCGGGCAGCACGAGTTCCTGCCGTCCGACGTCGCAGGCGCGGCGCCTCTCATTCCCCGGCCGGGCACCAGCCCGCACTCCGGGCCGCATCCCGTGCCGGGCTCGGGCGCCCACCCCGTGCCGCACTCGGGACCGTCGTCCGGTCCGCACCCGGGGCCCAGGCGTGGTGAGCCGGGCCACGCGGCCCCGTTCGGGCAGCCGCCCGGTGGGGTCGCGCCGCCCACGCAGCCGTCCGGGCGGCGCAAGCGGCCCGGCCGCGTCCCGATCGTGGCCGCCACGCTGGTCGCCGCCGTCGCCGCGCTCGCCCTGGTCGCGTTCATCATCATGAGCCACCGCGGCGACACCTGGTCCCGCTACCAGACCAGCACGGCCGCGCCGCTCACGTTCGACTATCCGGGCGACTGGACCGTACGCACCCACCGCGACCTGTTCGCCGTGGCCTCGCCGCACGCCCAGGAGTTCGAGTCCCTGTTCGTGGCCGGTCCCGGCGCCGACTGGTCGACGGTCTCCCAGATCGTCGCCGAGGACCCCGACGCGGCCTCCGGCGTGTACGTGCAGATCTCCGACACCCTCGACCCCGCCGGCGACTCCGAGCAGATGAAGGCCAAGATGGAGGTCATGCTCCCGGGCGAGGTCGATGTCGGCAAGCCCGTGCAGGACCAGGCCGGCAACCGCCCCGCCACCCGCTTCGACGGTTCGCTGCGCGACCCCGCGACCGGCGCCAGGCTCGCGTTCGTGAGCTACGTCATCGACCGCGAGCCCAAGACCATGCTCGTGATGTACTTCTGCGCCAAGACCACCTGTGACGACGCCACCCAGACCCGCATCAGGCAGAGCGTCCACGTGTCGTGACTTGGAACTCACTTGTGTACGGCTTGACCTGGGTGTTCAAGGCATGCGCCCGGCGTCTACCCTCCGGCATGTGGGCATTCGCATAGTCATCGCCGACGACCAGGCGATGGTCAGGGCCGGGTTACGCATGGTCGTCGACAGCGACCCCGGCATGGAAGTCGTCGGCGAGGCCGCCGACGGGCTGGAGGCCATCGCCGTGGCCCGGCGCACCCGCCCGGACATCGTCTTGATGGACATCTCGATGCCCAGACTCGACGGGCTGTCCGCGGCCAGGGAACTGCTGGAGACCCCGTCGCCACCCAAGATCGTCACGCTGACCACGTTCGACACCGACGAGAACCTCTACGCCGCGCTGCGCGCCGGCACCAGCGGCTTCCTGCTCAAGGTGTCGCCGCCGGAGCAGCTGCTGGAGGCGATCAGGGTGGTGCACTCCGGGGACGCGCTGCTCGATCCGGCGGTGACCAGCCGGGTGATCGCCTCGTTCGCCGGTCGCGCCGACCCGACGCCCTCGCCCATGCTGGGCGAGCTGACGCCGCGCGAGCTGGAGGTGCTGCGGCTGCTGGCGCGCGGCCTCACCAACGCGGAGATCGCCCGGGAGCTGTACGTGGGGGAGGCGACGGTCAAGACGCACGTGGCGCGCGTGCTGATGAAGCTCTCGCTGCGCGACCGGGCGCAGGCCGTGGTGTTCGCGTACGAGTCCGGTGTCGTCCGGCCCGGAGCCGCCTGAGGGTTTGGTGAAACGACTCCTTTCATGTGTATATTTTCCTGCAATAGGCCATGGATGCAGGAGATATTTCATGCGAGCGTTCCCCCGGGTGTTGTTCGACGAGGCGCACAGCGAGTCGTGGACGGTCCGGCGCGAGGTGGCCGAGGCCATCAACCCCGCGCACCCCGACGACAACAGCTACGCCCGCGCGGCCGGGCTGCTGCGGCACCTGGGGCACACCGTGGCCGCGCACACCTCGGGGCCGCTCGACGCCGAGGTCCTGGCCGGGCAGGACGTCCTGGTGATCGCGCACCCGTCGGGGGAGCGCTGGGAACGCACCATCGGCGCGGGCAGCCCGGTGTTCTCCGACGCCGAGCTGGACGCCATCGAGGACTATGTCGCCGGTGGCGGCGGGCTGGTGGTGCTGGCCGAGGAGGAGCAGGACAAGTACGGCAACAACCTGCGCGAGCTGCTCGGGCGCTTCGGGGTCGGGGTCGGGCACACCACCGTGCGCGACCCCGGGAACGCGCACCGGGACGTGGCCACCTGGGTGCTCGCCGCGCGCGCCACCATGGACGGGCTGCTGGCGGGCGTCAGGACCGCCTGCTTCTACCGCACGGGCGTGCTGACCCTGGCCGCCGAGGGGACGGTCCTGTTCAGGACGTCCGCCACGGCCGACCCGGCGGGCGCGCCGCTCGCCGTGGCCGTCAGGCACGGCAAGGGCAGGGTCGTCGTGTTCGCCGACTCCGACCTGTTCGGCGACGACTCCATCGACGACCACGACCACCGCAGGCTGTGGGGCAACGTGGTCACCTGGGCCGCCCGCGTCCCGGCCGCCGTCGCGGCCGGAGGGGCGCGTGACGAGGCCCGTGACGAGGCCAAGGCCGCGCTGTTCGCCCGGCTCAAGGCGGCCGTCGAGGAGCTGAGGCCGCTGCAGGTCAAGGACGGCTCGGTGCGGCAGGAGGCGAAGGAGGAGGCCAGGGCGCTGGTGGGGCGGATCGCCGAGCACGTGGGCGAAATATCGCCTTATTTCCCCCACGACGCCGCGTACCTCCAGGCCGTCCAGCGTGACCTCGCCGCCTGGGCCGACGGGGACCTGGGCGTGCCCGACTTCCTCGGCTCGCTCGACCTCTTCCACCCCGACACCCAGCGCGTGGACGGCCTGGAGCACGTCGTGGTGTTCCCCATGTACACCCAGAACGGCAACCCGGACCGCAACCTCGAGGCCGTCTGGATCCGCACGATCTGGCCGGACTGGCTGGCCCGGCTGGAGGCGAACGGCTACGACAACCCGATGTTCGTGCCGATCGCGTTCGAGGACTTCACCTCCGGCTACGACACCCACTCGGCCGTGCTGTTCCCCGAGACGGTCGCGGTGCGCCAGACGCCCGCCCGCTTCACCTGGGGCGGCATCTTCGCCGACCGGGAGGCCGCCAGGTTCCGGCGGGTGTCCGCGGCCGCCGTGGCCATGCTCAAGCTCGACCTGCCGCCGGACGCCGCCCGGCTGCTGGACTGCCAGCAGCTCGCGCAGGACACGTTCGTGCTGTGGGATCTCGTCCACGACCGCACGCACAGCCACGGCGACCTGCCGTTCGACCCGTTCATGATCAAGCAGCGGATGCCGTACTGGCTGTACTCGCTGGAGGAGCTGCGCTGCGACCTGACCGCGTTCGGGGAGGCGGTGGAGCTGGAGCGGCAGGGGGTGCCGCACGCCCGGTACGTCCAGCACGCGATCCTGTTCGACCGGCTGTTCCGGTTCCCGATCAGCGGGGACCGGGTGCGGAACTACGACGGGCTCGGCGGCCAGTTGCTCTTCGCCTGCCTGCACCGCAACGACGTCGTGCGGTGGACGGACAACCGCCTGTCGATCGGCTGGGAGCGGGTCGCGGACGGGGTGGCCGGCCTGCGCGGCGAGGTGGAGAAGCTCTACCGCGACAGCATCGACCGGTCCAAGCTGGCGCACTGGCTGGCGGCGTACGAGCTGGTGAGCGCGTACGTGGCGCCGCACCCGGCGTCCACCTGGGCGAAGGGGATCGAGGCGCTGCCGGAGGAGCAGAAGGCCAAGGTGGACGCGGTGCTGCCGGACGAGTTCCCCCTGAGCATGTTCTACGAGGCGCTGCGCCGTAAGCTGGCCGATGTCGTCGAATCGACCAAGGGACTCCGAGCATGATCATTCTGGTGACCGGGGCCGGAGGGCCCACGGGTGAGGCTGTAACCGGATATTTCCGGAAAAATGGTCACACTGTGATCGGTGTCGACAAGGAGCAGGTCGATCTCCTCGACCGCGCGGCGGTGCGGCAGCTGGCCGAGAGCGTCGACCGCGAGTACGGGCGCGTGGACGGTGTGGTGCACCTGGTCGGCGGGTGGCGCGGGTCCGCCACGTTCGCCGAGACCAGCCTCGAGGACTGGGACGTCCTGCACGACCTGCTGATCCGCACGCTCCAGCACGTGTCGCTGGCCTTCGAGCCGCTGCTGCGCCGCAGCGGCAACGGCCGCTTCGTGATCGTCTCCGCCAAGGCGGCCGAGCGGCCGGCCGCCGGCGGCGCCGTGTACGCGGCGGCCAAGGCGGCGGCGGAGGCGTGGACCCTCGCGCTGGCCGACGCGCTCTCCGGCACGGGCAGCGCCGCCACGATCCTGGTCGTGAACGCCCTGGTGAACGACGCCATGCGCGCGGCCAAGCCGGACGCCCGCTTCACCGGCTTCACCGACGTCAACGACCTGGCGGCGGCGATCGGCGGCCTGTACGACCGTCCCGCCGCCGAGATCAACGGCATGCGATTGGACCTCACTTCTTGATTCCCCGGCACGACCCCCAGCTCAAGACGTTCGCCAGCGACAACTACGCCGGCGTGCACCCCGAGATCCTCCAGGCCATCGCGACCGCCAACGGCGGCCACCAGATCGCCTACGGCGACGACGTCTACACCGAGGCTCTGCAGGACGTCTTCCAGCGCCACTTCGGCGAGCAGGCGCGGGCCTGGCCGGTCTTCAACGGCACGGCCGCGAACGTCGTCTCCCTGCGCGCCATGACCGCGCACTGGGAGGCGGTCATCTGCGCCGAGACCGCCCACATCAACACCGACGAGGGAGGCGCCCCCGAAGTCGTGGGCGGCATCAAGCTCCTGACGGTCCCCACGCCCGACGGCAAGCTCACGCCCGAGCTGATCGACCGGCAGGCGTGGGGCTTCGGCGACGTCCACCGCGCCCAGCCGCGCGTGGTGTCGATCTCGAACACCACCGAGCTGGGCACCCTCTACACGCCCCCCGAGATCGCCGCGATCTGCGCGCACGCCCACGAACGGGGGCTGCTCGTCCACCTGGACGGCTCCCGTCTGACGAACGCCGCGGCGGCCCTGGACGTGCCCATGCGGGCGCTCACCACGGATGCCGGAGTGGACGTGCTGTCCTTCGGCGGCACCAAGATCGGCCTCCTGTACGGCGAGGCCGTCGTCGTCCTCAACCCGGACGCCGCCACCGGGATCGACTACATCCGCAAGACGTTCATGCAGCTGTCGTCGAAGATGCGCTTCGTGTCGGCGCAGTTCGAGGCGCTGCTGTCGGGGGACCTGTGGCTCCGGAACGCGCGCCGGGCCAACGCCATGGGACGGCGGCTGGCCGACGCGGTCCGCGACATCCCGGGCGTCGGGCTGCCCCGGCCCGTCGAGGCCAACGCCGTCTTCGCCGTCCTGCCCAGGGACGTGACCGAGCGCCTGCAGAAGCGGTTCCGCTTCTACACGTGGAACGAGGCGACGGGGGAGGTGCGCTGGATGTGCGCCTTCGACACGACGGAGGCCGACGTGGACGCCTTCGCGGCCGCCATCGCCGAGGAGATGACCGCCGCCGGCTCCTGACGCCGGGGTGACGGCCCGATTCCGGTCCTGTCCGCCGCCGCGTCGCGCCGCGCGGCGGTCGTCAGGAACGCACGGCCAGGCGGGCCGCCTGCCAGCCGCCCATCCCGTGCACCGACGCCCCGGGCGGCGTCGAGGCCGAGCACAAGAACACCCCGGGCAGCGGGGTACGCCACGGCGCCGGAGACCAGACGGGCCGGTTCACGAACTGGAGCAGCCCGGCCATCCCACCGCCGATGTCGCCCCCCACCAGGTTCGGGTTGCCCGCCTCGAGCTCAGCCGGCCCCATGGCATGCCTGGCCAGCACCCGGTCACGAAACCCGGGAGCGTACCGCTCGATCTGATTCTCGATGGCCTCCGTCATGTCGACCGTGGACCCGTGGGGAACGTGGCAGTACGCCCAGAGTGTGTGCCCGCCCCTCGCCGGGTCGGCCGCGTACGGCTGGACGAGCAGTACGTACGGCCGGGGCGAGTGCCGCCCGGCGGCCATCTCCGCCTCGCTGAGCGCGATCTCCTCCAGCGTCCCGCCCAGGTGCACCGTCCCCGCGCCGGCCACCGCCGGGTCCCGCCACGGCACCGGCCCGTCCAGCGCCCAGTCCAGCTTGAACACCCCGGGACCGTAGCGGAAGCGCTGGAGCCGCCGCCGGTAGCCGGCGGGCAGATCCGCCATGGCGAGGAACTGCCTGGGCGTCACGTCGAGCACCACGATCGGCGCGTCCAGCTCCGCCAGGCGGCGCACCCGGTGCCCGGTGACCGCCTCGCCGCCCAGCGACCTCAGCTCGGCCACGAGCGCGTCGGCCAGCACCTGCGACCCGCCCCGCACCAGCGGCCAGCCCACCAGGTGGGCCAGGGACGCCAGCAGCAGGCCGTAGCCGGCGGTGACGGGGGAACGCAGGTCGAGGATGGAGTGCGCGGCCATGCCCGCGATCAGGGCCCGCCCTTCCACGGTCCGGAACGCCCGCCGGGCGAACGTCGTGGCCGGCAGCGCGCCGACGAGCCCGAACCGGGCCGCCTGCGCGAACGCCCGCACCGGCACGTCCCACGGCCCCAAGGGTTTGAGCAGCAGCTCCACCAGCGGGAACCCGGCTCGCGCCGTCGCGCCGGCCGTCGCCAGCCACGCGCCCGCGTCGCGCCCGAGCGCCTCGGCGGTGCGGCGCGGGTCGCGGTGCACGAGCACGGCAGGACGGTCGTCCAGCGGATGCGCCACGGGCACGGCCGGATGGGCGAACTCGACGCCCTTGAGTTCCAGCGCCCGGAACGCCGGGGACGCCAGCGCCATCGCCATCACGGTCGCGCCGAGGTCGTGCACCCGCCCCGGCAGCGTCAGCTCGCCGGAGCGGAGGCCGCCGCCGAACCGGTCGGCCGCCTCCAGCAGCAGCACCCGGCGACCGGTGCGGGCCAGTGTGACGGCGGCGACGAGCCCGTTGGGCCCGGAGCCCACGACGACGGCGTCCGCGTCCATTACCGCGGAGTGAGTATCGACGGATAGGGCTGGGCGCCGCGCTTGCTCAGCAGGTCCGTCATGAGCTTGATCTCGCCGCTCTGCCCCTTGACGATGTTCTGAGCCATGCGCACCACCTCGGGGCGCGTGGACAGCTTCAGCAGGCCCTCGGACATCTGCACGCCGCCCTCGTGGTGGCGGATCATCAGCTGCAGGAACAGGATCTCGGCCTGCGTGCCCTGCGCCTCCCTGAGCTTGGTCAGCTCCTCCGGCGTGGCCATGCCGGGCATCGTGCCGGGCTTGACCGTGACGCCGCCGTGCCCGTGGCCGCTCATCCAGGCCATCGGCTTCTGGTCGGTCACCTGGCCGAGCTCCCACTGATCCAGCCAGCCCAGGAACATGCCGCGCTGGTTGGCCTGGGTGTAGATGATGTCGAAGGCCAGGTTCCTGATCTCCTTGGCGGGGCCCTTGTCCCTGATCGTGAAGGCCATGTCGACGGCCTGCGCGTGATGAGTGGCCATGTCGCGGGCGAACCCGGCCTCGGGCGAGGAGTCGCCGGGCGTGCCAGAGCGGCCGAAGAGCAGAAAGGCGGCCGCGGCGAGCACCAGCACGGCGCCGACGGCGAGGATTTGTTTCGTGACGGGCTTTTCCATGGCTCGTCCAGCGTACCCATCTGCGGGCAAGGCCCGTGATCGGACGCTTATGCGGCCCTTATTCTCCGCATACGTGCGGAGGGCATAGGGTGACCCCTGATTGATTCGCCGATGGAGGGACGATGACAAAGGAGAAGGCGCAGGCGCGGCGCGAGCATCTGCAGAAGATGCGGGCCGACCAGAAGCGCAAACAACGCCGCGCCGCGCTGCTCATGTGGGGAACGGGCGGGTTGATCATCGTAGTGCTCGTCGGCGTGGTCGGCTTCTACCTGATCAGGCAGGCCCAGGAGACCTCGCTGGACGCGGTGTCCAGCGTCAAGTACGACGGCGGCGATCACGTGTGGACCGCGGTCACGTACAAGGAGACCCCGCCGGTGGGCGGGCAGCACAACAACTACTGGCAGCAGTGCGGGATCTACGACAAGCCGATCCACCCCGAGCACGCCGTGCACTCGCTGGAGCACGGCGCCACCTGGATCACCTACCGGCCCGACCTGCCCAAGGCGCAGATCGACAAGCTGAAGGAAGTGGCGTCGTCCACCGGCCAGCAGGAATACATGCTGGTCAGCCCCTTCCCGAACCTGCCGGCGCCGATCGTGGTGTCGTCGTGGGGCCACCAGCTCAAGCTGAACGACCCGGCGGACCCGAAGCTGGGCGCGTTCATCAAGCGGTACCAGAGCGGCCCTGACACACCGGAGCGCGGCGCCTCGTGCGGCGGTGAGGACGCCATCAGGACCACGGCCGAGGAGGCCCCGCTGCCGCCCGAGCCGACGGGCCAGCAGCAGCCGACGGCGACCGTCTCCCCGTCGCCCAGCCAGTCCCAGCAGTAGGGCGGCGAGCGGAGCCCCGGACGCGCCCGCTACGCCTGGCCGGTGAGCAGGCCGTGGCGGGCGCGGGCGAACTCCTCGAAGGAGATGCGCCCGTCGCCGTCCGCGTCCGCCCTGGTGAAGACCGCGGTGAGGTCGGTGCCCGGGCGGCTCCACACGGAGGCGAACTCCTCGGCGGTGATCCAGCCGTCGCGGTCGCGGTCGATCAGCGCGAAGGTGGCCTCGGAGATCGGCGTGAGCACGGCCTCCAGGTCGCCGCCGCGCACCAGCGACTCGAAGGAGCGGATGTACTCCTCCCTGCTGATCCGCCCGTCGCGGTCGGCGTCGAGGGCGCGGACGTGGGTGTCCCAGGCGTTGAGGAACGCCTCGACGACCGCCTCCCCCTCGGGCGTGCCGGCGGGCACCCCACTCTGCTCCAGCCGCCGCTGGGCGAGGGCCATGTAGTCGTATCTGGTCAGAAAGCCGTCGCCGTCGGTGTCGAGGTCGTTGAAGTTGTGCTCCGCGCTCTCGCGAAAGCCCTGCTGGGACATTCATCGCTCCGATCGTCACGCTCAGTAGCTGGTCGATACCAAGCGTAATTGCTCGGTCGCGGATTCGGGAGGAGGTCAGACCAGCACGTTCTCCGGCGGCGTCCACTCCAGCCCGTGCGCCTCGGACACGGGGCGGCTGGTCAGGTGGCCCTCGTGGGCGTTCAGGCCGAGCGCCAGCGCCGGGTCCTCGCGCATGGCCCCCCGCCAGCCCAGCTCGGCGATGGCCAGCGCGTACGGGAGCGTGACGTTGGTCAGCGCGAACGTCGAGGTGTGCGGCACGGCGCCCGGCATGTTGGCCACGCAGTAGAAGATCGAGTCGTGCACCCGGTAGGTCGGCTCCTCGTGCGTGGTCGGCCGCGAGTCCTCGAAGCAGCCGCCCTGGTCGATCGAGATGTCCACCAGCACCGAGCCCGGCTTCATCCGGCTGACCAGGTCGTTGCCCACCAGCTTCGGCGCCTTGGCGCCGGGCACCAGCACCGCGCCGATGACCAGGTCGGCCTCCAGCACCGCGCGCTCGATCTCCAGCGTGCTGGAGGCGACCGTCTGGCAGTGCCCCTGGTAGATCAGGTCGGCCTGGCGCAGCTTGTCGATGTTCTTGTCGAGCAGCATCACCTCGGCCTGCATGCCGAGGGCGATGGCGGCGGCGTTCATGCCGGACACGCCGGCCCCGACGACGACGACGTGCGCCGCCCGCACGCCGGACACGCCGCCCATCAGCACGCCCCTTCCGCCCGCGGACCGCATCAGGTGGTACGCGCCCACCTGCGGCGCCAGCCGCCCCGCCACCTCGGACATGGGCGCCAGCAGCGGCAGCGCGCCGTTCGGGGCCTGGACGGTCTCGTACGCGACCGCGGTGGAGCCCGCGTCGAGCAGCGCCTGCGTGCACGCCCGGGAGGCGGCCAGGTGCAGGTACGTGAACAGCACCTGCCCCTTGCGCAGCCGGTGGTACTCCTCGGCCATCGGCTCCTTCACCTTCATGACGAGGTCGCCCGCGCCCCACACCTCGTCCGCGTCGGGGACGATGACGGCGCCCGCCGCGGTGAAGTCGGAGTCCGGGATCGAGGATCCCTCGCCCGCCCCCCGCTCGACGTAGACCTGGTGGCCGTGGCGTACCAGCTCGTGCACCCCCGCCGGGGTCAGCGCCACCCGATATTCGCTGTTCTTGACCTCTAGGGGAACACCGATTTTCATGGGACAACCCTCGTTCGCGCGAAAACTTCCGCCAATCTATGGTCCTGCCCTCATTCTTCCTCGCATGTCCGGGGGCGGCGGAGATTCCCCGCTTGATTACCCGGTTCGGCCGGTCCTCGATAAGCTCACCGCAGCCCGAACATCAGGATGGGATCGTCATCGATGGACAAGCCCGAAGAGCCGCCACTCGCGGATCCGGGGGAGCCGAAGGCCAGCAGATTCACCACCGTCGTGTTGGTCGTCACGCTGGTCCTCGTGGTGCTCGTCGCAGGTGTGGCCGGCACGGTCGCCGTCCTGATGACGAGGAGCCCCGACACGCCTCTGTTAGGCCCTGCGACGCTGCAGCGGCTGGCCGTGCCGCTCCACTTCGCCCCGGTCAGGGAGACGAAGCCGGCGCCGTGCCCCGGCGACCAGGCCGTGCTGGACGAGGAGCAGAAGTCCTGCTACCTGCTGGAGGACGGCGTCACGGTCGGCGCCGTGCAGCAGATCGAGACGGTGCGCGAGAAGGACGGCCAATACTCCGTGCGCATCGCGATCGCGCCGGCGTACAAGGAGAAGCTGGTCCAGCTCATCGACGAGATGGTGGTCGACCAGCGGCAGGTGGCGATCGTGCTCGCCCCCGAGCAGCCCGACCAGCCCAAGATCGTGCTGGCCGCGCCCATCGTCACCCAGCCCATGGAGGGTGACAGCATGAGCATCACCGGGTTCACCAAGGAGCAGGCCGACGCGCTGTCGGCCCGCCTGCGCGGCCCGACGCCGACCGGCACCGCCACCACCACAGGCACGCCGAGCGGCCAGCCAGGCGGTACCCCGCCGGCCACGCCCACGGGCACCACGCCCACGACCGGGTCGACGCCGCCCGCGGCCACGGGTTCGACGAATCCCGTGACGAACGCCGGGCCCACCCCCGACCGGCGCTACGCCAGTTGCAAGGACGCCGTGGCGGCCGGCGACGGTCCCTACTACAAGGGCACGCACCAGGAATACGGCTGGTACCAGGACGTCGACAAGAACGGCGTGGCCTGCAACAGCGCCGACATCACCAACTAGGCGAACAGCATCGTCAGGACGCCGGCACGGCCGGCTCCAGGCCGAAGAGCAACGCCCATTCCCCCCTTACCGATCAGGGGGAATGGGCGTTGCCTACCCGGCCGGAGACCAGGTCACGCTTTCTCGTGCCGCCCGTGGCCGACGAGCCCGACGAACTCCTCGAGCCCGATCGTGCCGTCGCCGTCGCGGTCGGCGGACTGGATGAACGCCTCGATCTCGCTCTCGGACGCGCCCTGCCCGCCCAGCGCCTCGTTGGCCTTGCGGATCTCGGCCGCGGTCAGCAGGCCGTCACCGTCGGCGTCGAAGCGCCTGAACTCCGCCTCCGCCGCCTCACGCGCGCTTGCCATCGGATGCCTCCCCGTTGATCGACCCCTTATTGAACAGGGCGATATCTTCCGGCCTAAGCGGAACGCGAGTCAACCGGAGCCCGGTCGCGGCGCGGACCGCGGCGGCGATGGCGGGGGTGGAGGAGAGCGTCGGAGGCTCGCCGGCGCCCCGCAATCCGTACGGAGCCGCAGGGTCTGGATTTTCCAGGATTTTCAGCTGCATGGGTGGCATGTCGAGGATGGTGGGGATGAGGTAGTCGGTGAACGACGGGTTGAGCACCCTGCCGTCGCGTACCTGGATCTCCTCCATCAGCGCCAGCCCGAGGCCCTGCGCCGAGCCGCCGTGGATCTGGCCCTCGAGGGCCTGCGGGTTCAGGATCCGCCCCACGTCCTGCACCGCCGCCAGCTCGACCACCTTGACCAGGCCCAGCTCCACGTCCACGTCCACGACCGCCCGGTGCACGCACAGCGCCAGCTGCGTGTGCGAGTCGCCCTGCCCGGTGAGCGGATCCAGCGGGTACGTGGGCCGGTGCCGGTACTCGCGCGTCTCCTCGACCGGCCCGGACCGCTCCAGCGCCTCACGCGCCGGCAGTCCCTTGAACCGCTCGCGCACGGCCTCGCAGGCGGCCTTCACCGCGCCACCGGTGACGTACGACTGCCGGGACGCCGACGACGAGCCCGCCGAGCCCACCGACGTGTCGGCGGTGGCCACGGTGACGTTCGCGACGCCCAGCTCGGTGCGGGCGATCTGGGCCTGGACCGTCACCAGGCCCTGGCCCACCTCGGCGGCGGCCGTGTACACGGTGACGTGCGGTTCGCCGCCCACCAGCTCGGCGCGCACCCGGGCCGTGGAGTAGTCGTCGAAGCCCTCGGAGAAGCAGATGTTCTTGATCCCGACGCCGTAACCGACGCCGCGGCGCACCGACTCGCCATGCGTGGTCTGGGAGACGCCGCCGGGCAGGTCCCGCAGGTCCGGCTCCGGCCCGCCGGCCGGCAGCGGCCCGGGCATCGGCAGGGCCTCCAGGTCGCGCAGCATGTCCGCGAGCGGCGCCGGCGAGTCGATCAACTGGCCGGTGATCAGCCGCGACCCCTGCGAGACCGCGTTGCGCATCCGGATCTCCACCGGCGACAGCCCGCACGCCTCGGCCAGCCGGTCCATCTGCGACTCGTACGCGTAGCAGGCCTGCACCGCGCCGAACCCGCGCATCGCGCCGCACGGCGGGTTGTTGGTGTAGACGCCGGTGGCGACGACGTCCACGTTCGGCACCTCGTACGGGCCCACGCCCAGCGACGCGGCGTTGCCGACCACGGCGGGGGAGGAGGAGCAGTACGCGCCGCCGTCCAGCAGGATGTCGGCCTTGACGTAGACGAGCCTGCCGTCGCGGGTGGCGCCGTGCTCGTAGCGCATCAGGGCGGGATGGCGGTGCACGTGGCCGAAGAACGACTCCTCGCGGCCGTAGACGATCTTGACTGGGCGGTTCAGGCGCAGGGCCAGCATGCAGGCGTGCGCCTGCATGGACAGATCCTCGCGGGCGCCGAACGCCCCGCCCACGCCGGACAGCGTCAGGCGTACCTTCTCCGGCGGCAGGCCGAGGCAGGGGGCGAGCTGGTCGCGGTCCACGTGCAGCCACTGCGTGGCGATGTAGAGGTCGACGCCGCCGTCCTCGGCCGGCACCGCCAGCCCGGCCTCCGGGCCCAGGAAGGCCTGGTCCTGCATGCCGACCTCGTACTCGCCGGTGACCACGACCTCGGCCTCGAACGTGTCGCCCACGCGCACCGGCTGGCGCCGCACGACGTCCGTGGACCGGCGGGGGTCGGTGACGGCCTCGCGGACCTCGTACTCGACCACGATCGCGGCGGCCGCGCGGCGCGCCGTCTCCGGATGGTCGGCCGCCACCAGCGCCACCGGCTCACCCTGGTAGCGGACCTGGTCGATGGCCAGCACCGGCTGGTCCTTGTGCTCAAGGCCGTAGAACTTCACGCCCGGCACGTCCTCGTGCGTCAGCGCGGTCAGCACGCCCGGGATCTTCAGCGCGGGCCCCACGTCGATCGAGCGGATCCACGCCGACGGGTGCGGGCTGCGCACCGTCGCCCCCCACACCGTGCCGTCGATCCACAGGTCGGAGGCGTAGGCGAACTCGCCGGTCACCTTCAGCGCCGCGTCAGGGCGTCTGGCACTCTCGCCCACGCCGTGCAGGGTGGTGTACGCGGTCTCCGTCATCCTCCGAGTAGAGCACCGCCGCCCGCCGGGTCCAATGCACGCGACGTGAAATCCCTGTCAAAGCACGTAACATCCGGCTTGTATATTCCTCCAAGTGCGTATCAGTGACCTGCTGGCCATCGACGACCTGTGCTTGACGCTGCTCGCCGGCGACCCCGATCGCGAGTTCAGCACCGTCCACATCACCGACCTGCCGGAGCCGGGACGCTACCTGTCCGGCGGCGAGCTGGTGCTGACCGGGCTCATGTGGCGGCACGCGCCGGAGGACTCCGACAGGTTCGTGGCCGCGCTGGCCGACGCCGGGGTCGCCGCGCTGGGCGCCGGCGCGGCCTGGCTGGGCCATGTCCCCGACGACCTCGTGGCCGCCTGCGGGGCGGCCGGCCTGCCGCTGCTGGAGGTGCCGACCGAGGTCTCGTTCCGCACGCTGACCGAGCTGGTCGTGCCCCGGCTGTCCGGCGACGTGCGCGACGCGCTCGGCCGGCACCGCAGGCTCGTGGCGGCCATCGCCGAGGGCGCCGACCTGCGCGAGCTGTTCGAGCTGACCGCGGCCGAGCTGGGCGTCACCGGCGCCGTGCTGTCCGCGTCCGGCCACGTGATCGTCGGCACGGTCGACGACCCCGTGCGCCTGGCCAAGGCGTACCTCTCGGCGCCGCGGCTGCCCGCCTGCGTCGGCGGCAGCACGATCTTCGCGGTCGGGCGCGGGCACCGGGCCGCCGGCTGGATCCTGGCCTGCGACGGCGACCTGATCGACCGCGCCGACCTCGGCTACGAGCTGGCCGCCTGCGTCGGGCTGGAACGCGGCCGCATGGAGGAGGGCCGCAGGGTCGAGCGCCGCCTGGCCGAGCAGCTCGTCGTGGCCGCGCTCGCCGACGCCGACGTGGCCGAGCTCAACGCCAGGCTGCGGACGTGCGGGATCGACGCGGCGGAGCCGTACGCGATCGTCAACGCCACGGCGTCCCGCCCGGGCGCCACCCGCGGCCCCGACCCCGCCACGCTGGGCGGCCAGGTCGTGGAGGAACTGCTCGGCCGCGAGGTCGTCGCGGCGGCCGGCGCGGACGGCGCGGTCGCCGTGGTGCCGCTGCGCGGCCGCACCACCGCCGAGCTGGCCGACCGGCTGCGTGCCGGGGCCAAGGTGCTGGCCGCACTGCCCGACATCCGGATCTGCGCCGGGCTGAGCGGCGCGCTCACCGGCGCCGCCGCGATCAAGGGCGGCGTGGAGGAGGCCGGGCACGCCAGGCGGCTGGCCGAGTCACGCGCCGGCGGAGTGGTGACCAGCGACGAGATCTACACGCACGCGCTGCTGCTGGCCACGGTCCCGGGCGACGTGCGCCGCTCGTTCGCGGCGCGGCTGCTGTCCCCGCTGCTCGACTACGACCGCGGGCACCAGTCCGACCTGGTGCGCACGCTGGGGATCTTCCTGGACTGCGCGGGCTCGTGGAACGCCTGCGCCGAGCGGCTCCACGTGCACGTCAACACCGTCCGCTACCGCATCCGCAGGATCGAGGAGCTGACCGGCAAGAACCTGTCGAGGATGGCCGACCGCGTGGACTTCTTCCTGGCGTTGCGGGACACCTCGCCGCCTCGCTGAGCGGGTCTTCACAAGGGAATCGATCGCCAGGCCAGCCCCAGGGCCTCGAGCTCTTCGGCCGCGCGGTCAAGCCAGTACACGCTGCCCATCCGCTCAGCGAGCGCCGTCGCCTCGGCGATGCCTCGCTTGGCCGCTCCCGGCTCGCCGAGGAGGCGGTGGGCTCGTGCCTGACAGACGAGGCAGGCCACCTCCGCGGTTTTCGACCTGCTGGCGCGCGCCGCTCCCAACGCCTCTGCGAGCACGCGGCGACCTCTCTCGAGTTCACCAAGCTCAAGCAGGGATTGTCCCCATCGCCACCCGAACATGGCCTGATGCATGACGTCGCCCGCGCGCCGGGCCATCGTCGCCCCCTCTTCCAGCGCGGTGGCGGCGTCCTCCGGCCGGCCGATACCCGCGTACGCTATGCCCAGCATCAGCAGCGCGTAGCGTTCCCCCACAGCCGACGCTATTTCACGGGCGATCGCACGCTGGGCGAGCGCGTGGTTCAGGGCGTCGTGGAATTTCTCCCCCTTCACGTGCAGGTTGGCCAGATTGCCGTGAGCCCGCTGCTGGTTGAATCGATCGCCCAGCCGCTCTGCCAGGCGCAGATGCTGCTCGTGGTGGCCGGTGGCGGCGTCGTCGCCCGTGAAGTACAGGCCCGTGGCGATGTGGGCGTGCGCCTCCATCGTGATGACGTCGTCCTTGAGGCGATGTCCGGTGCGGAGCAGCCGTTCCCCGAGAGAGATCAGATCCGCGACGCGATACGCCTTCTGGTGGTACCACCAGAGGGCGAAGCCGATCGCCACCCCCAGACGGGCCACGTCGTCGTCCGGATCCGCCAGCGCCTGGAAAGCGGCGGCGAGCAGCATGGGCTCTTCTCTCCCGAGCCAGGCGTCCGCCTCTTCCGCGCCGGCGAATCCGCGGCCCCGGGCCCCGACCTCCGGGTGCGCGGGGTGCACCCGGTGGGGATCGCTGATCTTCGCGGCGGACCGCGCGGACGCGGCGTAGTAGCCGAGCACGCGGGTGAGCGGCGCGATTCTCTCGCCGGAGGGGATCAGCTCACCGGCGAAGAGCCGGACGAGATCATGGAGGTGGTAGCGCCCCGGCTCGCCGGCGTCGAGAAGATGGGCGTCGCACAGGCGTTCCAGGGCGCGTTCGGCGTCGGACGGCGAGGAGCCGGCGAGCGCCGCGGCTTCCTCCACCGTGACATCGGGCACATGGAGAAGGCCCAGAAGGGCCAGCATGCGCGCGGCCGTGCCGTCGATCCCGCGCATGCTGCCGTTGAGCGCGTTCCAGCTCGCCGTCAGGCTCGACCGGACGGCGAGCTCGCCGGCCTCCAGCTCGTGGAGCCGCCGTCGTTCATCGGTGAGCCTCGTCACCAGCGCGCCGACGGTCCAGTCCGGGCGGTCGGTCAATCGGGCACCCGCGATGCGCAGCGCGAGCGGGAGGCCGTCGCAGAGGCGGACCAGGCGGGTGGTCTGGCCGAGGTCGGCGGAGACGCGGCCGGCGCCGGCGAGCTTGGCCAGCATGGTGGTGGACTCCGACTCCGAGAGGGGGCCCAGGCGGAGCTGGACGCAGTCGTCGCCGGCTATGAGGGATTCCCGGCTGGTCACCATGACGGCGGTGCCGAGGGGCGTCGACAGGAACGGCCTGACCTGGGTGAGATCGGCGGCGTCGTCCAGGAGGACGAGAAGGCGTCTGCTCTGGAGCTTGCTTCGCCACAAGGCGGCCGACTCGTCGGCGTCCGCGGGAATGGCGCTGTCCGGGGTGCCGACGCCTCGGAGCAGGCGGCTGAAGATCTCATGGGCGGACAGCCGGGGGACGTTCGGCGTGCCGCCGCGGAGGTTGACGTACAGCTGCCCGCTCGGGAACCGGTCCTTGACCATGTGGGCGACGTGGACGGCCATGGCGGACTTGCCGACGCCGGGCGGGCCGGAAATCGCGACGAACGGATGTGGCAGGTCATCGCCCCAGGGATCCAGCAGGGATCTCAGCCGGACGATCTCCTGTGCCCGGCCGACGAAACCGATCAGGTCGCGGGGCAACTGCCGGGGAGGGGTGACCGCCTGGGTCTCCTGCCCGCCGGACAGGACGACGTGGTGCGCGCGGCGCAGGCCTTCTCCCGGGTCCACGCCGAGTTCCTCGGACAGGATGCGCCGGGCTTCCTCGAAGGCCGCCAGCGCTTCGGCCTGGCGCCCGCACCCGTGCAGGGCCAGCATGAGCAGTTCGCGGGGACGCTCCCGGAGCGGATGGCGGCGCGTCAGGTTCTGGAGGTCGGTGAGCGCCTCCTGCGGACGGCGGAGTCGTATGAGCGCGTGGGCCCGGGCTTCCACGGCGGTCAGGCGGAGCTCCTCCAGACGGGCGCGTTCACCGTCCGCGAAGGGGCCCGGCACGCCGCTCAGCGCCGGGCCGCGCCATACCGCGAGAGCCTCGTCGACCAGCCGCAACGCCAGGTCCAGGTCATCGGACCGCTCCGCCTCGCGCGCCGTCCCGAGCCGTTCGGCGAAGACATGGGCGTCCACCCGGCAGAGATCGTGGTGCAACCGGTACCCGCCGGCGGCGCCGGCCAGCACTCTCGACGGCTCACGCCGTTTGCGGCCCGGCTCGCACGCACGCCTCAATCCCGCGATGTAGGTGTAGACGCTCTGCTCGGCGCTGGGCGGGGGTGAGCTTCCCCACAAACCCTCGATCAGCTGGCTCATGGTGACGACTCGCCCTGAGTGCGCCGCCAGCATCACCATGATCGCCTGCTGGCGGGGTGGACCTAAGTCGATTTCTTCGTCGCCGAGCGCGCCGACGACCGGGCCCAAGAGACGGATGGTAAGACCGGCCGCCATGCGCCTCCCCCGTGATCACGAAAACAGATTCACGTAGGCAGCCTAATCACGCTCGCAAGGGCGTAAAGGGCCCAAAGGCTCTGTAGAAGGAATGTAGATGCGGTCGTTAGATTGAAGATCCGCTGTGGTGCGGGCCAGGGCTACACGAACCGGGGCTGATCAGCGGCTCAGGCGAGGTCGCGTGGGGGAGGAGATGGACGGCGGAAAGAGAGGGCACATGGGTGAACATGTGCCTCTCCGGCCCGGCGGTGGTGCGGTGGACACGAAGTGCGGTACGTGCCCGATGCGCCGCCTTGCCCCTCTTACCGACGATCTCCTAGAGGATCTCCTAGCAGCAGAATATTTCTCCCTGCCCAACAGAGAGGGAAGACGGGTCGGCACTTGCGGCCGTAACATTACCCGCAATGGTTGCCGCGGCGGCGATCGCGGCAACCAGGACGGACAGGGCAATGCGCATGCGCATGGGGTTCTCCCTCGCCTATGTGAGGTTGCTCGGACACATCTTCTCAGGGAGCAACTACTGTGACCACATCTGATCTGGTCGGACTCCGTATCAAGACCGTTCGGCGTCAGCGCGGTCTGTCGCAGGCGCAGTTGGCGCACCCCGAGTTGTCGGACAGTTACGTCTCGTTGATCGAGAGTGGTAAGCGTACTCCTACGCCCGCCGTCCTGGAGCTTCTGGCGCAGAAACTCGACTGCTCGCTGTCTTATCTGATCAACGGCGTGACCGCCGAGCAGATGGAGGACATCGAGCTCGCCCTCGGCTATGCGCGGCTGGCCCTCGAGAACGGCGAGGTCGCCGAGGCCCGTACGCGGTTCGAGGAACTGCTGGGCAACAGCAACCTGACAGGTCTGACGGCCCTTCGTCAAGACGCCGAGTTCGGGCTGGCCCTCGCCACCGAGGCCGGCGGCGATCTCGACCGGGCGATCTCGATCCTGCTCAAGCTGCGCAAGGAGGAGCTCACCCCGGAGCGCGGCATCGAAGTGGCCGTCGCGCTGTGCCGCGCCTACCGGGAGAGCGAGCGGCTCACCGAAGCCGTCGAGGTGGGCGAGCAGATGCTGGGCGGCAACGTCCGGCTGGCCTGGACCGACCTGCTCGTCGAACTGGGCGCCACGCTGCTGGCGGCCTACCTGGAACGCGCCGACCTGCTGCGCGCCAGGCAGTTCGCCGCCGAGCTGCTCAACGCCGCCGACGCGCTCGGCACACCGCGCTCGATCGTCGCGGCCAACTGGAACGCCTCCATCGTCGCCCGTGTCACCGGCCACGGCCATGAGGCGGTCAGCTTCGCCGAGCGGGCCATGGCCGTGCAACTGGAGCACGGCCAGCCGCGCAACATCGCCAGGATGCGGGTCGCGCTCGCGAAGACGCTGCTCCGGTCCGGCACGCGGGACGCCGTGGCCGTGCGCAACATGCTGCGCGCGGCGATCGCCGAGTTCGAGCAGACCTCGACCAGCACGATCGACCGGGCGATCCTCCACGTGGAGCTGGCCTGCTCGGAGTACATGACAGGCGACCTGGACGAGGCCGTCCAGCACGCCGTCACCGGCAGGAACCTGCTGCCCGAGTTCGGCAACGTGCTGGGTGCGGAAGCCAACCTGCTGCTCGGCAGGATCTACGGTGCGGTCGGCCGGGTGGACGAGGGACGTGAGCACACCGCCGCCGTGAAGGGGTGGCTCGCGCCGCTGCCCGACTCCCGCCGCTCGGCCTCCACCTGGTACGCCACGGCGGAGACCATGGAGCAGCTCGGCGACTCCGAGGGCGCCGTGGAGGCGTACCGGCGGGCTCTGGCCTGCGCCGGGGTGTAGCGAGGTCCGGACCGGGCGGTGGCGTCGGTAGCCTTGGGGGTGTCATGAAGAGATCCCCGCTCGCGGCCCTGACCGCGATAGTCGCCGCCGCCCTGCTCGTGTTCGGCACCGCCGCGCCCGCGCTGGCGCATGACGCGCTCAAGAGCAGCTCCCCGGCCAAGGGGGCCGAGGTCGAGGCCCTCGACGAGGTCAGGCTCGAGTTCACCGCCAAGGTGCGCGTGCCGTTCGTCATCGTGCGCGGCCCGGGGGGCGCCGAGGTGCAGTCCGGCAAGCCCGAGCTGGATGGCGCGGTGGTGACGCAGGCGGTGAAGGAGCCGCTGGCGGACGGGAAATACACGATCGCCTACCGGGTCGTGTCGTCCGACGGTCACCCGATCGAGGGCGAGATCCCGTTCCGGGTGAAGGGCGCCGAGACGCCCTCGCCCAGACCCGAGCCTTCCGGGGACGCCTTGGCGAGCCCGGCGCCGTCCGCCTCGGCCGCCGTGACGGACGGGCCGTCCGCTCCGGCCGGCCAGACGAGCCCGGAGACCGACCAGGCGTCGGCCGAGCAGGATGTGTCGTTCCCCGTCTGGCTGATCGTCGTGGTCGGCGCGCTCATCGGCATCGGCATCGGATTCCTGCTCAGCGCGCGGAGAAGCAAGCCATGAGCCGGGCGGCGCGTCTCGCGCTCGCGGGAGCGGCGGCCGCGGTCGTCGCGCTGGTGATCGGCATGATCGCCGGAGGCCGGGCGTTCCCCAGGATCATCCCGGGGCTGCCCGACTCCGGCGCGGTCGTCCGGTGGGGGCTGCCACTGTCCAAGCTGCTCATGGACGTGGCCGGCCTGCTCACCGTCGGCCTGCTGCTGATGGCCGCCGCGCTGCTGCCCAACGACAAGGGCGTGCTCGGCAAGCCCGCGCTCCACTACGTCAAGGCCGCCTCCTGGGCCGCGCTGACCTGGGCCGGGGCGGCGTTCCTCGCCATCGTGTTCGGCGTCGCCGATTCCCTGGGCCGGACGGTGCCCCAGATCTTCACCGGCGCCTACCTCAGCAGCTATGCCACCCAGACCACGCAGGGCGTGGCGCTCACGCTGGTCGTGCTGTTCGGCGTGGCGATCGCGCTGTTCTCGCGGGGGGCGATCACCGCGGGCGCCGCGGCGGGACTGCTGGTGCTCGCGCTCGTCACACTGCTGCCCCCACCCCTCACGGGGCACACCTCCTCCTCGCCCAACCACGACCTGGCCACCTCGGCGGTGTCGCTGCACCTGCTCGCCCTCGCCCTGTGGGTGGGCGGCCTGATCGTGCTGGCCGCCCACGCCCTGCGACGCGAGCCGCAGCTCGACGTGGCCGCCGACCGGTTCTCCCGGATGGCCCTGTGGTGCTACGCCGGCGTCGGGCTGTCAGGGGTGTTCAGCCTGGTCGCGCGACTGGGCGCGGTGTCCGACCTGTGGACCTCCGACTACGGCATGATCGCCGTGGCGAAGATCGTCGCGTTCGTGCTGCTCGGCTACGTCGGCTACTGGCACCGGCAGCGCACGCTGGTCCAGCTCCAGGCCGGCCGGCCGCACGCGTTCACCCGGCTGGCCGGCGGCGAGACGCTGCTCATGCTCGCCACCGTCGGGCTGGCCGTCGCGTTGTCGCGCACCCCGCCGCCCGAGTTCAGCATTCCCGCCGACCGGGCGTACGAGCTGCTCGGTTTCCCCCTTCCGGAGGAGATCACGCTCGGCAACGTGTTCGCGCTGTGGTGGTTCGACCTGTTCTTCGCCGCGGTCGCCGCCGCCCTCGCCGGGCTGTACGCGGTGGGCGTGCGCCGGCTCAGGCGGCGCGGCGACGCCTGGCCCTGGGGACGCACGGCCTCCTGGTTCGCCGGGGTGGCGATGCTGGTGTTCGCCACGCAGAGCGGGCTGGCCAGGTACGCCCAGGTCATGTTCGACGTGCACATGATCGAGCACATGACCCTCTCCATGATCGTGCCGATCTTCCTCGTCCTCGGCGGGCCGGTCACGCTGGCGCTGCGCGCGCTCAAGCCCGCCGCCAGGAAGGGCGACCGGGGGCCGCGGGAGTGGATCACGACGATCCTGCACAGCCGGTTCACGAAGGTCGTCACGCATCCCGTCGTCGCCACGTCGATCTTCATCGGGTCGACGTACGCGCTCTACTTCACGTCGCTGTTCGAGTCCGCCATGACCGAGCACCTCGGGCACATCTGGATGACCCTGCACTTCCTGCTCAGCGGGTGCCTGTTCTTCTGGGTCATCATCGGGGTCGACCCGGGGCCCAACCGGCTCCCGTACGTCGGGCGGCTGCTCATGCTCTTCGTCACCATGCCGTTCCACGCCTTCTTCGGCATCGCGCTGATGATGATGGGCACGGTGATCGCCTCCGGCTGGTACGAACAGCTCGGCCGCACCTGGGGGGACACGCTGCTGCAGACACAGCGGGACGGCGGCGCCATCGCGTGGGGGTTCGGCGAGATCCCCACGCTGATCGTGCTGCTGGCCATCGCCGTGCAGTGGTACAAAGACGACGACCGGCAGGCCCGGCGCGCCGACCGCAGGGCCGACCGGACCGGCGCCGGAGATCCGGAACTCGATTCCTACAACGCCTACCTCGCCCGTCTCAACCGCGCTGACAAGGGCGAGTAGCCGTTCGGCCACCCCCTTCTATCTTCGAACCACACGTCTCTGTACCGCCAGGTAGCCTTTCTCGTAGGGGATACGGGCATAACCTCATCAGCTAGCGTGCGTAGGCCTTGAGGGGGGATTTGCGCAGCGCGAGTGGAGGCGCCGGAGTGGGGACCGGCGCAGGCTCCGGGGTGCCAAGGAAGGCGAGAACCATTGTCGGAAGAGACACGCATGCGCGGGGGGCAAAGCCTGGCCGAGGCGCTCGAGAGCTACCTCGCCGAATGGTCGGAGCGCACGGGCATCGCCGTGGAGACCTGGGCCCTGCCGGGCACCGACGTGCCGTCCCGCGTTTCCCGCAGCGTCATGGCCGCGATGCGCGAAGCCCTGGACAACGTCGAACGGCACAGCAGAGCCAGGACCGTGTCCATCGCCGTGACCGCCGGCAAGAGCGGGCTGCGCATGACCGTCAGCGACAACGGCCGGGGCTTCTCCGCACCGGCGGCCGGGCGCGGGATCGCCCGGATGCGGGCGGCGTTCGCGGAGGTCGGGGGCAGCCTGTCGGTGAACAGCGTCCATGGCGAGGGCACGACGATCACCGGGGTGGTGCCCAAGGACTGACCGTGCGCCGGACCCTCCGGCCGGCTACGGGAGGGTGAGGATCTCGCTGCCCGTTTCCGTGACGACGATCGTGTGCTCGAACTGGGCCGTGCGCTTGCGGTCCTTCGTCACCGCCGTCCACTTGTCCGGCCAGATGTCGTACTCGATCGTGCCCAGCGTGAGCATCGGCTCGATCGTGAACGTCATGCCCGGCACCAGCTCCACCCGCAGCGACGGGTCGTCGTAGTGGGGGACCATCAGGCCCGAATGGAAGCTCGTGCCGATGCCGTGGCCGGTGAAGTCGCGGACGACGCCGTAGCCGAAGCGCTTGGCGTACGCCTCGATGACGCGGCCCACCACGTTGAGCTGCCGGCCCGGGGCCACCGCCTTGATGGCGCGCATCATCGCCTCGCGGGTGCGCTCGACCAGCAGCCGCGACTCCTCGTCCACCTCGCCCACGAGGTACGTCGCGTCCGTGTCGCCGTGCACGCCGCCGATGTAGGCGGTGATGTCGACGTTGACGATGTCGCCGTCGCGCAGCACGGTGTCGTCGGGGATGCCGTGGCAGATCACCTCGTTGATCGAGGTGCACAGGGACTTGGGGTAGCCCTTGTAGCCCAGCGTGCTGGGGTAGGCGGCGTGGTCGATGAGGAACTCGTGGCCGATCCTGTCGAGCTCGTCGGTGGTGACGCCCGGCTGGACGTGCTTGCCCACCTCCTCGAGCGCCCGGGCGGCGATCCTGCCCGCCACCCGCATGCGTTCGATGATCTCGGGGGTCTTCACGTCGGACTCGCCGGTCTTGGGGCGCTTCTTGCCGACGTACTCCGGCCGCTCGATGTGGGCGGGGACCTTCCGCAAGGGCGAAACTCGCCCTGGCTGGAGCAGTGTCGTCATGAACCATGAGTCTACGGGGCAGAATTGACCATGTGAGCGATGGCCAGTGGTGGTTCTGTCTCAAGCACATGCGGGTCGAGCCCGAACAGGGCTGCCCCAACAAGGACCGGATGGGTCCGTACGCGTCCGAGCAGGAGGCGGCCGGGGCGCTGCAGCGCGCCGCCGACCGCAACAAGGCGTGGGACGAGGCCGACCAGGACGACGACTAAGGCACGATCGCGTAGGCCCGGACGGGGAACGTCCCCATCCCGGCGACCATCGGTGGCGCGGCGTGGAAGCGGAAGCCCTCGTCGGGCAGCTCCGCCAGTCCCGTCATGTGCTCGACCAGCGGGATCCCCGCCTCCAGCAGGATCGTGTGGGCGGGGCGCTCGCCCTGCGGCGGGGTGTCGTCGATGTTGAGCGAGTCGATCCCGGCCAGCGCCGCGCCCTGCCCGGCCAGCCACTTCGCCGACTCCGGCGCCAGATAGGGGTGGCCGTGGGCGTAGGCGTCCGTGCCGAAGTGGCGGTCCCAGCCGGTGTGGATCAGCACGGCCTTCCCCCGTACGTCCAGCCGGTGGTCCAGGACCACCTCCCGTCCGCCGCCCTGGGCGCGGACGACCAGTCCGGGGAGGTCGGCGAGCTTGGTCAGCGGCACCTGGGACAGGTCGGGGCCGTCCGGGTAGCGGTGGTACGGGGTGTCCAGGTAGGTGCCGGTGTTGGCGGCCATGGTGATCATGCCGATGTGGAACTCGGTGCCCGGCGCGTACACCTTGCGGGAGTCCTCCCTGCTGAGGTGCTCGCCCAGCTTCGGCGCCGGGATGCCGGGATAGGTCACCATGCCGTCGACGATGCGGTGGCTGAGCTCGACGATCATTTCGTTACTCCTACGCCCGTGAGTTTGACCAGGGCCACCACGCCGATGGCGGCCCATATCAGGTTGAGGCCGGCCGACGGCCAGGCGGCGCTGGAGGCGCTGTTGACCATGAGGGCGACCGAGCCGAAGAGGTTGAGCAGCTGATACGCCGCTCCGTCGCCCGAGAGGCGGGACGACGAGACCAGGGCGTAGCCGGCCAGCAGGACGGCGGCTCCGGCCCACCCGATGGCGGCGAGGAGGAGATCCATGCACCCTATTGTCCGGATGTTGGGTCGTAAAGCACAAATAAAGAAAGCTAAACATGCACGTAAGCTGAGCTGCATGGACATCGATCCTCGGCGCCTGCGCGTGCTGCACGAGGTGGCCCGCCGCGGTGGCGTGATGCGGGCCGCCGAGGCACTTCACCTCACGCCCTCCGCCGTCTCTCAGCAGCTCGCCCAGCTGGAGCGCGAGGTCGGGCTGGCGCTCCTCGACCGCTCCCAGCGCCGGATCTCCCTCACCCCGGCCGGCCGGGTGCTGGCCGGATACGCCGAACGGGTGGAGGAGGAGCTGCTGGAGGCCCGGCGGGAGCTGACCCGGTTCACCGAGCGGCTGGCCGGGCCGGTGCGCATCGCCGCGTTCCCCACGGTGATCACGCACGTGCTGGTGCCCGCCATGCGCGAGCTCGCCGCACGCCATCCCAAGATCACGCCGATCATCCACGAGATCTACGGCGCGTCCGCGCTGCAGGAGCTGCGGCTGGGCGCGGTGGACGTGATGCTCGCCGAGCAGGACATGGGGATGCCCGCGCTCGCGCAGCCGTCGCTGAGCACGCGGCTGCTCTACGTGGACGAGTACCGCATCGTGCTGCCGCCCGACTGGCCCGATCCGCCGCGTGACTTCGCCGACCTGACGGAGGTGCCGTGGGTGGCCGGGGATCCGAGCCAGGCGACCGGGCAGGCGCTGGAGCGGCTGGCCGGGCTGCACGGGTTCGAGCCGCGCAAGGTGCACGTCATCACCGAGTTCGGGCCCACGCTGGCGCTGGTCGCGGCCGGGCACGGGGTGGCGATCGTGCCCACGCTGGCCCTGCTCGACGTGCCCGAGGGCGAGGTACGGGTGAGCGAGCTGCGCGACGTGGGCGCGCGCCGGCTGGACGCCGTGACCCGTGTCAGCCGTACGCGGTCGGGGGAGCCCGATCCCGTGCAGGCCGTGGTGATCGGCGTGATCGAGGAGGCCACGGCGGCGCTGGAGGGGTCGCTGAGCGGACGCCTGCGAGCGGCCGGGCAGCCCGTCGCCGGAGGGTCCTAGCGGCCGTCGCCGGAGGGTCCCGGCCGGGCGGCGGACAGGCGGGGCGGTTGCCGGAGGGTTCTAGTCGGACAGTTGCGGGCCGCTGACCTTCTCCAGGAGGCGGGCCAGGCGGCCGCGCAGGCCGAGCCGCCGCTCCACCTCGCCGGCCGCCGCGCTCACCAGGTGCTGCGCGCCGTCGAACGTCACCAGCCCGTCCCGCGGCACCGCGATCGCGTCGTGCGCCAGGCCGGACAGCTCCGCGTCGCCGCCTTCGATCGCCAGGATGGTCGCGCCCGTGCGGCGGGCGTCGTTCACCCGCTCCAGCAGCGGCACCGGCGCCTGCCCTTCCGACAGCACGAACAGCGTCTCGCCGCGCGCCGCCCGCTCCAGGCGGTCGAGCCCGACGCGCAGGTGGGCGGGCGCATCCGCGGGGGGCGTCCAGCGCACCAGGGTGGGCGTGAGCTGCGGCAGGCCCGAGAACTCCGCCTCGTCGCTGAGGTGCGCGGTCAGGTGCCAGGGCTCGTCGTCCGGGGTGCCCACCAGCAGCAGGCCGCCGGGCGATCGGGTGGCGCGCAGAGCGTGGCCGAACTCGCGGGCGCGCTCGAGCCAGCCGGTCTGGGCGAGGAGTTCGCGGAGGAGGGCCACCGATCCGGAGTCCATATGTCCATGGTGCCCCAGTGCCTCGCGCGGGGGAGCTGTTTCGCGAGTGATGTATTGACACGTGCTGTGTTTCGCCGTCATTTCGGGCCTTGACATGTAGTTACCCTCGGGTAACGATCGGCTCGCGGCGCCGCCGTCCCAAGTCGGTGATCCTCAGGGACCTCAGGGAGAGGGGCGGCACATGACCTTACGTGTCCGCGTCAGCATGTCCGCGATCCTGTTATTGATCATGTCCTTCACCGCGGCTCCGGCACGCGCGGCGACGCCGGGGAACGTGGTCTCAGCACAGCCCGCCACCGTCTACCTCCTGCCGGGCAAGCTGCTGGAGGTGCCGGTCAACGCCTGGCACATCCTCTACAACTCCACCTCCGCCACCGGCGCGCTCAACGCCGTCTCCGGCACGCTGCTCGTGCCCAAGGGCGACTACCCGCTCGGCACGCGCCCGATCATCGGGTACGCCGTCGGCACCCACGGCCTCGGCGACCAGTGCGCCCCCTCCGTCAGCATGAGCGAGGGCAGGGAGGCCGAGCTCGCGCTGATCAGCCTGTTCCTGCTCAAGGGGTTCGCGGTGGCCGTGACCGACTACGAGGGTCTCGGCACGCCGGGCCGGCACACGTACATGGCCGGGATCTCCCAAGGCCACGCCGTGCTCGACTCGATCAGGGCCGCCATGCGGGTGCCGGGCGCCGGGCTGTCGGCCCGGGCGCCCGTCGCCGTCATGGGCTACTCGCAGGGCGGCGCGTCGGCAGGGTGGGCCGCCCAGCTGCAACCCTCGTACGCGCCCGAGCTCAGGCTCAGGGGCGTGGCCGCGGGCGGCGTGCCCGCCGACCTGCACGCCGTCGCGACTCACCTGGACGGCGGCGAGAACTTCGGGCTGGCCGCGGCGGCCGGCGTCGGGCTCGACGCCGCTTACCCCGAACTCGACCTCGACGCCGACCTCAACGACCGGGGCCGCGCGCTGCTCGCCGAGGCCGCCGACGCCTGCGTGGGCGACCTCGACGGGCTCGCGGGGCTCCGCTTCTCCGATCTGAGCCCGATCGACCTGCTCAACCAGCCCAAGTGGCAGGCTCGGCTGGGCGAGAACCGGCTCGGGGGCGTGGCGCCGCGGGTGCCGATGTTCCTGTACCACGGCAACGGGGATCAGATCATTCCGCCGGCGGTGGGTTCCACGTTGCGGTCGGAGTACTGCCGGGCCGGGGCGAACGTGCGGTGGGTCGCGCTGCCCGCGCCCGACCACGTCACGGGGGCCATCGAGGGCGGGCCGCTCGCGATCGAGTGGCTGACCCTGCGGATACTCGGGTTGCCGGCGTTCGGCAACTGCTAGCCGTCGATTCCGCGGCCGGGGCCCGGTCTGTCCGGGCCCCGGCCGTCGTCCGCCCGGCCGTCGCCGCCCGCCCCGGTCGGGGGAGAGGGGCGGGCGGCGGGAGGGCGGGATTCGAGGGCTGGCATGATCTGCCGTATGACAGATGTGAGCGGACTTTCCATCGGCATCCTCGGCGGCACCGGCGACCAGGGAAAGGGGCTGGCGCGGCGGTTCGCGCTGGCCGGGCATCCGGTGCTGATCGGGTCGCGGAGCGCCCAGCGCGCCCAGGAGGCGGCCGACTCCATCGGGGCGGGCGCGACGGGCGGTGAGAACGCCGCCGTCGCCGCCCAGGCCGGCCTCGTCATCGTGGCCGTGCCGTACGAAGGCCACAAGGCGCTCCTGGAATCCCTCAGGTCCGAGCTGGCCGGGAAGATCGTGGTGGACTGCGTGAACCCGCTCGGGTTCGACAAGCAGGGCGCCTACGCGCTGCCGGTCGAGGAGGGCAGCGCCGCGCAGCAGGCCGCGGCGGTGCTGCCGGACAGCCGGGTGGTGGCGGCCTTCCACCACGTGTCGGCCGTCGTGCTGATGGACCCGGCAGTGGACAAGGTGGACCTGGACGTGCTGGTGCTGGGCGACGACCGTGAGGCGACGGACACGGTGCAGGCGCTGGCGGAGGCCATCCCGGGCGTGCGCGGGGTGTACGGCGGGCGGCTGCGCAACGCCTTCCAGGTCGAGGCGCTCACCGCCAACATCATCTCCGTCAACCGCCGCTACAAGGCGCACGCGGGGCTGCGGATCACCGACATCTGACCCGTCATCTCACGGCTTCCGCGAGAGCTTCAGCAGCGCGTCCGTGACGCCTTCCGGGTCGACGATCTGGTGCAGGTGCATGCCGGGCACCCGGGTCACGGGCCAGCCCCGCCGGTGCGCCTCCTCGGCGACCTTGTCGTACGGCGGCCCGAACCACAGGCATGAGCACCTGACCTCGTCCCACCCGGCGGGCACGGGGATGGACTGCGTGTAGTAGTCGAGCGGCAGCCGCGGCTGCTCCGCCGCGACCCGCACGCGCGTGGCCGGGTCGGGCAGCATGGCCACCACGTCCTCCTCGTCCCACCAGTCCGTCCAGCGCGGGAGCACCCCGTCCGGGCCGGCCAGGTCGCGCAGGAACGGCAGGAACTCCTCCTCCGCGACCCTGATCAGCCCGTCGCGCGGCGGGATGTGCGCGTCGGCGAACACGCACGCCACCACCTGATCGCCCAGCCCTTCCTTGATCAGCGGCAGGAAGAACCCGGCGTTGCTGTGCGCCGCAAGCACCACGGGACCGGCGGGCGCGGCGTCCCGCACGGCCGCCACCACCCGCGGCCAGTAGGGCGGCCCGCCCGTCGAGATGCCGGTCAGGTCGGGCACCACGGCGGCGTGCCCCCGGCGCTCGAGCGACTCGGCCACGGGAGCCCATGTCGACGGCCCGACGGAGGGGCTGTGCACGAGTACGAAGGTCGTCTCCACGTACCCACACTGTCAGACGATGAGGGTGTGACGGGAGGCCGCCCTCCCCGCCCCGTCGAAGGATGCCCAGGCCGCGGCCAGGTTGTTCACCGCTCGCGAAAGTTCCTCCGCCGGGAACAGGAAGTGCAGCCGCATGTGGTCGGCGTGCCCGCCCAGGGGGTCGAACGACCGGCCCGGCGGCACCGCGACGCCATGCCGGAGCGCCACCTGGGCGAACGCGTCGACCTCGCCGCGCGGCAGCCGTACCCAGATCGTCTGGCCGCCGCGGGCCGGCTCGAACGACCACGACGGGAGCCGTTCGCGCAGCTCGGCGCACAGGTGGTCGTGGCGCTCGCGCAGGGTGCGCACGCGGGCCCCGCGTACCTCGTCCAGGCGCCGCAGCAGCGCCGCGGCGGCGAGCTGGCCGAGGACCTCGCCCCCGAGGTCGTGCACGGCCCGCAGCCTGGACAGGCGCGACACCAGCGGGGCCGCCGCGCGGATCCACCCCAGGCGCAGCCCGCCCCAGACGAGCTTGCTCATCGAGCCCACCGTGACGACCTGTTCGCCACGCCCGAACGCGGCCACCGGCGGCGGCGTCTCGCCCGAGAAGCACAGCTCGGCGCAGACCTCGTCGTCGATCAGCAGCACGTCGTGCTCGGCGGCGAGCGCGGCCAGCCGCCTGCGCCCGGAGTCGGGCATGACGGCGCCGTCCGGATTGCGCGCGGTGGGGACGAAGTAGGCCAGCGTGGGGCGCTCGCGCAGTTGCTCGGGCGTCCCCGGCTTGATGACCGCCGACGCGTGCCTGAACACCTCCAGCGCCCCCGGGTACGTCGGCGACTCGGTCAGCACGGTGTCGCCCGGTGCCACCAGCAGCCCGGCGAGCAGCGTGAGCGCCTGCTGCGCCCCCGTCGTCACCATGATCTCGTCGGGCGTCGTGGGCAGGCCGCGGGCGCAGTAGTAGTCCGCGAGCGCCGCGCGCAGGGCGGAGTTGCCCGCCGGCTGGTAACCGAGGTCGCGGACGCCGGCCAGCCGCGCCGCGGCCTCCTCGTACGCCTCGAACATCGCCTGCGGCGGATCGTCGGGAGCCGCGCACGTCAGCAGCTGCACCCCGTCCGGCGGGTGCAGGATGTGCAGCAGCAGCGGGTTGGCGGGCACGCCGTCGGCGGTCCTGGTCGCGGGCAGGTCCAGCGCGGCCACCCGGGTGCCGCTGCCCTGCCGGCGCACCACGCGGCCCTCCTGCTGCAGCAGGTCGTACGCCGCCACCACGGTGCCCCGGCCCACCGCCAGCCGCCTGGCCAGCACCCGGTCCGGCGGCAGCGGCTCGTCCGGCGGCAGCACGCCGTCGTCGATCAGCGCCCGCAGCCTGGCAGTCAGCAGCAGGTACAGCGGCCCGCGGCCCGACGCCCACCGGCCCAGCAGATCGACGAGGTCGTCGAGATTGGCCCCATTCATGGACCAATTCTGCCCGATTGGCTCTGACATCGGATCCTGGACCGGGGGATCATTTCCTCATGACCGAGTTCCGTCCCGAGACCAGGGTCGTACACGTTCCCCACCCGCCCGTCCAGGACAGCCGTCCCATCTCCGTGCCGATCTACCAGACCTCCGGGTTCGTCTTCGACGATCCCGCCGTGATGGCCGACGCGATGGGGCGTCCCGACGGGCCGTTCGTGTACGGGCGCTACACCAACCCCACCGTCCGCTCGCTGGAGCTGGCCGTCGCCGGGCTGGAGGGCGGCACGGCCGCCATCGCCACCGGCTCCGGCATGGGCGCGATCAACACCGTCCTGCTCTGCCTGCTCAAGCCCGGCGACCACCTGATCGCTCAGCGGTCCCTGTACGGGGGGACGGCGGCGATGATCAAGGAGCTGGTCGGCCGGTTCGGGATCGACGTCACGTACGTGCCGGAGAACGACCCCGCCGCCGTGCGCGCCGCCGTCCGGCCCGAGACCCGGCTCCTCTACCTGGAGACCATCAGCAACCCCATGACGCTGGTGGCCGATCTGCCCGGGATGTGCGCGGCCGCCCGGGAGCTGGGGATCCTGTCCGTGGTCGACAACACGTTCGCCACGGCCATGTTGTGCCGGCCCCTCGAGCACGGCGCGGACATCGTCGTGCACTCCACCACCAAATACCTGTCCGGGCACACCGACGTGGTCGGGGGCCTGGCCGTCTTCGCCGACACCGCCCTCTACGAGCGGGTCTGGCACTTCGCGATCGAGCTGGGGGCCTCGGCGGACCCGTTCGCGGCCTGGCTGACGCTGCGCGGGCTGCAGACGCTCGCGCTGCGCATGGAACGCCACTGTTCCAACGCCGAGCTCCTGGCCACCCGCCTCGCCGGGCACCCCGCCGTCACGGCCGTCCACTGGCCGGGGCTGCCCGCGCACCCGTCGTACGAGCTGGCCGGGAAGCTGCTGCCCGGCTTCGGTGGGGTGTTCTCGTTCGACCTGGCCGGCGGGCGGGCCGCCGGGGAGAAGTTCATGAGCTCGGTACGCCTCGCGCTGCTCGCCCCCTCGCTCGGCGGCGTCGAGACGCTGGTCCTGCACCCGGCCACCACCTCGCACCGGGCGCTCAGCGCCGACGAACTGGCCAGGACCGGGATCGGGGAGGGCACCGTGCGGATCGCGGTCGGCATCGAGCACCCGGAGGACCTCTGGGCCGACGTGTCCCAGGCCCTGGCGTAGCGTCTTCGGCTCTCTGCGTTCACATGAGCAAAACGGGCATCAGCGTAGCCTCGTCGCTTGCCGGCCGAGGCCGGCAAGCGATCCGGTGGAAGCCGGCGCCGCGTCCGTCCGGCGGGCCGGGCGGACCGTGGCTGAGAACCCGCGTTATCGGGGCCCTGACTCCGCCTTCCTGGATGGAGTGCGGCTCTTGGGCCACCGCCCCCGCCGGACGCTGTCCCGTTGGTGCGGACACCAGCGGGGGCGAGGACCGGGCGCCGCTCAGGCACCCGGATGTGACCGAACAGTATGCTCGCTGTCTTCGATGAGGGGGAATTCATGACCGCCGTCGCCCATGTGGACGTGCTGGCCGCCGCCGAGCGGATCTCCGGGCTCGTGCTGCGCACGCCCGTGCTCGAGATCTCGCCCGGGCTGTTCCTCAAGCTGGAGCTGCTGCAGCACTCGGGGTCCTTCAAGGTGCGCGGGGCGTTCAACCGGATGGTGTCGGCGGGGGCGCTGCCGGACAGCGGGGTGATCGCGGCCAGCGGGGGGAACCACGGGCTGGCGGTGGCGTACGCGGCCAAGGCGCTGGGGGTGCGCGCGGAGATCTTCGTGCCCGAGGTGACGAGCCCCGTGAAGGTGGCGGGGCTGGAGGCCTTGGGGGCGCACATCACCCAGACGGGGGCCATTTACTCCGAGGCGGCGGAGGCGGCGGGCAAGCGGGCCGCCGAGACCGGTGCGCTGACCGTGCACGCGTATGACCAGGCGGAGGTGGTGGCCGGGCAGGGCACCACCGGGCTGGAGATCATGGCGCAGACCGGGGGCGTGGACACCGTGGTGGTGGCCGTCGGGGGCGGCGGCTTCGCCGCGGGGATCACGCTGGGGACCGAGGGTGCGGCCTCACCCCGGATCGTCGCCGTCGAGCCCGAGCGGATCCCCACTCTCCACGCGGCGCTGCGGGCCGGTGAGCCGGTGCCGGTCGACGTGGGCGGGGTGGCGGCCGACGCTCTGGGCGCCACCCAGCTCGGCGGGCTGGCCTTCGAGATCCTGTCCGGGCCGCGGGTGGAGAGCGTGCTGGTGAGCGACGAGGCGATCGTGGCGGCCCGGCGTACCTTGTGGGAGCGGCATCGGGTGGCGGCCGAGCACGCGGGGGCCGCGGCTTACGCGGCGTTGCCGGCAGGGGTGTACCGGCCGGGGGCGGGGGAGCGGGTGGCGGTGGTGGTGTGCGGCTCCAACACCGACCCCGCCACGCTCACCGGCCCCTGACCCGCGCTCGCCGTGGCCCCGGTGCTGGGTGATCAGGTGTAGGTGTGTTCCGGAGCCGGGAAGGCGCCGGTGGCCACGTCATGGGCGAAGGCGCGGACGGCGTGGTCCATCTCGGCGGCCAGATCCGCGTACCGCTTGACGAACTTCGCCGGGTGCGGCGTCAGCCCCATCAGGTCCTGCCACACCAGGACCTGCGCGTCCGTCGCCGCACCCGCCCCGATGCCGATCGTCGGGATCGCCAGCGACGTCGTCACCCGCTGCGCCAGTTCGGCCGGCACGCACTCCAGCACCACCGAGAACGCCCCGGCCCGTTCCAGGTCCTTGGCGTCCGCCATGAGCTCGTCGCCCGACTGCCCCCGCCCCTGCACGCGATAGCCACCCAGGACGTTGACCGACTGCGGCGTCAGCCCGAGGTGCGCCATGACCGGCACCCCCGCCGAGACCAGCGCCTCCACCTGCGGCAGGACCCGGCGGCCGCCCTCCAGCTTGACCGCGTGCGCGCCGGCCTCCTTCATGAAGCGCGCCGCCGACTCCAGCGCCTGCTGAGGCGACGACTGGTAGGAGCCGAACGGCAGGTCCGCGACCACGAGCGCGCGCGACGACCCGCGGACGACGGCCGCCGTGAGCGGCAGCAGGTCGTCGACCGTGACCGGCAGCGTGGAGTCGTACCCGTAGACGACCATGGCCGCGGAGTCGCCCACCAGCAGGACCGGGATCCCCGCGCTGTCGAACACCCTCGCCGTCATCGCGTCGTAGGCGGTGACCATGGGCCACCGCTCTCCGCGCTCCTTGGCGGCGGTGAGGTCGCGGACGGTGACGCGGCGTCCGGAAGCGCCGCCGTACAGCGTGGTGGTTGAAGAGGACATGTGAAAACCCTCCTGGAACGTCTCGAGGCGCCCCAGTGGCGTCCCCGGACTCCTTCCGATGATGGCACGCCCGGAAAACCAGGGGAAACTGTCGGTGCCTCTTGCCAGAATCGACGGCGGAGGTAACGAACAAAAATGGCTCTCGATCCTTACCGGCGGCTGCTCAAAATCCCCGGCGTCCCCACATTGTTGCTGGTCGGGCTGCTGGCCCGGGTCCCTGCCACGGCCACGGGCATGGCGCTGACCCTGCACGTGGCCGAGGCGCTCGGGCTCGGCTACGCCAAGGCCGGGCTGGTCACCATGGCCAGCACCATCGGCATGGCCATCGGCTCCCCGCTGTCGGGAAGGCTCGTCGACAAGCACGGCCTGCGGCCCATACTTTCCGCCACCACCGCGGCGCAGGCGGCGTTCTGGGCGTGCGCGTGGGCGCTGCCGTTCCCCGCCCTGGTCGTGGCGGCGGCGGTGGCGGGGTTGCTGGCGCTGCCGGTGTTCAGCGTGACCCGGCAGTGTCTGGCCGCTCTGGTGCCGGAGCCGCAGCGGCGCACCGGTTTCACGCTCGACTCGATGCTGGTCGAGCTGTCGTACATGACCGGGCCCGCGCTGGCGGTGGCCGGCATGACGACGCTGGGCGGCGGCGTGACGCTGACCGCCATCGGGGTGGGGATCACTGCCGCGGGGCTGGGCCTGATCGTGCTCAACCCGCCCACCCGGTCGGCCGTGGAACAGGAGGAGCACGAGGGGCAGGAGGGGAAGGCGCCCAGGAGGCTGTGGTTCACGCCGGCGTTCTTGGCGCTGCTCGGGGTGACGGCGGCGGCCACGTTCGTGCTCACCGCGAGCGAGCTCGCCCTGGTCGCCACCATGACGAACGCCCACCAGACCGCGTGGGTCGGCCTCGCCGTCGGCATCTGGTGCGTTTACTCGCTCGTGGGTGGGTTCGTGTACGGCGGCCTGTCGCACGGCTTCTCGCCCCTGGCGCTCGTCGCGGCCATGGGTGTGCTGACCGTGCCGGTGGGGTTGGCGAGCGGAGACTGGCGGTGGCTGGTCCTCGCCCTGCTTCCCGCCGGTCTCGTCTGCGCTCCGTCCCTGTCGTCCACCGTCGACGCCGTCAGCGGCCGGGTCCCCTCGGGGGCGAGGGGAGAGGCGATGGGCTTCCACGGCACCGCCCTCCTGATCGGCGGCGCCACCTCCGCCCCCATCGCCGGCGCCGTCATCGACGGAGCGGGTCCGGCGTGGGCGTTCCTGGTGGCGGGCCTGGTGGGGGTCGCCATGGTGGTGGTCGCCCTGCCGTTCTGGCGCCGTCGTCCGCCGAGGGCCTTGCCGCCGGCGCCGGTCGAGGAGGCCGAGACCGGGGCGACGACGTCCGCGCCGGTCACCACCCTTCCCGGGTGAGCCGGCTCCTCCCTTCCGGTTACGGGCGCGTTGCGGGGATGGCCGGCGGTGGGTGCTTGGAAGCAGGGCCGACGTCCGGAGTTCGCCGGGAATTTACGAAACGGGACCGTTGCGTATCGGAATATCTTGCGATACGGTGGCGTTGCGAAACTCAGACGTATCGAAATTAAGGACGCTTCCATGGACCCGAACTCAGGGCACCCCCGCCGATGGCCGATCCTCGGCGTGCTCGTGTTCAGCTTGCTGGCGGTCGTGCTCGACAACACGATCCTCAACGTGGCGATGAAGACGATCGCCGACCCCATAGCCGGCTTGGGCGCGACGCAGAGCGAGCTGGAATGGGCGATCAACTCCTACACGCTGGTGTTCGCCGGATTGTTGTTCACGTTCGGTGTGATCGGTGACCGGACAGGGCGAAAGCGGATGTTGTTCATCGGCATGGCGCTGTTCGGCCTGGCCTCGCTCGCCAGCGCCTACTCCCAAGATCCGGCGCAGCTGATCCTGGCCAGGGCGGCGATGGGCATAGGCGGCGCGGCGATCATGCCGGCGACCCTGGCCATCATCTCCAACGTCTTCCCGCCCGCCGAACGCGGCAAGGCGATCGGCGTCTGGGCCGGTGGCGTGGGGCTCGCGGTGGCGATCGGCCCCATCACGGGCGGCCTGCTGATCGAGCACTTCTGGTGGGGCTCGGTCTTCCTCGTCAACGTGCCGATCGTCGTCATCGGGATGATCCTCATCGGCACCATCGTGCCCGAGTCGAAGGACCCGAAGCCGTCGAAGCTGGACCCGTTCGGCGTGGTGCTGTCGATCATCGGCCTGGTGGCCATCGTGTACGGCATCATCCGCGGTGGTTTCCTCGGCACCGTGGCCAGCGCCGAAGTGCTGCTCCCCACGCTGCTCGGCGTGGCGGTGCTCGGCGTGTTCGTGTGGTGGGAGCGGCGCATCGACCACCCGGTCTTCGACGTGCGCAACTTCAGCAACATCCGGTTCAGCTCGGCCATCGCCATGATGGGCATCGTCTTCTTCGCGATGATGGGCGGGATGTTCTTCCTGACCTTCTACCTGCAGGTCGTGCTCGGCTTCTCGGCGCTGCAGGCGGGGGCGCTGATGATCCCGTTCGCCGCCGCGCAGCTCATCTTCGCGCCGCTCAGCCAGCGGGTGAACGAGCGGTTCGGCGCCAAGCTGTCGGCCACGGTCAGCATGATCACCGTGACGTTGGCGCTGACCAGCTACGCGTTCCTGGACCAGAACACGCCGGTCGTGCTGATCGAGGTCATCTTCTTCGTCCAGGGCGCCGCGATGGCCAACATCATGCCGCCCGCCACCACCGCCATCATGGAGTCGCTCCCCCGGGAGAAGGCCGGCGTCGGATCGGCCATGAGCAACACCGTCCGCCAGGTCGCCGGCGCGCTCGGCGTGGCCGTCCTCGGCTCGGTCCTGTCGTCGAGCTACCGCGGCCAGATGGAGCCGGTGCTGGCCGGTCTCCCCGCCGACGTGCAGCACTCCGCCGGTGAGTCGATCATGGCGACGATGGGCGTCGTCGAGACGCTCGGCGAGCGCGGCCAGGCGCTGATCAAGCCCGCGTTCGCCGCGTTCATCGACGGCATGCACGTCACCGCCCTGGTGTCGGCGGCGATCGCGCTGCTCGGCGTCGCGGTGGTGGCCAAGTGGATGCCCGGCAAGGCTCGGCCTGTCCAGCAGGCCGAGAAGAAGGAACCAGCGGTAGTGTGAGGCCCGCGATGACGATCCAGGAATCCGGGACTGCCCGCCCCGCGGGCCGTCCGCGCAGTGAGAAGGCCGAGAAGGCGATCATCGAGGCCACCCTCGATCTGATCGCCGAGGGCATGGGCGTGTCCGAGTTGTCCATCGAGGCGATCGCGTCGAAGGCGGGCGTCGGCAAGACCACGATCTACCGGCGCTGGTCCAGCAAGGAGGACCTCGTCGCCGACGCCCTCGCCACGCTCAAGGCACCGCTGCCGCCGCTCTCCGGCACGTCCGTGCGCGACGATCTGATCAGCCTCCTCGACGCGATGCGCAGGGAGGCCGGTCACTCGCGTAACCGCTGCGTGATGAACATCGCGATGAGCGAGGCCGACCGCTATCCGCGGCTGATGGAGCGCTTCGTCAAGCGGGCCATCGAGCCCCGCCAGCGGGCGATGCGGGACGTGATCGAGCGCGGCGTCGCCTCCGGGGAGCTCAGGGCGGACCTGGACGTCGACATGGGCATGGCGGTCATCACCGGCACCATGCTGTGGCACACCAAGTGGGGCCCGGCCGGGGACCTGCCGGCCGACCTGGCCGAACGCGTCGTCGACGCGGCCCTGGCCGGGATGGCCCCCTAGCCGCCGGGCGGCGTGGGACCAGCGCCTCATGGAGGGAGCGAGTCCCGGTCGCCCGTGCCGGACCTCTCTTGGCGATCCGGCCGCCGGGCAGGGGTCGATGATCGTGGAGGCTCGGGTCGTCAGGGGAGGATCAGCTCGTACTCGACCTGCGCGATCGGGTTGCCGTCACCGTAGTCGTGGTCGCGGACCGTGCCAGACTCCGTGAAGCCGCTCTTGGCATAGAAGCGGCGGGACTGGGGTGTGTCGCGTAGCGTCCACAGGTGCGCCAGGCTGAAGCCGTTCTCGCGGATCTCGTCCAGGGAAGCGCTCATCAAGGCGCCGGCGATGCCGGTGCCCCAGCCGTCCGGATGGCCGTAGAAGCCGAAGATCTCCGCTGCCTCCGGTCGTGTCGGCGAGGGGCCGAAGGAGGAGAAGGCCAGCGGTCGCCCATCGAGTGCGGCCAGCATGGCCGTGTTCTTGCCCTCGGCGAGCAGGCCGTGCCATTTGTGGCGCCGCTGCCGTACCGCTTCGGCGAAGAACTCTGGAGCGAAGAAGCCGGCATAGGCCGCCTTCCATGACGCCGCGTGGATCTCGCCCACTACGTCCCCCTCGCCTGGAGAGGCCGCGAACAGGGTGAAGTCTCTGGTCACACGAGCACGGTACTGGGCTCAGGTCATTTTTGCCATTGCCAAGTATTTGCAAATCTATCGTAATAATGGCTGATCTCTTGGTCCTGAGCCCACGCCTCGTGTCAGGCGGAGGTCCGGCGGCGGAACAGCAGCGCCGCGATCGGCGCGCTCACCGCCACCGCGCCCGCCAGCCACACCGCCGCCACCACCCCGGACGAGCCCATCGGCACATCCAGGAGGAGCGCTCGCAGCGTCTCCACGATCGGTGTGACCGGCTGGTTGTAGGCGAAGTCGCGCAGTACCCCCGGCATGGTCTCGGCCGGCACCACCCCGTCCGACAGGTACGGCAGGAAGAGCACGACGAAGCTGAACGCCCCCGCCGCCTGAACCGACTTCACCACCAGCCCCCAGAGCACCGCCAGCGACGACATCGCCAGCACGTACCCCGCCACCAGCGCCAGCACCAACGCCCAGTCGGCGAGCGTGGCATCTGGGCGGAAACCCATCACGATGGCCGCGACCAGGGCGAATCCGCAGGCCGCCACGTTCCGGATCACCGAGGCGACCACGTGGCCGGCCGGCACGGCCCACGCGCCGATCGGCAGGGTGCGGAAGCGGTCGATCATGCCTCCCGTCATGTCCTCGGCGATGTTCACGGCGGTCAGCGCGGCCCCGTACCCGCCCGACATGAGCAGCACGGCGGGCACCACGAAGTCGATGTACGCCAGCCCGCTGGAGCCGGTGGTGATCGCGCCGCCGAAGACGTACACGAACAGCACCATGATGATCACGGGCAGGGCGGTGTTCACGATGAGGCCGTCGAGGATGCGCACCTCGCGGCGCAGGTCCCGGACGGCGAGGCGGCGCAGATCGGCCGCCGCGGTGCGGACGCCGCTCATGCCGCGGCCGCCGTGAGCTCGAAGAACACGTCGTCCAGTGTGGGGGTGCGCAGCTCCACGTGCTCGACCGCGACGCCGGCCCGGTGCAGGGCGTCCAGCGCGTGACGCAGGTGGTCGGGGCCCTGGACGGCCAGCGTGATCGCCCGTTCCGCCGTGCCGGCGTGGGCACCGAGCGGCGCCCGGGCATGCGGCAGGTCCGCCGTGCCGGCATGGGTCCGGAGCGCTGCCCTGGCGCGCGGCACGTCCTCCGCGCCGGCGTGGGTCCGGAGCGCCGCCCGGGCACGCGGCACGTCCTCCGCCCGCGACAGGCGCAGCACCAGGCGCTCCGCGCCGACCTGGCGCTTCAGCGCGGCGGGGGAGTCGTCGGCCACGACCCGCCCGCCGTTGATCACCGCGACCCGGTCGGCGAGCTGGTCGGCCTCCTCCAGGTACTGCGTCGTGAGCAGGATCGTGGTTCCTGAGGCCAGCAGCTCGCGGATCACCGACCACAGCTCGGCCCGGCTGCGCGGGTCCAGCCCCGTCGTGGGCTCGTCGAGGAAGAGGATCCGCGGCTCCGACACCATGCTGGCCGCGAGGTCGAGCCGCCGCCGCATCCCGCCCGAGTACGTCCCCACCCGCCGGTTCGCGGCCGCGACCAGGTCGAAGCGCTCCAGCAGCTCGCCGGCCCGCCGCCGCGCCCGGCGCCCGCCCAGGTGGTAGAGGCCGGCGAACAGCTCCAGGTTCTCCCGCCCGGTCAGCAGGTCGTCCACCGTGGCCTGCTGGGAGGTCAGCCCGATCGCCCGGCGCACCGCGACGCCCTCGCGCGTCACGTCGTGCCCGCCCACCGTGGCCGTCCCGCCGTCGGGCGCGAGCAGCGTGGTCAGGATGCGCACGGTGGTCGTCTTGCCGGAGCCGTTAGGGCCGAGCAGGGCCAGCAGCGAGCCGGTGGGCACGGTCAGGTCGATCCCGGTCAGCACCCGGGTCGCCCCGAAGGACTTCGTCAGGCCCCTGGTGCGAATGGCATCTGTTAATGGCGTACTGTGTATGGCGTTCATAGTTTTAAGGTAATGCACAATCCTAGGAGCGGGTCAAGGAGGAGATGCGATGGCGCAGGAGCGGTCGTTGCCGTCCGTGGTGGAGCGCATGTGGGGGCGCGAGCCGGTGACGCGCCGGGGGCCGCGGCCGCGGCTGGACCTGGCCACGATCACCGCCGCCGCCATCGAGATCGCCGACGCCGAAGGGCTGGCCGGGGTCTCCATGGCCGGCGTGGCCTCCCGGGTGGGGGTGGCCGCGACGGCGCTCTACCGGTACGTCGGCAGCAAGGAGGACCTCCTCACGATCATGGCCGACAGCGCCGCCCCGCTGCCGCCCGAGCCGGGGGGCATGTCGTGGCGGGTATACCTGGCGCTGTGGACGCGGGCCCACCGCGACGTCCTGCTCGACCACCCGTGGCTGCTGTCGGTCGGCCGGCTCGTCCCGCCGCTGGGCCCGCGGCGGCTGCTGTGGCTGGACCGCGCCCTGGCCGCCCTCGACGGCACCGGCCTCGACGACGGCGAGAAGATCAACGTGGCGAGCGCCCTGACCGGCTACGCGCTCACCGACGCCGCCCTCGTCCACAGCGTCGGCGGCGGGGACCCGCAGCTGGAGGAGGCCGGGATCGCCGGGGCCGCAGATTACGGCGAGGTGCTGGCCGGGGTTCTCGACCCCGAGACTTACCCGGCCCTGTCGGCCGCGATGCGCTCGGGCGCGCTGCGCGGCGCCGAGGGCTGGGTGGACGACGACGACTTCCGCTTCGGGCTCGACCTGCTGCTCGACGGCGTCGAGACGCTGATCGGGCGGCGGGCGGCGCGAGCTGCCCATCGACCTGAGCCCGGAGGGCGCGCCGGTGGCCGAGGTGGCGTGGCTGGAGCCGTACCGTGACCAGCTGATGGGCTGGACGGCCGAGCTGGGCCCCCAGGTGCGCGCTATGGCGCGGGAGAGCGTGGAGCCGGCGTTCGTCGCGGCCCTGCAGCACCTGTCGGCCCGGCAGCGCGCCGTCGTGCTGCTGCGCGACGTCCTCGGGTACGCCGCCGCCGAGGCCGCCGACCAGCTGGACACCACGGTCGCGGCGGTCAACAGCGCCCTCCAGCGGGCCCGCAAGTGCTGGCCGAGCTGCTGCCGGCGCGGGCGAACGGGCAGCCGGCGTTCGGCACGTGCATGTGGGACGACGATCGGGCCGCCTACGTCCCGGCCGGACTGGATCTGGTCGTGGTACGTGGTGGGCGGATCGCCGAGGTCGTCTCGTTCCTGGAGGCGGATTTCGCGGCTTTCGACCTGCCTGCGGAATTGCCGCGATGATTTCCCGGCCCGCCGCGGGTTGTAGTCGACCCGGAAGGATCATATCCATGGCCACCGGCGAAGGCCTCAACCACGTCCGCGTCGTGGCGGAGGACGGGCAGGCGAGCGACACGTGGTCGCGCGGCACGCGCGTGTTCGAGCGCAGTGACGGCACGTGGCTGATGGTCCACCAGCACCTGTCGTTCCCGCTGGACCCGGCCACCGGCGAGGCCAGGACCGGCCTGTCCCCGTCACGGCAGTGACGCGGGCAGCCCGAACGGCGGGAAATGGCCGGCGCCGATGAACGAGGTGATCTCGGCGATGCGCTCGCCGCGCAGCGTCATCACGTTGATCGACCACGCCAGGTGCGCGCCGGCGGCCTCGTCCCAGAGGTAGCAGGCGACGGCCGGCTGGCCGTTCGCATGCGCCGGGAGGTGCCGCCAGGAGCCGCACGAGCCCAGCGGCACCCGGGTCGCGAAGTCGGTGACGGCCGCCACGCCGTGGTACCAGTGTGGCAGTGGCGGCATCGACCAGGTGACGTCCTCGGTGAGCAGCGCCACCAGGGCGTCGGCGTCGCCGCGTTCGAGCGCGGCGGCGTAGCCGGCGACGATCTCCCGCACGCGAGCGTCGCCGACCGCGCGCAGCGTCTCCTGCTGTGAGGGGGACGGCACCCGGTCCGCGACGATCTTGCGGGCCCGCGCGAGGGCGGAGTTGACCGACATGGTGGTGGTGCGCATCATGCCGGCGATCTCGGCGGCGGAGAAGCCCAGCACCTCGAACAGCAGCAGCGCCGCCCGCTGGTTGCCCGGCAGGTGCTGCAGGGCCGCGACGAACGCCAGCTCGACGGCCTCCCGTCGCTCGGCTCGCGCGTCCGGGTCCGTGTCAGGGTATGGCCCCAGCCAGGCCACGTCGGTCCTCGGGGCGTCGTCGAGCACGGTGCGGTCGCTGGCCGGGCCGAGGTCGACCGGCAGGGCCCGCCTGCCGCGTGTCTCGACGAGGTCGAGGCAGGTGCGGGTGGCCACGGTGTAGAGCCAGGAGCGCAGCGAGCTGCGGCCCTCGAAACGCGCGAGCCCCCGCCAGGCCCGCAGCAGCGCGTCCTGCAGGGCGTCGTCGGCGTCGTGGGCGGAGCCGAGCATGCGGTAGCAGTGGGCGTGCAGCTCCCGGCGCAGCGGCCCCACGAGGCGCGTGAAGGCGGCATCGTCCCCCTCACGTGCCCGATCCAGGTCCTCGGCCGCCGGAGGTGTGGTCGTTGATGGGGAAATCTCGCTCACAGGCGACGATTGTGCCCCACCGCTACGACAAATCCCCGCACTCTGCGCACCCGACGCTCCTTGCACCGGGCCGCCGGCGCTGCTGTCAGACCTGCTCGTGGACGGCGGCGAGCATGGTGTCCAGCTGCCGCTGGGAGTTCTGGAGCCGCTCGATCGTCTCGGCCATGCGCCGCCGCTCCGCCCGCAGGTGGCTGATCATCCCCGGGCACGCCGCCGGCACCATCCGCCCGCCTTCGTCGTCGTGGACACAGCGCAGCAATCGGCCGATCACGGCGGTGGGCAGACCCGCGGCCAGCAGGGCGCGGATGTGGCGGACGGCAGCGACGTCGGAGTCGCGGTATTCGCGGTAGCCGTTGGGCAGCCGCAGCGGCCGCAGCAGGCCCTGCTCCTCGTAGTACCGCAGCAGCCGCCTGCTCACCCCGGTCTCGTGGGCCAGGTCGCCGATCTTCATGAGCTTTCTTGACCTTCACATCGATGTGATGCCTTACCGTCCTGTCCGTCAGGTGCAACAACGGAAAGGGGCAGATGATGCCAGGAGCGGTGATTGCCGGGGCGGGGCCGGGGATCGGCCGGTCGGTGGCCCACCGGTTCGCGAGGGAGGGCCTGCCGGTGGCCCTCGTCTCGCGTACCGGCGGCACACTGGGGCTCGACGGGGTGTACGCGTACCGGGCGGACGTCACCGACGAGACGGCGCTGCGGGCCGCGCTCGACGCGGCCGCCGCGGAGCTGGGCACGCCGGACGTCGTGGTGTACAACGCCGCCGTCATCCGCCCCGACGTGCTGGCGGAGGCGACCATGCGCGCCCACTTGGACGCCTGGGCCGTCAACGTGGTCGGCGCGCTGATCACGGCCGCGCACGTCGCGCCCGCGATGGCACGGCGCGGCGACGGCACGATCATCATCACCGGCGGCATGCCGGAGCCCAATCGCGAATACGCCAGCCTCTCCCTCGGCAAGAGCGGCGTGCGGACGCTGGTGGCGCTGCTCAACCAGGAGTACGGCCCATCGGGCGTCCACGTGGCCACCGTCACCGTCGCAGGCCCCGTCGCCCCCGGCACGCCCTTCGACCCCGACGCCATCGCCGAGCACTACTGGCACCTCCACACACAGCCCCGTGGCCGCTGGAACCACGAGATCCTCCACAGCGGCCTCGACGCCTTGCCAGGAGGCTGAGCCCGGTGCCCCGGGCCGGAGCGGGTGGCAGGCGGGAGCCAGTGCCCGGCGGCCGGGGTGCGGGTGTTCAGCCGCCCGCCTCAGCGGGTTCGACCAGCGTGAACGCGGTGGTCGCGGCCACCCTGCCGTTGACGATCACGTCGAGCTCTCTGGGCCCGGGCGGCTCGGCGCGGGTGGTCACCGGCCGGAAGGAATGGGCTCTGCGCAACGTGAACGCCGCCCCCGCCTCGCCCGCCTCACGCTGCCCAAGATGGAACACGCGGCGCGAGCCCGGCCGCCGGATCGCGTATTTGAGCACCAGCGGCCCGGCGGCGTCCGCCGTGACGGTGAGCGTGAAGCCCAGCTTGCCGCCCACGGCCACCGTGTCCGCCTCCAGCTCCAGCACCTGCACCGCGCCGCTGCCCGGCGTGGCGCCCAGCAGCGCGAGCGCCCCGGGATGACCGGCCCGCACCAGCCCGCGCACCGCGTGCCGCAGCACCTTCTCCACGTGCGAGCCGCCGTCGGAACGCCAGCGGCCCAGCAGCTCCAGAGCCGCCTCCGGATGGTCCTTGGCCAGGTCGTTGACGTGGTTGGCGACCGAGCGGCGCACGTATTCGCTCGGGTCGTCCCGCAGCCGGTCCAGCAGGGGCAACGTCGGCCCCGGCGTCATCAGCCAGCCCACCCGCGTGGCCCACGGCAGCCGCGGGCGCGACCCCTCCGACGCCAGCCGGCGCAGGTGCTCGTCAGGAGACTCCGCCCAGCCGTACATGATCTTGATGGCGTCGTCGCGATAGCGCTCCAGGAAGGGCCGCACGGCGAACTCGCCCGACGAGCGCGGCGTCAGCACGGCCAGCGTGTCCATCGCCGCGTCCAGATGCCCGACCCCGTGGACGGCCGTGTGGTCGGTGGCCGGCCAGCCGCTCCACATGTCCAGCGCCGCCCGCGAGGCGGACTCGCGCACGATCTCGGCGGCCTGCGGATAGGGGAGCGGCAGCGCGTCGTGCATCGCCGCGGCGACGTGCCGGACCCGGTCCTTGAGCTCCAGCCCGTCGAGCCCGTCCAGGGCCCGCGCCGTGAACCGGTCCCGCGGGAACGCCGCCCAGGCGGCGGCCAGCCCGCCGGCCAGCACCGACACGGACGCGGCATTGATCATTTCCTTCAGTGGTAGCGCCACGACGCCACTGTGCCAGCCGCCACCGACAATCCTCAGCGGCAGGCCACGGCCTTTCCGGAGGCGATCCGCAGGGCCGCCACGAGCTCCCGGTAGAGGTCGTCGCTCGCCGGCAGCTCCTCGTGCCCGCCCCGGGCGCACACCCGCCGGCACGACGTGCCCAAGCACACCTCGTTGACCCTGTGCCTGCGCACCTTCGGAAAGGTGATCGCGACCGGCTGTCTACGACTCCGTCGCCGTCAGCTGTTCGTAGTACGGCTTCATCGAGGGGTAGTAGTCGTCGAAGTCGGGCAGGGGGGAGCCGTCGCGGGAGGCCACCAGCATGTCGAGGTAGTACTCCCAGCCGGGCCCGATCTCGCCGATCCCTTCCTCGGTGTCCAGGTGCTGGACGAACCGCAGCTCGGTCGCGCCGTCCGACTCCGCCAGCAGCAGCTCCAGGTGCCAGGACCCGGCCTCGTCGCGCGCGGACAGCTCCAGCCGCCGCGGCGGCTCGCACGCTTCGATACGCATCTCGTACCAGGGCTTCTGCTCCTCGAACAGCAGCTGGACCTTGATCGTCCGGCCGGGGCCGGCCTGACCCTCCCACGGGCCGTACCAGCGGGCCGTGCGCTCCGGCTCGGTGAGGCTGGCCCACACGTCCTCGGCGGGCGCGCGGAAGGTCCGGGTGAGGACGAGATCACTGCCGGCGCCGGTCCGGAAGAGCTTGCCGGTGGGGAAGCGGTTCATGCCATGCTTTCCTCTCTGTCGTCTCCGGTGTCGCGTGAGCGGCGTTCGCGGCGCGTCCGGTAGACCTCGGTCTCCAGCGCGTCGAAGCGGTGCTCCCAGCCGGAGGGCCGGATGAACTGGGCGAGCCACGCGATGAGCTCCGTGAACTGCTCCGGATCGAGCATGTAGAAGCGCTGCCTGCCGATGAGCTCCACGCGCACCAGCCCGCTCTCCCTGAGCACGCGCAGGTGGCGGCTCACGGCGGGGCGGCTGATGGGGAAGCGCTCGGCGACCTCGCCGGCGGAGAGCCGCCCGTCCCGGAGCATCACCAGGATCTGCCGCCGCACCGGGTCCGCGATCGCCCCTGCCACCTCGTCCACGGATAAAGCGTAACCTACAGGTTACGTATTTTCCAGGAGCCGGGGAAAGGCAGTGGGATCGGCGCGCGGGCATGATGGCCTGGCTGTTCCCCAGGCAGCCGGTCAGCCTGGGCCCGGCTCGTGAGCGTGATCTGGGTCGACCGGCGCGTCACGAGCGACGTGCGGGCCGCCGTGCCGTTCCTGTCCCAGGCCGAGACCGCGGGCGGCTCTCAGGCGGTGTTCTCGCGCCACCGGTTGGTGATGGGCAGGCGGCGGTCCCGGCCGAAGTTCTTCGGCGTGATCTTGGGGCCGGGAGGATATTGGCGGCGCTTGTATTCCGCCAGGTCCACCAGCCTGATCATCCGCGTCACCAGCTCCGGATCGTGCCCGGCCGCGATGAGCTCCTGCGAGCCCATGTCCTTCTCCACGTAGTCGTCCAGCAGCCGGTCCAGTACCTCGTACGGCGGCAGGGAGTCCGTGTCGCGCTGGTCCGGGCGCAGCTCCGCGCTCGGCTCCTTGGTGATCGAGTTCTCCGGGATCGGGCGGTCGGCCTCGAGCAGGAACTCCGGGTCCGAGTGCGCGTTGCGCCACCTGGACAGCTCCCACACCATCGTCTTCGGCACGTCCTTGATCGGCGCGAAACCGCCGGCCGAGTCGCCGTAGAGGGTGGAGTAGCCGGTCGCGAGCTCGCTCTTGTTGCCCGTGGTCAGCACCAGGTGGCCGTGCTGGTTGGACAGCCCCATGAGGATCATGCCGCGCACCCTGGCCTGGAGGTTCTCGGAGGACAGGCCGGACAGCTCGATCTCCTTCTCGTACGCGTTGACGATGTCGGCGATCGGCACGATCTGCGAGGTGATCCCCTGCCGGAGCACCAGGTCCTCGGCGTCCGCCAGCGAGTGGTCCGACGAGTAGCGGGAGGGCATCAGCACCACGTTGACACGCGAGGGGCCGATGGCGTCGGAGGCGATCGTCGCGGTCAGCGCCGAGTCGATGCCGCCCGACAGGCCCAGGATGACCGACCGGAACCCGTTCTTGCGCACGTAGTCCCTGACCCCGAGCACCAGCGCCGCATAGACCTCGGCGTGCAGGTCCAGCCGCTCGGCGATGCGCGCCGGCTCGGCCGGATAGGGCGCGACCGGCTCCTCCGACAAAACCAGGCGCTCGACGGTGATCGTGGAACCGTCTCCCGCGTCGTACGGGAACGTCCCCGGCGAGGCGTCCGAGACCGGCAGGTCGTCCAGGTCGACGATCAGCAGCTCCTCGCGGAACTGCCCCGCCCGCGCCACCAGCTCGCCCGAGCCGTCCACCACGATCGAGTCGCCGTCGAAGACCAGCTCGTCCTGCCCGCCGACCTGGTTCACGTAGACGAGCCCGCACCCGGCCTCGCGGGCGCGGCGCACGCACAGCTCCAGGCGTACGTCGTCCTTCTCCTTCTCGTACGGCGAGGCGTTCGGCACCACCACCAGCCCGGCCCCCGCCTGCCCCACGACGGACACGGGACCGCCCTCCTGCCAGAGGTCCTCGCAGACGGCGATCGCCACGTCGACTCCGTGGAGCCGGAAGATCGGCAGCCGGTCCCCGCGGACGAAGTAGCGGTATTCGTCGAACACGCCGTAGTTCGGCAGGTGGTGCTTGGCGGTCCTGGTCACCACCTCGCCCTTGTGCAGCAGCGCGGCCGCGTCCAGCGGGGCGCCCTTCGGCTGGCCCACGCGGGGCGCGAGACCGGCCCGGTCGACGTAGCCGACCACGACGGGCAGCTCGCCCAGGCCCTCGCGCTCCAGCCTGCGCGCCACCTCCTCCAGGGTCCTGATGCTGGCGTCCACGAAGGACGTGCGCAGCACCAGATCCTCCACGGGGTAGCCGGTGAGGAACATCTCGGTGAAGACGACGAGGTGGGCCCCGCGGTCGGCGGCGTCGCGGGTCCACGCGATCAGCCGCTCCGCGTTCGCGGTCAGGTCGCCGACGGTCGGGTTCGTCTGTGCCAGGGCAATCCGGAGTTGTGCCACGCGACAAGCGTAGTACGCCATGATTTTTATCGTCAAAGCGACGAAAAGTGTGCCTTGTCGCCAGGTGTGACCAATCCGGACTCGTACGCGGCCATCACCAGCTGCGCCCGGTCGAACAGCCCGAGGTGCTCAAGCAGCGACTTCACCAGGAGCGCCACCTCCTCCTCCGGCAGCGAGAGCGTCTGCCCGATCTGCCGGTTCGTCAGCCCTCTGGCGACGAGTTTGAGCACGTCGAGCCGGTCGTCGGACAGCCCGGCCAGCGCTGGGGGAGAGGCGGGGTCGGTGCGCCCGGCGAACGCCGAGATCAGCCGCGTGGTGAGCGCCGGGTCGATGAGCGCGTCCCCCGCCGCGGCGGCCCTGATCGCGGCCAGGAACTGCTCCGGAGCCGCCGTCTTCAGCAGGAATCCGCTCACGCCCGCCCGCAGGGCACCGTAAAGGTTCTCGTCGCTGCCGAACGTCGTCATCATGACGACCTTCGGCGGCCGCTCCCCGGCCAGGATCCGGCGCGCGGCGGCCAGGCCGTCCAGGTGCGGCATCTGGATGTCGAGCAGCACCACGTCCGGCCGCGTCTCGCGGACCTGCGCGATCGCCTCCTCGCCGTTGCCCGCCTCGCCGGCCAGCGTCACCCCGGGATCGCTGTCCAGCATGGCCCGCACCCCGGCCCGTACGAGGGCCTGGTCGTCGGCCACCAGCACCCGCAGCACGTCCGCGTCCTCGCCGGCGCCATCCGCCCGGGGCGCCGCCTCGGCGGGCGGCGGCTCCTCCAGGCGCTGGGCGAGCATGTCGGCCTCCAGGCGCCGGAGCCCGGCCGACAGGTCGAGGCCCAGCTCGTCGCGCCACACCGCGCGCGCCCGGCGCAGCGCGGCCAGCCCGTCGCCCTGGCGGCCCATCCGGTACAGGGCCACGGCCAGCAGCCGCCAGGCCTCCTCGCGCAGCGGGTGCGCCGACGCGTGCGCCTCCAGGTCGGCCACCAGCGACGTCGCCCGGCCCAGCGCGAGCCCGGCGCCGGCCCGCCGCTCGACGGCGATCAACCGCAGCTCCTCCAGCCGGCCCGCCTCCGTCGCGGCCCAGCTCAGCTCGGCGAACTCGGCCAGCGCCGGCCCGCGCCACAGCCCCAGAGCGGTGTCCATGGCCACCCACACCTGCGCGGGTGAGCCCTCCGACTTCACCAGGCCCTCGAACTGCCAGGCGTCCACCTGCCCGGTCCCGGCCCGCAGGGCGTAGCCGGGCGGCGCGGACACCAGTACGCCGGCCTCCTCACGCGGCGCGCGCTCGGGCTCCAGCGCGCGGCGCAGGCGGGAGACGTAACCCTGGATGGTGGACAGGGCCTGCGCGGGCGGACTGCCCGGCCAGAGCTCGTCGATGAGGGTGTTCACGGGCACGGCGCGGCCGCCCGCCACGAGCAGGCGGGCGAGCACCGCCCGCTGCCGCTGGCCGCCGAGGTCGAGAGGGTCGCCGTCCGCCCATGCCTGGAACGGTCCTAGCGCGGTGAATGTCAGCATTTCACGCGTAACTGTAGAGGGAGGAATGGGTCCTGGTACATGGCGAAAAGTCACAGTGGCAGCTCGGCGTGGACCACCGTGCCCCCTCCTTCGGCCTCACGCACGACGCACGTGCCCCCGAGCTCGGCGGCGCGCTCCCGCATGGAGGCCAGCCCCACGCCCGGCCGGGCGTCCGCCGGCAGCCCCACGCCGTCGTCGGTGACGGTCACGCGGAGCCGGTCGTCGCGCCGCAGGGCGACCGCGATCCTGGTGGCGCGGGCGTGCTTGCGGGCGTTGGTGAGGGCCTCCTGGACGATTCGGTACGCGGCCACCTCGGCGGCCGCGGGCAGCCGGTCCAGGTCGCCCGAGGTCTCGATCGGCGCCCGCGCCAGCTCCTCCACCGCGCCCGCCAGGCCCAGCTCGTCGAGGGCGGGCGGGCGCAGGCCGTACACGAGCTGCCTGATGTCACCGCTCACCGCGTCCATGCCGGCGCGCAGGTCGGCGAGCAGCCGGTCGGCGTCCTCCGGCGCGGCGCGCATGGTCAGCCGGGCGGCGTTGATCGACATGGCCATGCCCGTGAGCGACTGCCCGAGCCCGTCGTGCAGGTCGCGGCGCAGCCGCCGCCGCTCCTCCTCGCGCGTCGTCAGGATGCGCTCGCGGGAGCGTTGCAAGGCCGTCGTCAGGCGCACGGCGTGCGCGGCGTCGGCGATGTACGGCGTCAGCGTCGCGATCACCCGCTCGTCGTGCGCCGCGGCGAACCTGCGCCGGTCGGTCGGCCCGATCAGCAGCAGGCCCACCGGCTCCCCGTGCCACACCAGCACGATCGTCTTGGCGGCGGGTGGCGCCGGTCCCGCGTCCGGTCCGGCCGCCACCGCTCCCGACGTGGTGACCGTGCCGTCCAGCTCCACCGCCACGCCGGTCACCGACAGCCCCTCGCGCAGCACGTCCAGCGTGGCCAGCAGCCCGTGCACCGGGTCGGCGTGCTGGAGCCGGTACCGCAGCCGCCTGGCCAGCGCGCTCGGCACGCCGGTGCTGCCGTAGAGCAGGCGGTCCACACCACGCTGCAGCCCGCGCCGCATCGGCTGGAAGAACGCCCCGGCGAACACCGCCGCCCCGATCCCCGCGACCCGGTCCACCTCCGACAGGAAGACGCTGCCCGCCGCGCTCACGGCCACGTACACGCCCGTGGTCACGATCGCCAGGCCGGTGCCCACCAGCGCCCGGCTGATCAGCGTGTCGATGCCGAACAGCCGGTAGCGCAGCACCGCCACCGCGATCGCGGCCGGGACCAGCGGGATGGTCAGCGTCGCCACCCACCACGCCGAGCCGCCCAGCATCCACGGGACCAGCAGTCCCGGCAGCGCCACCAGCAGCCACATGAGCTGCCGCCGCTCCACCGGGCCGCCGCGCTTGAACCGCACCACGATGGAGGCGAACGCCAATGCCATGGCGGCCGCCACCATCCAGTGCGCCGGGTCCCTCAGCCCTTTCTGGCCGATCGCCAGCGCCGCCCAGTCGAGCGCCATCCCCGAGACGGCCAGCCAGATCACCCGGCGCCAGCGCTTCGACAGCAGCGATCCGACCGGGTAGAGCAGCGGGAGCAGCACGCCGAGGGTCAGCTCCAGGACCTGCCACGTCAGGTTGACGATCACCCTGCCGTGGCTCGCGCTGCCGTACAGGAGCTGGAAGACGTTGGCCGACAGGATGTTGGCCGCGGCGCTCAGCCCGCCGACGCACAGCAGCCACCCGATGACCAGGCGCGGCCTGCTGTAGACGAGGATCGCGCCGAAGACCGGGAAGGCGGTGCCCGCCATGTCCTCAGGCGCGAGGGGCAGCGGCGTGTACGCCGGCTGCGGCAGTTGCGCCGTCACCCAGATGTCGATGAGCTCCAGGACGACGGCGACCGTGGCGATGCCGATCGCCACGCTCCTCAGCCATCCCGCGCGGCGCATCCCACCTGCCCTTTCCACCCCGAACTCGGTGGAAATTATCGGGCATGAGCCAACAACCGATCAAAATTCTCTCAACGGCGGCGAATCGCCGGCCCGAGCGCCAGCATGCCGGCCGCGGAGACCACGCCGACCCCGCCGACCGTGAACCACAGCGCCTCCACTCCGATCTCCAGCAACGGCCCGCCGAGCAGCGGCGCCAGCGCCGCGGCCACCGACCAGGCGAAACCGAACAGCCCTGAGTACCGGCCCCGCAGGTGCTCGGGCGCCAGCGCGGCCACGATCGAGCCCGCGATGCCCGCCGTGACGACCTCGCCCGCGGTCCACACCGCGATCGTCACCGCCAGCCCCAGCGTGCTGGTGACGAACGCGGTCATCGCGAACCCGGCCCCCATCACGGCCACGCCCAGGGCGAACGTACGGGAGGCGTCCCGGCGGCCCAGCCACCCGGACACCAGCGGCTGCACGACGACGATCAGCACCCCGTTCAGCGCCATGGCCAGCCCGTACTGTGCCGGCGTCAGCCCCGCGACCTCGGTCATCGCCACCGGCAGCATGGTGAACGTCTGCGCGTACACCAGCGCCTGTCCAAGCACCACCAGCGTGAACGCCACCATCACCCGGTCCCGCAGCACCACCCCGAAGCCCCCGGACGACTCCCTCGCCCCCTCAGGCCGCGTCTCCGGGACCGCCCGCCAGACCAGCACCGCGAAGACCACGCCCGACAGCGCGTCGATCCAGAACAGCCAGATGAACCCGAGCCCCGCCAGCCAGCCCCCGGCCGTCATCCCCACCGAGAAGCCCAGGTTGATCCCCCAGAACAGCAGCCCGTACGCCCGGGGCCGCTCCGCCGGCGGCACCAGGTCGGCGACCAGGGCGTTGGACGCGGGCCGGTAGAGGTCCATCACCACGCCGAGCGCGAACATCGAGGCCACGATCGCCGGCAGCGACGTGCTGTAGCCGAGCGCCAGCATGGTCGCGGCCGTGGCCAGCATGCCGCCCGATAACGTGGCGCGCCGCCCGATCCGGTCGGCGAGCACGCCCGCGAGCGGCTGCGACAGCAGCGATCCCACGCCGAAGACGCCCATCACCAGGCCCGCGGCGGTCACCGACAGGCCGCGGCTCTGAGTGAGGTAGACGCCGGTGAAGGGCATGACCATGGTGCCCAGCCGGTTCACCAGCGTGCCGCCCCACAGGGCCCAGAACGGGCGGGGCAGCCCGCCGACCTGGGACCGCAGGAACGATGGCTTCTCATGGATGGCGCTCGTCACGCGACCAAGATTGATATCTACCGCTTTGATGGGGCGAACGATTTAGCCCACACTAAAGGGATGTCCGTTACGTGGGTGCTGCGGCCGGAAGACGTGGCGCGCATCCGGTTCGCGTTCTCCCCGATGTGGGAGCTCGTGGCCAGCCTGCGCACCCTGCAGAAGCCCGCCCGGCAGTCCATCCACCTGCCGTGGCTCAAGGCGGTCAGGCCCCGGGCGGCCGCGCTCGACCTGACCGAGCTGCTCGCGCTCGTGCCGCCGGCCGGATACCTGGCCGACTTCATCACCCCGCCCCCCGACACGCCGATGCCCGACTTCGCCGCCGAGCTCGACCGGGTCAGGCGCACCGCTCCCGAGCGGGCCCGCGAGGAGGCCGGGCGGGTCAGGGGCACGGACCCGGCCGTGATCGCACGGTTCAGTGCCGATCCCGAGGCCGGCGTGGCCAGGGTCACGGACGCGCTGCAGGCGTACTGGGAGACGTGCTTCGCCGAGTACTGGCCCCGCGTGTACGCCCTGCTGGAACGCGACGTCCTGCGCCGGTCGCGGCAGCTCGCCCAGGGCGGGGCGCGCGAGCTGTTCGCCGGGCTCGACCCGGCCGTGGAGTGGACGGGGGAGCGGCTGATCATCGACCGGCCCTGGTGCACGACGAGCGGGCTGCACGGCGACGGGCTCGTGCTCGTGCCGAGCGCGTTCTACTGGCCGTCCGTGGCCGTCATGTCGGCGCCGTACCAGTCGATGCTCGTCTACCCCGTGCGGGGCGTCGGCACGCTGTGGGAGCACGGCCCGCCGCCCGCGCCCGAGGCGCTGGCGGCGCTGATCGGCCGGAGCCGGGCGCAGATCCTGCTCGCGCTGGCCGAGCCCAGCACCACCACCGCCCTGGCCACCCGCATGTCGCTCACGCCCGGCGCGGTCAGCCAGCACCTCGGGGTGCTCAGCGGCGGCGGGCTCGCGGTGGGGATGCGGGTCGGCAAGCAGGTCCTCTACCGCCGCACCCCCGCCGGTGACATGCTCGCCGGTCCCACATAGCGCGTCGACTCCAGGAGCCAGTCCAGGTGCGCCCGGGGCGCCGCCAGGTACGCGCAGGCGACCTTGCTGACGTCCCTGGCCGCCTTCGGTGCCAGATCCTGCAGCGGCAGCCGCCTGGCCGCCTTGCGCATGTCCTCGCAGCGCTGGGCGATCCTGTCCAGCACCCAGCCCGTCGCCTCCCGCTCTCCCAGGCCGAGCTGGCGCATCGCGAGCACGACGAAGTTGTGCACGTCGCCGCGCTCCTTCGGACGCGAGGCCACGTCGTTGCACCAGGCGGTGACGTCGCTGCAGGCGCTCACCAGCTGCTGCCAGGGCTCCGAGTCGTGCACCCAGGCCGGCACCTCCACCCGCAGGCACGGCTCGACCAGGTCGTACAGGTACGGCCCGACCGTGCCCCTGCGCAGCGCCGGATACTCCTCCAGCGTCGGCATCCGGCCCGCCGCCCGGTTGTCGGCCTCGGTACGGCACGCGTCGTGCTGGCGCTGCAGCCCCACCGCGAACCTGGCCCGCCACCGGTCGCTCATCCGCACGCTCGTCACCCGCCACAGGTCCGCGAACGCCGCCTCCAGCGGATGGCGTGCCGCGCCCTGGAGCATGCCGTGGAAGACCTCCAGCCGGCACTCGCCCTCGTCCAGCTCGTCGTCCAGGTGGAACAGCCACGTCAGCCACTGCGCGAACAGCGCCGCCGCGGCCGCGTCGAACTCGGCGAACGCCCGGCCCGCCATCCGGTGGAAGCCGACGCCGGGATCGGCCCGCAGGCCCGTCCTCCTGGCCCAGTCGATGACCGCGGCCTCGATCGCGTACACGGCCGGGTGCATCCGGCACGGCTGGGCCATCGCCGGCACCCGCTCGGTGAGCGGCAGCAACGCCAGGGCCGCCGCGCCGCCCCTGCGCGGCAGCGGCATCATCGAGGCCAGGACCGAACGCAGCGCGGTACGCACCGTGGCGAACACGGTGGTGCTCATGGTGATGCTCATAGGGGACCGAAGAGCCAGTTGCCCGCGGCGTTCGGGTCGTCGCTCCGGTAGTAGTCGGAGGCGGCCGCGACCAGATCGTCCACGGTCAGGATGCCCATGCCCGCCCGGTCCAGCCGGTCGAACGCCTCGTCCACGTCGTCGTAGGCGACGCCGAACGCGCACAACATCGTGCGGAACTCGGCGGGGCCGATCTCGCCGTCACGGTCGCCGTCGCACAGCTCCGCCACCGCGACCGTGGCCGGCCGGAACACCGGCTCGTACTGGTCGCCGGTGACGAACGCCGCCGTCATCGCGGCGCGGAAGTCCGGGCGCGCGATGCCGGAGTCCCCGTCGCGTTCGAGCGCCCGCGCCAGGGCGGACCAGATGCCGTCGAAGCTGTCGACGAGGCTGGCCCCGGTGACCGAGGTGGGGGACTCCCCGAAGCCCACCAGGATGCGGGCGCCCAGCCCCAGCAAGTCCTCACGCTCGACGACGCCGTTGCCGTTCGCGTCGATGTGGTCGAACGCCCGATCGAGCTTGTGATTGAGCAGGTCGATAGCCACCAATGCCTCCCCCGAGACTGACTGCGTGATCACAGTAGGACGGGGCGGGGGCTTTGTCAGCGAGGCTCGCACCCGTGCCCCCCGTAACGTGTGCGAAACACGGACACGGCATCCTGGTAGGAGACCTGTACTGTCTTTTTGAGGGGATGCCTTGGACCGCCAGCAGGAGTTCGTGCTCCGCACGCTCGAGGAACGCGACATCCGGTTCATCCGGCTCTGGTTCACCGACGTTCTCGGCTTCCTCAAGTCCGTCGCCATCGCGCCGGCCGAACTCGAAGGGGCCTTCGCCGAGGGCATCGGGTTCGACGGCTCGGCCATCGAGGGCTTCGCCCGCGTCTACGAGTCCGACATGCTCGCCAAGCCGGATCCGTCGACGTTCCAGATTTTGCCCTGGCGCAGCGAGACGCCCGGCGCGGCGCGCATCTTCTGCGACATCCTCATGCCGGACGGCTCGCCGTCCCATGCCGACCCGCGCTGGGTCCTCAAGCGCACGCTCGCCAAGTGCGCCGACATGGGCTTCACGTTCTACACCCACCCGGAGATCGAGTTCTTCCTGCTGAAGAACCGCCCCGAGGCGGGCGAGCGGCCCCAGCCGATCGACTCCGGCGGCTACTTCGACCACACGCCCCACAGCTCCGGCCACGACTTCCGCCGCCAGGCGATCATGATGCTGGAGTCGATGGGCATCTCCGTCGAGTTCAGCCACCACGAGGGCGCGCCCGGTCAGCAGGAGATCGACCTGCGCTACGCCGACGCGCTCACCACGGCCGACAACATCATGACCTTCCGCCTGGTCATGAAGGAGGTCGCGCTGGAGCAGGGGATCTGGGCCTCGTTCATGCCCAAGCCGTTCACCGAGCACCCGGGCTCCGGCATGCACACGCACATGTCGCTGTTCGAGGGCGACAGGAACGCCTTCTACGAGGCCGGCTCCGACTACCGCCTGTCCAAGATCGGCAGGTCGTTCATCGCGGGGCTGCTCAAGCACGCCGCCGAGATCACCGCCGTCACCAACCAGTGGGTCAACTCCTACAAGCGGCTGTGGGGCGGCGCGGAGGCCATCGCCGGTCTGGGCGGCGAGGCGCCGTCGTACGTGTGCTGGGGCCACAACAACCGCTCGGCCCTGGTCCGGGTGCCGATGTACAAGCCGCACAAGGGCGGCTCCACGCGCATCGAGTTCCGCTCGCTCGACTCGGCCTGCAACCCGTACCTGGCGTTCGCGCTGATCCTCGCGGCGGGGCTGAAGGGCATCGAGGAGAGCTACGAGCTGCCGCCCGCGGCCGAGGACAACGTGTGGACGCTGACCAGCGCCGAGCGGCGCGCCCTCGGCATCCAGCCGTTGCCGGGGTCGCTCAACGACGCGATCGAGGTCATGGAGCGCAGCGAGCTGGTGGCCGAGACGCTGGGTGAGCACGTCTTCGACTTCTTCCTGCGCAACAAGCGGACGGAGTGGCGCGAATACCGCCGCCACGTCACCGAGTTCGAGCTCGGCCGCTACCTGCCCGTGCTCTGACCTGGCTTGCCGCGACCCGGCGCGAGCGCTTCTCGCGCCGGGGCCGGCCGGTCATCGGTTCTCCTTGAGCGTGGAGCCCCCCGCCTTCAGCCGTGGGCAGGAAGTCACCCCTGGAACTCGCGCACCTCGATCGGGAGTAGCGCCACGGCCTCGGCCATCTTGCGGCCCCATGCGAGCGCCGTCTCCATGTCGGGCGCCTGGATGATCGTGAAGCCGCCGATGTGCTCCTTGCCCTCGGTGTACGGGCCGTCCGTGGTGAACGGCTCGTCGCCTCGCATCCGGATCACCCGCGCCTGGTCCGCCGGCTGCAGCCCGCCGGAGAAGACCCAGACCCCGGCGTCCCGCATCTCCTGGCCGAGGGCGTCCAGGTCCCGCATGATCGGGTCCAGGATCTCGGGTCCGGGCGGCTCGCCGTCGCCCTGGTACATGGTGAGAACGTAGTGCTTCATGGGTGTACTCCTTTCCGTCGGGTCTCACCCTCTACACGAACGGCTTCTGTCCGGATCGACATGAAAAAGCGGGCCACGCCCCCGGCGTGACCCGCTTTTTGGAAATTTCTACTTGTTGACGTGCTTGTACAGGAAGACCGCTGCCTTCTTCATCTGGGCGGCCGTGCTCTTACCCGTACGGTACTTCTCCGCGCTCGCGATGGCCTTGTTCAGGGTCGTCTTGCCGTGGACCTTGGCCGAGCCGTTGTACACGCCGTGCGCGTAGTTCAGCCAGGCGCCCAGCAGTTCGCGGTCGAGCAGCGCCTTGGCGGCCTTGCTCTTGGTGCCGAGCACCTTGTACGCCTTGGCGAGCGTGGTCGCGTCCCTCAGCTCGGGGAAGACCTTGCTGCCGTTCTGGGCCAGCGTCAGGTAGCAGAGCAGCGTCTGGTCGCTCAGCATGCCCTTGTTCCGCAACATCTCCTTGGCCCAGGTCTTGGCGCTCAGCGGGGTCCTGGCGGTGCCCCGGGCGCAGTCGTCGGGGACCGGGATCAGGTCGATGTTCACGACCGGGTCCTCAGGGTCGTTGGTGCGCGTCGGCGTCGGGGTGGGGCTCGGCGTCGGCGTCTTGGTGGAGGTGGGCGTCGCGGTCGGGGTGGCCGTGGGCGTCGCCGTCGGGGTCACCGTGGGGGTGGGGGTCGGGCTCTGGGTCGCCTTGGGGGGCAGCGCGGGCACGAGGTCGATGCGCTTGGTGGTCACCTGGGTGCCGTTGCTGGCGTACCGGATCGCCTTCCCGGTGCTCTGCAGCTTCTGGACGAGCGAGCCGACGGTCTGGCTCGGGTAGGCCTGCCGCATCACCGCCAGCGCTCCGGCCACGTGCGGAGCGGCCATCGAGGTGCCGCTGAGCGGGCCGTAGGTGTCGTCCGGGATGGAGGAGTTGATGCCCACACCGGGCGCGAACAGGTCGAGCAGCTTGCCCCGGTTGCCGAACGCGGCCGGAGCGTCGTTGTCGTCGGTGGCGCCGACCGTGACCGCCTGGGAGAGGCAGGCAGGGCTGGAGACGCCGTTCTGGTGGCCCTCGTTGCCCGCGGCGATCACCGTGGCCACACCGGACTGCAGCAGCGCGGCCACCTCGGGCGCGAGCGCGCCGTACTCGGGGTCGTTGTCGCAGTTCGTGGTCTGCTTCGGACCGCCGCCGAGGCTCATGTTGGCCGCGACGACCTTCTTCGCGCCGGCGACGCTCTCGACGTAGTCCAGCGCCAGCTTCTGGTCAGAGGTGAAGCTGAGGAAGCAGGGGGCCGAGGTGCCGATCTCCTGGCAGATGGGGCCGTTGAACCGGGAGAAGACCTGGATGGGCAGGATGCCCGCCTCGGGGGCGACGCCGTTGGAGGGGGCGCTGCCGGCCTTCTTGCCCGCCGCGATGCCGGCCACGTGCGTGCCGTGGTAGCACTCGTTCTCGCCGGAGACGACGCACTTTGCGGTCTCGGCGTCGGCCGCGCCCGCTCCCGTCTGCTGCTCCCCGCCGTTCGGGCACAGCGACTCGGCCTGGTACGCGGGATCGGGGTAGCTGCTGGAGAAGCAGGCCTCGTCCACGATCCGTCCGGCGAAGAACGGGTGGTCACGGTCGATGCCGGTGTCGACGATCGCGACGGTCGAGCCCTTGCCGGTCCAGCCGGCTTCGTTGGCCTTGTCCGAGCCGATCAACTTGGTGCTGACGTCGAGCGAGGGCTTCAGCAGCCGGTCCTCGTAGATCGCCGCGACCCCGTTGTCGCTCTTGACCGCCTCGAGCGTCTTCTTGTCCAGGGTGGCGACCAGGAACTCGTTGGAGCTCCTCTGGTCGATCACCTGCTTGCCCGCGGACGCCGCCTCGGCCCTGCCGGCCACGGCTGAGACGTTCTCGCCCTTCTTCAGCTCGATGATCGCGCGTACCTTCTCGCCGCTCTTCACGTCGGCCGTCACGCTCCGGGCGATCTCAGGATCGCCTGTGGCCGCCTGAGCGGGTGCTGCGACGGCGAGCGCCGCCGTCGCAGTCATGGCGAGCACAGACGTGCTCACCAGAAGAGACCGTAGTCTCACTGGACCTCCGGGGGGATTGGAGGGGATCCAGCCGTCAGCGGACATGGGCGGGCACGCGAGCAGAGCTCAGCGACGCCCGCGCCTCCCCGTAGCCGACGTTGGAACGTTTCCCCGTTTTGTCTGAGCGGCAAGCGTATGGAGTGATCGTTGTGAACGGTGGGAAAGAGGTTATTCCGTTATCCGGAATTTCCGGCTTACCGGATCAGGGGAGGGTGCACCGTCGTCGAAGACGATGGACTCCAGGAGGGCGGCCGCGGCGCGGTCCACGATGAGGGCGTCGGCGGCCGGGGCGGGGTCGCCGCTCTTGACCCGCGCCACCAGACCATCCCACCTGCGCTGATGGCGGGCGAACGTGCGGGGCGCCACCACCCGGCCCCTGGCCCGCTGGCCGGCCAGGGCCGCCTCCGGCGGCGCGTCCAGCAGGAGCAGGTGGAAGGTGGCGCCGTGGCGGCGGGCCAGCCAGGCGAAGCCGCGCAGCACGTACGGCGCGCAGCCCCGGTTGTGCGCGATGACCGAGCGGCCACCGGCCAGGGCCTGCCGGATGCGGGTCAGGTGGGTGACGAAGACCACGGCGCGGCGTACCGGATAGGGGGCCCAGGCGAGCCGGCCGTCCCAGTGCCGCCTGGACTGGTACGAGTCGATGACCACCACCGCGTCCCTGGCGACGGGCACGCTCTCCGCGCCGTGCAGCCCGTACAGGCGTCGCAGCAGGGTGGTCTTGCCCGCGCCCGGGAGCCCGGTCAGGATGACCAGAGACCTGGGCGGATACCGCACCATCGCGCCCTGCACCGGCTCATCCTGCAAGGTCCACCGTTCCTCTCCCGTCGTACGTGCCTCCCAGCATCACCGAGGGCGCGGCCGGGCGCGCGCCGGAGAGGATATGAATTCGGCTCTATGACTCGGACTGGGCGGAGAGGCGGGCGGTGAGCCCGGCCAGTTCGGTACGCAGGGCCTCCTGCGTGCCAGCCAGGTCGGCCAGCGCCTTGCGGGCCTCGGCGAGCTCGGCGACGAGCTGGGAAAGCTCGGCCTCCGTACGGCGTTCCATGGCCGCCGCGCGCTCGAACCGCTCGACGAACCAGGAGGCGATGGCCGCGGTGACGACGCCGAGCAGGGCGATGCCGGCGATCATCAGGGCCGTCGCCACCAGCCGCCCTTCCGATGTCACCGGGAAGCGGTCGCCGTAGCCGACGGTGGTCATCGTGGTGATCGACCACCACAGGGCGTCGCCGACGGTCTTGATGTTGCCGTCGAGGTTGTCGCGTTCCACTTCGAGGACGGCGACGCTGCCGACAGCGGCGAGGAACAGGGCGGTGCCGCTCACGTACACGACGGCGCGCAGGCGCAGCGGGAGCTGGACCCGCTCGGCGACGACCTGCAGGAGGAGCAGTGCCCGCAGCAGCCACAGCGGTCGCAGCAGGGGGAGGACGACGACGAGGAGGGAGGGGATGTTCCGGATGAAGAAGCGCAGGCGGCGCGGCGCGATCGCGAGGCGGATCAGGTAGTCGGCGGTGAACAGGCACCAGGCGGTGACCTGGAGGTACGAGAAGGCGGTGTGCGCGGCCGGGGGCAACCCGGGCACGAGCACAGGGATCGCCCAGCTGAGCAGGAACCCCGTGCCGATCACGAGGAGTGCCGTGCTGGTGCGGTGCTCCCAGGAGGTCAACCGATCCATGCCGACAGTGTGCGGCACGAACGCCCCCTCTGACCTCCCTCCTTTCGGGAGATTTGGTCGCGGGGCACCTGAAATCCCGGCTAAGGTACTGGCGACGCCTTGATCGGCCTCACTCCGGGAGCGGTCCCGGGGTGAGGCCGATTTTCGTTGCTTCTGACTCCCGAGTCACATCCGCGCCACCTGTGGCGCCTAGGTTTCGACCCAGGGTGGGGAAGTTTCGGACTCCTTCGAGGCGTTATGTGGTGGTACGGAGCGCGACGTAGGGAACCCCGGCCTCCGGGTAAACCGGGACTCCAGGTAAAATCGGCGTGCTCTTAATGATATTTCCGGACTTTGCGCCTCATGTGGCGATATTGGAGGGTGTGGCATGACGACGGCTGCCTTGCAGACCGTGTTGACCGTTCCCGAGCGTTTCCGCGGGCCCGAAGGCCTCGCCAACGGCGGCTGGATAGCGGGCACCATGGCCGAGGCTCTGAACGGCGGTGGATCAGCCGTCGAGGTCACGCTCCATGCCCCCACCCCCCTGAAGACCGTGCTGCGGCTGGAGCACGTGGCCAACTCCGTGTCCCTCTCGCACGGCGACAAGCTGCTCGTCGAGGCCATCCCGGTGGCCGAGGACCTGGAGGGGCCCGGGTTCGTGCCGTTCAACGACGCCGCCCGTGCCGAGGCCGGGTTCGTCGGCCTGCAGGTGCACCCGTTCGCGGAGTGCTTCGCGTGCGGGCTGCGCGAGCCGGGCGACGGCCTGCGGATCTTCCCCGGGCCGGTCGAGGGCACGGACCTGGTGGCCGCCGGCTGGCGGGTGCCTTTCACGGTGGCGGGCGAGGACGGGGTGCCGGCCTCGATCATCGGTGCGGTGCTCGACTGCATCACCGGCTGGGCGCACTTCGGCCCCGGCGAGACCGCGCTGCTCGGGCGGCTGGCCGTGCAGATGCACCGGCCGGTGCGCGCCGGTGGCCAGTACTCCGTGGTGGCCCGCCCGACCGGCCGCGACGGGCGCAAGATGTACGGCCAGAGCGCCATCTACGAGGCCGACGGCACGCTGGTCGCAGCCGGGCGCGCCACCTGGATCGCTCCACGCTGACCCGGTCCCGGACGGCCCCTGAGCAGCGCGCGCTCGGGGGCCGTTTCCTTTGCGGCCGGTCGGGGGCGATGGTGTCGGATGGGTGATTGTTCCGGATAATGACCCATATGCGTATCACCGTGATCGAGCACGAGGCCGAGGCCGGGCTCGGATATCTCGCCGGCTGGCTGGGGCTGGACTGTGCGGTCGTGCGGCCGTACCTGGGGGAGGAGGTTCCCGGGCGGGCCGCGGACGGCCTGATCGTGCTCGGCGGGGCGGCGGCCGCCTGGGAGGACGAACGCAGTCCCTGGCATCCCGCCACCCGCGACCTGCTGCTGCGGGCCGTCGACGAGGCCACGCCCACGCTCGCCGTCTGCCTGGGCGCGCAACTGCTGACCATGGCCTGCGGCGGGACGGTGGAGCGGGGGGCGAACGGGCTGGAAGTAGGCGCCCGCGAGGTCGCCGCCCTGCCTGCCGCCGCCTCCGACCGGCTGCTGTCGGGCGTCGGCACGGCCGTGGCCGTCCAGTACCACCAGGACGCCATGGCCCGGTTGCCCGACGGGGCGGTGCCGTTGATGACCGGCTCGCAGTACCCGAACCAGGCCTACCGGCTCGGGGAGGCCGCGTGGGCGGTCCAGTTCCATCCCGAGGCCACGCCGGAGATCTTCGCCTCGTGGACCGCGGAATCGGACCTGGACGCGGCGGAGGACCTGAACGCCGAGGTCAAGGCCGCCGAGAACGCCCTCATCGCGACCTGGCGCCCGGTGGCGCAGGCCTTCGCCGACGTCGTCAGAACCAACGCCCGCCACCCCTGACCCGGACGCGTCCATCCAAGGCCACGCCGGTCAACCCCCGTAGAAGACCCGGTCCACCACGAGGCGGGCCCGGCGCGTCACCCGCCGGTAGTCGTCCAGGAAGTCCTCCGAGCCGTCCGGCGGATAGCCGAGCGTCTGGGCGAGCAGCTTGCGCTGGCCCGCGTCACGCGGAACGCTGTCGCCGGGACGGCCCCTGACCAGCATGATCGCGTCTCTGATGCGGGAGGCGAAGCGCCACGCCTCGGCCAGCACGGCCTCGTCGGCGGGACCGAGCAGGCCCTCGGCCACGGCCGCGCGCAGGGCGCCGAGCGTACGTGTGGTGCGCAGTGACGGCAGCGTGCCCGCGTGGCACAGCTGCAGCAGCTGGGCCACCCACTCCACGTCGGACAGCCCGCCGGGGCCGAGCTTGGTGTGCAGGCCCGGATCGGCCCCGCGCGGCAGCCGCTCGGCCTCCATGCGGGCCTTGAGCCGCCTGATCTCCCTGACCGCGTCGTCGTGCAGCCCGCCCTGCGGGTAGCGCAGCTCGTCGATCATCGCCACGAACGCGGCCCCCAGCTCGGCGTCCCCGGCCGAGAACCTGGCCCGCAGCAGCGCCTGCGACTCCCACGGCGACGACCAGCGCGAGTAGTAGGCGCGGTAGGAGGCCAGCGTACGCACCAGCGGGCCCTGCCGCCCTTCCGGCCGCAGGTCGGGATCGATGATCAGGGGAGGGTCGGGCGCGGGCAGCGACAGCAGCCGGCGCAGCTCGTTGGCGACGGCGAACGCGGCGTCCGTGGCCTCGCGCTCCTCGACCCCCGGCAGGGGCGAGTGGACGAACATGATGTCGGCGTCGCTGGCGTAGGAACACTCCATGCCGCCCAGCCGGCCCATGGCGATGATCGCGAACGAGGTGACGTTCGCCGCTTTGCCGAGCGCCGCGTCGAGGGCCGCCTGGAGCGTCACGTCGGTCAGCGCCGACAGCGCGGCGCCGACCGTCTCGATGCCGACGAGCCCGGAGATGTCGGCCACGGCCGTGCGGAACAGCTCCTTCCTGCGCAGCGCCCGCACGGCCGCCACGGCGGTCTCGGGGTTGCCCGCGTGCCTGGACACCGCTGCGGACGCCTCGCCGAGCAGCGACTCCACGGGCCGCACGGCCAGCTCCTGGTCCGAGCCCAGCATGGTGATCGCGTCGGGCGCGTGCATGAGCAGGCCGGTCGCGTAGCGGCTGGTGCCCAGTACCCGTGCCATCCTCGCGGCCACGGCCGTCTCGTCGCGCAGCAGCCGCAGGTACCACGGCGTGCTGCCCAGCTTGTCGCTGACCTGCCTGAACCCCAGCAGCGCCGCGTCCGGGTCCGGCGTGTCGGCGAACCAGCCCAGCATGACCGGCAGCAGCGTGCGCTGGATCGCGGCCCGCCTGGACACGCCCGAGGTGAGGGCGGCGAGGTGGCGCAGCGCCCCGTTCGGGTCGACGTAGCCGAGCGCCTCCAGCCGGGCGGCCGCCGCCGTGGCCGACAGCCGCGCCTCCGACTCCTGCAGCCGTGACACGGCTTGCAGCAGCGGCCGGTAGAACAGCTTCTCGTGCAGCCGCCGCGCCTCCATCGCGTGCCGCCGCCACCTGGCCGTGAACTCGCCCACCGGATCGGTCTGCATGCCGAGCGCCCGGCCCAGCCTGCGCAGGTCGGCCTCGCCCGTGGGCACGATGTGCGTGCGCCGCAGCCGGTGCAACTGCAGCAGGTGCTCGACCTGGCGCAGGTACGAGTACGCCTCCGCCAGCCCGCGCGAGTCGTCGCGGCCGACGTATCCGCCCCTGGAGAGGGCGGCCAGCGCCGGCAGCGTGGCCCGCCGGCGCAGCAGCGGATCGAGCCGCCCGTGCACGAGCTGCAGCAGCTGCACCGCGAACTCGATGTCGCGCAGGCCGCCGGGGCCCAGCTTGAGCTGCCGTTCGCCCTCGGCGCGCACATGGGCCTCGACCCGGCGGCGCATGGCCTGCACGTCCTCGACGAAGCGCTCGCGGGTGGCCGCCGACCACACCATGTCGTTGACCGCCTCGACGTAGGCCGCGCCCAGCTCCAGGTCGCCCGCCACCGGCCGGGCCTTGAGCAGCGCCTGGAACTCCCACGTCTTGGCCCAGCGCCGGTAGTAGGCCAGGTGGCTGCCGAGCGTGCGCACCAGCGGCCCGGAGCGGCCCTCCGGGCGCAGGCCGGCGTCCACCTCCCACAGCGAGCCCTCGGGCGTGGTCGCCGTGCAGGCCCGCATCATGGCCTGGGCCAGCCGGGTCGCGGTACGCAACGCCTTGGCCTCGTCGGCGCCCTCGCGCGGCTCGGCCACGAAGATCACGTCCACGTCGCTGATGTAGTTGAGCTCCCTGGCGCCGCACTTGCCCATGCCGATGACCGCGAGGCGCACCTGGCTCGCGTCCGTCTCCGCCCGGGCGATGGCCAGCGCCGCCTCCAGCGCCGCCCCCGCGAGGTCGGACAGCTCCGCCATGACCTCCTGCAGCGTCGCCTGCCCGGTCAGGTCACGCGCCGCCAGGTGCGTCAGCCGGCCCCGGTACGCCACCCGCAGCGCCACCAGGGCGTCCGCCTCCGTGGCGACCGGCTCGGCCGCATCGGGCTCGGCGCCGACCGCCCGCAGCAGCTCGGCCCTGGCCTCTCCCAGGCGCGGCTCGGCCAGGAGCGCGATCTGGCCGGGATGGCGTACCAGGTGCTCGCCCAGGGCGGCGCTGACCCCGAGCACGGCCAGCAGCCTGGTCCTGAGGTCCTCGTCGTGGCGGAGGGTGTCGAGCACGGCCGGCTCGCGTTCGGTCAGGCGGGTCAGGGAGACGAGCGCCAAGTCGGGGTCGGCGACGTCGACCAGCGACTCCAGGACGTCGTCGAGGCCGGCAGGCGCCTGGCGGACGAGCTGGGCGGCCCTGGCGCCGTCGGCGAAACCGAGCTTGGCGAGCCGCGCTGCGGTGGATTCGATCCTGGGCACCCCTCCATCTTGACAGGACTCGCACGGTTCGCCGTAGCATAGAACGCAACGTTGCGTTGCTTTTTGGGGAGGGCATGTATGGGGCGGGTTCCGGCCACGGTGACGTGGGGCTTGCTGGCGGCATGGGCCGTGCACGACGCGGAGGAGCTGGCGACCATGGCGCGGTGGGCGCGCGCGGCGCGGCCGCGGCTGGAGCAGCGGCTTCCGTGGGTGCCGTGGGACCGGCTGGAGGTGTCACAGCGGCACGTGAACGTGGCCATCGGGCTCATGGGCGGGGTCATGGCGGGCGCGGCGGCGCTGGGGGCGCGTACGGGCGGGCGGAGCGCGGTCTTCCAGGCCGCGCTGGCCGGGTTCGGGGCGCACGGGGTGACGCACCTGGCGCAGGCGGCCGTGACGCGCGGCTACACGCCCGGGGCGGTGACCGCGCCCGTGGTGGTGATCCCGTTCTCGGTGTGGGCGTGGCGGCGGCTGCGGGCCGCCGGGGTCCAGGCGCGGCCCGGGCGTGCGGGTGTGGCGGCGCTGGCGGCGTTCCCGCTGGTGCTGGGCGGCGTGCACGCGCTGGCCCACGCCCTCACGAAACCTCGCCGCCGGAGCGCCGCGCCCCGGCGCTCGTGAGGGCTGGCCAACATCGCCAGGACGGTGTATCAAGGCGCGGTGCTCTCCGTTTACGTGGACCTGGCCCTCGGCCTGGTGGTGTCGTTCTTACTGCTGTCGCTCCTGGTGAGCGGGATCAACGAGGCGTTCGTCCGGGTGCTGGCCATTCGCAGCAAGTTCCTGTGGGCCTACCTCAGGGACACCCTGGACGGCGCCGGCAAGGCCGGGGCGTGGCTGCCGGCCAAGGTCCGGGACGTCTTCACGCGGCTGCCGTTCCTCCGCGACCCGCGCCCCCGCTACAGCCAGCTGCCCGCGCCGTCCCAGCCCGGCGGCCTGCCCGAGCCCGAGGCCAGGGCCGACGACTCCGTGATCAACCTGCTGTACGAGCGGGTCAGGGAGATCGACCACGCCACACGGGGCAGGACCAGCATCGCCAACATCCCGCCCGGCCGGTTCGCGGTCGCGATGATGGAGCTGGCGGCGGGGGAGGACGGCGACGTCGACCGGTTCCTGGCCAAGCTGAAGGCGATCGACAGCCCGCTGTACGGCCACCTCAAGGGCATCTGGGAGACCGCGCAGCGCGACCTCGACCGGTTCAGGCAGGGCGTCGAGGCCTGGTTCGACGGGGAGATGCAGCGGCTGACGATGCTGTACAGGCGCTACGTCAAGTGGGTCGTCGCTGTCCTCGGCCTGGCGGTGACGCTGCTGTTCACGATGGACGGGTTCGAGTACGCCAAGACGCTGCTGCGCGACAACGCCTTCCGCGCCTCGGTGACGGCCGTGGCGGAGGCAGGGCCGGACGCGTACAACGAGCTCAAGGCCCGCTGCACGGGCGAGGACCCGATGCGGTGCGTCACCGAGACGCTGAGCCAGCCCGCCCTCGTCAAGATGCTCGACCAGGCGCTGGTCAGCGTGTCGATCCCGGAGCAGGGCGACCCGGGCGTGCACTGGAACGGCGGCCTGTGGTGGGACCGGATCAGCACGCCGAGCCACTGGCCCGGCTTCCTGCTGACGTACGTGGCGCTGCTGTTCGGGGCGCCGTTCTGGTGGGACGTGTTCCGCCGCATCACAGGGATCAAGAGCAGGCGCTGAGCCCCGTATCGTGGAGCGGATGGAGACAGAGCGGCTGATCATGCGCAGATGGCGCGAAGACGACAGGGAGCCCTTCGCCGCCATGAACGCCGACCCCGAGGTGATGGAGCACTTCCCGGCGACGCTCACCCGCGAGCAGAGCGACGCCATGGTCGACAAGATCGAGCGGCAGTTCGAGGAGCGCGGCTACTCGCTGTGGGCCCTGGAGGTACGCGGGAGCGGGCGGTTCATCGGCTTCGCCGGGCTGGCCTGGCAGACGTTCGACGCGCCCTTCCTGCCCGCCGTGGAGGTCGGCTGGCGGCTGGCCCGATCGGCCTGGGGCCACGGGTACGCCACCGAGGCGGCCAGGCGGGCCGTCGAGCACGCCTTCACCGAGGCCGGACTCGACGCGATCATCTCCATGACGGCCGAGCGCAACCTGCGCTCGCGTGCCGTGATGGAGCGCCTCGGCATGACCAGGGACCCCGCCGAGGACTTCGACCATCCCTTCGTCCCGCAGGACAGCCCGCTCCTCCGGCACGTCCTCTACCGGCTCAAGCGCGAGGGCCGCTGAGGACGATCCCAGAGCGTGCCGGCTTCCTCCGCCGAGTCCGGCGCGCCCGCCCGCGCACCCACCCGTCCCTGGCCGGAGCGGATGCGGGTATCGTGATCGGCGCGGCGGACGGCCGCCTGGCGTGGCCACGATGGCGAGGTGACCGTGCGTTTCCGGCATTCCGAGGACCTCTGGCGGGACTTCCCCGAGCTCGTTCCCGGCGTGATCGTCGCCGGGGGCATCACCGGGGACGCCGCCGTGGAGGATCGGCTCACGACGTTCGGCGAGATCGCCGCCAAGCGGCTCGCGACCGCCTCGGAGGGCGAGCTGCCGGAGATCCAGGCGTGGCGGCGGGCGTTCTCGAAGATGGGGCTCAAGCCGACCCAATACCGGTGCGCGTCGGAGTCCCTGCTGCGCCGCTTCCGTAAGGAAGGCGCCCTGCCCCGCCTGCATCCCCTGATCGACCTGTGCAACGCGGTCTCCATCGCGTACGCGATCCCCGTGGCGGTGTTCGACCTCGCCGAGATCTCCCAGTACGTCGAGGTCATGTACGCGACTGGCGAGGAGACATACCTGACCTTCTCCGGTGAGACGGAGCACCCGCCCGCTGGGGAGGTCGTCTTCGCCGACGCGGAAGGGAAGGCGCACGCCCGTCGCTGGACCAATCGGCAGAGCGGCTACTCGGCCGTCCGTGACACGACCACTGATGTCCTGATCGTCGCCGAGGCGCTGCACGGCACCGCTCAGGAGGACATCGAGTCCCTCACGGCCACGCTCTCCGACGAGCTGACCGCCCTCTGGCAGGTGACGCCCAGGTCGGCGATCCTCAGCCCGTCGGCGCCCGCGTTCACGGCGTGATCCCGTACAAGACGGTGTCGGCCAGCGCGCCGGCCTGATCGGCGGGCGAGAACAGGCCGGGGCAGGCCAGCCACGTGGCGGCGGTCCCGTTCACGGACGTGATGATCGCCAGAGCGGCGGCCTCCGCCGACACCCCGTCGCGCAGCCCGGCTCCGTCGAGCAGCTCCATCAGCCCGCGTTTCCAGTCCTCCATCATGACCTGCTTGTCCCGCAGCCCCGACTCCAGCTCCGGGAACCCCTCGGCGCTGCGCATCGACAGCGCGAACGCCTCCCGCATCGTCGCATCCCGCTCCAGCGCGGTGAAGAACGCCACCAGGAACCGCCGGAGCCGCTCCATCACCGGCCCGTCGCCGTCGAGCGTCCCCCAGACGGGCGCGGCCGCCTCCGCCCACAACTCGCTGATCGTCGCCAGGTAGAGCGTGGCCTTGTCGCTGAAGTGGTGGTACGCGGCCCCGCGCGTCACCCCGGCGCGCTCGGCGATGCCGGCGAGCGTGGCGGCGGCGTAACCCCGCTCCGAGAAGACGGCCAGCGCGGCCCTCAAGAGCGCCTTCCTGGTCTCCGCCGCTTCCTCGGCCGTTCGTCGCATGACCGAACTCTTTCATACAAGCGCGCATGTATGTTTTCATACATGCATGCATGTATCTAAACGGCTGGTCTTCAGGAATGTGCGGGTGTTCACCGGGGACACGACGCTGCGGTCGGCGAACGTGGCCGTCTCCGGCGGCGTCATCCTCTCTCTGGGCGAGGACCTGCCGCCCGCTCCCGGCGATGAGGTGATCGAGGGACGCGGGCGGACGCTGCTCCCCGGCCTGATCGACGCCCACGCCCACGTCTTCCCCGGCGACCTCGAACAGGCCGCGCTGTTCGGCGTGACGACCGTCCTCGACATGATGTCCGACCCCGTCCAGGCCAACGCCCTGCGCGGAAGCGCTGGGGCGGACCTCCGCACCGCGGGCACCGCCGCCACCGTCCCCGGCGGCTACGGCTGGTACCTGGTGGACATGGGCCTCCTGCCACCCTTCCCGACCGTCGTGAGCCCGGACGAGGCGGACGCGTTCGTGGCGAGCCGGTTCGCCGAGGGCTCCGACTACCTCAAGATCCTCCTGGACGACGGCTCCACGACAGGCATGCCCACGCCCTCCATGGCGGCGGAGACGGCCGGCGCGCTGGTGTCGGCCGCCCACGACCGGGGCAAGATCGCCATCGCCCACGCCCTCACCGCCGAGACCGCCCGCCAGGCGGTACGGGCGGGAGCCGACGTGCTCGGCCACGTGTTCGTGGACCGCCCGGACCCTTCGGCGGCCCATGAGCTGGGCGAGACGGCGGTGGTGCCGACCCTGGCCGTGCTGGGCGAGCTGTTCGGCCCGGGAACGGGAGGCAAGGCCCTGGCGGCGGATCCGCGGGTGTCGCCGTACCTGACCGAGGGGTCGCGCCGGATGCTCACCATGGGCCCGTACCCGCTGGGCGAGGGCGCCCGCCACGACCTCACCGCGGCGACCCGCACGGTCGCGGAGTTCCGGGACGCGGGCGTCACCCTCCTGGCCGGCTCTGACGCCTCCAACGTCGGCACCGCCCACGGCGCGACCCTCCACCGGGAGCTCTCCCTCCTTGTGGCGGCCGGCCTCACCCCGCGCGAAGCCCTCACCGCCGCCACCTCCGCCCCCGCCGACCGCTTCGCGTTGCACGACCGCGGCCGCATCGCCCCGGGCCTGCGCGCCGACCTCCTCCTGGTCGACGGCGATCCCCTGGCGAACATCGACGCCACACTCGACATAGCCGGCGTATGGCTGGGCGGCCGTCGCCTTCCAGGCCGGTGAGAAGGGCCGGCGTTCGTCGCACGGCCAGAGGGTGATGTGAGACAGACGCCATGGCTAAGTCGTCCAGCGTGCCCACGTTCCGAGTCGGCACGTTGGCGATGATAAGGCTGGCTATGTGGCCTGGCCGGTAAGGATCTTTGTCCATAGATCGTTGGCGGCACCATACGTACTGGGGCGGCTTTCCAGGATGGCCGGCCCCCACTCGGTCCGTATGGTCACTCGTATCCACGCGAGCCCGCTTGCCGCGCACAGCTCGTAAAACCGTTCCTGGCACTGGCAGGTGTGCTTGATGATCCGCACGCGCGGGAAGCGCGGCGCCGGTGTCTGCCAGGCGATCGCCTCGGCGTGCGGGTGGGGTCCGTCGGCGTGCGGGCCATGGAAGTCGGGGTAGATGTCCACAGAGTCGCGCATCCGCAATGGCACCTATCGGGCGCGCCAGCCCATCCCGAGCGAGACGCAACTAGTTGGAGAGTTCGGCATCGCGCGGGACGCCCGGAAGGTTGTGGCCGCGCTTCGGGAGGAAGGCCTGATCTACACCGTGCCGCAGACGGGTTCGTTCGTCTCGCCGCCGAAAGGCGAGTAGACACGCAACGGTCCGGGACAACGACTGGGTCTCGGGCGGTGGATACGAGTCGGGCTGCATCGAACACGACCGGCGGAGGCTGACTCCGGGGCAGCAGGTGATGCCCCAAGCAGCCCGGAGCCGTGCCGCAAACGGTTGTTCCCGATCACGCCGCCGGCTGTGCGGCGACGGGTCCGGTTTGAAGCACGACGCCGATGCCGATGTCGATCGCGTTGGCCGGTGGTGGCCGAGTTCCCACTGGTGAGCACGGCCGTGAACATTGAGCTCATGCGGCAGTCGCTGCCGACAAACTTTGCGTACCGCTGGCCCGTATTCGCAGAGTTCCCCTGTCCTGCCCGGCTACACGGCGTCGTACAGGGGGATGATCTCGCCGCTGTCCTTGGCCAGCACTGTCCGCACGTGCCAGCCGATGGCTGCCGCGTAGCGGCCGACCAATTCCATGGTGGCCACGTCGCCCCGCTCGATCTGCGAGACCCGTCCCTTGGTGACGCCCATGCGTTCGGCCACCTGTGCTTGCGTCAGTCCTTCCCGCTTGCGCTGCTCGGCAAGCCGATGGCCGACCACGTAGGCATCGATCTCGCGTCGCGCCTGCGCCCGCTCTTCGGGCGTGAACTGGGCCGCGACCGCTTCCCGCTCCCACTTGCTGTGTCCGCTCATCGCTGCCCCTCTTCCGCTTCCCGTTCCTTCAAGTACTGTTCGTAGCGCGCTTCCGCCCAAGGGATCCATTCGCGGTACCAGCCCGACCAGTTGCCGGACTTGTCGCCGCCGATCAGCAAGATCGCTTCACGCCACGGGTCGAACGCGAACAGAATGCGGATCTCGCTGCGCCCCGACGATCCTGGCCGCAACTCCTTCAGGTTGGCTACCTGAGTGCCCTTCAGGGTATCTACCAGAGGTCGCCCCAGAGCTGGGCCGGTCTCGGCGAGTAGGTCGATGGCCTCGACGATCCGGAGTTGACTGGCCCGGTCGAGACCCTGGAACCACTCCCAGAGCTCGTCGGTCTTGTTGATCTCCCATGCCACCCTTGAAGTATAGCTTTTGCTATACGTCTAACAGTAACCGGAACCGTGATGGCGCGCCAGATCCGACCGCTGGACATCACCCTCAGCTCGACCCTGACATACGTCGTCCTCCGTGTAGGGAGTGCCAGTGAGACCGTAACCGCAGTCGTCGGCTGGGTGTCCGCACATGTTCTACCGGCGAGCGCGGCGGCCGGCTCCTTCGCCACATCCGTGAGAATGGTCGGACCGCACCCGCCTCAGTGCCTTGAAGGCCGCGAGTAAGAGCAAAACTCAGGCTCTCGTACGATTCCGATTTGCTGAAGAGCAGACGAAACAAATGCGCAACATTCGCTCGGATTAGAGGTGAACCACAGATTTACACCTCGTGAAGCAAATCTGCTGCTCGGGCTCTTGTTCACGCCTGTGACCGGGGATAGAACTGACTAGTCGGCACCTTCGGCCGGGATTCACATTTCCCATCGGAAGGTTTTCGACTTGTCCTGGAAAACTCTGCGTGGCGGCCGTGTGGTCATTGTCGAGGGCGGCGCGATCGGCACCTCGATCGCTTTTCATCTGAGCGAGCGTGGATATCGCGACGTCACGGTGATCGAGCGCGGCCTCGCCGGTGAGGGCGCAACCGCCCACGCCACCGGGGGCATCAGGCACCAGTTCTCCTCGCGGGTGAACATCGAGCTCGTACGGCGGTCGCTGCCCTTCTGGCTCGACTTCGCCGGGCGCACCGGGTCTCCGCTGGACTTCCGGCGGCACGGCTACCTGTTCCTGATCTCCGACCCCGCCGTGCTCGCCGTCTTCGAAGCCAACGCTCGGCCGCAACGGTCGCTCGGCGTCGACGTGGGGGTGCTCGACCCGCACCAGGCCGCCGAGCTGTTCCCCGGCATCCGGACCGATGACCTGGTCGGCGCGACCTATACGGCGCGCGACGGCTCGGCTGCCCGGAGCGACGCCGTGGCCGGCTATCTGCGCGGGGCCCGGCGGCATGTGGCGGAGCTGCGGCAGCGCACCGAGTTCCTGGGACTGCTCGCCGATGCCGGCGGCGCGGTGCGCGGGGCCTGCACCAGCGCGGGCGACATGGAGGCCGAGCTGTGGTGCTCGCGCCGGGTCCGCAGGCGCGGGCGGTGGGTCGGCTGCGCGGGGCGGATATCCCCGTCTCTCTCCATCCCCGGCAGGCGTTCGCCACCGCACCCCTCGACGGCCTGCACGAAGGACTTCCCCTGGCGGTCGACCTCGCCACCGGCGCCTACGTGCACCCGGAGGCTGCCGGCACGGCCGTCGTCGGCGGAAACGACCGCGATGCGTCCAGCAGCGACACGGCCACCGTGGACTGGTCACGCGTCGACTCGCTCGCCGCCGCCCTGTCACACCGCTTCCCGGCCCTCGAAGGGCTGGAAATCGTGCGCGGCGGGCCGGTCTGTGCGAGATGACCGCCGGCGACCACGCGATCGTCGGCCCCGTCCACGAGGTTCCCGGCCTGTGGATCGCGGCCGGCTTCTCCGGGCACGGCTTCATGCAGTCACCGGCCGCCGGCGCCGCCCTGGCGCAGTGGTGGCTGGACGGCACGCCCCCGCTGGACCTCACGCCGCTGCGCCCGTCGCGGTTCACCGACCGGCTGACGCCTGAGCTGGAGACGGCCGTCTTCTAGATCGTTGGAGGTTTTCGTTGACCACCGCAAGCTGTCCCGCGGGGCCGAACTCCTGGTCGAGGCAGCCGACGCGGTGCTCATCGTCGGCAGTCGCGCCAACTCGACCGACACCAACGGGTGCACCGCACCGCCGCGGGACGCCGGCATCAAGATCGCGCAGATCGACGCCGACGCCTCCCGCGTGGGGCGGAACTTCCCCCCGGCAGCGTGCCGCTGGTCGGCGACGCGGCCATCGTACTCGACCAGGTACGCCTCGCGATGCCGGCGGCAACCGCCGAACAGTGGCGACGCGCCGCGCCGAGCGCATATTCCGGATTTTGGAGTCTCCATCCCGGGTGGGGTCGTAGACGATGCGTGAACCGCTGCGGCTTTCGTCACAGTCGTACACGACCTAGGTCGGTCAATGGAGTCCATGCCCGTCCACACTCGTTCATCGCGTCTGGCTCCCGACCTGCGGCCGTGTTTGCAGGCGAACTCGTGACAGCCCTCCCTGCGGTCGTTTGCGGCCACAGCAGCAGAGGTCTTGGGCACGTCGGCAGGATCTGCCATGTCGATGGGAGACAGGCGAGCGGGTTGTGATCACAGTGAGATGCCGACATGTAAAGATCATGGCTTTGCCCGTCCCGGATGAAGCCGAGGGGCCGTTACAAGGAGAGGCAACCGATGAAGCGATGGACGAAGATAATGGTCCTCACCTTGGGTGCGTTGTCTCTGACTAGCCTGCCGGCCTCCAGCACGGCCGAGGCCCTGGATCCAGTGACGGCGATCCAGCGGCAGCTGGTCAAGGGCAAGGGCGTGAGAATCGACGATCGCCGCACGTTCAACGGCGGAGGCTACGGTGGCTGGGAACGGTTCAAGCCTGTGAAGGGCATCGTCGGATTCGGCAATGGCAAGGTGGTCGCGACCGACTTGCGGGACTACAACTTCGCGAAGAGCGGCCTGCGCAACATCTGCATAGGCAAGCGCGCTTGGCAGTACGAGCCGAAGAAGCTGCCGAAGGGCAAGACTTGGGTCACTTACCCGTGGGAGTGTGAGCTGCGTTTGCAGTCAGGCTACGTCCGTTTCGATGCGCCGGCCGTGTTCGAGGCTGTTCTGGCCACTACCGCGAGCAAGAAGCCCGGCAACGCTTACGAGGGCATTGCGACTACCTACTACGAAGGTGCCATTACGTTGCGCCAGCTCTGGGAGGTCGAGCCTGCCCTGCGTGTCGGCTTCGATGAAGAGGACGGCGACCGGAAGATTGACTGGCGTCTGTGGATTGGTAAAGATCAACTCGTCCGCAGAGCCTGGACCAAGTGGCGCGTGCCCGAACCCGAAGCTCTCAAGGGCGTTAGCAGAGGTCAAGGATGGTTCGGCTACATTCATGATGTCCGTTACTCCGAATGGGGGATGAAGGTTGCAATCAACCCGCCGTCCGCCGCCCAGACAATCGATAATAAGAAAGTAGAGCGTTAAGTAGTTCATGGGTTAGGCGCGCTGCACGTCCCTGGCTCCCCGGGCGCGAATGGCCCGGCGCCGATGGCCTGCTGCCCGCCACATTCCGCCAGCCCATCCCGTCTTCCGTCGGCCCACCGCGGAGCGGCAGCGGAGGAGGCGGTCTGTCGGCTCATGTCCAGGCCGGCTACAGTGCCGAAACGTTCCTGATCGACGACAACGGGGAACAGGTTGGCCCATGGAAGCGACACCTACGGCCACCTGTGGCCGCACTCTGATGAATCGACGCGGGCCGCAATTGATGCGCCGCTCGGACGGAACTGAGGCGGAACCGGACAGGAGCCGCGCGATGAACGTGCAGCTCACCGCGCGCTAACCGGTACACGTCGGTCCCGCTGGCCGGCGGCACCGTCTCCGAGACCGGCGCCGCAGCCGCGCCGCTGCTGCTGCCGCCGACGCTACATCCGTCAACCTAGCGGATAATGGCCTTTACGAGGTCCGGGCCGAGCGATCGCACGACCTCGAGGTCGAGCTGGTAATGGACCAGCTTTCCGTTTCGTTCGGTCCGCACCAGTTGGACCTCGCGCAGCGCCCGCAGGTGCCGGGAGACCTGCGGGACGGTCATGCCGCTGCGCTCCGCGAGCTCGAGAGTGGTCAGGCCTTCGCTGGAGATGAGCCGGCAGATGCGTATCCTCGCCGGATGGGTGAACGAGAGGAGCCGAGAGCGAAGCGATTCCAGGGAGACCTCCCCGGTCACCGAGGGAGGCCGCAGGCCGTACTGGATCATGATCGGCCAGCCCGGCTCAAGTTTGATCAGCAGCATCTCCTGCGGACGAACTCCCGCCTCCGCGTGGCCGTCACGGACCCCGGAGCACTGAGCCTGGCCGGCTCTGCCCGCCGACGAGGACACCGGCCTGTCGGAGCACGGCCGCGGCATCATGATCGTCAAGGCTCTCAGCTACCGCGTGGAGATCGAGGGGGACGCCACACGGCGAGCGCCTCGCCATCCGGAGGGGACACTGTTGGCGAATTAGATAAGACAGAAGCGGACCCGTGATCACCGAGGTGATCGCGGGTCCATATCACATGTTGGGAGACGTGTGCCGGCCGGCTTCACCGCTGAGACCACCAACAGGCCTGCGAGAATAGGGATGAGGACCAGGTCCGGGATGACGCCTGGTATTCCAGTGACACTTTGAGATCATGGTCGGGATCTGCCCTGGTAGTGGCACTGGCGGGCTCGTACCTGGTGACGGCGTCGCCAAGCAGGCCAGTACAGAAGTTCTTTGATCGAGCGCCTCTACTTTCGGCGGCGGGTTACCAGCCGCACGACGAGGAACACCACGCCGCCGATCACGAGCAGCTGGATGAGTTCCGGGAGGCCTAAGTTCATGGTTCTCCTTGTGTCGAGAGGTGACATGCAGGAAACGCGCGGGGCTCAAGCGAGGTTCCTGGGTCTACACGTTGTCCAGCTGCAGTGACGGGTATCGTCAGAGGCAGGATCCAAGGTGGCCGTCCGCAAGCCCAGCGTTTGACCAGTCATTTCGCAACAGACCGCATCACTCGCGTCAAACTGGTCACTACAGGTGCATTCCAATATTTCGATTGATCTGCAACCCAGGATCGAAAACATCTTCTCATCATGCTGCTGGACGCAGAGCGGCGAAATGAGAGGCCCGGGTTGGGGCCAGCGGCGTTCCGGTCAGCCAGGCGTCGATCCTGGTGAGGTTCATCGCCGCGGCGATGAGTAGGTGCTGGAGATGAGGTCGTGGCGGTGCCTCGGTAGCGGGATCGCCGCAGGCCGAAGCCTTTGGCACCTTGGGCGATGGCGCCCTCCACTCCTGCCCGGTGGGCATAGCGCTGCTGCCATTCGTCGGTGCTTTGCCGCTGTCGTGCGCGTTGCAGAGCTTCATGCTCCTCCCCCGGGCGCAGGGTGATGCGCCGGCCTTTGGCACCGCGGATGCAGACGCCCCGACTGGGACAGTCCGTGCGGTCACGTATCGAAAAGCGCACGCGGATGACCGGACCGACTTGACGACATCGATCTTCTGGTCCGTGCCCTTCGAGTGCACGGCAACGAGCTCCGCAAGATCGGGAAGAAGTTCGCGGGCGCTGCTCGACTTCAACGGGCCGCCGACGTCGCTCCAGCCTCTGACCGCGGCGCGGTCCTCATTCCTCTTGCTCGTACGCTGGCCGAACTGGGCGATGCTGAGCAATTCGACACCGCGATCTTCGACTTGAAACGCTTCGTGGACTCACACCACGGCACGCCACTGGTCAATTCCTTCGTCGTGCGGGAAGTTCATCTGCGGGGTTCGCTTGTTACGGGGCGACTGCATGCGGCGATGCGACTGGCGGAAGCGGACATTCCCGATGCAACAGGTGTCGCGCCGCAGTGGCAGACGATCGAGCGCGTCACCGTTGCTGAGGTCTTCCGCGCGAGTGGCGACGAGTCTGCCGCGTCCGAAGCCCTTCTTCAGTCGATCGCCACCGCGGAGAGCACTCGCCTTCCTCATCAAATTCAGCGCGCGATGCGAGCGGCGAGGGGTTTCTTCCCCGAAATTGAGGCCGTCGGCGCGGCTGCGCTTCGTCGCCTGCACCTTACGCTGCCAGCGGCCTGATCCCCTCAGCAGCATTGGGAGCTCAGGGCGAAGTGAGCGGCAGCCGCTGGTCTACGAGGTGCACCCGCTGTGGGTTGGCCAGCCGGCGCAGCAGTTGAAGAGGCTGGCCAGCCTGGTTGTAGGTGATGCGCGTGAGATCGAGTAGAGGGCTGCCGCGGCCGATTCGGAACGTCAATGCCTCCTTCGGGCTGGCCGGACGGACACGGGTCTGCAGTTCTACAACGGCCGTTGAGCGCTCCACGTCGTAGCTGCGGGCGTCGTGCCGCTCCATCGACCAGTACAACTGGTCGAGGCACACGAGTTGCCCTTCGATGTCGCCCCGTATCTCGCTGATGATCGCTTTTGCCTTGGCCGGGAGGCGGAGGATGTGGGCGACCTCCTCAGTCGCGGGCGTGGCGCGGCTAAGGAGGGTTGTCAGGTGGCCAGTGATCCCGGCTCGCCGGCACGCGGCTGCCCACGCGGTGGGCTCGTCGCGGAAGTCGATGGCCATGGGGATCTCAATGACAACGGCTGGCCCAAGGACGATCATGCCCTTGTTGGCGACGCGCCAGACCAGTCCCTCCTCCTTGAGTTCCCGCATGGCCCTGGTGATGACGTGCGCGCCGATGCCGTAGGTCTCTTTCAGCACGTCGGTGTGGGGGAGTGGTTCGCCCGCCGGGTAGGTGCCGTCGAGGATCTTGGTCCGGAGGTCGTTCAGGACCTCGGGATACCTCACGACGGGCACGGGCGGGTCCTCCTCCGTTAAGGTTGTTCGGGCTGGCGTTGATCGTAGTACGGACTGCGTCCGGGCGTCTCACCTGCGGGCTTGACAGTTGATCGTCAGTGGTGCAGCAATGGCTATTGCAACACTGTTTACTCGTAAACATAGAGCAGCAGAGTGCGAAAAACGGCGGCTCTCCGCTCCACCGGAAAACCGCCCACAAGCCCCAGCGGGCCCCGCCCAGGACTCCACTCCCAGGCGAGGCCCTAGAACACCAGGTCTCTCACCCTCGCGAAAGGAACCGAGACCCGATGTCCAGCCACATCGTGGCACCAAGCCGCCACACTGTCACATCCGACGCCGACCGCCAGGCCGCCAAGCGCCTCCGCGAGCTCGACGAACTCCTCCTCACGCCCGCCGCGCTGTGCCGCAAGCGGCGCACGGACCTCGACAACTGGTTCCCCGTCGTCGAGGACCCGAAGAAGTACGACGACGCGTACGCGGCCGCAGCCAAGCGCTGCAGCGGGTGCCCCTTCACTGGGCTGGCCGGCGAGTGCGTCGAGCGGGCGCGGCTCCAGCCGTACGACCCGATCGGCGTCATCGGCGGCACCGACCCCAAGCGGCGCCGCCAGCTCGGCATCGGCGCGGACCTCCAGAGCTACGGGGTGGCGGCGTGAGACTGCTTGCCCCCAGCGCTGACCGCGAGCGCGAGCGTCTCGAAGCGGAGCAGATCCGCCTCGACAAGGAGCGCATGCGCGACAAGGCGCGACGCCTGCGAGAGATTCGCGGAGCCTGCGGCGAGCTGACGATTGCGGCAGCGTTATCCTCGGCTCCAGCAGCGCAGAACGGCCCGGCACCATAATCGGTGCCGGGCCGTTCTGTTCCGGTTTTGTTCCGGCTGACGTTGCTCAGCAACTACAAACAACGACAACTAACGACAAGGTTTCCCAGCTCAGCGCCCGTTTCCGGGAAGACCGCCCAGGCCGGAAAACCGCGCCGTCACACGTCGTAATACAGCTCGAACTCGTGCGGGTGCGGGCGCAGCCGGATCGGGTCCACTTCGTTCTCCCGCTTGTACGCGATCCACGTCTCGATCAGGTCAGGCGTGAACACGCCGCCCTCGAGCAGGTAGTCGTGGTCCTCCTCCAGCGCGTTGAGCACGTCGGTGAGCGAGCCGGGCACCTGCGGGATGTTGCGGGCCTCCTCCGGCGGCAGCTCGTAGAGGTCCTTGTCCACCGGCTCCGGCGGCTCGATCTTGTTGCGGATGCCGTCGATGCCCGCCATCAGCATCGCCGCGAAGGCGAAGTACGGGTTGCAGGACGGGTCCGGCACGCGGAACTCGATGCGCTTGGCCTTCGGGTTGGAACCCGTGATCGGGATGCGGACGCAGGCCGACCGGTTGCGCTGGGAGTAGACCAGGTTGACCGGCGCCTCGTAGCCGGGGACCAGGCGGTGGTAGGAGTTGACCGTCGGGTTGGTGAAGGCCAGCAGCGACGGGGCGTGCTTGAGCAGGCCGCCGATGTAGTAGCGGGCCGTGTCCGACAGGCCGGCGTAGCCGACCTCGTCGTAGAACAGCGGCGAGCCGTCCTTCCACAGCGACTGGTGGCAGTGCATGCCCGAGCCGTTGTCACCGAAGATGGGCTTCGGCATGAACGTCACCGTGTGGCCGTACTCGAGCGCCGTGCTCTTGATGACGTACTTGTAGAGCATCAGGTTGTCGGCGGTCTTGAGCAGCGTGCCGAACTTGAAGTCGATCTCCGCCTGACCGGCGGTGCCGACCTCGTGGTGCTGCATCTCGACCTCGATGCCGGACTCGATGAGGTTACGCACCATCTCCGAGCGCAGGTCGGTGAAGTGGTCCATCGGCGGGACCGGGAAGTAGCCGCCCTTGTAACGCGGCTTGTAGCCGAGGTTGCCGCCCTCGGTCGCCTTGCCGGTGTTCCAGGCGCCCTCGATGGAGTCGATGTAGTAATAGCCGGCGTTCTGCTTCGTCTCGAAGCGCACGTCGTCGAAGATGTAGAACTCGGCCTCGGGGCCGAAGTAGACCGTGTCGGCGATGCCGGTGCCCTTGAGGAATTCCTCCGCCTTGCGTGCCACATTACGCGGGTCGCGGCTGTAGGCCTCACCGGTCAGCGGGTCGTGCACGAAGAAGTTGATGTTGAGCGTCTTGTGCTGGCGGAACGGGTCCACCACGGCGCTGGTCGGGTCGGGCAGCAGAAGCATGTCCGACTCGTGGATCGCTTGGAAGCCGCGGATCGACGAGCCGTCGAACATGAGCCCGTCGGTGAAGACGCTTCCGCTGAAGTTCTCTACCGGGAAGGTGAAGTGATGCGTCGTCCCCGGCAGGTCGGTGAACCTGACATCGACGAACTGCACCCCTTCGTCACTGATGAACTTCAGGACGTCGTCGGCGGAGTTGAACACTCTCGAACCTCCCTGGGGACTGGCCATCATTCCGACGCTAGGGTGTGGCCGTTTCCGTATGGTGTCTCGATTGTTTCGCACGTGTTACGCAGGGTCAGCCTTGCACATGATCACGCCGGAGGTCGTTCACGTCCTCCTGGCGGTGCGGCACTCGCCCTCGTGCCGCTCCCGATCGAGGTCATAAGGGTCGACGGGCGTGCCGGTGGGGCGTTCCGCGTCAGGGGCTGAGTCGCGGTACATGGGGTGGATATATCCGTCCTCGCGTACGTCGCACCGCACAGGCGTCACGCTACCGCCCCAATCGCTGATCCAGGTGACCGCGCCCCGCGTGTCGCGATAGATGAGCACGGTGCCGCGGTGGTGCTTGACGAGCCGCGTCATCGTGTCGGGCCGGCCCGGCCGCTGGATCGCGTACACGACCAGATGGTTCGTCTCCAGCTTGGCGCCGGTGATCCCGTCCTTCTCGAAGGCCGAGAGTTTCGTCCTGCCGTGCACCTTGATCACATCGGTGGCCTGTTCGGCGGTCTTCGGCGCGAAGCTCAGCACCCACGATCTCGTGGTGCCTTTCTTCCCGCGGTCAAGGTTCTTCCGGAACCACGATCGCTGATCGGGATGGAGCAGCTTGATGAAGGGTGCCGGCTTGCCGCCCATGAGCGTCCCGCGGTCGAGGTGGGCCGCCGCCAGCAGCTCGCGCGCCCGCTCCAGTCCTTCGGCCACCTGCTTCTTCGACAGCCCGCCCAGCGCCTTGGCCTTCGGCATGACGAAACCGTCCTCGCCCTCCGCCCAGTCCTCCGCCCTGGACCCCTCGAACGGCCCCGCCGCCGCCGTCTCGATCGCCTCCACCGTCTCGATCGCCTCCACCGTCTCCGGCTCCTCGGGCTGGAGAGCGGCTTCCACCGGCATGGTCTCCTCCGGTATCGCCCCCGAGGGCGCCAGCAGGTCGGGGCGGAGGGTGACGACGAGGCCCGCGGCCCCGATCAGCGCGGTGACCGTGGCCATCGCGAGCCAGGCCCGCCCGATCCGGCGCGGCGGCCTGCCTAAGTGATCGGTCCAGCCGTCCGGCGAGCGCCCGGCCTGCCGCGCCGGGGGTCCTGAAGGGCTCCGGCGCGCCGCTCTGGCCTCCTTCTTGGCGGTGGCCCGCATCTTGCGCCGCTCTTCGTCGTCGATCTGCGCGACCAGTTCGTTGAACCGCTTTTCAAGGTCATCCCCGTGTGGCATGGCGTACATCGTGGCCACTTCAGAGCGCGGTTGGGTCACAATGCCGACCGCCCTGCCAGACGGCTACCGTTGATGTCATGAGCAGCAAGCAACCTCGGTGGACGCAGACGTGGCTCGGCGGGGTCAGGTCCGCCGGGGTCGATCTCGGCTACCCGGGTGAACGCCTGGGACTGCCCGAGGAGGGCAGCGGGTCGATCGCCGGATGGGGGCGCCGGATCGGCGCGCTGGTCATCGACTGGATGATCTGCACGTGGGTCGTCGTGCAGCTGCTGCTCCGGATGAACCCGGGCGAGTCGCCGTGGGCGCCCGTGATCGTGTTCGCCGTCCAGTACCTCATCCTGGTCGGATTCATGGGGCAGACGTTCGGGCACCGGCTGATGGGGATCAGGGTGGCCGCGATGGACGGCGGCGACCCGCGGCTGCTGCCCGTGGCGGTGCGTACGGTCCTGGTCTGCCTGGCCGTGCCCGCCCTGATCTGGGACCGCGACCACCGGGGCGTCCACGACCGCGCGTCCAACACCATGGTCGTCCGCATGTGACCTGCCAGCGATAAAACCGTACCGGGTTCAAAAACGTACCCGGTACGGTTTATGCTGTCCGCATGATGATGGCGGGACTGAGGGAGCGGAAGAAGGAGCAGACGCGGCGGCGGATCGCCGAGGTGGCGCTGCGGCTGTTCGACGAGCGCGGCTACGACGCCGTGACCGTCAACGAGATCGCCGAGGCGGCCGGGGTCGCCAAGGTGACGCTGTTCAACTACTTCCCGGCCAAGGAATGCCTGGTCACCGACGGGGTGGAGGACGACCTGGCGGCGGTGGTCGTGGCCGGGCGCGCGCAGGGGCGCGCTCCGCTCGACGCCCTGCGCGAGCACTTCCGCTCGATGGCGGCCCAGGGCGCGGGCGACGTGGACGCCGAGGCGCTGCTGGCCAGGGTTCGGGTGATCTCGTCGCATCCGGCGCTGATGGGGGCGCTGTACGCGGTGCGCATGGGAGAGCGGTACGAGCTGGCCGCCGCGCTCGCCGGTGAGGGTGAGCTGCGGGCGCAGCTCATGGCCGCGCAGATCACCGCCGCGGTCACGACGCTCCAGGAGGCGTTCTTCCGGCGTGTCGCCGCGGGGGAGCCGCTGGAGGAGGCGGGCGGGCGGCTGGCGGACGACGTCGAGGTGGCCTTCGACCTGCTAGCGCACGGCTTTTCATCGATAAAAGGGGAAAAATCATGAAAAAGGGCATCAACTACGACACGGGGTTCCTGCCGGGGCGTGGCCTGTCGCGGAAGGCGTTCGACGCCGAAACCGTCGCCCGCGAGATGCGGGTGATCGCCGATGACCTGCACTGCGAGGTCGTCAGGATCTCCGGGCGCGATCCCGAGCGGCTGAGCGTGGCGGCCGAGCAGGCGGCCGCCGCGGGCCTGGAGGTGTGGTTCGCGCCGTTCCCGGTGGACCTGGACGAGGGCGAGATGCTCGCGCTCTTCGCCGAAGCCGCCCGGCGCGCCGAGTCCGTACGCCGCTCCGGCGCCGAGGTCGTGCTCGTCACCGGCTGTGAGATCACCGCCTTCGGCAAGGGTTTCATGAAGGGCCGCACCTACGGCAAGCGGCTCGACACGCTGATGAACGCCGACATCGCCTGGTGGACGTCCTTCGCGCAAGTCATGCCGCGCTTCAACGCCTACCTGGCGGAGGTGGCCGAGACCGTGCGGCCGCTGTTCGGCGGCCGGGTGACGTACGCCTGCGCGCCGTGGGAGCAGGTCGACTGGGCGCCCTTCGACGTGGCCGGCGTCGACGCCTACCGCGCCGCCTACAACGCCGGCAATTTCGCGGAGGAACTGCGGGCCCACTTCAAGCACGGCAAGCCGGTGGCCGTGACGGAGTTCGGCACCTGCCCCTACCAGGGCGCGGGTGATCGCGGCGGTGCGGCGTGGGCGGTGCCCGACGGCGCGGTGTACGACGAGGGCGAGCAGGTCCGCTACTTCACCGAGCTCATGGACGTCTTCGAGCAGGAGGGCGTGGACACCGCCCTGTGGTTCACCTTCGCCGCCTACACCCGGCCAGGCGCCGGCGACATCGGCTCGTACGGCGTGGTCCGGATGCTCGACGACACCCGCTGGGAGCCCAAGGAGGTCTTCCACGCCATGGCCGCTAGGTACGCGCGCAGCTGAAGATGGCCGTGCCCGGGAGGTGGCGGCCGCGCAGCGGGCTCCAGCCGCCCCACACCCGCTCGTGCCCCTCCGGCCACTCCGGCTCCAGCAGGCCGGTGATCGTCAGCCCGGAGGCGACCAGCAGGCCGACCCAGTCGGCCAGGGTCCGGTGGTGCTCGACGTACGTCGGCGTGCCGCGCTCGTCGCGCTCGACGTAGGGCGTGCGGTCGAAGTAGGACCGGTCGGACGTCAGCCCGCGCGGCCCCGGGTCGTCGGGGAACGCCCACCGGATCGGATGGCTCACCGAGAACACGAACCGCCCCCCGGGCCGCAGCACCCTGCGGACCTCCCGGAACACCGCGAGGGGATCGGCCACGAACGGCAGCGCCCCGAACGCCGAGCAGGCCAGGTCGAAGGCGTCGCCGGCGAACGGCAGCGCCTCGGCGTCGGCCTGCACCACGGGCACGCGCAGCCCCGTGCCGAGGTCGATGCGCTGGGAGTGACGCAGTTGCCGGTGGGAGATGTCGAAGGCCGCCACCTGGGCCCCCTGCGTCACCAACCATCGCGCGCACTGGGCCGCGCCGCAGCCGATCTCCAGCACGCGCCGCCCGCGCACCTCCCCGAGGAGGTGCGCGTCGGCCTCGTCCACGCCTTCCGGGCACCACACGAACCCGGTGTCACGCAGGAACTCGCCGTGCTCGACCTGGTAGTCGTCGGCGTTGCCGTCCCACCAGCCGCGGCTGGCCCGCGAAGAAACAGAGATCACTAGCGCATCTTGGGGCCGCGCGGCATGCGGGCGCCCTTGGGCATCGGGCCCTTGGGCAGCGGCATGTTGCGCGGCAGCGAGCCCAGGCGGTCCTTGACCTCGTTGACGGCCGGCTTCTTCAGGTTGCGCGGCAGCTTCATGATGTGGCGCTGCAGCTTGCCGAGCGGCACCTGCCCCTCGCCGTCACCGCACTGGATGTCGTAGATCTCGACGCCCAGCACCACCCGCGCGATCCGCTTCTTCTCGGCCGCCAGCATCTTCGCCACCCGGTTGCCCGGGCCCTCCGACACCAGCACCACGCCCGGGTGGCCCACCACGAGGTGCACCAGGTCCTGGTCGCGGTTGACCGCGATGGCCGGAGTGACCTGCCAGTTGCCCCGCATGCCCTGCAGCACCGCGGCCGCGGCGCCGGTCTGGCCGTGCAGGATCGAGTATTGCGCCCGCTGCGCGAGCTGCCCGAACACCACCAGACCGACGGTGAACGCGGCCAGGATGCCGATGAAAATCGAATACCACAGATAGTCCGTGACCAGGCCGATCACGACGACCACAGCCAGCGTGCCCACCGCGGAGAGAAAAACGGTCGGCATCCCCTTGGGGTTGGCCTGCTTGATGATCTGCGCGATCATGCGGAGCTGCTTGATGCGCCCCGGCTTCTCTGGATCCTCGGACTTTGCCATGCTCTGAAGGATACAAACCAACTGGTGGACTATGGAAAACGCGGCCCGCCGATTTCGCCCTCGGCTAGATCTTCACGGTGACGGTCAGTCGCGTATCGGACACGCACGGTCCCGCCTCGATCGTGTGCTCGCCCTCGACCGTGCGCCAGCGGCCGTCCTCCCACACCTGGAAGGCCCGATCGGGCGGGAACACGGTGGTGATCACGGTTTCTCCCGGCGCCGCCTCGACCACGTCGAAGCCCACCAGCCGCCGATCCGCCCCTTCGGCGAGATAGAGCTGTACGACCTCACGGCCCGGCCGGTCGCCGGTGTTGGTGACCGCCACCGTGACGGCGCCGCCCTGTCCGGCGATCGAGTCGTACGACCAGGTCGTGTACCCCAGCCCGTGCCCGAACCAGAACGCCGGCTCCTTCCCCGACCGCAGCCACGCCCGATACCCGATGAACGCCCCCTCCTCGTACGCCACCGCCCCGTCCACGGGCGTCACGTTCACCACGGGGCAGTCCTCCAGCCGGCGCGGCCACGTCGTGGGCAGCCGCCCGCCCGGCTCGGCGTCACCGAACAGCACGTCGGCCAGCGCCGACCCCGCCTCCTGCCCGGGGAACCAGACGAGCAGCACCGCCGCCACCTCATCGGCCCACGGCATCTCCACCGGCGAGCCCGCGTTGACCACGACCACCGTGCGCGGGTTGGCGGCGGCCACCGCGCGGATCAACTCGTCCTGGCGCCCGGGCAGCTTGAGATCCGTGCGGTCGAAGCCCTCGCTCTCCACCTCCGGAGTGGTCCCGGCCACGACCACCGCCACGTCGCACTCCGCCGCCACGCGCACGGCCTCGGCCATGAGCGCCTCCTCGCCGGGGCTGGGGTCGGCGTGGCCGAGGGTGAAGGCCACGAACGCCATGCCGACGAACGCTCCCGCCGGGTGCGTCACGCTCAGCTCGTACGCCTCGCCCGCCGTCATCGGCACGCTCACCCGCCGCTCGGGCGGTGAGAAGAGCGCGGCGGCCGGGTCGCCGCCCGACAGGTCGATGGCCTCGTCGAACACGGTCTCGCCGTTCACGGTGAGGGTGAAGGAGCCCACGCCGGCGACGGACAATTCGTGCTCGCCCGACACCCCCGGCGTGTACGTGGTCAGCAGCCGCACCATCTTCAGCCGGTCGCCGTCCACATCCGGCGGCAACTGGCCGATCCAGCGGGCCTCGCCGCCGGCCAGCGGGTGCTCGGCCAGCACGCCGCCGTCCTCGTCCAGGAACAGCGCCCTGGCGGGTGAGGAGATCGGCGCCAGGCGGATCCGGGGGTCGGTGCCGAGGGCGTACCGGACGTCGGCGCGCTCGCGCAGGCCCTCCAAGGGCGAAATGATCCGGTCGGGGAAGACCTGGGCGCTGCCGCCGCCCATGACGCGGGCCTCGCGTGCGGCCGCGCCGATCAGGGCGATGGTGCGCACGCCCCGGAGCGGGAGGACGCCGTCGTTCGTGAGCAGGGTGAAGCTCCGCGCCGCCACCTCGTGCGCGAGCGCCGGACCGTCGATGAGCGGGCGCCCGGCCGCGGCGGCCGGCGCGCCGGGTGAGCGCAGCGCGCCGACGCGCTCGGCCAGGCGCAGGATGCGGCGGACGCGGTCGTCGACGACCGACTCGGGCACTCGCCCCTCGCGTACGGCCGCCTCCAGCTTCTCGCCCCAGGGACCGTGCGGTCCCGGCATGGCCACGTCGGTCCCGCCCAGCGCGGCGGCCTCGGTGGAGCGGACCGCCGTCCAGTCGGACACGACGCACCCGTCGTACCCCCACTCGTCCTTCAGCACCCCGTCGACCAGCTCGGAGTGCTCGGTCATGGTGGTGCCGTTGACGCTGTTGTACGCCGTCATGAACGCCCACGCGCGCCGCGCCACCTGCTCGAACGGCCGCAGGTAGGCCTCCCGCAGCACCTTCTCGCCGACCCGCACGTCCACGGTGAAGCGGTCGGTCTCGAAGTCGTTGGCCACGAAGTGCTTCGGCGTGGCGGCCACGCCGCGCTCCTGCACGGCGTCGACGTACGCGGAGCCGAGCTCGGCCGTCAGGAACGGGTCCTCCGAGAAGCACTCGAAGTGCCGGCCGCCGAGCGGGGAGCGGTGCAGGTTGAGCGTGGGGGCGAGCAGCACGTGCACGCCCTTGCGGCCGGCCTCCTGGCCGAGCAGGGACCCGGCCTCCTTGATCAGCTCGCGGTCCCACGTCGCGGCGAGCGCGGTCGGGCTCGGCAGCGCGATCGACGGGTCGGCGGAGGTCCACTGCTCGCCGCGTACGCCGATGGGGCCGTCGCTCATCACGAGCCGGTCCAGCCCGATCTCGGGGATGGGCGGGAGCGACCACATGTCGGCCCCGGTGAGCAGTCGGATCTTGGTGCTGAGGTCCAGGCGGGCGATCAGTTCGTCGAAGTCCACTTCGGTAGTCTTCACCAGAAAACCGAATACCCGATAGGTTTGTTATCTTAGCGTTACTCTTCAAGCGTGAAGAACTCCAGCAACTCGGGCGCCAGCGCCTCGGCCGCCACGTCGTGCGCCTGGTCCTCCAGCACTCGCCGTATCGCGCCCGGCACCGCCGCCGCGACCGCCGCGCCCGCGTTCCGCATCCACGCGGGGCTGTCCTCGCCGTTGAGCACGAGCGTCGGCCGCCTGATCGCGGCGAGCCGCCGGGCGGGCAGCGCGTTGCCGGGTCCGAGCACGGCGGCCTCGTAGGCGAGCGTGTGCGCGACCGCCTCGGCCTGCGCCCAGAACGGCTGAGCGCGCATGCCGGCCACGGCCGCGGCCGGCACCTCGGCCGCATCCACCAGGAACCGCTCGACGGCCTCCGCCCGCCTGCCCGCCTCCACCAGCGCGGCCAGCCGGGCCGCGAAGTCGCGCGGCAGCGCGGGCGCGCTGTCGTCCACGTGGTACGGCGGCTCCCACAGGACCAGCCTGGTGATGCCCGGGAGCCGTACGGCGGCCTCCAGCGCCAGCGCGGCCCCGGACGAGCCCCCGAACACCATCGCGGGCCCGCCGGCCGCCGCCATGACGGCCGCCAGATCCTCCACCTCCCGCTCGACGGTGTACGGCGGGGTGTCCCCACTGTCGCCGCGGCCCCTGCGGTCATAGGAGCAGACCGTGAACCACGGCGCCAGGGCGCCGGCCACGCCGGCGAGCGTGGGATGCGCCCGGCCCATCATCGCCCCGGCCACCAGGACCACCGCCGGGCCCGAGCCGTAGGTGTCACAGGCGATCGCGGTGCCGTCCGCGGAGATCGCCGTGCCGCTCAGGACGCGGGCTGCACCAGGCACAACGCCTCCCAGTGGTGGCCGTCCAGGTCGGCGAAGCCGCGCTGGTACCTGACGCCGTCCTCCTGCTTCACGCCCGCCGGCGTGGCGCCCGCCGCCAGGGCCTTGTCGACCAGCTCGTCCACCTGCTGGGGATTCTCCATCCCGAGCACCAGGACCACCTCGGTGGCCTGGCCGGCGTCGGCGACGTCCTTGGTGATGTACGAGGCGAACACCGGCTCGGTCAGCAACATGACCTGCGTCTGTTCGCTGATGATCACCGACGCCATGCCCTCGGCCATGCCGAACAGCGTGAAGCCGAGGCCGGTGAAGAACTTGTGCGACCGGTCCAGGTCCTTGACCGGCAGGTTGACGAAGAGCTGCATTTCCTGATCCCTTCCATCGATCGGGCGAACAGCTCCAGTCTGCTGATCAAGGACTCGCCCGTCTTGGATCTGGGCGCCAGGTGGATTGACGTTCAGCGCACGGCGCCGGCGCGGCGGTATTCGGCCGGCGGCATGCCGTACGCGCGCCGGAACAGCCTGCTGAAGTGCGCCGAGTCCGGCAGCCCCCACCGGGCCGCGATCGTGCTCACCGGCTCGTCGCCGCCCGCGGCCAGCTCCGCGCGGCAGCGCTCCAGGCGCCGCTGCCTGATCCAGGCGGCCACCGTGGTGTTCTCCGCCTCGAACAGGCGGTGCAGGTAGCGCACGGAGACGTGGTTGGCCGCCGCGACCTGGCCGGGGTCGAGGCCGGGGTCGCCCAGGTGCCGCTCGATGAAGGCGTGGACCTGCAGCAGGAGCGTCCGCTGCCGCGAGTCGGCCGGCAGCGACCGCGTCAGCTCAAGGCGCTCCGCGATCGCGGCGCCGACCAGGTCCATCACCACGGTCGAGAGGCGGGCGGCGCTGCCCGGCGCGTACGTCTCATGATCCGTGGCCACCCGGCGCAGCAGCGGCACGGCCAGCGCGCCCGCGCCGGACTCCGAGCCGATGGGCAGCGCGCTGAGCTCGGCGACGGAGTCCATCGGCAGGGCGAGCAGATCGCGCGGGATGCTGAACACGGCCAACTGCACCGCGCTGTCGTAGGCCAGCTCGTAGGGCCTGGTGAAGTCGTAGATCGCGAACTCACCGCGGCTGAGCTGGGTGGCGCGGCCGTCCTGGGCCAGGTGCGGGCTGCCCGAGATCGCCAGCACGACGCGGTAGTGCTCGGGGTTGTCACGGTGGATCAGACCGGCGGTCCGGTGCACGCTGTGCGGCGTCGAGGTGCGGACCCGGCCGACGCCCACGGGACCGAGCCGGCCGAACTCGATCGCGCCGCGCAGCGGCGCGTCGGGGTCGATCCGCAGGTCGAGCGGGCCCAGCGTGTCGCAGACGATGGTCTTCCAGGCGTCATGGCGGTCCTTGGCCGGCAGGTCACCGGTGCGGATCAGAACGGCCATCCCATCGCCCTCCGTCGGCTGCCCTGCCATGGTAGCGACGCCCCATCTCGCCGCAAACCCACCCGCCTCAGCCCAATCCCGCCTCCCATCGGACTGCCGTGCCCGGACACGAAGGAGCCCCGGGCGATCGTGCGCCCGGGGCCGTCCTCGGAAGACCTCAAGCGGTCTGACGGGCCTCGATGGCCTGCTTGTACAGCTTGCCCGCCCGGTACGACGAGCGGACCAGCGGCCCGGACAGGACCCCGGCGAACCCGATCGCCTCGGCCTCGGCCTGCAGCTCCACGAACTCCTCCGGCTTGACCCACCGCTCCACCGGGTGGTGGCGGGGCGTCGGCCGAAGGTATTGCGTGATCGTCAGCAGGTCGGTGCCGGCCGCGTGCAGGTCGCGCATGGCCTCGACGATCTCCTCGCGGGTCTCGCCCATGCCCAGGATCAGGTTGGACTTGGTGACCAGCCCGGCCTCACGGGCCATCGTGATCACCGCGAGCGAGCGGTCGTAGCGGAACGCGGGACGGATCCGCTTGAAGATCCGCGGCACCGTCTCCACATTGTGCGCGAACACTTCCGGCTTGCTGGAGAAGACCTCCTCCAGCTGGTCGCGGTTGCCGTTGAAGTCGGGCACCAGCAGCTCGACGCCGCAGCCCGGCAGCAGGGCGTGGATCTGACGCGCGGTCTCCGCGTAGAGCCAGGCGCCGCCGTCGGGCAGGTCGTCGCGGGCGACGCCGGTCACGGTCGCGTACTTCAGGCCCATCTGCTGGACGGACTCGGCGACCCGGCGCGGCTCGTCGCGGTCGTACTCCTTGGGCTTGCCGGTGTCGATCTGGCAGAAGTCACAGCGGCGCGTGCACTGGTCGCCGCCGATGAGGAAGGTCGCCTCGCGGTCTTCCCAGCACTCGTAGATATTGGGACAGCCCGCCTCTTCGCAGACCGTGTGCAGGCCCTCCCGGCGCACGAGCGATTTCAGCTCGGTGTATTCGGGGCCCGTCTTGAGCCTGGTCTTGATCCACGGGGGCTTGCGCTCGATAGGGGTTTCGGCGTTACGCACCTCCAGGCGGAGGAGCTTTCGGCCTTCAGGAGCAACGGTCACGTCCCCAGCTTACGTCTCGCGATGAAGCCGCCTGTTCAAGGGTCAGGTGATGAGGCCGAAGCCGCGGATCGCGCGGGCGTAGTGGGTCAGCAGCTCGGCGTCGATCCGCTCCGACTCGCGCGTGCCGAGCAGCTCCGAGTGCGGGGCCGAGGTGAGCACGCCGTCCTCCCTGAGCTGCGACCGGGCCAGCGCCCTCTGCCTGATCGACGCCACGCTCTCGCCGCGCAGCGCCGCCGCCTGCATCGGCGCCAGGTAGCCGGCGCCGGCCGCCAGCTCCTCCAGCTCGGCCAGCTCCTCTTCTGACGCCACCCGCAGCGCCAGCGCCCGCTGCCGCCGCCTGGTACGGGTCTCGCCGGCGCGGGCCAGCCGGCTCAGCGCGTACCGCACCAGCAGCACGGGCCCGCCCAGCACCCGGCCGAGCAGGCGGCCGAGGAAGCCCGCCACCTCGTACGTGGTCCCCGGCTGGTCGGCGACGCCCAGCGACGCAGCCGTGATCTTGGTCTGCGCCTCCTCCCTGACCCGCAGCGGCCCGGCCTCGATCAGCGCGTCGCGCCAGGCCTCCAGCGTCTCGAGCGCGCCGGTGACGATCAGCTCGTCACCGGTCGGGACGCGGGCGTACGCGGCCGCCAGCAGCGTCACCCGCTGCCCGGGCGGCAGGGCCAGCCACAGCGGCAGCCCGACGACCAGCGTCGGCGTGCGCGCCAGGCCCACCCGGTCGTACCAGGTCTCGGTGGCCAGGTCCCTGATCGCGACCCGGCTCGGCCGCTTGACGCCGACGCGGTCGGCCACGCGGTCGGCGACGGCGTACAGCTCCGGGGCGGAGGCGCGGCCGAGCACCTCGGCGTCGGCGGGCAGCGTGCCCAGGCGCGGCCGCAGCACCCACCCGATCGCCAGGCTCAGGCCGCCGAGCAGCCATGCGACCAGGGAGTCCGCGTGGGTCAGGATCGTCCAGGTGCCGAGCGCGACGAAGCCCAGCGTCATCAGGTGCACCAGCAGCGCGAGGATGAGAGCGAGGAGACGCTTCACACGGGCGATGGTAAGTCGGAGTTATCCCGATTTCTGCGGCTATTAGATGCCGATCCGGTTACCCTGCCGGCTCACCGGAGACGGAGGAGGTCTTCCTCGTGCAGTTCGTACGACTCCCTGCCCAGCGCCTCGGCCAGCCGCTTCTCCGCCATCGGCATGACCTCCTCGACCACGATGCGGCGGCCCGTCTCCGCCGACAGCGAGGAGACGCCCACGTCGGGCAGCCCGCACGGTGCGATCCGGTTGAACCAGCGGGGGTCGTTGGCGCAGTTGAGCGCGAAGCCGTGCATGGTGACGCCGCGCGAGACCCGGATGCCGACCGCGCCGAGCTGGCGGTCCGGCACCCCGAGACCGGCGTCGCCCATCGCCCAGACGCCGCCCCGCCCGGACACCCGCTGGGCCGAGACCCCGAAGTCCGCGCACACCTGGATCATGGTCTCCGCCAGGCGGTCGGCGTACGCGGTCACGTCGGTCACCCTGATGATCGGATAGGCCACGAGCTGGCCGGGACCGTGCCAGGTGAGGCGGCCGCCCCGGTCGACGTCGATGATCGGGGTGCCGTCGGACGGGCGCTCGTGCGGGGCCGTGCGCTTGCCCGCCGTGTAGACGGGTGCGTGCTCGAGGATGAGAACGGTGTCGGGCACCTCGCCCGCGACGCGTTTGCCGTGCACCCAGCGCTGCAGCGACCAGGCCTGCTCGTAGGGGACGTCGACGCCGAGCCGGACGAGGGCGAGTGCGTGGGGATCGTCCCCGGGGATGGGGCGCATGAGCCTATTGTGCCGTTCCATCACCCTTGAAGGGTAATTCAGGGGGTCAGGGAACGGGGCTCGATCCTGAACTCCTTGACCCCGCCCGCTCCGTCGTGCTCCAGCCGGTAGGCATAGCCGCCCGGCTCGACGGTGACCGCCTGGATGAACTCCGTGCCCACATAGTGCAGGGCGACGCCTTCGTCGGCGGCGTAGCCGCCGGGCAGCTCGCCGCTCGCCACCAACGCCTGCAGCAGCGCTCGCCGCTGCGGTTCGGAGTCGTAGTGCACGCCGCAGGAGTAGGGCAGCAGCGCGAGCCCGTCGGACCAGGGACGCAGCTCGGGGCCGAAGGAGTCGGTGTTGCCGCCCACGTGCCAGCACAGGGCACCGGCGCTCTGCCCGGTCAGCACCACCCCGGACCGCCACGCCTCCTCGAACGCCTCGTCCAACCCGTGCAGCCGCCACAACGCCATCAGATTGGCGACGCTGCCGCCGCTCACGTAGATCATGTCCTGCTCCATGATCCACGTCTTGGGGTCGGGGACGTTGGGCATCGGGAACACGGTCAGGTGGCTCACCTCGACGTCCCAGCCGGCGAAGGCGCCGTACATCTTCAGCAGCCAGTCCGCGGAATCGCCCGTCGCGGTGGCGAGCAGGCCGAGCTTCGGCCGATCCTGGCCGGTCAGGTCCAGTCCGTAGCGCAGCAGCCCGCTCGCCTCGACGAAGCCGTAGCGCGGGCTCGGGCGGAACGAGCCGCCGCCGATCGCGAGGATGTGCGACTGTCCTGACCGGGTCATGTCAAAGATCTCCCACCTGACGAGAGGACGAACGCCACTAGAGTACGGCGCGCAGCGCCTCGTCGAGGCTGCTATGGGCGAAGCGGTAGCCGCTGTCGGCCAGCTTGCGCGGCAGGACGCGGTGGCCGGGCAGCAGCCCCTCGCGGGCGAACTCGCCCAGGCCGAGGGAGAGCGCGAACGCCGGCACGGGGATCGGCATCGCGCTCCTGCGCACGGCCCTGGCGAGCGTACGGGTGAACTCCGTGTTGGTGACGGGGGAGGGGGAGGTGAAGTTCACCGGCCCGGTCACATCCGGATTCCTCAGCACGTGCAACGCGGCGCCCACCCAGTCGTCCACGCTGATCCACGACCAGTATTGCTTCCCCGACCCCAGCGGCGCCCCCAGCCCCATCTTGAAGATCGGCAACATCCGCCCGAGCGCCCCGCCCTTCCGGCTCAGCACCAGCCCGGTCCGCAGCCGCACGGTCCTGATCCCGGCCTCCCCGGCCCGCACGGCCTCGGCCTCCCAGCGCTCGCACAGGTCCGGCAGGAACCCCGTCCCCTTGCCCTGGTCCTCGTCGATCTCCCGATCGCCGGTGTCCCCGTAGAAGTCCACTCCAGAGGCGGACAGCAGCACCGGGGGCGGCGTGGCCACCTCGCGCAGCCCGTCCACGAGCACCCTGGTGCCCTCCACGCGGCTGGCGACCAGCTCCCGCTTGTACGCCTCGCTCCACCGCCTGTCCCCGATCGAGGCCCCGGCCAGATGCACCACGCCCTCGGCCCCGTCGAGCACGGACAGGTCGATGACCTGCTCCGACGGCTGCCAGAACGCCTCATCGGGGCCTTGCGGCTTCCTCCGGACCAGCCGGACGACCTCCCGCCCCTCGTCCCGCAGCGCCTGACCGAGTGCCGACCCCAGCAGCCCGGACGCCCCCGTCACGATGATCGCCATACGCCCACAGTACGCCCGCCACCCTCCGACCGCCGTCCACGCCGCCCCCGCCGCGCCGCCCCCCGGCCAAACGAAAGGCCGGACGTCCCCCGAGGGACGTCCGGCCGATCGGAGGAGCCTTACGCCAGGCCGAGCTGGGCCTCGAAGCGGCCCTCCTCCAGGCGACGCTTGATCGTCGTCAGGAAGCGCGCCGCGTCCGCGCCGTCCACCAGGCGGTGGTCGTACGTCAGCGCCAGGTAGACCATCGAACGCACCGAGATGACCTCGCCGTCGGCCGTGTCGAGCACCACGGGCCGCTTCACGACGGCGCCGGTGCCGAGCATGCCGACCTGCGGCTGGTTGAGGATCGGCGTGTCGAACAGTGCGCCGCGGCTGCCGGTGTTGGTCAGCGTGAACGTGCCACCGGTGATCTCGTCGGGCGTCACCTTGTTGGCGCGCGTCCGCTCGGCCAGGTCGGCCGTCTTGCGTGCCAGCCCGGCGAGGTTGAGGTCGCCCGCGTTCTTGATGACCGCGGCGATCAGGCCACGCTCGGTGTCGACCGCGATGCCCAGGTGCTCGACGTCGAAGTACGTGACCTCCATGGTCTCGTTGTTGATCGTCGCGTTGAGCTTCGGGTGCTGCTTGAGCGCCTCGATGGCGGCCATCTCGAAGAACGGCATGAACGACAGCTTGACGCCCTCGCGGCGCTGGAAGTCGGCCTTCGCACGCTCGCGCAGCCGCGCGATCTTGGTGACGTCGACCTCGACCACCGAGGTGAGCTGGGCCGCCGTCTGCAGCGACTCGACCAGCCGCTTCGACATCGTCTGGCGCAGCCGCGACATCTTCTCCGTGCGGCCGCGCAGGGTGGTGTCGACCTCGACGGGCTCGGGCGCCGTGGCGACGGCGGCCGGCGCCTGCGCGGCCGGAGCCGGGGCGGGCTGGGCGGCGGCCGGCTGAGCGGCGGGAGCCGGGGCGGCCTGGGCCGCGGCGGCCTTGTCGCGCTGCGCCTTGGCGGCCTCCAGCACGTCCTGCTTGCGGATGCGGCCGCCGACGCCGGTGCCGGTGATCGAGTCGAGGTCGACACCGTGCTCGTTGGCGAGCTTGCGTACCAGCGGCGTGACGTACGGGCTCTCGCCCGACGGCAGCGGGGTGGGCTCGGAGACCGGCGCCTGGGGAGCGGCCTGCGGCGCAGGGGCGGGCGCCGGAGCCGGGGCGGGCGGCGGCGCAGGCTGGGCCGGGGCCGGCTGCGGGATCGAGGAGACCGGCGCGGGGGCGGGCTCCGGCTCGGGCTCGGGCTGCGGCGCGGGAGCCGCGGCGGGGGCCGCGGCCTCCGGAGCCGGGGCGGCGGCGCCCGGCTGGGCGTTCTCGTCGATGACGGCGAGTTCGGCGCCGACCTCGACGGTCTCGTCCTCAGCCACGACGATCTTGGTGAGCACACCGGCGGACGGTGAGGGGATCTCGGTGTCGACCTTGTCGGTCGACACCTCGAGGAGCGGCTCGTCGGCCTCGACGCGCTCGCCCTCCTTTTTCAGCCAACGGGTGACGGTGCCCTCGGTCACGCTCTCGCCGAGCTGGGGCATCTGTACGGAGACCGGCATCGTTATTCTTCTCTCGCGTTCTGATCTCGAGGGCTGGACTAGTTGTGGACGTGCAACGGCTTGCCGGCCAGGGCCAGCATTGCCTCACCCATGGCCTCGGACTGGGTCGGGTGTGCGTGGATGAGCTGGGCGACCTCTGCGGGCAGCGCCTCCCAGTTGTAGATCAGCTGGCCTTCCGTGACGAGCTCGCCGATGCGCCGGCCCACCATGTGGACACCGACGACCGGGCCGTCCTTCTGGGCGATGACCTTGACCGCGCCCGAGGTGCCGAGGATCTGGCTCTTGGGGTTTCCCGCCAGGTCGTAGACCTGCTCGACGACCTCGATCCCGCGCTCGGCCGCCTGCGCCGACGTGATCCCGACCGAGGCGACCTCGGGGTCGGAGTAGGTGATGCGCGGCACGCCCGCGTAGTCGATGGGCGGCGGGTTGAGCCCGGCGATGTGCTCGGCCACCATGATCCCCTCGGCGAAGCCGGCGTGCGCCAGCTGCAGCGTCGGGATCAGGTCGCCGATGGCGTAGACGCCGGGCACGGACGTCCGGCAGTGCTCGTCGACCACGACCGCGCCGCGCTCGATCGCGATGCCCTGCTCCTCGAAACCCATGCCCGAGGAGACCGCGCCGCGGCCGACCGCGACGAGCAGCAGCTCGGCGTCGAGGGTCTTGCCGTTGGCCAGCGTGACGACCACGCCCGTCTCGGTGGTCTTGGCGCTGTCGAAGAAGACGCCCAGCTCGTATTTGATGCCGCGGCGGCGGAAGGCCCGCTCCAGCAGCTTGGAACTGGACTCCTCCTCGGTCGGCAGCAGGTGCGGCAGCGCCTCGACGATCGTGACCTCGGCTCCGAACGAGCGGTAGACGCTGGCCAGCTCCACACCGATCACGCCGCCGCCCAGCACGATGACCGAGGCCGGCACGCGGTCCATCTTCAGCGTGTGCTCGCTGGTGATGACGCGTTCGCCGTCGATCTCCAGCCCCGGCAGCGTCTTGGGCGCCGAGCCGGTGGCCAGGACGAGGTTGCGGCCCTCGTAGACCTCCGGGCCCACCTGGATCCTGTTGGCGCCGATCAGACGGCCCTCGCCCTCGACGATCGTCACGCCCGCGCCCTTCAGCAGGCCCTGCACGCCCTTCCAGGCCCGCGTGACGATCTTGTCCTTGAAGGTGTGGACGCCCTGGACGTCGATGCCGTCGAAGCTGGCCTTGACGCCGAAGGACTCGCTCTCGCGGGTCTCGTCGGCGACCTCGGCCGAGTGCAGCAGAGCCTTCGTGGGGATGCACCCCCGGTGCAGGCAGGTGCCGCCGATCTTGTCCTTTTCGATCAGGGCGACCGACTTGCCCAGCTCAGCCGCCCGCAGGGCGCAGGCGTACCCGCCGCTGCCGCCCCCTAGGACGACGATGTCATAGGCCACGGAAGGCTCCTTGTCGGGGTGTTCGTGTGCCGTCATCTTTTCATTTGTTTCAGATGCTCGCGTGCCGCTCGGCGAGTCCGATGAGCGTGCGGGTGATGGCCCCCGTGCCGCCCTTCGGCGTGTAGCCGTACGGCTCGCCCTTGTTGAAGGCGGGCCCGGCCATGTCGATGTGGGCCCAGCGCACCCCGTCGGGCACGAACTCCTTCAGGAAGATGCCCGCCGCCAGCATGCTGCCCCAGCGCTCCGGCTGGAGGTTGGCGATGTCGGCGATCGGCGAGTCGAGACCCTTGCGCAGCTCCTCGGGCAGTGGCATGCCCCACGCGCCCTCGCCGGCCGCGCCGGCGGCCTCGACGACCAGCTCCCTGACGGCGTCGTCGTTGGCCATGACGCCGGCGGTGCGCCAGCCGAGCGCGACGATCTGCGCGCCGGTGAGGGTCGCCACGTCGACGATCACGTCGGGGCCGTCCTCGGCGGCCCTGGCGATGCCGTCCATGAGCACCAGGCGGCCTTCGGCGTCGGTGTCGAGCACCTCGACGGTCTTGCCGCTGTAGCTGTGGATGATGTCGGAGGGGCGCTGCGCGGTGCCGCTCGGCAGGTTCTCGGCCAGGCAGAGGTAGCCGACGGCGTTCACGGGGAGGCCGAGCCTGGCGATGCCGATCAGTGCGCCGAGCACGGCGCCCGCGCCGCCCATGTCGGATTTCATCCAGTCCATGGAGGCCGACGGCTTGAGCGACAGGCCGCCCGAGTCGAACGTGATGCCCTTGCCCACGAAGGCGAGGGTCTTGCCGGCCTCCGGGTGGGTGTAGGAGAGGCGGACCAGGCGCGGCGGGTTGGCCGAGCCCTGGCCGACGCCGACGAGGCCGCCGTAGCCGCCGTCCTTGAGCTGCCTGTCGTCGAGCACCTGGACGCTCAGCCCGACCTTGCCGCCCTCCTGCTCGGCGATCTCGGCGAACCGGGCCGGCCACAGGTCGGAAGGAGGCATGTTGACCAGGTCGCGGACCAGCGCGACGGACTCGGCCAGCACGCCGGCGCGCGCGGCGACGGCCTCGGGCTGCCCGGAGATCACGGTCAGCTCGGCCACCGGCGGCTTCTGCTCGCCGTTCGTGCGGTAGCGGGAGAAGGCGTACGCGCCGAGCAGCCCGCCGAGCGCGACCGCCTCGGCCTCCTCGGGGGAGCCGGCGGGCAGGGCGAGCGCGGCGCGGGCGGTGCCGGCGAGGGATCGGACGGCGGCGCCGGCCGCGCGGCGCAGGCCCTCGGCGTCGCAGGAGTCGCCGAGCCCGACCGCGACCAGCAGCGGGGCGGCGATGGCGCCGAACGTGGGCAGCTTGGCCAGCTCGCCGGCCTTGCCGGTGAAGGCGACGGCCGCGAGCGAGGCGGCCAGCTTGCCGCCGAAGGCCGCGTCGAGGGACTCGGCGCCCGTGGCGGGGCTGGGGCCGTCCTGGCCGGACCGGAAGCCGACGACCAAAGCGTCGGTGTCGAGGGAGCCTGGATCTGCTGAGTTCAGCCGCACAGTGGTCACGTAAACCGATGCTATCCAGGTCTTCTGCGTACTCACAAACAGGGGTTCATCCTACAAATCCTTGGTCAGCGCTTTCTGATTAATGGTGCTAGTGTCATTAGCACCATGCTGCTGACGCTCGACCTCAACGATGCGCGGCCCCTGCACGAGCAGGTGGCCGGCGCGATCCGGCGCGCGATCGGAGAGGGCTCCTACGCGCCGGGAGACCGTCTCCCGCCCGCCCGCGACCTGGCCCAGGCGCTCGGCATCAACCCCAACACCGTGCTGCGCGCGCTGCGCGACCTGCGGGACGAGGGACTGCTGGAGTTCCGGCGCGGGCGCGGCGTCAGCGTCGCGGGCCGCGCCGACGGACGCGCGCTGCTCGCGCAGCGGGCACGCGAGCTGCTGGAGGAGGCCCAGAAGTACGGCTACGGCCGCGACGACCTCATCATGATCCTGGAGGAACTGCCATGAATTCCCGAGCCGCCGCGTGGGGCCTGCTCGTCCTCGCAGCGCAGGTCCTGCTGCCCCTGACCATGCGGGACCGGCTGCCGGACCCGCTGGCCACGCACTGGGGTCCGGGCGGCCGGGCCGACGGCCACATGGCGTTCCCCGCGTATCTGACGATGGTGGTGCTGGTCTGGGCCTTGCCGTGGCTGGCCGCGCTGGGCATCGCGGTGCACGGCAGGGTGCCGGCCCGCAGACAGGGCCGGATGTTCTGGTGGGGCCTGCTGGCCGGGATGAGCGTGTTCGCCTTCGGCATGAACGCCGCCACCGTGCTGGCCAACCTCGGTGCGCCGACGTGGTCCGCGGCGCGGCTGCCTGCCTGGGCCGTCCCGGCGGTCATCGGCGCGATGGTGGTCGCCGCCGTGCTCGCCGGCCGCCTGGGACGGGGAGAGCCCGACCCGCCGGCCGACCCCGGGCGACTGCCGCCCCGTCTGCGGCTCAGGGCAGGGCAGCGGACCGTCTGGGTGGGCCACGTCGCCAACCCCTGGCTGGGCCTGATCACCATCGCAGGGGTGGCCGCTCTCGTCGTGGCGGGCGCCCTCCACGCGATGGGCATCGTGCCGGGCGACCTGCTGGTCCCGATCCTTCCCGGGCTCGTCGTCATCCTGGTGGCGGGCGTCCTGACCTCGTCCCTGTCCGTGCAGGCCGGAGACGATCGGGTCGCCATCCGGTTCGGCCCGCTCGGCTGGCCGTCGCGCAGGATCCCGCTCTCCAAGATCGAATCGGCCTGGGCGGAGACCCGTCATCCGGGCCAAGTCGGCGGATGGGGCATCCGCGGGCTGCCCGGAAGTGCCACCATCATGCTGCGCGGCGGCGAGTGCCTCGTGATCGGCTACCGGTCCGGCGGACGGCTGGCGATCAGCGTCGACCACGCCGCGCGCGGTGCGTCCCTCATCAACGCCCTCATAGCGGAGCGAGTGCAGCCATGAAACGACCTCTCCTCGTCTTCATCGTCCTGGCCTTCGGGCTGTCGTGGGCGGTGATGCTGCCCGTCTGGTTCGGCGGGGGACTGAGCTCCCCGCCGGCGCGGGGGCTGGCCACGCTGATGATGTTCACGCCCGCCGTGGGAGTGCTCGGCGTGTGGGCCGTCTCGCGCAAGCCGTTCAAGGAGTGGGCCAGGGAGACCGGGCTGACGCTCGGCGAGCGCAAGGGACGTACGGGAGCGCTCGTGCTCGGCGCCTGGCTCGGCGTCCCGCTGCTGGTGTTCCTCGCGATGGGGCTCAGCGCCGCCGTCGGGCCGGCGTCCCTGGACCTGGACCGGCTCAGCCTGCTCAGGGCGTCGCTCGAGGCCCGGGGCGCACAGGTGCCCGCCGATCTCGGCACGGTGGCCGTGCTGCAGATCGTGGTGGCGGTCCTGGCCGGCCCCGTGCTGAACGCCATCCCGGTGCTCGGAGAGGAGTGGGGCTGGCGCGGCTGGCTGCTGCCCCGGCTGGTGTCCACGAACGGGGTCTTCACCGGGTTGCTGCTCTCCGGCGCCGTCTGGGGCGTCTGGCACGCGCCGCTCACGCTGCTCGGCTACAACTACCCCCGGCTCGGGTCGTGGGCGGCGCTGTTCTTCATCGGGTTCTGCGTGCTGGCCGGGGTGCTGCTCGGCTGGCTGCGGCTGCGGACGGGCAGCGTCTGGCCCGCGGTCGTGGCGCACGGCTCGCTCAACGCGGTCGCCCCGGCCGGACTGCTCCTCGGCGACGCCGCCGCGCCCCCGAACGAAGTGCTGGTCGGGGTGACCGGGCTGGTGGGGTGGGTGCTGCTGGCGCTGACAGGCGCGGCCCTGCTCCGTTTCTCTCCGGTACGCCCGCCGCAGCCGGCCCCCGAGCCCGCCGCCTGACCGCTCGCGCTCCGGTCAGCCGAGCACCGCGCACATCACCAGCACGCCGGCCGTGGCGGTCTCCACCAGAGCGCCCAGGACGTCGCCGGTGATGCCGCCGAGGCGCCGCCCGGCCCGCCGGAGCAGCAGCATGGCGGCTCCCAGACCGGCGAGCAGGCCGGCCGGCAGCGTGAGGAAGGCGGGCAACCCCAGCCCGGCGTCCGTGACCCACGATGTCAGCTCGCCGGCCGGCTCCGCCGGCCTGTCCCAGGTGCGCAGGTCGACGGTCAGGCCGACGGCCGCGGACGCGAGCAGGGCGGCCAGGGTGACGAGCCAGGGCGCGGAGGGGCGTACCGTGCCCGCGACCATCGCCCCCAGCCCGTCCGGCCGGGCGGCGGGGACGCGCGTCCGGCAGGCCCACGTGAGCATGATCCGCCCCGCCAGGCACGCCGTCACCAGGGCCGCGAACCCGGCCTCCGCCAGCGCCACCACCTGCACGAGCAGCGTGAACACCAGCGCCATCACGCCGAACGGCCCGATGTCCGACTTCTTCATGATGGCGAGCGCCTCGTCGGCGGGCTTGCCGCTGCCCAGCCCGTCCGCCAGATCGGCGAGCCCGTCCAAGTGCAGGCCGCGCGTCAGCACCGCCAGCAGCCCGAGCGCCAGCGCCGCCCCCAGCAGCGCGGGCACGGGCAGGAACAGGGGCAGCCCGGCGACCGTGCCGAGCACCACTCCGACGGCCGGCGCCAGGATCATCGCCTGCCCGGCGACCACCCGATCCACCCGCTCGCCCCGAACGGGAAAGACGCTGAGCGTGCCGACCGCGAACCGCATCCCGTCCACAAGACGCATGTCGGCTGATCGTAGGCCACTAGTGTGGCGGGATGCACGTGGTTGAACTCGAAGGCGTAGGTGTCCGAGTTGTCGGAAAGGCGCTGCTGGACGCGGTCGATTGGCAGGTGGACTACGGCGACCACTGGGCGATCCTCGGCCCGAACGGCGCGGGCAAGACGACGCTGCTCTCGCTGGCCGGCGCCGTACGGCATCCCAGCGAGGGCGCGGTCAAGGTGCTCGGCCACCGGCTCGGGCGGGTCGACGTGCGGAATCTGCGCCGCCACATCGGCCTGGTCGCCTCCAGCCAGCGCCTGATCGACGAGGAGCTGATGGAGGAGGAGGGCGCGACCGCGCACACCGTGGTGCTGACCGGGCACACCGGGACGAGCGCTCCCCTGTGGGACAGGTACGGCGAGGCCGAGCGGGACCGGGCGCACCGCCTGCTGGCCGACGTGGGCTGCAAGGACCTGGCGGAGCGGCCGTTCCGCGTGTGCTCGCAGGGCGAGCGGGCCAGGATCAGGGTGGCCAGGGCGCTCATGGCCGACCCGGCCGTGCTGCTGCTCGACGAGCCGTTCGCGGGACTCGACCTGCCGGCGCGGGAGGACCTCATCGCCACCGTCGAGGACCTGGCCATGACCAGGCCCGTGCTCACCACCGTGACGGTGACGCACCACCTGGAGGAGGTGCCGGCCACGACCACGCACGCCATGCTCATGCGCGACGCCCGGGTCCTGGCCGCGGGGCCCGTGACGGACGTGCTGACCCCGGCGAACCTCTCCGACTGCTTCGGCCGCCCCCTGCACGTGGACCGGCTCGACGGCCGCTGGTACGCGCGGGCCGTCCGCCCGTAACCCGGGACTCACAGCTCGAGCGGGCGTCCCGCGACCACCAGGGCCACGTACTCCGACTCGGCGGCGAGGCGCTCGTTGAGCCGGCCCAGCGCGTCCCTGAACGCCCGTCCGCTGGCCGTGGCGGGCACCACGCCCATCCCCACCTCGTCGGACACCGCCACGATCGGCCGCTGCGCCTGCCGCCACGCCGCCACCAGCTCGTCGCACCGCCCCGCTACGGGGGCGCGGTCGCCCTCCCAGGCCCCGTGCTCGTCGAACACGGCCGCAAGCCAGGTCCCGAGGCCGTCGATCAACAGAGGCGCGGTGGCGCTCCGGATCGTGCCGGCCAGGTCGGTGGTCTCGACGGTGTCCCAGTGCGCGGGCCGCCGCGTCCGATGCGCCCGCACCCGCGCGGCCCACTCGCCGTCGCCCGCGCCGTCCGGCCCGGTCGCCACATAGGTCACGCACGGCTCCGCGGCCAGCCGCAGCTCGGCCTCCGCCGACTTCCCCGACCGCGACCCGCCCAGCAACAACGCCCGCCGCACCAGGCTCCTGGAGGCCGCCTGTGCGGCGCCGGTCTCCAGCACCGTCCCGTCCGGTACGGCGACCGCGCCCCACAGCCGCAGCCGCCTGGCCAGCTCCCCCTCCGACCGGATCCGGTGATCGAGCCCGACGGCCACCACCCGGGTCGCCTCGTCCGCCAGCCCCGCCCGCCGCAGCTCGCCGAGCCGCTCGGGCCGGTCGAGCAGGTCGATCAGCACCACGTCGTACCGGGAGGGTCCGTCCGGCGGGACGCCGTGCCCGGCCGGCAGGCACAGCAGGGCCGTGCCGTCCGGGCCGGTCAGCCCTCGGCCGCCGGCGCAGGCCGCGTACCCCGGGGGCACGTCGGCGAAAGGGAAGGAGACGGCGCCGTCCACGATCAGCTCGAACGGGCGGCGATGGCCGGGCGCCAGCCCGGCGCAGGAGGCGCACCGGCAGCCGGACGCGGGCCAGCCCGCCTCGCCCGCGGTGCCAGAGAGAAGAACCTTCACCGCGCCGAGCCTACAAAGGCCGGACGAGCGGAGGCCGCTTACCGGCCCGCCGGGACCGAGGTCCTGGAGCGGCGGCGGGCGTCGGTCTCGCCGTCGCCGTGGTCGACCGCCACCGCCACCCGCTTGTGCCCGGATCCCGCGACGTCCCCGCCGCACACACCCTCGAACGACGGCAGGTCCCCGCCCGGGGACTCGCTCGCCGCTTCGTCGGGGGCCGCGGAGAATCGCCGGCCGATGACCGACCCGTCCGGCGGCGAGTCGCCGGCCGCGGCCGCCAGCCAGGCCGTGCCGTCGCTCTGCCAGACGCTCCACAGCCGCGTGGCATGGGAATCGGCCCCGCCGGGCAAAGGGTTGTCAGCCCCGGCGGAGGCCGGGGCGAGGGCGGAAAAGGGCAGAAAGAGCAGGGCGGCTGCCCCGAGGACGACCCCGGCGCCAACACGGCGGGCGCGCAGCATCGATTGACCTCCAAGCTCGGGAGTAAGGTTCCATTGCCGTCGGAAGGTGCGCCGGCGAACCCGCGGAAAAGGAGCGTATGGCATGACATGGCGGTGGCGTTATGAAAATGCAAATGGTGGTGAGGTGACGGATCGCCCTTTGCCGCGAGAAGTTTTTCCGAGCCAGGCGGACGCGGAGTCCTGGCTCGGCGAGAACTGGCGTGACCTGCTCGAATTGGGCGTCGATCAGGTGGCGCTGCTCGACGAGGACCGCGTTGAATACGCGGGATTGTCATTGCGCCCGGAGTGAATCCGGGATAAATGAAAAACCCCTTGAGCGCTGTTGTGGCTCAAGGGGTTTTTGGTGTGCCGCCCGTTACGGGCGGGTGCGCGGGCTCACCGTCTTGGACGGGTCGCGCTCGACGATCGGGCCGAGCACGTCGTCGATCCGCCGCAGCACGTCCGCCTCCAGCTTGACGCCGGACGCCTTCACGTTGTCGCGCACCTGCTCGGGGCGGCTGGCGCCGACGATGGCGCTGGAGACGTTGGGGTTCTGCAGCACCCAGGCGATCGCCAGCTGGGCCATGCTCAGCCCCAGGTCGGCGGCGATCGGCTTGAGGTCCTGCACCCTGGTCAGCACGTCGTCGTTCATGAACCGCGAGATCATCGCGCTGCCGCCGCTCTCGTCGGTCGCCCGCGAGCCCTCCGGAAGCTGCTGCCCGGGCACGTACTTGCCGGTGAGCACCCCCTGGGCGATCGGCGACCAGACGATCTGGCCGACGCCCTCCTTCTCGCTCAGCGGCACGATCTCGGCCTCGATGATCCGCCACAGCATGGAGTACTGCGGCTGGTTCGACACGATCCGGTCGAACCCCATCTCGTCCGCGATCTTCAACGCCTGGGCGATCTGGTCGGCGGTCCACTCGCTGACGCCGACATAGAGGACCTTGCCCTGGCGTACGAGATCGTCGAACGTCTTGAGCGTCTCCTCCAGCGGCGTCTCGTGGTCGAAACGGTGCGCCTGGTACAGGTCGACGTAGTCCGTCTGCAGGCGGCGCAGCGAGCCGTTGATCGACTCGGTGATGTGCTTGCGCGACAGGCCGCGGTCGTTCTGGCCGGGCCCCGTCGGCCAGTAGACCTTGGTGAAGATCTCCAGCGACTCCCTGCGGACGCCCTTCAACGCCCGGCCGAGCACCTCCTCGGCCTTCGTCCCCGCGTAGACGTCGGCAGTGTCGAACGTGGTGATGCCCTCGTCGAGCGCCGCCTGCACACACTGTTTGGCGGCGTCCTCCTCGACCTGAGAACCGTGGGTGAGCCAGTTACCGTAGCTGATTTCGCTGACCTTGAGACCGCTGCGACCGAGGTGTCGGAATTCCATGGATCCGACCTTAATCCCGGTCCATGGGGTGATCTGTTTCGGGATAGGGTGCGCGACTGTGCTGAAGCTCGTACGGCTGGCGCTGACGGCGGCCATCCTGACCGCGATAGCGGTACGGCTGCGCCGTCGCGCCGGAATGCCCGGCAGACGGCCCGAGCCCGCGGCGGTGAGGCCGGCGCGCGGACCGCGCATGGGACTGGTGTGGGCCGCCATCGCGGCGATCGTGGTGGTGGCGCTGGCGGCCGCGCTGATCCCCACGGAGGCGCAGGAGGCGTCCGCCGCGGGATGGCGCGCGTATCAGGACGAGCAGGCGGCCATGACGGCCACGCCGGGCGATCCTGCCACGCCCCGGCCCACCGCGAGCGGGTCCGTCCCGGCCTTCACCCCGGCGCGGACTCCCGCCGAGATCCCGGACCCCAACTGCTCGCCGGCCCTGCGCCCGGTCACCGTGCGCCCGATCGACCGCAAGGTCGGACGAGCCGTGGGCAGGCAGTGGCGGCGGATCGAGCGATGGCTGAAGGTGAACGCGCCCCGGACGTACCGGACCCTGGGCGACCCCGGGAGGGCGCGCACGATCGCCGTCGCCGAATCCCAGATGGGCGTGGACTTCCCCGACGACCTGCGGGCCTCGCTCCTGCGCCACAACGGCTCGAAGGGGCGGTCGGTGTTCGGCTTCTGGTACTACGGCCTCCACGCCCTCAGCATCCGCGAGATCAGGGACGCCTGGCGCTCGCTCTGCTCGTGGCAGCGCACCGACCTCGGGACCGATCCCGCCACCGAATACTGGAACGGCCGGATGATCCCGTTCCTCTATTTCGAGATGCGCGATTCGAGCTATTCGGAGTACGCCGTGGTCGACTCCGCGGGCGGCGCCGTCGGATGGGACGACACGATTTCGGGCATGAGTCCTCGCCTGCCGTCGACGTACGCGCTGCTGCGGGCCGTCGCCGACGCCCTGGAGCGGGGCAAGGAGATCGACGGCTGGCGGCCCGCGGTCAAGCGAGGCGTGCTGCGCTGGGACGACGGCAACCCGTAGCCGCCGGTCCCGCCGCGGCGGCTACTTCTTCGGCGGGGCCGGCTTGCCGCCGGGCAGCACCGTGGGCGGCGGGAAACGCAGCCTGCGGATCTGCAGGGCGCGCATCGCCGCGTAGAAGCCCACGCCCCTGAGCGGCTCGTCCGGCAGCTTCTCCGCCACCACCCGCTTCACCTTCCACGCCACGTAGACAGAGGTGAGGAGCACGCCGAGCATCATGATCGGCCACCCGACGGCGATCACGAGGTTGAGCACCATCGCCCGGATCTCGGGGGGCCACGGGACCCACGTGGCCAGCAGGATCACCAGCGAGAACGGCAGGAAGTACTGGCTGGGCAGCCGCCGCGCGTCGACCCAGTCACGCGCGAGCTTGCGCGCGGGGCCCTTGTCGCGGGCGGGGAGATACCGCTCGTCACCTGCGAGCATGCCCTTGCGGGCCCGCTCGCGCTCGGCGGCCTGTTTGGCCCGCATCTGCCGATAGGCCTCTTTGCGGTCCTTCGGAGCGCTGACCGGCTGGCGTCGTCTGCCTTCGGCATCTCGGCGCTTGGGTGTGGGACGTCCTTTACCTTGGGGCTTAGGATCGTCAGCGGGGACGGGGGTGTCGTCCACGGAGGTTTGGGAACGGCGTCGCAACACGCGTCAACCCTACCTGGACTGCAACTTAGTGACGCCCCCGTGCGTTATGCGTAGGGTAATCCCAAGGCGGCTGCGCTGCATTGGGTGACCACCAGCACGACCTAGAAGGGGACGGCCGACGCGCATGAGCGTGATGAAGAGACTTTCGATGATCTTCAAGTCCAAGGCCAACAAAGCCTTGGACAAGATGGAGGATCCGCGCGAGACCCTCGACTACTCCTACCAGCGGCAGCTGGAGCTGCTGCAGAAGGTGCGCCGGGGGGTGGCCGACGTGGCCACGTCGCGCAAGCGGGTGGAGCTGCAGATCAACGGCCTCGAGCAGTCCTCCAGGCGCCTCGAGGAGCAGGGCCGCAAGGCGCTGTCCGTCGGGCGTGAGGACCTGGCCCGCGAGGCGCTGCAGCGGCGGTCCAGTCTGCAGACGCAGATGGCCGATCTCAAGGTCCAGCACGACAATCTGCAGGCCGAGGAGGAGAAGCTGACCACGGCTTCCCAGCGGCTGCAGGCCAAGGTCGACTCCTTCCGCACGAAGAAGGAGACGATCAAGGCGACCTACACCGCCGCCGAGGCGCAGACGCGCATCAACGAGGCGTTCTCCGGCATCTCCGAGGAGATGGGCGACGTCGGCCTGGCGATCCAGCGCGCCGAGGACAAGACCGCGCAGATGCAGGCCCGCGCGGGCGCCATCGACGAGCTGCTGGCCAGCGGCGCGCTCGACGACTTCACCGGCACCAAGGGCGACGACATCCAGGCCGAGCTCGACCGCATGGGCGGCGGCATGGACGTCGAGCTGGAGCTGGCCAGGATGAAGTCCGAGCTGGGCCAGGGCCCGGCGCCGAAGAGCGCGATCGAGCAGGGGCAGCAGGGCCAGCCCCAGCAGCAGGCCCAGCCGCAGCAGCAGTCGCAGCCCCAGCAGGGCCAGAGCGGGACGCAGCAGCTGCGCCAGCCCGGGGAGGGCGCATGATCGTCAGGATCATGGGCGAGGGCCAGGTGGAGATCTCCGCCGACGACATCTCGATACTCAACGAGCTCGACAGCGAGCTCGAGGCGGCCATCGAGGTCGGCGACGAGAAGGCCTTCCGCGTCAAGCTGCACGCGCTGCTCGACAAGGTGCGCCACGTGGGCAAGGCGCTCCCCGACGACAGCCTTGAGCCGTCTGAGCTGATCCTTCCCCCCGCGGACGCCTCGATCGAGGAGGTCCGGGAGATGCTAGGCGATCAGGGCCTCATCCCGGGCTGAGCCGTGAGCACGCGGTTCGCGTCCGACCGCGGCCTGACCAGCCGCATGGTCGTGACGATGTTCCTGCTCGGGCTGCTCTACGTGGTGTTCGTCGGCGTCCTGATCGCTCTCGGCGTACGGGCGCTGACCGTGCTGGTCCTCGCAGGGGGTCTGCTGCTCGTGCAGTACTTCCTGTCCGACCGCATCGCCCTGTTCGCGATGCACGGGCGGGAGGTCTCGCCGCAGGAGGCCCCCGAGCTGCACGGCCTGATCGACCGGCTGTGCGCGCTCGCCGACATGCCCAAGCCGCGGGTGGCGATCGCGGATTCCGACGTCCCCAACGCGTTCGCCACCGGCCGCAACCAGAAGAAGGCCGTCGTCTGCGTGACGACCGGCATGCTGCGCCGCCTGGAGCCTCAAGAGCTCGAAGGCGTGCTCGCCCACGAACTCTCGCACGTCGCGCACCGCGACGTCGCCGTCATGACGATCGCCTCGTTCCTCGGCATCGTGGCCGGTCTCATGACCAGGTTCGCCCTCTACAGCGGGTTCGGCGGCCGCCGCAACGGCGGTCAGGGCGGTGTGCCCATCGGGGCGATCATCCTGCTGGTCTCGGCCCTTGTGTACGCCATCAGCTTCCTGCTCACCCGCGCCCTGTCGCGCTACCGCGAGCTGGCCGCGGACCGGGGCGGCGCGCTGCTCACGCAACGCCCGTCCGCGCTGGCCGGCGCACTGACCAAGGTGACCGGCGAGATGGCCAGGATCCCGACCCGCGACCTGCGCGAGGCGGAGCCGTTCAACGCCTTCTTCTTCGCCCCGGCGCTGGCCGGCGGCCGGTCGATCGCGAACCTGTTCGCCACCCACCCGCCGCTGGAGCGGCGGCTGGAGCAGCTGGCCGCCATCTCCGAGCAGCTCGGAAGGGGCTGAACCACATGGGCTGGCTCGACGCGTTGCTGGGCCGGGCGAAGCCGGCCAAGCCCGACCTCGACGCGCTGTTCGCGCTGCCGTCCGCGGCCGTGACCCTGCAGGCCGCGACCGGCCTCGCGCCCACCGGCCTCGGCTCGGTGTCCTTCCGCGCGGCCGAGGGCGCCGCCTTCGCCACGCTCGAACGCGACGTCAAGGCGCTGCTCGGCGACCGCGTCGAGGAGTCCGACGACGGCTACGGCTACACCTGGCTGCTGGTGCGCCGCGAGCCCGACGCGGTCAGCGACCTCGTCACCGAGCTGCACGCGGTCAACTCCTCGCTGGAGTCCGCCGGGTTCGGGCCCTCGCTGCTGTGCTCGCTGGTGTCGTTCGCCGATCCGGACGGGCGGCGGCTGGCGCTGGTCTACCTGTACAAGCGGGGCACGTTCTACCCGTTCGCGCCGCTGAAGGAGCAGAAGCGCGACACCGCGCTGGAGCTGCAGGTCAGAGGGGTGCTGGAGGGCGAGCTGCCGCTGGAGGCGGAGCTGACCCGATGGTTCCCGGTCTGGGGCGCTCCTGGGTTGTGATCGCCCCAGGTGATCTAATGATCACGTGGAGCGAAGGTTGTACGTGCTCGCGGCCTCCGCGTTCATCGTGGCGGCCGTGCTGGGCAGCGCCTGGGTGACCGGCCAGTTCACCACGCCGGAGGTCGACAGGACCAACGGGTACGTCAGCGAGCTGGCCGCCCGCGACCAGCCGTGGACGTTTCTGTTCCGGATCAGCGACGCCCTGGCCGGACTGGTGTGCGTGCTCGGCGTGGCACTCGTGCCCAGGGTGGCGCGCGAGTGGCCGGGCTGGCTGGCACTGACCGGGTACGGGTTCCTCACCGTCGCGGTCGCGGTGTTCCCGCTGGACTGCGCCGCGCTGAGCGACCCCGGCTGCGGGATCGGCGGCCTGTCGATCGGCCATCACGCGCACCTCACGGCCGGGACGCTGGCGACCGGCGCGGTGCTGGCCGCCATGGCGCTGCTCGCCGCGCGGTGGCGGGCGCGGGCGGCGTGGCTGCTCATGTGGCTGACCCTGGCCGTGACGGCGCTCGCCGCGGTCGCCCTCGCCGCCGGGCGCGGCGCGGGGCTCGCCCACCGCGCGCAGCTCACGCTCATCGCCGTCTGGCTCGTGTACGTGGCGCTGCGCCTGCTCCTCGCCGACCGGCGCCCATCCGGGTACGGCACGCCGCACGTCATCGAGGAGGGCGCCGGTCCGGCGGTGCTCATCACGGCCGGACCCGCGGGCGCCTGGTTCCACTGGGACGCCGTCGCCGGCGAACTGGCCGGCAGCCGCCGCGTCATCCGCTTCGACCGCCCCGGGCTCGGCCTCAGCCCGCACTCGCCGGCCCCGCCCACCCTGTACGCCGAGGTCGCCCGCCTGGCCGCGCTGTCCCCGGCCCACCCGGAGCAGGTCACCGTCGTCGCCCACGGCGTGTCCTGCTGGCACGCGGAGGCGTTCGCCCGGCTGCACCCGCTGTGCGTGGCCAAACTCGTCCTCGTCGACCCGGCCTGCCCGGACGGCCGCCGGCCGCTGGCCGCCGCCAGGGCCGCGGCCAGGTGGCTGCCCGCCCTGGGCGGCACCTGGGGCGCCACCGCGCTGGCCCGCCTGGCGGGACCCACCGCGCACCGGCGGCTCGCCGGCGTGCCCGACCCGCTCGGCGTCTACCGGATGGGCAAGGTGCCCGCGGCGGTGGCGGGGGAGTGGCTGGCCCGCCGTGACATGGCCGCCGACCTGCGCCGCATCAGGGAGGACAAGCCGTTCCCCGACGTTCCGGTGACCGTGATCGCCGCCGGCGGGCGGGCCGGCTGCGCGGAGCGGCTCGCCGGAGACCTCCGCGCCCGGTTCGTACGCCTGCCGCGGGCGGCGCGGCAGCTCCAGCTCGTGGAGCCGGCGGCGATCGTGGACGCGGTCTTAGCCGTACCCGGCAACGGGTGACGGCGAGCCGCGCGACGCACCAGAATGGCGAGAAAGTCGCCACAGGTGGGGGTTGTCCATGCCGGACCTCGCGGACCCGAGGCCAGGGGATCCCGCGTCGGTGGGTGAGTACGCCGTGGCCGGCCGCCTCGGCGAGGGTGGGCAGGGCATCGTCTACCTGGCCACCGCCCCGGGCGGCACCAAGGTCGCGCTCAAGCTGCTGCGCGCCGACCTGGCCGGCGACGCCGAGGCGTCGGAGCGGTTCGTCCGCGAGGTGGCGATGGCCCGGCGGGTCGCGCCGTTCTGCACGGCGCAGGTCATCGGGACCGGGCTGTTCGGCGGGCGGCCGTACATCGTGAGCGAGTACATCGACGGCCCCACCCTCGACGACGTCGTACGCGCCCAGGGGCCCCGCTCGGGCGCCTCCCTGCACCGGCTCGCGATCGGCACCGTGACCGCCCTGGTGGCCATCCACCAGGCCGGGATCGTGCACCGCGACTTCAAGCCGTCGAACGTGGTCCTGGCCTCCGACGGGCCCCGGGTGATCGACTTCGGCATCGCCAGGGCGCTCGACTTCACCTCGACGCTCACCGGCGCGGTGATCGGCACGCCTTCGTACATGGCGCCCGAGCAGCTCACCGAGTCCAATCCCGGGCCGAAGTCGGACATGTTCGCGTGGGCGTGCACGCTGCTGTACGCGGCGTCGGGGCAGGCGCCGTTCGGGCATGACAGCCTGCCGGCGGTGGTCAACCGGATCCTGCACGCCGAGCCCGACGTGAGCTCCGTCGAGGATCCGGGGTTGCGGGCGCTGGTGCGGGACTGCCTGGCCAAGGACCCGTCCCGGCGGCCGGCGGCCGGCGAGGCCCTGATGCGCCTCCTCGGCCACGCCCCCGCCACCCAGCTCCCCGGGCTCCTTCAACAGGGCACCGCCGCGGCCACCTCAGGGCCTCTCGGCACGTCGGGGCCGATCCCGGGCGGGCCCGGTGCCGGCCTCGGCGGATCGGGACCCGTCCCTGGCGCTTCCGGGCCGGAAGGACAGGCGCCGGGCGCGCGGGGGATGGGCGCTCCCGGGCCAGGGGGCGCGTACCCGACGCCGCCTGCGACCCACCATCCGCCGCTCTACCAAGGCCCGCCCACCGGGCCCACACCGCGCCGGGCCACCGGCTGGATCGTCGCCGGGAGCACCGCCGGCGCGCTCGTCCTCGTGGCGGTCACGGCCTTCGTCGCCATCCGCGTCAGCGGCCTGCCCGGCGGCCGGACCACATCGCCCACCCCCACCACCGCCCTGACGACCTCAGCCTCCAGTACTCCGGCCACGCCGGCCCCCACCGCCCCCACGACCCGCTCGATCGCCCTCCCCGGCACGTCCGTCCGCATCCAGGAGACCGACGCCGACCCCGTCAAGCTCGCCTCCTACACGGTGAACAGCGGCAAGCGGCTCTACGTCAGGAAACACGCCACCAACGCCTTCACCACCGACTCCCGCTACTTCGAGTACGCCCTGGACGCCAAGACGAACCGGGCACTCGGCACCGACGTGGACTACACCACCGACTACTTCGCCACCGTGTCGATCATCGACCACGTCACCGGCACCAGACGGATCGTCAAGGTGAGCCCCAAGCCCGTCTTCCCCACCACGCCCCGCTGGTCGCCCGACGGCAGGCACGGCCTGGTCACCCTCTACAAGGGCACCGAAGGCAACGCGGCCGAGTACGGGTACGGCATCATCGACGTCTCCGGCGAGAAGGGGCGCGCGTTCGAGATCAAGGAGAAGGGCGCGGGTGAATGGCGCTTCTTCTGGGACGCCGGCGGCCAGGCGGTCGGCACGTGGGTGGGCGGCAAGATGAAGTTCTACGACCTGAACGGCAAGCTCGTGCGCACCCTGCCGGACGTGGGGTCGCCGGTGTGGGTCGAGGGCGACGACATCTCGCCGTCCGGCAACCGCTTCCTGGCCCACTGCACGTCCGCCGGCACCTCGCTGTGCGCCCGCTCCACCTCCGGGGACGACACCCGGCCCGTCACCGTCCCGTTCGCCAGCAACCGCCTCATCGGATGGTGGGACGACGACCACCTGGCCGTGTGGCGGACCAGGAATGCCGGGTACGAGGCCGTGGTGATCGACCTGTCCGGGCGGGTCAGCAGGGTGCTGGCGACCGCTCCGGACAAGGCCGAGTTCGACAAGATGGGCTTCCGCTTCACCCGTACCGGCTCATAGGGAGGATCCAACAGTGGACATCACCGTCGTCGGCGAGGGCACCGTCCTGGCCGCGCCCGACATCCTGCGGCTGTACGCGGGCGTCGAGGTGCGCCGGGCGTCCGCCGCGGAGTCCTTCACCGCCGCCAGGGCCGCAGCCGCCCGACTCGCCGGGGCGCTGCGCCAGGAGGGGATCGCGGCGGGGGACGTGCGGACGACCGAGCTGTCCCTGGGACCCGAGTACGAGGCGTACCCGAAGGTGGCCGCCTACCGGGCGGCGCAGGGCGTGGAGGTCGTCGTCCGCGACCTGGCCCGGGCCGACCGGATCATCGACACGGTGGCCGGGATCGGGGAGGAGGCCAGGCTCAACGGGGTGGCGTTCGAGGTGTCGGACCCGGCCGGCCCGCTGCGGGAGGCCAGGACCGGCGCGTTCCGCGACGCCGCCGACAAGGCCGCCCAGTACGCCGGGCTGGCGGGACGGCCGCTGGGGCGGGTGGTCTCGGTGACGGAGGAGATCAAGGGCGGGCCGCAGCCGATGCGCATGGCCGCCACCATGGCGGCCGAGGACAGCGCCTCGATCAGCCCCGGCCGCCAGACCCTCACGGTCACCGTCCGGCTCGGCTACGACTTCGCCTAGGGACGCGAGGGTGCCGGCGGCGGAAATGCGGGGCCCCGCCCGGGAGTGTGCCGGGCGGGGCCGCGAGGGATGGCGCGCTCACATGGGGTGGCGCTTGAGGAAGGCGTGGGCGGCCTCGCCCACGGCCACCGGGTTCATGCTCTGCAACCCGTGTGTGGCGTTCGGGATCCCGGCCCGCTCCGCCTGCGGCAGCCAGCTCATGAGGAAGCGCTGCGTCTCGCGGAACCCGGGCATCGCCGACTCGCTGTCCAGCCCCATCACCGCCAGCACCGGCATCTCCGGCTTCCGCGTGACCAGCCGGTCGGCCTCCGACGGCTTGAAACCCCACTGGGAGATCGCCGGGAAGTCGACGGTGACGGTCGTGTCGACGCACGCCTCGACGCGGTCCCACACGTCGAGCGGCCCCGTCATCTCCACGGCGGGCAGGAAGCTCGGCCCGCACACCGCCTCCATGTACAGCTGGGCCGCCCCGAGCTTGTCGCCCGTCTCGTACAGCTTCATCGCGTTCGTGAACGCGTCGACGTTGGCGGCGATCGCATCCGGCTCCTCACGCGGCAGGTACGGCTCCAGCAGGATCGCGCTGTGCGCCCGCTCGGGATAGGACAGCAGGAACTGGAAGGCGATCACGCCGCCGAAGGAGAAGGCCATGATGTGCGCCTTCTCGATGCCCAGGTGGTCGAGCAGCTCGCGGGCGTGCTGGGCGCCGCCCTCGATGCTCAGCTCGGGCTTGTCCAGAGTGCTGCCGTTGTAGCCGGCCCGGTAGTAGCTGATGAGCTGATAGTCCTCCAGCAACGGCGGATAGAACCGCATCGGGGTGATGAGGCTGTCGGCGATGCTGGTGCCGTGAATGCACAGCACGGGCTCGCCCTCGCCGAGCACGGCGTATCTGAGCTCGGCGTCGCTCACCTGCGCGCGCCGGTCGTGCTCGACGTTCCATTCGCGCCCGATGTACAGGGCGTTTCGCGTCATGGTCTGCGCTCCAATCCGGCCAGCAGGCCGGTCTCGTCGAGGCTGGGCACGAGATCGAAGACGAGGAACTCCAGGTAGTAGCGGCCCCACAGAAGGTCCCAGAGCGGGAAACGCTCGTCGAACTTCTCGCCGCGCTCGTGTGCCAGCCGCTCCTCCAGCTCCCAGATGAGCGAGTTGAACTCCTCCGCGGTGAACGGCAGCCCGGAGGCCGCCGCGGCCGCGATGACCTCGTCCTTGGTCTTGTCCTTGAGCCGGTCGCACAGCTCGGGCCGCTCGGCCAGGCCGCGCAGGAAGCCGATGAGGTTGACCTCGCTCATGGCAGCTCCTCGTCGGTGTAACGCGCCACCACGTGGCCGGCCAGGTAGTCCAGGTAGCGCGTGCCCCACATGTGCCGCCACAGGGTGCTGCCGCCGTCGAACGGCTCCTTGTCCTTGTCGATGATGACCCTCGCCTCCAGCCGGCCGATGACCCGCTGGGCGTCGGCCTGGGTGAAGGCGAACCCCTCGTTGCGGGCGTGGAACAGGACCCTGGGCAGGTCCATGGAGGAGTAGCGGGCCAGCAGGCCGGGATCCGACCGGGCCGCCTGGAGAAATCTGACGAACTCCGCCTCGGACACGGTCAGCTCTCCAGCGCGTTTCTGATCACGTCGTCGATGGCCTTCACGTCCGGCTCGGCCAGCCCGAACGTGGCCAGGTGGCCGAAGACGCTGTCGATCTGCCGGAACGTGGCGCCGGGGATCCACTCGGCGTACTGCTTGAGCTCGTCGGGCGGGAACAGCGCGTCGCCGGTGAACGCGGCGATCGTGGTCTTGGCCTTGACCCGGCCCAGGACCTCCCGCAGCGACTCCCCCTCGGCGCCCGGCCAGGCCGCGTGGGCCTTGCGGGCCTGGGTGACCACGTCGTTGGGGTCCTGCGGCAGCCAGAAGCCCTCCCAGAAGCCCGCGACGAACGCGTCCACGCTGTCGAAGCCGAGGTTGCGCCACACCTCCGCGCTGTCGTAGTAGAACGTGCGCGGTGGCGCGGTCAGGGCGCTGCCGTGCGCGACGCGGGCCAGACCGCCGCGTACGTGGGCCGCGTCCGTGTAGGCGCCGCCGGCGTAGCCGGGATCCGCCGTGATGGGCTCCTCCACCACCGTCTTCAGCCAGAGCTTGGTCCACGTCGGCGGGGTCGGCGCCCCGGCGATGGGGGCGATGCTCCGTACGATGTCGCCGAAGCGCAGCGCCCACTCGTACACCTGGATCGCGCCGATCGACCAGCCGAGCGCCAGCCGGACCTCGCGTACCCCGAAGACCTCCTCCAGCAGGCGCTGCTGGGCGATGACGTCATCGGCGACGGAGACGGCGGGGAACGGCGCCGGGGTGTTGCTGGGCGCGGACGACGGCGGGAGGCCGAAGTGGCCGGGCAGCACGATGAAGTGGGTGCGGGGATCGAGCGCCCGGTTCTCGCCGATCCAGCCGTTGAGCACCTCGGCGGGGGCGCCGAGGAAGGTCGGGAAGACGACCACGTTGTCCTTGGCCGGGTTGAGCTCACCGAAGGTCTGGTAGGCCAGCCGGGCGCCGGGAAGCATGGCACCGGTGGTGAGCGGGAAGTCGCCGAGTTCGAAGATGTTCATTCGTGGCTCCCTACGTCGTCACGCGTCGAACCGCAGAATCGTCTTGATGTTCTTGCCGGACCTGAAGTCCTCCGCCGCCGCCTGGATGTCGGCGAAGTCGTACTCCTTGATGAGCGGCTGCACGGGCAGCCGGCCGCCGCGGATCAGCCGGGCCAGCAGCGGGACCAGCCGGTCCGGGTCGCTGTCGCCCTCGCACACGCCCAGCACGCGGCGGCCCGGCAGCAGCCGGTGCACGTCGATCGAGACCTCCACCCCGTACGGGGGAGCGCCCACGACGGCGACCGCCCCGCGCGGCGCGAGCGCCTCGATGCCGGCGCGCAGCACCTCGGGGTTGCCGACCGCCTCGACCACGTAGTCCACGCCCGCGCCGCCGGTGATCTCGCGTAGCTCGGCGGCCACGTCCAGGTCGGTGGCGTCGACAGTGTGGGTGGCGCCGATCTTGGCGGCCAGTTCGAGCTGAGCCGGCCGGCGGCCCACGGCGATGATCTGGCCGACGGGCGTGAGCGCCGCGCCCATGACGGCCGCCAGCCCCACGGCGCCGGTGCCGATCACCGCGATCGACGTGCCGGGCTCCGGGCGCAGCGTGTTCCAGACCGCGCCGGCGCCGGTCTGGACGCTGCAGGCCAGCGGGGCCAGCAGCTCGAATGGCAGGCCGGGATCGACCTTGACCACGCTGCGCTCGTCGGCGATGGAGTGCCGCGAGAACGACGACTGGCCGAAGAACCGGCCGCCGAGCGCGACGCCGTCCCTGCTGATCGGCGAGCTGCCGTCGCGGCGCTTGCCGCCGATGAGGTTCTGCGGGATCCACGTGGTGCAGTAGGCCGGGTGGCCGATCCGGCAGGAGGCGCAGTTCCCGCACGAGGTGAAGGTGAGCACCACGTGGTCGCCGGGCCGGACCTTGGTCACGCCGGGGCCGGTCTCCTCGACGACCCCGGCCCCCTCGTGCCCGAGCACCCCGGGCAGCGGGAAGGGGATGTGCCCTGCGGCGACCGTGAGGTCGGTGTGGCAGATGCCGGCCGCCTTCATCCGGACGAGGACCTCCCCGGGGCGCGGGGCGTCCAGCTCGACGTCCCGTACGGTGAAGGGCGCTCCTGGCGACTCGACGACTGCCGCTTGCGTAATGGTCACGAGTGTCTCCGATCGTCGGGGGTGAGGGTGTACGTGCTCGTGACGTGGGTCCACTCCGCCGGCCCCCACTCGGCGCCGTGCCCGGCCCTGGGCGGCTCTCCGACCACGCGGACGACGTGGTAGTCCAGCAGGCCGGGGGCGCGGCGGGTCCAGATCGAGCCGAGCTCGTCGTGGTGGCGCTGGCCGAAGTACAGCCGGTCGCCGTCCCCGTCCGCGGCGCCCGAGCGGGCCAGGCCGAGGAGGTCGTACTCGATCGGGCACTCGTCCACGCCCGGCAGGTCCAGGATGGAGCAGCCGCCGCGCGAGACGTCCTGCCACTCGCCGAGCCGCCAGTGGCCGTCGCCCGCCTTCACCTCGCCGGCGCCGGCGACCAGCCCGGTGTCGAACAGGCGCAGGCAGACCTTGACCCGGGAGAAATCCGCGTCGCGCGCTTCGGGCGTGTTCCCGCTCGGCCCGAGCAGCTCGAACATGCCCATGATGATGAGTTCGAAAAGCCGGCCGTCGCAGCCGGGGTCCTTGTAAGCATTGAAATGAATGGCCCAGAAAGGACTGTGCAGCCAGAAGTCGTCGACGCCGAATATCCCCGGGAATACCTCGGCGGCGGCCGGGCTGCGCCACCGGCCGGAGAGCTCTCCGACCGTGAAATCGGCGCTGATGTCCATCACAGCTCGCATGAATCAATTCTTTTTCCGGCGGCCCGGCCGGCGTCAAAGAAGCGGGCCGTACATTGGCAAGTCGGCCGGGCGGCGCACGATAATTCGTGAGGTCTTAGTCCGGGAGCAGCGCGGGCGGCACGTGCGCGCGCACCCGCTCGGCCAGCTCGGCCACCCGGGTCCCGGCCGCCGAGGCGACCGCGGCCGCGGGCCCTCCGGCCCGCGCGGCGTCCCGGCAGCGTTCCCCGAGCATCCGCATCCGCTCGTGCAGCAGCGCCCAGGAGGGCTCGCGCCACGGCACGAAGTTGCTCATGGCGTAGTACATCTCGAACGCGAATCCCGCCGTGCGGCCGGGGTGCTCGGGGCCGATGGGGAGCCTCGCCATGGCGGTGGCCAGGGGCCGCAGCACGTCGGCCATCATGCTGATCGACGTGCCGACGAGCAGGCCGAGCTGCTCGTCGCTCTCGTCGGTGTGCGTGAAGAAGCGGGTCAGCAGGTGCAGGACCAGCTCGTAGGCCACGGTCGCCAGCTCGGCCGCCTGCCGGGCACCGGGGTCGGTGATCAGTGGCTGGGGCTCGGCGATGTTGTACGGCTGCCGCAGGTAGCCGGCCAGCGCCGGCCGCGCGGGCTCGAAGCCCGGATCCCGCTCGCGCAACTCGCCGTACTGCCGCCACATCGCCAGGAAGCGCCCGTAGTGGGCCTCCTGCCAGTCACCCCGCGCGCCCTCGCCCTGCTCGATGATCAGCTCGATCGCGGTGAGCGCGGACTTCAGGTCGGTGACGGCGACGAGCTGCGGCCAGCGGAACAGCTCCGGCGTGGCCTGGGCGCGCGGGGAGCCCACGAACACCGCGTGCTCCCCGAGGCGGTCGCACAGGGCGCGCAGTCCGCTCTCCAGCCCGCGGTACAGGTGGCCGATCGTCTCGTACTCCTGGCCGCGAGGCATGAGCTCGGCGGGGTCGAGGCGGGTGCGGGCGGGCGGTATCGGCTCGAACTCCTCGGCGTCCTGCAGCTCCATCCCCTCCGGGCGCTCCAGGTACAGGAAGTGGCGCAGCGCCTGCTCGCCGAACGGCAGCAGGTCGAGCTGGATGCCGGACGGGAAATACCCGGAGCGCTGGGGGAAGTTGGGGCGGCCGAAGATGGGCGCCGCCCCGATGGCGGCCAGCAGGTTGGAGACCAGCGCCAGGTGCAGCATCTCCTCGACCGCGATGGCGCTCAGCACCGAGCGCCAGCCGGCGACGGCCTCCGCCTGCTCGGCCGTCAAGCCCTCGTCCGTGCCGCTCTTGAGGCTGGCCTCGGCGAAGAGGTACTGGCAAAGGATCATGTGTTCCAGCTGCGAGGCCTCGTTGAGCAGCCACCACAGGTGCTCCCGGTTCGCGACGACGATCGGGGGCTCGGACATGCGGGCATCCTCCTCAGTTCGGCTGGAGTACGGCGCGGTAGCGCACCTGGCCGGCCTCCACGCGCTTGAGCACCTCGTTGATCTCGGCGAACGGGTAGGTCTCCACCCGCGGCCGGACCTTGCCCGCGGCCATCAGGGTGAGCACTTCGACCAGGTCGGAGCGGTTGTTGTGGGTGCTGCCCTTGATGGAGCACTGCTTGAACAGCAGCGTCATCATGTCGTCGATCCGGAGCGGCCCCGTGACGCCCATCGTGACCAGCCGGCCGCCGTACCGCAGGCCGGAAAGGACGCGGGCGACGAGGTCGGCGGAGGTGGTCGTGGCCAGGATGATGTCGGCGCCCCCGGCGTCGGCCAGCGCCTTGCCCGGGTCGTCGCTCACGACGACGCCTTCCACCGCGCCCAGCTCCCTGGCGTACTCGGCCTTGTCGGGCGAGGTGGTGAGCACCACCGTCTCCAGGCCGATCGCGGCGGCCAGCTGCACCGCCATGTGCCCGAGCCCGCCGACGCCGAGCACGCATACGCGCTCGCCCGGCTGGGGCGCGGCGTTGCGCAGGCCGCTCATCGAGGTGAAGCCGGCGCAGAAGGCCACGGCGGCGTCGGTGTAGTCCAGGCCGTCGGGCAGCAGCGTGCACCCGGACTCCCAGGCCACCATGAGGTCGGCGTAGCCGCCGCCGAGGTCCATCCAGGTCTGGGTGTGCGGGCAGGCGACCGGGTGCCAGCTCTGGCAGTGGACGCAGCGCCCCTCGCCGCGCTGCATCCACGCGACGCCGACCCGGTCGCCCACCTTCAGCGTCGTGGTTCCGGGCCCGAGCGCCACGACCTCGCCGACCGGCTCGTGGCCGGGCACGATCGGCAGGCGGACGGGCCAGTGGCCGCGGTGGACCAGCACGTCGCTGAAGCACATGCCGCAGGCGTGGATGCGCACGACGACCTGGCCGGGCCCCGGCTCGGGATCGGCGAGGTCCTGGAATTCCCATGGCGAGTTGAGTGCGGTGATGACGGCTGCGCGCACGGTCTCCTCCTTCGCGCGGACAGATGAGAAGGCCCACGATAAATATCGGGCATGTGTCCGCGGCACCCCGACTTAACGGAGCCGTGACGCTTTTGTCGGACCGGGACCTGACGAAATCCCGGCGATCGGCGGCCGAAACCCGCTGCATCCCGGGGGCAGGTGGTACGAATGAATCACCGCTCGCTTTCTGGAGATTTCCATGCCTTCTCTCGCCGCCATCGCGTTGGCCGGAGGCCGTGGCCTCCGCGCCCGGCCGCTCACCCTGGAGGGTTCCGGCCACATACGCAGCAAAGCCGTCGTCTCTTTTCTGGGAAGACCGCTCATCGAATGGCTCGTCGCGGCTTTCCGCGACCAGGGAATAACGAGTTTCCACGTGGCCGCCAACGGCCGGGAGAATCGCTATCAGATCAAGGAGGCCCTGGGCTACGGCGAGCGGCTCGGGGTCTCGGTCCGCTATTCGCGGCCGAGTGCCGACCGGTTCAACACGGGCTCGGGGCAGGCCACGCTCCGCCTGATCCAGGAGCACGACCTGCGCGGCCACGCCGTCGTCTTCCCTACCGACTCCCTCTTCGAGTGCGACCTGGCGGGGCTGCTGCTCGACCACCTGGCGAGCGGGGCGGTCGTGACGGTTGGCATGGTCCACAGGACGGCGGACGAGGTGGCGGGCACCTATGGCACGCTGGTCGCCGACGGCTCCGGGCGCATCGAGCGGTTCGTCGAGAAACCGCCGCCGGCGGTCGTCGAGGTGCTGGCCGCCGACCCGGGGCGGGTGCCCATCAACGCCGGGCTCTACCTGGTCGACTGCGACAGGCTGCGCGAGCTGGGCGCCACCGGGGAACTGGCGGCGCTGGCCGGACGGGCCCTCGACTGGGGCGGTGACCTTCTGCCGTGGCTGGTCGCGCGCGGCCACCCGGTCATGTGCGCGCCCCTGGCCAAGGCTGGCGACCTGGGCAACCCGCGCGACTACCTGATCACCATGGCCGAGGCCCTGGCGGGCGGATACCCGAGCCTCCGGCTGCCGCGCGAGCCGGTGATCCACCCCTCCTCGCTGGAGCGGCGCGACGAGGTCAGCGGGCTGACGCTGGCCGAGAAGCTGGCGGGCGGGCTCGTCCACGTCGGCCCCGGCGCGTGGATCGGCAGGGACGTCGAGATCGGCCCGGGGGTCACGGTGCGCCACGCGTGCGTCGGCGACGAGGCCGACCTGCACCCCTGGTGCCGCCTGGAGCGGGTGGCCTGCCTGGACGGCGCGATCATCGGCCCCGGCGCCCGGCTCACCGACGCCCATGTGGGCGTGATGGCGCGGGTGGAGTCCTCGCTGGAGCGGCCGACGGTCGTCGACGGCTTCACCGCGCTCGGGCACGAGGTGCGGGTCATGGCGGGCGCCAGGCTCCGCGGCGTCATCGCCTATCCGGGCCTGACCGTGTGCGCCGGCGGCGCCGTGCCCGCCGGGACCAGGCTCACCGGCGAACGTCAGTCGCCGACGTCGTCCGGCTCGTCGACCCGGTCGTAAAGCAGCCGGGTCTCCATGGCGTAGGCGAGGGGCGCGTACCCGGTGCGCAGGTCCTGGAACACGGTCCACGCCTCCTGCGGGTCGCGCTCGGCCGGCAGCCCCGCCTCGCAGGCCAGCAACAGTGAGTCGGAGAAGTCGCGTTCCTCCCGCCCCTGCAGGCTCACCGGGATGGGCGGCAGCGTGATGCACATCCCGGCGGCCAGCCGGCGCATGCAGCGCGTCCCGGTCATGAGCAGGGCCTTGGTGTGCGCGGGGGCCCAGCTCGGCGCGAGCGCCTCGATGAGCGTCGCCACGTCCAGGACGATGACCGCCGCCTTGAGCCAGTCCAGATCGCCCGCGGGCCGGCGGAAGGTCAGCGCCGGGTGGGCGAGGTGGGAGTGCTCCACCTCGGTCATCCACCCCGTCCACTCGGCGAACAGAGTGTCGAGGTGGTCGCGCGAGCCGGTCTTGAGGTAGACCGCGAGCAGCGTCTCGGCGTCGCGCGGGTTGCACACGCTGCCCGCCAGCCTGGCCACCAGCCGCTCGCGCCGACTGTACGCGGCGGCCAGCCCCAGCAGGTACGTCGTGATGGCCGCCACCATCAGCAGCCTGGAGGCCCACTCGGCCTCGCGCAGCGGCGTGCCGTCCATCAGCGCGAACCCGGCGGAGGACACGCCGAGCCAGATCCCGGCCACGGTCAGGACGGCCAGCGGCCCGCACAGGTCGAGCAGCGGCTCGCGGACGGCCGGCGGGACCCGGCCGGCGGCCGCGAGCAGAGGGCTCGCGAAGATCCGCAGGACGCCGCGGACGAGCCGCGTCGGCCGGCCCCTGGGCGTGAACACGGTCAGCACCACGCTCAGCCAGACCACCGTCACGAGGACGGCGCCGGCCAGAGCTCCCACCACGGCTGTCACCATGCCACGTATCCTCCGGCTCCTGACACGAAGACCCAAGAATCAGTTAGTGCTAGTAGTCGGAATGCCACCTTCATATGAGCGGAAACGAGGCTCCGACGAACGCGGAGCCTCGTTTCCGGATATCGCTTTCCGAATGCGCTGACTTCACCCGGCCGGCGCCGCGCGTAACTCCGCGGTCAGGTCGAGCAGGGTACCCGGGCCGAGCAGACTGCGGACCGGCACGTCCACGCCCAGCTCCCGCCGCATCCGCTCGCGCAGCCTGGTGGCCAGCACGGAGTCCAGTCCGAACAGCGTGAGCGGCACGTCCAGCCCGATGTCGTGGCCGGGCACCGCCAGGACCTGCGCCGCCAGCTCGGCCACGCGCGCCGCCAGCTCGCCCTCGGGCATGCCCGCCGGATCCGGGCGTTCACCGGGTGGGGAGGCGGGCTCGCGGGCGGCCTCGGGCGGGAGCGCGGTCGTGGCGGCGCCGGGCCAGAAGCGCCGCCGCTGCCACGGGTAACCGGGCAGCCGGACGTACTCCGCGCCGGGGTGGACGCGGTCCCAACGGGGGCGGCAGCCCAGCACGTACGCCTGTCCGAGCGCGGTCGCCAGGGCGGCGGCGTCCTGCTCGTCGCGCCGCAGGCAGGGCACGACGGCCGCGGCCGCGCCCGCCGCCTCCACCTCGTCCTCCAGCGACGACTGCAGCACCGGGTGCGGGCTCATCTCGATGAACACCGTGGGCCGGTCGCCGGCGAGCGCGGCCCTGGCGGCGGAGGCGAAGCGGACCGGCAACCGGAGGTTCTCGAACCAGTAACCGGCGTCCAGCTCCGCGCCGCCGACGATCCGGTCCCACGCGCTGGAGTGGATCGGCACGGCGCAGGAGTCCGGCCTGATGCCGGACAACGCGTCCAGCAGCGCCTCGCGCACCGGCTCCACCTGCGGCGCGTGCGAGGCGTAGTCCACGTCCACCCGGCGGCAGAAGACGCCGCGGCGGCGCAGCGGCTCCACGACCCGCTCCAGCGCGGCGGGGTCGCCGGACAACACCGTGGAATGGCCGCTGTTGACCACCCCCACGCACACCCGTCCGGCGTGCTCGCCGATGGCCTGGCGGGCGGCCTCCTCACCGAGTCCCACCGCCCACATGGCTCCGGGCACGGGCAGCTCGCGCAGCAGCCGGCTTCTCCTGGCCACCACGGCGGCGCCGTCGGCCACGCTGAGCGCGCCCGCGGTGACGGCCGCGGCGATCTCGCCCATGCTGTGGCCGATGAGCAGGTCGGGCTCGATGCCCCACTCGCGCCAGACGGCGGCCAGCGCCACCTGCATCGCCCACAGGGTCGGCTGGATCTCGTCCACGCGCGACAGCCGCTCCCCGCGCAGCAGGACGTCCACGGGCGACCAGCCGAGCTCCGCCTCCACCGCCTGCGCGCACGGCTGCAGGTGACGGGCGAAGGCGGGCTCGGCCGCGAGGAGCTGCCGGCCCATGCCGGCCCACTGGCCGCCCTGGCCGGGGAAGACGAACACGACTTTCGGCTGCCTGGTCACGCGGCGCCCGCCCGCGAGCGTGCTCTGGCCGCTCTCGCGGAATTCACGCAGGCAGGCGGCCAGGGACCGCGCGTCCCGGCCGACCGCGGCCAGCCGGTACTCGTGGTGGGAGCGCCTGTCGCCCGCGCTGAAGCACACGTCGCCCAGGTCCGGCCCAGTGCCGAGGAAGCCGGCGTACGCGTCTGCGAGCGCGTCGAGCGCCTGGGGGTCCCTGGCCGAGAGCGGCAGGACGTAGCTCGCCCGGGCGGGCGCCGGCCGCGGTGCCGCGGCACGCGCGTCCGGGCGCGGAGCCTCGGAGAGGACCACGTGGATGTTGGCCCCCGACATGCCGAACGAGTTGACGCCCGCCAGGGCGGGCCCCTCCCGCTCCGGCCATTCGCGCCCGCGCAGCGCGAGCTCGACGGCGGCGTCCGGCCGGCGCACGACGGCGTGCGGCTCCGCCACGTGCAGGGTCGGGGGGATGGTCCGGTGCCGCAGCGCCAGGGCCGTCTTGAGCAGCCCCGCGAGCCCCGACACGAACTCGGTGTGCCCGATGTTGGACTTGACCGACCCGACCAGACAGCGCCGTCCGGGATCCCGGCCCTCCCGCATGACCGCGTCCAGCGCGGCCAGCTCAGTGGGGTCGCCGACGTGGGTGCCCGGCCCGTGCGCCTCGACGTAGTCGACGTCGCCGGGCGAGACCCCGGCGTCGGCGTACGCGCTGCGCAGCATCGTCTCGTGCCCCTCCAGCCCGGGGGCGACCATGGAACCACCGGTACGCCCGTCATGGGTGGCGGCGCTGCCCAGGATCACCGCGTAGGGGCGGTCACCGTCGGCCACGGCCCGCGACAGCGGCTTGAGCATGACGGCCACCACGCCCTCGCTGCGGACGTAGCCGTCTCCCGACACGTCGCCGAACCGGCACCGCCCCGAGCTCGACAACACCCCGGCGTCGGCGAGAGAGAAGTACAGGTCGGGCACGATCTGCAGGTTGGCGCCGCCGACGATGGCCAGATCGATCTCGCCCGACCACAACGCCCGGCAGGCCACGTGCACCGCCAGCAGCGACGTCGCGCACGCGGCCTCCACGCCCATGCTGGGGCCGCGCAGATCGAGCCGGGTGGAGACGCGGCCGGGGAAGATGCCGCTGACGGCCGCCCCGAGCGCGGCGTGCATGTCGTACATCCCCGAGCGGCGCAGCAGGTCCCAGTACCCCGAGGGCAGCAGGCTCGTGTAGACCCCCGTGGCGCTCCCGGCCAGGCTCTCGGCCGGGATGCCGGCGTCGTCCAGCGCCTCCCAGATGACCTCCAGCAGGACCCGCTGCTGCGGGTCCATCCGCAGGGCCTCGAACGGCGTGACGCGGAAGAAGCGTGCGTCGAAGCCCGCGATGTCGTCCAGGTAGCCGCCCGCGCCCTCCAGGACATCCGGCCTGCGGCGGCCAGGGGCCGTGTCCAGCTCGAACCTCTCCCGGGGGATGACGCCGACCACGTCCCGGCCCTCACTGACGATCCCCCAGAGGGCGTCCGGGCTCTGCGCGCCGGGCAGCCGGCACGCGGCGCCGACAATGGCGATGGGATCTCGCCCGCGATTCACGTGCATGAGTCCCCGTTTCCCCTCCGCGCCCGGGGCATCGGAAATTTACGATGCCCCGGGCGCCCTCGTTGATTGGCTCCACGACATCACCTAAGGTCCGGATCGGGCAGGTGGGTGTCAATTAATAGATGACGAAATACCGGCGCGTGAAAATCGAGCTATTCTGCCGCGTGCGCCGGGAAATGGATGACGAGCCCGACGAGCGGCTCGTCCGGGGTGACCATGAGGGCCATGCGCAGCGTCTGCAGGCCCAGCCGGGGGTGCCGGAAGCGGCGCGTGAGGGTGCGGTGCTCCTGCACGTCGTGCCGCCGCCATAGGCTGGCGAACAGCGGGCTCAGCCGGGTGAACTCGGCGATCTTCTCCGTCAGGCGTTCGTCGTGCGGCCACTTGGCCAGCTCCGAACGCCACCGGGCGACGACGTCGCGCGTGACGTGCTCCCAGTCGGGCAGCCGCTCCTTGGCCTTCGGCGCGAGCAGCAGCCACCGCAACATGTTGCGGTGGTCGGGGGAGTATTTGCCCCAGTCGTCGTACCACTCGGTGGCCGCCTCGTTCCAGGCCGTCAGGTCGCAGTGGATGTCGGTGGCGTAGACGGGGTATTCGATGCCGTTCATCATGCTGACCAGCGGGCGCATCACGTCGCCGGTCCATTTCTGCCCGTCGAGCGGCTGCGGGTTGATCACCTGGCCGTGCACGAGCGTGTGGATGTAGCGGCGCTCGTCCTCGCTGAGGTCGAGCACCCTGGCCAGGCTGTCGAGCACCTGAACCGAGGGTTTGATGTCACGGCCCTGTTCGAGGTAGGTGTACCAGGTCGGGCTGAGGCCGGCGAGGACCGCCACCTCCTCGCGTCGCAACCCCTTCGTCCGGCGTCCCCCGCCCTCGGGAAGGCCCACGTGCCCTGGCATGACCCGTGCTCGTCTGCTTCGCAAGAACCGGGCGAGCTCCTGCCGACTCCAGCCGTCGCCTGACACAGCCCCCCCTGGTTGACCCCGCTGCGGCAGCAGATCCGACAGTTTGTGCCGAGTCTATGGGCCTTGGCGGACATTTGTCACGAGAAGCTGATTTCGTCAATTTGGCATTGACATTACGGCGTTGTACCAAAAGCATGAATTTTGAAGATGATTGTGAGGGATGAATGGCATGAAGTGGCATTTCGTTGGGCGCAGCGAGCAGCTCGCCACAATTCGGTTAGCCCTCGGAGCCGCCGGCCGCGGTCCGATTATCGTCACCGGGGAGCCGGGCGTCGGGCGTACCCGGCTGGCCGAGCACGTGCTCGAATCGCCGGAGGCGGCGGCGTACGAGATCGTCCGGCTGCGCGCTGGGGACAGCCCGGGCGACATCGCCGCCCGCGTGCGAGCGGCCGCGGGCGGGCGCCCGTTGCTGCTGTTCATGGACGACGCGCAGGCGGGCGACGACGCGAGGCTGCTGGCGCTGCGCGCGGCCGCCGAATCCGCCCCGCGCGCCAGGGCGCTGGTCACCACGCTGTCGGGGCCCGCGGCACGGCGCCCGGATCCGGTGGACTGCCTGCGGTTCGAGCCGGGCGCGCACATCGTCGAGGTGCCCCCGCTCACGGCCGGGGAGATGAGCGCCCTGCTGAGCGGGCTGGCCGGCGGGCACGTACGGCAGGCCACCGCCGAGGCCCTGCACGCGGCGACCGGCGGAAACCCCGGCCTGCTGCACGAGTTCCTGGTGGGGCGCGGGCTGACCGAGCGCCTGACCCGCGGAGCCGCCGGGTGGGAGTTCCAGTGCGCCACCGAGTGGCCGCACGCGGCCGAGCCCGCCGGGGCCACCCCGCACCTGGTGCGGGCGACGTGGGAGGCGTGGGCGGGGCTGGCCTTCGACCGGGCCTTCGAGCTGTGCAAGGCGGCCGCCTGGTGTGGCGAGGGGCACACCGTCTCCGTGCCGCTGGCCCACCTGCTGCTGCTGCGTGGCAGGGGTCGCGACAGCATGTCGTTCCTGGACTCGCTGCCCGACGGGGAGGTGGAGAGCACGCCGCACCTGGTGCTCGCCCGCGCCGTCAACCTCGCCTGCGGGCAGGGGCGGCCGGAGGCCGCCGCCGACTTCCTGCTGCGTACCGCCGTCTCCGGCGGGTCCCGGCCGCGGCCGCTGCTGCTCGCCTACCGGGCGTGGATCCTGGCGCTGACCGGCCGGTCGGCGGGGGACGCGGGCGCGATCGAGCGGCCGGACCGGGAGACGGCCCTGTTCGTGCATGCGGCGCAGGCCATGGCGACCCTCCGGACGCGGCCTCACGAGGCGGTCTTCTACCTGCGCCGCGCGCTCGCGCTGACCGCCGGGGGAGTGGAAGCGGGGCCGCCCTGGTTGCCGCCGCATCTGACGGCATGCCTGATCGACGCGCTGCTGCTGGCCGGCCGGGCGGGCGAGGCGACGTTGCTGGCGGCCGGATTCCACCGGGGCGAGCCGGGCTCGGGCTGGGACGTGGCCGTCGCGATGTCGATGGTCGCCGCCTGAAGCCGGGCCCGTGCGGGGCGGCCTTCGTCCGGGAGGCCGCTCCATGGCGCGGCGTTCGTCTGGGTGGCGGCGTCAGGCGGGGTTCCTGCTCAGCGCCAGGGTCGTGATGTCGTCGGACTGCTCCGCCGTGCCCACGAAGTCCCGCACCGCCGTGTCCACCGCCGCGAGCAGGTCCTGCGCGTGCGCCCCCGCCCCGGCCAGCACCTCCTGGAGGCGGGCCGTGCCGTACAGGTCGTGCGCGGTGTTCCTGGCCTCGACGACGCCGTCGGTGTAGGCGAACAACGCGTCGCCCGGGCGGAGCTGCACGTGTCCCAGTGTGTACGAGCTGTCGGCCAGGATCCCGACCGCGGGCCCCGTCGGCGGCAGCAACGTCTGCCGCCCGTCGGCGCGTACCATGATCGGCGGATTGTGCCCCCCGTTGATGTAGACGAGATCCCCGGAGCACGGATCCAGCACCCCGAAGAACATCGTGGCGAAGTACGCCTGCTTCAGATGGTTGCGGGCCATGTACCGGTTGGTCCCCACCACCGCCTGGATGAGCGGCCCGGCGCCCAGCGACAGCAGCGGCAGCGCGCCGTCACCCGTGGAGCCGTTCAGCGCCAGGGCGGCCTCGTCGCCGACGTCCTGGACCAGCCCGGTGTGCTCGGCCGTGTGCCGTAGCAGCGTCCTGATCAAGGCCATGAACAGCGCCGCGCCCACGCCCTTGTCACACACGTCGGCCACCACCAGCGCCAGCCGGCGCCCGTTCACGATCGTGAACACGTCGTAGAAGTCGCCCGCCACCTGCCGGGCCGGGCGGAAGCTGGCGGCGATCTCCCAGCCGTCCAGCAGGGGCATCGACTCCGGCAGGAACCCTGCTTGGATGTCGCGGGCGATGCGCAGCTCCCGCTCGTACTCGCGCAGGCTGGCCAGCGCCGCCATCTCCTCGACCGCGGTGCTCAGCTGCCACCGCTCCCAGCAGGAGTTGGCCCTGCTGCGCAGCAGGCTGGGCAGGAACGGGCGGGTCACGAAGTCGAACCCGCCGCGCACGCACTCCTCCAGCGCGCCGAGGTCGTCGTCGGGGAAGGCCACGATGGTGGGCATCCGCCCGTCGATCAGGAACCGCTGGCTCACCAGCGCCATCCGCTGCAGCCCGAGCGCCGCCGAGATCAGCAGCAGATCGGGGTGGGGATGGCGCAGGACCAGGTCGTCCGGGATAACGTGCGCGACCTCGAAGCCCTCCTGGCGCAGTGCGCCGTCGAGTTCGAGCACCGCCGGGGACGCGGGGTTAGCCGGTTCGGCGACCACCAGGGCCGTCGGCATTCGAGCCTCCAATCAAACGCATGATCAGGATGTTGCGGTTGCGGCCGCCGACGTACTCGTAGCGGAATTCGTCGACCTTGCCCATGGCCAGGAGCAGTCCGTAACCGCCTTCGTCGCGCTGCCCGGGCGGCAGCGCCAGCCGCGGCGCGGGGTCGTAGCCGGCGGGGTCGAACGGCGGCGCGTCGTCCTCGATGCTGACGCGCAGCCGGTCGTGCTCGATCTCACCGGCCAGGTCCACGACACCCGCTCCGCCGCGGTAGCCGTGCTGGACGATGTTCGTGGTGATCTCGTCGGTGGCCAGCCGCAGCCAGTAGGCCTGCCGGGAGGTCAGCCCCGCCTCGTCTGCCAGCGCCTCGATGAAATCGGCCACCACGCCCGGCAGGGACGTGTGCTGAACGTCGATCTTGAGCCGGCAGGCGAGCATCACCGCATCACGATGCTGCGGTCGAAGCCGGTGAGCCGGATCGTCTCCGCGACCTCCGGATTGGTCCCCACCAGCATGATCTCCGAGCCGCGTGGCAGCTTCTGGTGCGCGAACACCAGGCAGCGCACGCCCGCCGACGACATGTACGTCAGCTCGTCGAGCAGCAGGACCAGCTTGCCCACCTGCCGCCCCACGGCCTGCGTCACGAGGTCGTTGAGCTCGGGCGCGGAGCTGCCGTCGAGCTCGCCGGCCAGCCGGATCGTGGCGGTGTCGCCCTCCACGTTCATCTTCATCTTGAAAGCCATGACTGTTTCCCTTCGCTAGTGCGTGACCAGGATCGCGACGCTTCTGGGACCGGCGACCAGCTGTGACTGGTTCGCCAGCGGCGGCTCGGCGCCCGGCTCGAAGGCGTCCATCGGCGGGGCGGCGGCGGTGTCGGCGAACAGATGCCAGGTCTGCCCGCGTGGCGGCTCGGGGAGCTCGAGCGCGTGCGGCTCCCAGTGGGCGTTGGCGACGACGTACACGCAGTCGTCCCCGCCCCCGTCGAACATCGCGGCCAGCACCCGGGAGTGCGCCGACCAGTCCGGCGACCAGGCGCGCACGCCGTGCCAGTGCACCGAGGCGGGCGAGCCGCCCCGCAGCACCGGGTGCGCGCGCCGGAAGGCGGTGGCGCGCCGGGTGAAGCGGAAAAGGTCGGCGTTCTCCTCCAGCAACCGCCAGTCGAGCCACGTCAGCGGCCCGTCGTGGCAGTAGGCGTTGTTGTTGCCGCGCTGCGTGCGCCCGATCTCGTCACCGGCGAGCAGCATCGGCACGCCCCTGCTGGACAGCAGGAGCAGCAGCGCGTTGCGCTGCTGCCGGGCGCGGAGGGCCAGCACCGCGGGGTCGTCCGTCTCGCCCTCGCGCCCGCAGTTCCACGAGTGGTTGGCGTCGTCGCCGTCCCTGTTGCCCTCGCCGTTGGCCTCGTTGTGCTTGTGGTCGTACGAGACCAGGTCGCGCAGCGTGAACCCGTCGTGCGAGGTGACGAAGTTGACCGTGGCCGCCGTGCCGCGGCGGCTGTACATGTCTGGGGAGCCCACCATGCGGGTGGCCAGCTCCCCGGTGACGCCGAGGTCGCCCTTGACGAACCTGCGGACCGTGTCACGGTAACGGCCGTTCCACTCCGACCACCTGCTGTAGTGCGGGAAGCTGCCCACCTGGTAGAGCCCGGCCGCGTCCCACGCTTCGGCGATCAGCTTGCGGTCGCGCAGGATCGGGTCGTAGGCCAGCGACTCCAGCAGCGGCGGATTGTGCAGCAGCTCGCCGTCGGGACCCCGCCCGAGTATCGCCGCCAGATCGAACCTGAACCCGTCCACGTGGCACTCGGCCGCCCAGTAACGCAGGCAGTCGAGCACGAACCCGCGCACCACGGGATGGTTGCAGTTGAGCGTGTTCCCGGTGCCGCTGAAGTTGTAGTAGTGCCCGTCCGGCGTGAGCATGTAGTAGGTGGCGTTGTCCAGACCCTTGAAGCTGATCGCCGGCCCGCGCTCGTCGCCCTCCGCCGTGTGGTTGAACACCACGTCGATCAGCACCTCGATGCCCGCCCGGTGCAGCTCCTTGACCATGTGCTTGAACTCGTCGACCTGCATGTGGTCCCGGCCGGTGGCCGCGTAGGAGGCCTTGGGCGCGAAAAACCCGATCGGGCTGTAGCCCCAGTAGTTGACTCCCGTGAACACGTTGTCGGTCTCGTCGAACTCGAACACCGGCATCAGCTCGACGCAGTTGACCCCCAGCTCCTTCAGGTACGGGATCTTCTCCACCAGCCCCGCGTACGTGCCGGGCGCCGACACCCCCGAGGACGGATGCCTGGTGAACCCGCGCACGTGCAGCTCGTAGATCACGAGGTCCTCGTGCGCCAGATGCGGCGGGCGGTCGTCCTCCCAGTCGAAGTCGTCGAGCGCGACCCGCGAGCGGTGCCGGTACGGGCCATGGCCGGTCAGCATCCTGGCGTACGGGTCGCTGAGCACGACGGACGGGTCGAAGCGGTGGCCCTGCCACGGCACGTGCGGGCCGTCCACGCGGTAGCCGTACTCCAGGCTCTCGGCGTCGAGGCCGAACACGGTCATCGCGTAGACGCTGCCCACCCGGAACGCCTCAGGGAAGGGCAGCTCGGCCATCGGCTCGGGCTCCCCCTCCCGGTAGAGCACCAGCGTCACCGAGGTGGCGTGGTTGGAGTAGACGGAGAAGTTGACGCCCCCGGGCACCCGCGTGGCGCCGAACGGCAGCGACCGCCCCGCGCGCACGGGGAACCCGGCGATCCGCTGCGTGGGGTAGGCGTCGATCGGCTCCAGGATCGTCATACGGTCAATGCCTCCACACCTTCCTCGACCGACTCCACCACGGTGAAGAAGCCGAGGAACCCCGTCGCGTCCATGATCGTCCGCACGTCGGGCGAGAGCCCGGTCAGCACCAGGCGGACCGCGCTGCTCTGGGCCTGCCGGTAGACCAGCAGCAGCACCCGCAGGCCGGCGCTGGACATGTACGCGGTGCGGCTCAGATCCAGCACGACCAGGCCCTCCTCGGGGAAGAGAGCCCGCAGGTCCTGCTGGACCCTGGGCGCGGTCTCGCTGTCCAGACGGCCGTCCATGCTGATGACGGTGACCCCGCCGCGCGGCTCTTTCCGCAGTCGCATGGTCATGTCATTCCTCCACCGGCGCGAGGTGGGCGCGCACAGTCACCGGCGACGCCGAGTCGGGCAGCTTCACCGTCATCGCCGCCGCGTCGAACAGCTGGTACGGCGCCCCGTCCACCTCCACCCACTCCAGCCGCACCCGGCCGGGCGGCAGCGCGTCGGGCGCGACCCGCAGCACCCGGTCGGTGAACCCATCGGGCCGCGGCCGGAACCACAGCGTCAGCGGCTGCCTGTCGAGCAGCAGCCGCTGGTAGACGGTCGCCAGGAAGCACAGCTCGGCCGCGTGACACATGCTCATCGAGTGGCTGCCCTTGAACCGCTCGGTGCCGAGCAGGTACGGGTGCCCGTCGGCGAGCACGTTGAAGTAGACGCCGCCCTCGTCGTGGTCGAGGAAGAAGGCGCTGTAGAAGGCGGCCGACTCGCGCGCCCGGCGCAGGAACTCCTCCTCGCCGCCGATTCCGGCCAGGATCTGGTAGGCGAGGATCGCCTGCTCCTGCTGCCACCAGGCCTTCCTGTCGTGCCAGACGAACCGGTGCACGTGCTGGCCGGGCGCGAGCCTGCGCTCGACCACGTCGTACCAGCCGCCGCGCTGCGGGTCGCTGCCGAGGGCCGGCATCTTCTCGCCGATCTCGGTGGCCAGCGCCCGGTAGCGCTCCTTGGGCCGGATCGACATCATCCGCATGAGGTTCCAGGCGATCTTGAGGTTGTGGCCCACGACCGCCCGGTCCTGCTGCCAGTGCCAGGTGGTGTCCGGCGTCCAGTCGGCGTGGAAGCGCTCCTGGACGTACGGGCTGTCCTTCCTGGGCATGTGCCGGACGATGAGGTCGAACGTCTCCTCCAGCATGTCGGCGTGCCGCTCGTCGCCGGTCGCCAGGAACAGGTTGATCAGGTAGGCGGGCGCGTGGTCGCCGACGGAGTTCCAGTTCTTCCGCGACCGGTTCGGGCCCAGCGACTCGTGGTGCGGGCTGAGCAGGATCGGGTCGATGTGGGAGAAGTAGCCGCCCTGCTCGGGGTCGTGGAAGAACTTGGCGAACAGCCGCAACGTGCCGTCGATGTCGGCGGCGATGCGCGGGTCGCCGGTCAGCCGGTAGAGCTGGGTGGGGCCGGCCAGGGCGTAGATCTGCTCGTACATCGGGATCGCGTCGTAGTCGTCGCCGAACTCCGAGGTGAACAGCTTGCGCTCGGCCCCGTCGCGCACGTCGATGCCGTGGTACCAGTACACGACGTCCTCGTCGCGGTCCACGAAGCGCATGTGCTCGCGCAGGTAGGCGGCGCCCTGCTCGGCCACCTCCAGGAAGTCCTCCTCGCCGGTGAGCATGTACGCCGACGACATGCCGTAGACCATCCGGGAGATCGTGTCGGTCTCCTGGACGTACTGGTCGGCCTTCTCACCGCCGAGCCGCAGCATGGTCCGGTAGGCGGAGTAGTCGATCGGCCCGTCGGCCCCGAACTGCGCCTTGCGGTAGAAGCGGCCCAGCTCACGGATTTGCTTGACCCACCAGTCGGGCTGCTCGAAGGCGTACTGTCCGGGCTGCCGGCCCAGGAACGTCAGCGCCTTGGCCTCGACCGTGTAGGCGCCGTTCTCGTGGTAGAAGATCCCCTTGACGAACACGTAGCCGCCCGGCGCGAGCAACTGCTCCAGGTGCGCCGAGGCGTCCAGGTACGGCTCTGCCAGGTTGCGGACGAACTCGGCGGAGGTGGTGCCGGTGAGGCGCACCCGCATCGGCCGCCCGTCGTTGGTGCGCAGCCTGATCTCGCCGTGCTCGAATCCGGTGACGTAGCCGGCCACCAGGTCGGAGAAGGTGAAGTCGGGCCGGTAGACGGTCTCGGTGCTCCGGTCGGCCGCCACCAGGTCGATGATCATGCGGGCGAAGGCGGCGCAGTGGTCGGCGGTCCGGCCGGTCACGAGGTCACGGTCCACCACGACGTCCTGGTCGGTGTAGACCGCCCCCATGTTGCGCGCGTCCGCGATCAGGTTGTTGTGGCAGGTCACCCGCCGGCCCTTGACGGCCTCGGCGATGGGTGCGGCCAGCCAGAGACCGTGGCAGATGATCCCCTTGACGATCCTCGGGTCGGCGAAGGCGTCCTTCAGCAGCCGCACGGCGGGGGCGAGCCCGTGGACGTCCTCGGTGTAACGCAACCGGTCCGACACCATGCCGGACGGCACGATCAGCACGTCGATCCCGCTCAGGTCGGCGCGTTCCAGATCGCCGGTCACGGTGAACGGCATCTTGTACTCGTGGCCGTGGAAGGTGAGCGAGTCGTGGCCCCACAACCGGGTGAGGAACTCGACCCGCGCCCCCTCCTCGGCGAAGCGCCGCTGGTAGTAGTGCAGCTCATGCTCGACGAAGTCGCTCTCCATCAGGATGGCGACGGTGCGCCCGGCCAGTCGCTTCTCACGCACGATGTACCTCTCAGGTGGTAATCAGATCGACGAGGAACGGGCCCGGCGCCGCCAGCATGCGCTGGACCGCCGCCTCCACCTGGGCGGGCTTGCTCACCTTGACGCCGGGGACTCCCAGGCTCGCGGCCAGCCGCACGAAGTCGATCTCGGGGTGGGACAGGTCGAAGCCCTCGGGATGGGGGTGCGGGGCGATGCCGCGCTCGCGCCAGTACTGTTCGAGGTTGTCGTCGAGCAGCTGGTAGCGGCGGTTGTCGCAGATCACGAACCGGGCGGCGACGCCGTACCTGACGGCGCTCCACAGGGCTTGGATGGTGTACATGCTGCCGCCGTCGCCGGTGAAGGCCACCACTTCGGCCTCGGGGCGGGCCAGCTTGATCCCGATAGCGCCGGGGATGCCGACGCCCAGCGAGCCGCCCCGGGTCTGGAAGTAGGTGCCCGGCCGGCGCGGCGGCAGCCGCCTGAGCAACGCGGGGGAGGCGGTCAGCGCCTCGTCGAAGACCACCAGGCCCTCGGGGGCCCGGGCGGCCAGCTCGGCGGCGAACAGGTCCATCATCGTCTCGCCGTACGGCTCGGCGGGCTCGCGGGCGGGCGCGGGGCGGGCCGGGCCGAGCACGCCGGCCAGCGCCGCGAGGGTCGGCTTCGGGTCGGCGACGAGCGCGACGTCGGCCGGGAAGTTCTTGGCGATCTCGTAGTCGTCCAGGTCGACGTGGACGATCGCCGCGTCCTCCTCGAAGGGGCCGGCCAGCAGCGGGAACACCTCCGGGAAGAGGTACGTCCCGACGACCAGCGCGGCGTCGTGGCCGGCCAGCGCGGCGGCGCTGTGCTCGCCGAACATGTGCCCGAGGTCCCCCCGGTAGAGCGGGTGGGTGGTGTCGATGGTCAGCTCCGAGGAGTTCACCGTCCACACCGGGGCGCCGAGCGCCTCGGCCGTCCTGGCCAGCTCCTCCTGCGCGCCCGACACCGCGACCCCGTCGCCGGCCAGCACCACCGGCCGCCGGGCGGCCCGCAGCGCGGCCGCGGCCCGCTCCAGTTCCTCCGGCACCGGCAGCGTGGCCCGGCTGGGGATCGTGCTGGGCACGGCGGGCTCGTCGGTGTCCTCGTCAAGCACGTCCATCGGCAGGGCCACGAAGACCGGCCCGCGCGGCGGCGTCATCGCCGTCTTGACCGCGCGGCGCAGCACCCGCAGCACCGAGCCGGGGTGGGTCACCCTGGTCGCGTACTTGGTCACCGGGCGGGCCATCGCCACCAGGTCCACCGCCATCTGGCCGTCCATCGCCTCGTACCGCACCCCGGCCTCGCCGGCGATCACCACCAGCGGCGAGTGGCCGCGCTTGGCCTGGTAGAGCAGGCCGACGCCGTTGCCGAGGCCGACCCCGCTGTGCAGCTGGACCAGCGCGGGGCCGCCGGTGGCGCGGGCGTAGCCGTCGGCGATGCCGACCGCCGCGGACTCCTGCAGGGCCAGCACGTACCTGAAGCCCGGTGTCTCCTCCAGCACGTCGAGGAAGCCCTGCTCCACGGTGCCCGGGTTGCCGAACATCACCGTGAGGCCGTCGGCCGCGAACTGCTCGAAGATCGCCTTCTTGGCGGGGCGGGGGTCCATGGTCACCAGCCGTAGCGGCGCAGGCCGGACTCGAGCACCTCGACCAGCTTCTCGCCGGACAGGTACGAGTCCGGGGTCGACCGGCCCGTCACGAACGGATAGTCCACGATCACCGACGTCTCCTTGCCCACGTTGCCGTGGTAGCGGCCGCCGGGCGCGGTGGCGTCGCGCAGGATGTACTCCAGCGGGTACGGCGGCGGCCCCATGTTGAAGTCGACGCCGAGGAAGCCGGTGCCGTCCTTGTAGTCGTACTCCTTGCAGTGGCCGGTCACGTGCTTGCCCCGCAGGATGCTCACGCGGTCCTCCCAGTCGCGGGCGAAGGCCAGGCAGGCGATGCCGTAGCACTCGGCCAGCACCGGCTTGTCCGCCCGTACGAAGGCGAGGATCAGGTCGTGCACCCGCCCGTTGTTGGCCAGGTCCACGATCGGGCCGCTGCCGCCGACGATGACCAGGGCGTCGTATTCCGCGATGTCCCGGTCCAGCCGGCCGAGCTCCCGGTAGTAGGCCTCGACCTTGCGGAGGTATCCGTCCTCGCTGTTGTAGGGCCGCTCGGGAATCCAGTCGGCCAGGCTGATCGGGGCGTCCAGCCGGTCCGATTCGTCCAGCCGCCTGGCGGCAACCGCCACCTCGGGCGTGGTCACCGAACGGCCCAGTGGCGGGTCGACATACCCCGGGTCGAGGCTGGGCGGCAGCGCCCGCGCCCGCTTGCCCGTGGGGGTGGCGAACACGCTCCGGTAGCCCTGCCGGTCGAAGGCGGCCAGCGGGCCGACGAGCTCTTCTCCCCAATATCCGTACTCGGAGAGAACAATAAGAATGGTGCGCGTCATGCGTTAATTGGAGCAACGGGCGGGATTCGCGGACAAGGCCGGCCCGGCTATTCCGTCAAGTCAATGAAATTCTCCCGCACTTCGTCAGGTATCGCCACTCGGTCCGGGTAAACGGCGCAGAATGGGCGTCAGCCGATTCTGGAGGGTCGTATGCCCGAGCAGCGCCGGCCGGTTCTGCTGGCCGTCGACGACGACGACCACGTGCTCCGCGCGGTGCGGCGCGATTTGTCGCGCGCCTACCAGGAGCGCTACCGGGTGCTCGTGTCGAGGTCGCCGGCCGAGGCCATGCGCGTCCTCGACACGCTGCGCGAACGCGGTGAGGAGGCCGCGCTGATCCTGTCCGACCAGCGGATGCCCGGGATGACCGGGATCGAGTTCCTGGCCGAGGCCGGCCGGCGCTTCCCCGCGGCCCGCCGCGTCCTGCTGACGGCCTACGCCGACACCAGCGTCGCCATCGCGGCGATCAACGAGGTGCGGCTGGACCACTACCTGGTCAAGCCGTGGGAACCGCCGGAGGAGCGGCTCTATCCCGTGCTCGACGACCTGCTGTCGGACTGGGAGTCCGCGCACGAGCCGCCGTACCAGGGCATCCGCCTGGTCGGGCACCGATTTGCGCCGGCCACCCACCGGCTGCGCGACCTGCTCACCCGCTACCGGCTGCCGTTCAGGTTCGAGGAGGGCACGCCGGGCGACCCGGCGCTGCCCCAGGTGGTGCTGCCCGACGGTCGCCGCCTGGCCCGCCCCGGACACGCCGAGGTGGTGGAGGCGCTGGGCCTGTCCATGGAGATCAGTCACCCCCACTACGACCTGGCGATCGTGGGAGGCGGCCCGACCGGGCTCGCCGCGTCGGTCTACGCCTCCTCCGAGGGGATGACGACGCTGCTCGTCGAGGCGTACGTCCCAGGCGGCCAGGCCGGCACCTCCAGCCGGATCGAGAACTACCTGGGCTTCCCCTCCGGGATCTCCGGCGTCGACCTCACCAACCGGGCCATGGCCCAGGCCCGCAGGTTCGGCGTGGACGTCCTGGCCCCGGCCGAGGCCAAGCGGCTGAGCCGGGACGGCCGGGCCTGTGTGCTGCACCTGTCCGACGGCAAGGAGATCACCGCGGCCACCGTGCTGCTGTCCACCGGCCTGTCCTACCGCAGCCTCGACGCGGCCGGCGCGGGCCGCTTCGAGGGGGCGGGCATCTACTACGGCGCGGCGCTGACGGAGACCGAGTCGTGCGCCGGGCGGCACGTGTGGATCGTCGGCGGCGCCAACTCCGCCGGCCAGGCGGCCCTGCACTTCGCCCGGCACGCCAGCCACGTCACCATGGTCGTGCGCGCCGGGAGCCTGGCCAGCGGCATGTCGGCCTACCTCGTGGACGAGATCGCCGCGACCGGGAACATCACGGTCATGACGAACACCCGCGTGACCGAGGCCGGCGGCTCGGACCGGCTGGAGCGCATCACGCTGCGCGACGCCGTGACCGGCGAGCTGACCACGCACGACGCCGAGCACGTCTTCGTTTTCATCGGCGCACGCCCGCGCACCGAGTGGCTGGACGACCTGGTGCTCAGGGACGCCCACGGATTCCTGCTGACCGGCCCGGACCTCGGCCCGGCCCCGGAGCTGCCCGCCTGGGACCTGCCGAGGCTGCCGCTGCTGCTGGAGACCAGCGTGCCCGGCGTGTTCGCGGCCGGGGACGCGCGCGCCGGCTCGGTCAAGCGGCTGGCCTCGGGCGTCGGCGAGGGCGCCATGGCGGTGTCGATGATCCACCGCTATCGCTCGGAGAGCTGAGCGGCCAGCGGCAGCCGGACCACGAACCGCGTGTCGCCGGGGCGCGAGGTCACCTCCATCGAGCCGCCGTGCCGCTGCGCCACGATGTCCATGCTGACGTGCAGCCCGAGCCCGGTCCCCTTGCCCAGGTCCTTGGTGGTGAAGAACGGCTGGAACACCATCGGCAGCACGTCCGCGGGGATGCCGGGGCCGCTGTCGCGGAACTCCACCACGGCGTGGTCCCCCTCCCGCCGCGTGCTGATCGTCAGCTCGCCCTCGCCGCCCATGGCGTCCACGGCGTTGTCGATGAGGTTGGTCCAGACCTGGTTGAGCTCACTGGGGAAGGCCCGCAGGTCGGGCACGCCGCCGTACTCGCGGCGCACGCGCACGTCGCGCAGCTTGGGCGCCATGAGGGCGAGCGTGGCCTCCAGCCCCTCGCGCAGGTCGGCGTCCCGCTCGGGGGCCCGGTCCAGGTTGGTGTAGGCGGAGGTGCGCCGGACGAGCTCCACCACCCGCTCGGCCGCCTCGGCGGCGTCGCCGGCGAGCATCCCGGCCCGCAGCGCGGAAGCCAGGTACGCCAGCGCCGCGACCAGGACGCCCGGCCGCACCGCCGCGGCCAGCTCGTCGAGCACGGCCCGGTCCGCGCCGTGCTCGGCCAGGTCGTCGCCCAGCTCGGCGAGGTCGTCGAGACCGCGTTCGCCCAGCCAGTCCGCGACGTCGTCGGCCGCCTCGGCCTCGGCCAGCGGGTCCAGGTCCGTCCTGGGGGCGAGCCGCTCCTGGATGCGCCCGACGAGCCGCAGCTCGGACTCCTCGCCGGCGCGGCCCCATTCGACCGCGGCGGCGGCCAGCCGGGGCGCGAGGCCGCGCAGCTCGCGCGTGGCCCGCACCGCGGCCGCCGCCGGGTTGTTCAGCTCGTGGGCCAGGCCCGCCGCCAGCATGCCGAGGCCCTCCAGCATGCGGCTGCGCCCGGCCTGGCGCTCCATGGCGTTGATGCGCCCGGCCAGCACGGGCAGCAGCACCCGGCACACCTGCGGGCAGCGCTCCAGCATGTCGAAGAACGCGCCCTTGGCGTAGACCACGACCTGGGCGCGGCCCACGGCCAGCGCGGTGGCGAGGTATTCGTCGCTGGTCAGCAGCGGCAGCTCGCCGATGAACTGGTGCTCCAGCGTGTCGCCGACGTGCCGGGCGAGCACCTGCTCCCGGCCGCCGACCAGCTTCGTGACCACGATCTCGCCGTCCAGGAGGACGTAGAAGGCGTCCGCCGGCGCCCCCTCGACGAAGAGCACCTCCCCGTCGGAGAGGTCCTTGACCGTTCCCGCGCCCGCGAGCCAGTCGAGCTGTTCGCGGGACAGGCCCGCGAACAGCTCGACGCCGGCCAGCCGGTCGCTCAACCATGCGGGCTCAGGCACAGTTCCTCCGTCTCGCGCCCGGCCAGGCCGCGCAGCAGCCGGTAGGCGTGGGCCACCGACACCATCGTGACGTGGTGGTGCCAGCCCTGGTAGGAGCGGCCCTCGAAGTGGTGCAGGCCCGATTCGGAGGCGACGGCGCCCAGCACCGTGGCCGCCCTGTTGCGCATCCTGACGAGCCCGGCGAGGTCGGGGACCCGGTTGCGGCCCAGGTCGGTCAGCCACATCGTGCGTGCTCCCGCGCGGGGATACCAGTGGTGGCCGGGGCCGGGCCGGCGCGGGCCCGCCTGCCCCGGCACCACGTGCAGCTTCGGTCTGGCCGGCTCCAGCATCGGGCGCGTGGGCAGGCCAGGCCCGGCGGACGGCATGGTGCCCGGGATGGTGCCCGGCGCGACGCGCACGAGGTACGGCAGCCCGCGCTCGGCCAGCCCGGCGAGCAGGCGCTCCACGCCTGGCATCGCCCTGCCGTCCACCACGATGGGCGCGGGCGGCAGCCCCCAGTCGAGCACCATCTCGTCGACGGCCTCCAGCAGGTGGCGCCACTGCGGCCTGCTGCGCTCGTGCGCGGGAACCCGGGTCCGGCTGCGCAGGCCGTCGTCGTCGTCCCACGAGCGGGGCAGCAGGAGCCGCCAGTTGACCGGGCAGCCGCCGTCGTCTCCCACCAGCACGACGGCCAGCCCGAGCTGGCAGTTGACGAGCCGTCCCGCCGAGGGGACGAATTGGCGTGCCACGCCGACCGACTTGGAGCCGTTCTTCGGGAACACCACCTCCTCCAGCACCCACGCCTTCGGGCGCACGGCCTCGACGAGAAGCTGGGCCAGGCGCTGCCGGACGGGCGCCCAGTCCCATGGACTCTGGTTGACGAACTGCTGAAGGCACTGGTCGACCGGCCGTCCCACCACGTGGGTGGAGATCCGGCGGATCGACTTGCGGCCAGGGACCGCGATCAGGCCCTGGACGTAGACCTCGCCCCATCGGCGCTGGTCGGCGCGGAGGAAGGACGAGAACAGATCCTCACAGAAAGGAGAGAGCCAAATCTCCCGCGAATCCAAATCCGAAACCGAATAGATGGCCATACGACCAACCCCTGTTTATCCGAGCGTCCCCCTTTCTCTCATTATCGAAATACTTGGGGCCGGATGACAGGAGCGGTTTATGCTGGCACTGTCAGTTCTATTTATGAGAGCCGATGACGAGGTCGGCCGCGCGTTCGCCGATCATCACGACCGTGGTGTGCGGATGCGCGCTGACCAGCGAGGGCATCACGGAGGCGTCGGCCACGCGCAACCCCTCGACGCCGCGCACGCGCAGCAGGGGATCGACGACGGCCGCCTCGTCCGTGCCCATCCGGCAGGAGCCGGCGAAGTGGTAGTAGGACCCGGTGTTGGCCTTCACCCAGGCCCGCAGCTCGTCGCGGGTGGCAACGTCCGGTCCCGGGGCGACTTCGGACAGCCCCCACGTGTCGGCGAACGCCTTGGTGCGGTAGACGTCCCTGGCGATCTCGACCACCGTGACCGTGCGCTCCAGGTCGTACGGGTCGCCGAAGTAGTTGGCGTTGATCAGCGGGTAGGCCGTGGGGTCGGTGCCCGCCAGCCGTACCCATCCACGCGAGACGGGCGCGATGAGGCCGGACAGGCTGAGGATCACGTGCGGGTCCACCAGCTCCCGCACCGGGGCGACCGGCTGGCCGGTCTGCACCCGGCGGATGACGTTGGCGAAGAACTTCTCGCCGAACGGCGCCCGGTGCACCAGCGCGATCTCCAGGTCGGGGACCGGAAGCCCCTCCTCCGACCCGCAGAACAGCGCGACCTCGGTCACCTGGCCGCGCGGGTCGTCGCCGGGTTTGGCCATGTAGCCGATCGGCCCGATGACCAGCGGATGGTCCTGGAAGTTCGCCCCGACCCCCGGCAGGTCGGCCACGACGCGGATGCCGAGCTCCGCCAGGTCGGCGGCCGGGCCCAGACCGGACAGCAGCAGGAGCTTGGGCGACTGGATGGCGCCCGCGCAGACCACGACCTCGGCCTCGGCCCGCGCCGTGTGACTGACGCCTCCGCGCAGATACTCCACGCCGGCGCAGCGGGTCCCCTCGAACAGCAGCCGGGCGGACAGGGCCGCGGTCAGCACGGTGAGGTTCGGCCGGCCGAGCGCCGGATCGAGGTAGGACTCGCGGGCGCCCCTGCGCCGCCCGTCCTTGATGTTCACGTGATGCCAGCCGGCGCCGAACAGGCCCGCGTTGAAGTCGTCCAGGATCGGATGGCCGAGCTCTGCGCAGGCCTCGATGAACGTCCGCGAGACCGGGTTGCCGGTGTCGGCCGCGTCGGCCACGGTCATCGGGCCGCCCTTGCCGGCCAGCGGGTTGTGCCCGTCCGTCTGATCCTCGAGCCGTTGCAGGTAGGGCAGCACGTCGTCGAAGGACCACCCGGGGCAGCCCTGGCGGGCCCAGCCGTCGTAGTCCTGCGGGCGGCCCCTGGTGTGCATCATGTGGTAGATGTTCGACGTGCCGCCCAGGCCCCGGCCCGCGGCCGAATAGACCTGGGTGCCGTCCATGCCCGGCTGCGGCTCGCTCATGTACGCCCAGTCCAGCTCGGTCAGCAGGACCTCGTTCCACCGCCACGGCGTCCTGACCGCGTCGGTGACCTGCGCGTCGCCGGCCTCCAGCAGGAGCACGGAGGCGCCGGGATCCTCGCTGAGCCGGGCCGCGAGCACCGATCCCGCCGTGCCCGCGCCGATGACGATGTATCTGTAGCTGTCTGCCACGGTCGGCTCCTTCATGTGAGCAGGTCGGCCGCCCGCTCCCCGATCATGACGGTGGCGGCGGCGGTGTTGCCTGCGGGAATGGACGGCATGATCGAGGCGTCGGCGACGCGCAGCCGGTCGATCCCGTGCACGCGCAGCGCCGCGTCGACCACGGCCAGCGGGTCACGGCCCATGCGGCAGGTGCCCACCGGGTGCCACACCGTGGTCGCGGTGGAGCGTACGTAGGAGGACAGGCCGGTCTCGCGCCCCGGCGCGCTCTCTCGGTCGTGGAAGGGGGACAGCGCCTCGGTGTGCGCCAGCTCTCTGCACAGCTCGATCCCGCGCACGAGCGCCGCCAGATCCTCCGGCTCCTCCAGGTAGCGGGGGTCGACGAGGGGCGGGTCGGCGGGGTCGGCGGAGCGCAGGGCGAGCGTTCCCCGGCTGCGCGGCCGGGCGAGCACGGGAGCGAAGGTGAAGACCGGGCCGTCGACGCGGTATTCGTCGGACACGAACTGCACCGGCCCGAACAGCAGCTGCAGGTCGGGGTCGCCGGGCGGGAACATTCCAGCCTCCGCCAGCAGCTCCGGCAGCGGCAGCTCCATGCGCGCGCGGTAGGCCACGCCCAGGATGACGTGGTCGTGCAGGTGCGCGCCGACGCCCGGCAGGTCGGCGGCCACCGCGATCCCGTGCTCGCGCAGGGCCCCGGCCGGGCCTATCCCGGACAGCTGCAGCAGCTTGGGCGTGGCCAGCGCGCCGCAGGAGACGATCACCTCGGCGCTCGCCTCGGCGCGATGGAGCACGCCGTCGCGGACGTACTCCACACCGGTCGCCGTCGTGCCGTCCAGCAGCACGCGCGTGACCGCCGCGCCGGTCACGACGGTGAGCCGGGGATTCCCGCGCAGGGGGTCGAGGTAGGCGAACGCGGTGCTCGACCGCTGATCGTCTTTCGTCCTGGTGGACTGGTACGCGAACGCGCCCTCCTGCGCGGCGCCGTTGTAGTCCCAGTCCTCGCCGCCGGGAAAGCCCAGCTCACGGGCGGCCCGGAGAAAGGCGCGCGACACCTCTGACATCCTGGTCAGGCGGGCGACCTTGATGGGGCCGTCCGCCCCGTGATACGGCCCAGCGCCGTCCTCGAAGTCCTCGGCCCGCTTGAAGCAGGGCAGCACCTCCTCGTACGCCCAGCCCTCGTTGCCCAGTGCGGCCCAGCCGTCGTAGTCGCGGCGGTTGCCCCGGACGTACAGCATGGCGTTGACCGAGCTGCCGCCGCCCAGCACCTTGCCCTGCGGCAGCGGGATCGTGCGCCCGTTCAGCCCGGCCTGCGGGAGCGTGACGTGCGGCCAGGTGACGGCCGGGTCCTGCCAGAGGGAGGCCATGCCGGGGATTCCGGTCTGGCGGATGGCCGGCAGATCGGCCTCGCCGCCGGCCTCCAGCAGGAGCACCCGCGCCGCGGTCCGCTCGACCAGCCTGGCCGCGACCACCGCGCCGGCCGCTCCGCCGCCCGCGACGACGTAGTCCCAGCCGAACGTGCAGGGGCCGGACATCAGCGGCTCTCCGGTCCGATGATCCAGTGCTCGGTGACGGCGAGCCGGTGCACGTAGCGCGGCTCGGCCAGCGTCTGCAGGTCGGCCTCGACCTTGGCGTACTCCGGCGAGGCGAGCGCCGCCGCCATCGCCTCCCGGTCGTCGAACCACATCAGGTGGGCGGCGTCGAGCACGGCCTCGCCGACGGCGTACGCGCCGTCCCTGACGTGGCACTGGAGATAGCGGCGCAGGCCGGGCACCAGCGCGACCAGCTCGGCGTGCGAGCCGAGGCTGGCGATCCTGAAGTCCGGCCGCCGCAGCCCTTCCCTTCGCTTGACCAGCACGATGACCTTGACGCCCCCCGGAGGGGCGAGCTCGGGTCCCTGGACCAGCTCGTGCGCGTCGGTGTCCAGCACGACCGTGCGCCAGAACGCCGCCCAGCGCGGCTCGTCCATCCGGGCGCCGTCCAGGAACTCGGGCGTCTGCAGCGACTCCAGCTGCTCCCGCTCGTCGCGCAGCCAGATCTCCGCGACGCCGCTCCACAGCGGCTCGCCCTCGTCCGGCCCGAACGGGAGCCGCGTGTCGATGAGGTATTTCCTGATCTGGGGGATCTTGCTGGCGTACGTGGGGGCGTGCACGTTCAGCCAGTACTGCTGGAATTCCTCCTCCGTCATTCCCGGTTTGGGCGCGGCGAAGATGAGTTGATGGATCACGGTGTTCTCCTCCGTCACTCGGTGTGTTCGACGCTAGGAGCGCATGTCCGCGACGAGAAGGGAGAGCGGCGGCGTCGCGGTGACAAAGTCAAGTACGGCCCGGCACTTGGCCAGGTGCCGCTACGGAAGGGCGACGGACTGCGCGTGACGGAACACGTCCCGCGGGTCGTAGGCCGCCTTGACCTGCTGGAGCCTGGGGTAGTTGGCCTTGTGGTAGAGCGTGTGCCAGGGCACGCCGGAGCGGTTGAACGCGGGGTCGGTGATGTCCGGGTCCGGGTTGTTGACGTAGCAGCCGTCGGCCTGGTCGCCCGGCACGGGGTAGCCGCCGGTCGCCGACCACACCGAGGCGTACAGCTCGCGCAGCCATCCGATGTTGGCGGCGTCGCCGGCCGGGTCCCGCCACTGGGTCTCGAACAACGTCCAGAACGCGGCGTCGCGGTGCGCGAGCGCCGTCCGGGACGGCGGGACGGCGTTGATCGCGCCGCCGCTGAACCCGGCAAGGGTCACCGCGGCCGCCGGGTTGGCGAAGCCGGTGCGGGTGAGGGCGTCGTACATCGCGCCCGCCTGCTCGGGCGTGTACGAACGGCGCAGGTACGCCGACTTGGACGAGCCGCGCAACGTCGGGTTGATGAAGGACGGGATGCCGGCCGCGATCAGCTTGACCGCGCGCAGCCACGGGAGCCGCTGCGGCGGCTGGGCCGCGACCACCGCGTCCACGCCGAGCCCGGCGGTCAGCGCCCCCAGGTAGTCGCCAAGGAGCCGGTCCGCGCCGGAGGCCGTGGCGTCCACCTGGGTGAGCAGGAAGACGTTGCCGCTGGAGCGGTGCGCCAGCGAGGCGACGCCGGACAGGATCCTCGCCGGTGAGGCAGGGGCGGCGTGCTGCTCGTACCAGGCGCCCCAGTTGGTGACCAGCGTGGTGAACTTCGCCCGGTCCAGCGCGCTCCACGGGATGCCGACCGCGCTGAGCAGCACGTCCTTGGGCGGATTGACCAGCAGGCGGCCGGGGTCGGCCCCGCTCGCGCCCGGGGTGCGGAACCAGAACCGGGTCACGATGCCGAAGCTGCCGCCGCCACCGCCCGTGCACGCCCACCACAGGTCGTGGTGGGGGTCGGCCGGATCCCGCGACGCGATCACCGCCCGCGCCGTGCCCGAGCGGTCCACGACCACGACCTCGACCGCCGCGAGATGGTCGATCACGGCCCCGGACTGCCGGGACAGGAAGCCGTACCCGCCGCCGGTGGCGTGACCGCCGATCCCGACCGTCGGGCACATGCCGCCGGGGATGGTCACGCCCCACTTCTTGTACAACGTGTCGTAGACGCCCGACAGCCGGGCGCCGCCCTCCACCGCGAACGCGTTGCGCCGCGCGTCGAAGGACACCTCGTCCAGCCCGGACAGGTCGATGACGACCTCCACCTCGGGGTTGAACACGAACGGGGCCAGGCAGTGGCCGCCGGAGACCACCGAGATCCGCTTGCCGGCGTCCACCGCCTCCTGCACCGCGGTGACCACCTGGGCGGTGGAACTGACCACGCGTACGTAGTCGGGGGAGCCGACCCAGCGCTGGTTGTAGCCCACGGTCAGCTCCTGATAGCGGGGATCGGCCGGGTACACGGTGACCGGGCCGGCGACCGGCGCCGCGGCTCGCGCGGGGGAGGCGGGCAACGCCGCGGCGCCCCCGGCGAGCACGGCGCCGCCCAGTAATCCGCGCCTCGACGGACCGTTCATGATCGATCCTTCCTCATGATTCGACGAGCCCCTGTCCCAGGTAGCCGCCGGGATCGGGGGCTCCGGGCAGGGCGTAGAAGAAGCCGCCGCCCTCCGGCCGGGTGAACGCCTCCATCGGCTCGCCCTTCAGCCGCTCCTGGGCCTGCCGGAAATTGGCCAGCCTGCGCTGGTAGCTGACGAACACCAGGCCCTGGTCGAGCCCGGCGTCGGCGTCGAGACCGCGCGCGTAGTTGAAGCCCTTGCGCAGCATGCCCTTCTCCGGCCCGGCGGTGCGGGGGTTGGCCAGCCGGATGTGGGCGTCGAGCGGGGTGCGTTCGCCGTCGGGGTCGTCGGCGTACCTCGGCACGTCGGTCTCCTTCTGACCGTCCAGCGGCGCGCCCGACTGCTTGCGCCGCCCCATGACGCGTTCCTGGGCGGTGAGCGAGGTGCGGTCCCATCGCTCGACGAAGAGCCTGATCAGCCGTACGGCGACGTACGTGCCGCCCACGGCCCACTCCGGCTCGCCGTCGCCGGCGCCCACCCACACCACCTGGTCCATCAGCGCCGCGTTCGCCGCGTCGGGGTTCCCCGTGCCGTCCTTGAAGCCGAGCAGGTTGCGGTTGCCCGTGGCGCCGGCCATGGCGACCGGATCCGGGCGGGCGAAGCCGTCCTGCGACCAGGCCGGCGCGAGCGACCCGCCGGCCGCCCGCGTGAGCCGGCGCAGCGTGTGCACGCACACGTCGGGGTGGTCGGCCTGGATCAGCACCAGCAGGTCGCCGTGGGTACGGGCGGGATCGAGCCGGTCGTTGGCCAGCGCGCCCATCGGCGTCAGCTCGGCGGGCTTGCGGCCGGCCAGGCCGTACCGGTCGTCGAACAGGGAGGCGCCGACGCTGAGCGTGACCAGCACCGGCTGCCTGCCCTGCCCGAGCAGGAGCGAGCTGTCCGCGGGCGGTTGCCCGGCCGGGGCGGGCGCGGGGTCGCGGCCGGTCATCAGCGCGTCCATCTCGGCCGACAGCGCGCGCAGCGTGCCGGCCAGCGCCGCGCGGTTCCGATCGCGGCAGTGGAAGGCGGCCACCAGGCAGGCGAGGGCCGGTCCGGTAAGGATGCCCGGCTGGTGCGCGGCCCTGAACGACGCCGGCACGACCCGGCCGTTCCCGGGCGCCTGCGGGGGCGCGCCTTGGTGCGGAGGCGTGGCGCCGTTCGCGGCGGTCACGAGTCCGGCGCCGCCGACGGCGCCCGCCGCCAGCCCGGCTCCCGCGCTCAGGAACAACCTCCGTGACGGCGCCCGCGCGCCTTCCGCCCCTTTCCTATCGTTCCGAGGAGACATGTCGGATCCACTCCAGCTGATCGTCGGAAACACCCTCATGGTGTCCCGGCCCCCGGCTGGACAGCGCGGAAAAGGGTCGGAGTCCGTTAGGTCCGCCTGCCTGCCTCACGAAGAGCGCGGCGGACCTCACGAAGTACCGCCGCCGTGCCCGTCCGCGATCGCCGCTGAGCCGGCCCGGAGGTCGCGGCGGTGACCTCCGGGCCGGTTTCGCCGGGCGCGGCCTGCTCCCGGACGCGGGGCCGGTTAAGGAAGGGCGAGCATGCGGTCCAGGGCGACCTTGGCCCAGTACGTCGTGTCCTCGTCCACCGTGATCTGGTTGACGACCTCGCCCAGCACCAGCGACTCCAGCGCCCACACCAGGTGCGGCAGGTCGATCCGGTTCATCGTCGAGCAATAGCAGACCGTCCGGTCCAGGAACGAGACGCTCTTGTCGGGGAACATCCGCGCCAGCCGCTTGACCAGGTTGAGCTCCGTGCCGACCGCCCAGCTCGAGCCCGCGGGGGCCGCCTCCAGCGTCTTGATGATGTGCTCGGTCGAGCCCACGTGGTCGGCCTTGAGCACGACCTCGTGCCGGCACTCCGGGTGCACGAGCACGTTGACGCCCGGAATGCGGGAGCGTACGTCATCGACGGACTCGGCCGTGAAGCGGCCGTGCACCGAGCAGTGGCCGCGCCACAGGATCATCCTGGCACGCTCCAGCTGCTCCCGGGTCAGGCCGCCGTTCGGGCGGTGCGGGTTCCACACGACGCAGTCGTCCAGGGACATGCCCATCTCCAGCACCGCCGTGTTGCGGCCCAGATGCTGGTCGGGCAGGAACAGCACCTTCTGTCCCTGCTCGAACGCCCAGTCCAGAGCCCGGCGGGCGTTGGAGGAGGTGCACACGGCGCCGCCGTTGCGGCCGCAGAAGGCCTTGATGTCGGCGCTGGAGTTCATGTACGTGACCGGGATCACCTGGCCGGCCAGGCCGGCGTCCTCCAGGGCCTCCCAGCACTCCTCGACCTGGTCGAACGTGGCCATGTCGGCCATCGAGCACCCGGCCGCCAGGTCCGGGAGGACCACCTTCTGGGCGTCGCCCGTGAGGATGTCGGCGGACTCGGCCATGAAGTGCACGCCGCAGAAGACGATGAACTCGGCTTCCGGCCGCGCCGCCGCCTGCTGGGCGAGCTTGAACGAGTCGCCCGTCACGTCGGCGAACTGGATGACCTCGTCGCGCTGGTAGTGGTGACCGAGCACGAACAGGCGGTCGCCGAGCGCCTCCTTCGCCTTGCGGGCGCGTTCCACCAGGCCGGGGTCGGACGCGGGCGGAAGCTCGCCCGGGCAGTCGACCCCCTTCTCGCTGTGCGGATCGGCGCCCTGGCCGAGGACGAAGAGCGGCAGCCCAGTCTGGGTGGCCATGGCCATACCCCCTTATCGTCGAATTGACGATACTCATGATGACACACGGGCGAACCTGCTTATTCCGGGGGTTGGTGGCCCCGGGAATGTGTGGCATCGCCCAGGTGTTGGTAGCGTCATTAGTAGGACGTCGAAAACAGACAGCCGGGTTAGGGAGTCAGCAGATGACGGTTGAGAGCAGCGAGACCACGACGCAGGGCCTGATCCTGACTGACGCGGCCGCCGCCAAGGTCAAGAGCCTGCTGGAGCAGCAGGGCGAAGAGGGTCTGCAGCTGCGGGTCGCCGTGCAGCCGGGCGGTTGCTCCGGCCTGCGCTACCAGCTCTTCTTCGACGATCGTTCGATGGACGGCGACGTGGTGACGGACTTCGGCGGTGTCAGCGTGGTCACCGACCGGATGAGCGCGCCCTACCTGCTGGGCGCCTCCATTGACTTCGTCGACACGATCGAGAAGCAGGGCTTCACCATCGACAACCCCAACGCCACCGGCTCCTGCGCCTGTGGCGACTCGTTCAACTAGTCGCAGGGTCGCCGCCAGGTCCCGTTCGCCTTTGTGCGCGCGGGACCTTCGCGTATTCTCGTGGGGCTCATTGGCTTGCTGACAACGAGGAAGAAGAATCCCGTGCGCATCGCCGTCACCGGCTCCATCGCGACAGACCACCTGATGACCTTCCCAGGAAGCTTCGGCGACCAGCTCATCGCCGAGCAGCTCGACCGGGTGTCACTCTCGTTCCTGGTCGATGACCTTCAGATCCGTCGCGGTGGTTGCGCCGCGAACATCGCGTTCGGCATGGGCTGCCTCGGACTGAAGCCCCTCCTCGTGGGAGCCGTCGGCAACGACTTCGCCGACTACCGGTCCTGGCTGGAGCGCCACGGCGTCGACTGCGACTCCGTGCACATCTCCGAGACCCGGCACACCGCGCGTTTCCTGTGCACCACCGACGAGCACCACAACCAGATCGCCTCCTTCTACACCGGGGCCATGGCCGAGGCCCGGCTGATCGAGCTGCAGCCCGTCTCCGCCCGCGTCGGCGGCCTCGACCTGGTGCTCATCAGCCCCAACGACCCCGACGCGATGCTGCGGCACACCGACGAGTGCCGCCAGCGCGGCATCCCGTTCGCCGCCGACATCTCCCAGCAGCTCGCCCGCATGGAGGACGAGCAGATCCGCCAGCTCGTCGACGGCGCCGCCTACCTGTTCTCCAACGACTACGAGAAGGGGCTCATCGAGCAGAAGACCGGCTGGTCCGACGAGGAGATCCTCGACCGGGTCGGCGTCCGGATCACCACGCTCGGGCCCAAGGGCGCCGTCATCGACCGCAAGGGCGAGCCGTCGATCCAGGTCGCGCCCGCCCCGGAGCGCGGCAAGGCCGACCCGACCGGCGTCGGCGACGCCTTCCGCGCAGGGTTCCTGTCGGGGCTCGCCTGGCAGCTGCCGCTGGAGCGGTGCGGGCAGCTCGGCAACCTCACCGCCACGCACGTGCTGGAGCGGGTCGGCGGGCAGGAGTACGAACTCGGCCAGCAGGCCTTCCTCGAGCGCTTCAGCGGGGCCTACGGGGCCGAGGCGGCCGGGGAGATCGCCGAGCACGTCCGCTGCTACCACCCCTGAGCAGGTCGAGCGCGGCACAGCGCCGTGTCCGCCCCGTCCGCTCTCCTCGCGCGGGCGGGGCGCCTTCGCGGGTGAACGCGTTCGCGCAATTCAGTAATTGCGTCTGACGTGGATCGCCCAGCCGCCCTCGGGCAGCTCGTACGAGCCGACATGGCGATGCGACTTCAGCCTGCACCACGCCGGCACGTCCGTATAAGCGGCCGGATCGTCGGCCAGCACGGCCACGACGGCGTTCAACGGGACGAAGTTGATCTGCTCCGCGAGCATGATGATCGGGATCGGGCACTTCTTCCCGAGCGCGTCGATCGTCAAAGCCGGCTGAGTAACCTCGGTCATGCGACTCCTGCGTCGTGGCGGATGCGGCGCACCAGCTCGGGCAGCACGGCGAGGAACCTGTCGACCTCGGCCGCGGAAGCGCCCCTGGGCAGTGACACCCGGACATTCCCATGCGTCAGCACGCCCATCGCTTCGAGGACGTGCGATGGACGAAGCGTACTAGCGGTGCACGAACTTCCGGACGATACGGCGAATCCCGCCTTGTCCAACTCGCCGAGCAAGGCCTCGCCGTCGACGTACAGGCACGAAAAGGTCACGATGTGCGGCGCCCGGTCGGCGGGGTCGCCGATGACCTCCACGTCCGGGACGAGCTTCGGCACCGTCTCCCTGATCTTCCCGACGAGCTCGGAGAGCCTCGCCTGCTCCTGAGCCGCCTCGGCGGCCATCGCGCGCAGCGCCGCCGCCGCGGCCACGGCGGCGGGCACGTTCTCGAAGCCCGGCACGCGCCGCCGCTCCCGTTCGTCCTCCGGCAGGAACGAGCGGAATCGCGTGCCCTTGCGCACCGCCAGAACGCCCACCCCGGCCGGTCCGCCCCACTTGTGCGCGCTGGCGGTGAGCACCGACCAGCCCGGTGGAATCGGCATCCGGCCCGCCGTCTGCGCCGCGTCGACCAGCAGCGGCACGCCGTGCGCCCGGCAGGCCGCGGCCGCCTCCGTCACCGGTTGCAGCGTGCCGACCTCGTGGTTGGCCGTCTGCAGGCAGGCCAGCGCGGTGCCGGGCCGCGCCACCGCCTCGGCGAACCCGTCGAGGTCCACGCGCCCGGTCAAGCTCACGCCCACCGTCTCCACCGTGCCGCCGTCGCGTTCGTGCACGCCGCCGGCGTGCAGCACGCTGGAGTGCTCGACCGCGCTCGTCACCAGGTGGCGTCCGGCCCTGCGCCTGCCGTGTAGGGTGCCGAGCACGCCGAGATGCACGGCCTGCGTGCCGGAGGAGGTGAACGACACCTCGTCCGGGCGCGCCCCGAGTACCTCGGCCACCTCCGTGCGGGCCTGCTCGAGCAGCAGGTGCGCGCGGCGGGCCTGGCCGTACAGTCTCGCGGGGTCGGCCCAGCCGACATCGATCGCCGCCAGCAGCGCCTCGCGCGCCCGCGGGTGGAGCGGCTCGCTCGAGGCCGCGTCGAAATACGCCACGAGACTCATCGTCCCACTACCGGTGCCACCGGGGGTCGGGAGGTAGGGCAAGGCACCTGCACGCTAATGTGTCTGCAATCAGCTGTGCATCTGGAAATACGAGCGCCCAAGGGAGAGACTCTTGGGCTTCATCTGTGGGGTAGGCGATCCGTGAGTCCGACTCGCCGTACGACGCGGCGTTCGTTGGCCCGGCGCAGGGTGCCGCGCGCCGCCGCTTTGGCGTTGCTGCTGGCCACTGCTACGGCGTGTGCTAATGACGTCCCCGAGGCCGACTGGTCTCGCGGCCTTCTTCCCGATCACATCACCGAGCAGGGTGGCCCGATCCAGACTCTGTGGAACGGGGCCTGGATCGCCGCACTCGCCACGGGCGCCGTCGTCATCGTCCTGATCTTGTGGGCGTCCTTCTTCCACCGCAAGCGCAGGTCGAAGGCCGATCTTCCGCCGCAGGTGCGCTACAACCTGCCGATCGAGATGCTCTACACCTTGATCCCGCTGGTCATGGTGTCGGTGTTCTTCTTCTTCACCGCCCGCGACAGCGAATACCTCACCCGCATGTCGAACAACCCCGACGTGCGGGTCAAGGTCGAGGCCTTCCAGTGGAGCTGGCGCTTCACCACGACGGTCGGCGGCAAGACCCTGCAGCCGGTCGCCGGCGTGCCCGTCCAGGACTACAGGCAAGGGCCCCAGCTCGTCCTGCCGGTTAACTCGACGGTCGAGTTCGACCTGTCGTCGGAGGACGTCATCCACTCGTTCTGGGTACCGGCCTTCCTGTTCAAGCGTGACGTGATCCCCGGCATCCCGGAGGACAACCCGGGCCGGAAGTTCGAGGTCAAGACCCTCGACAAGCCAGACGTCTACGCGGGCCGCTGCGCCGAGCTCTGCGGCGTCGACCACAGCCGCATGTTGTTCTCGGTGAAGCTCGTCTCCAAGCAAGAGTTCGACCAGTACGTCGCCACACAGGCTGGGAGTGCCCAGTGACCGCCATTCAAGAACCACTTCGCGCGCCGGTCAGGCCCATCACCAAGGGCCAGGTGATCGCCAAGTGGCTGTCCTCCACTGATCACAAGATCATCGGGCACCTTTACCTGATCACGTCGTTCATCTTCTTCCTGATCGGCGGCGTGATGGCGCTGATCATGCGGGCGGAGCTGGCGCAGCCGGGACTGCAGTTCACCAGCAACGAGCAGTTCAACCAGCTGTTCACCATGCACGGCACGATCATGCTGCTGATGTTCGCGACGCCGCTGTTCGCCGGTTTCGCCAACGAGCTGATGCCGCTGCAGATCGGCGCCCCCGACGTGGCGTTCCCGCGCCTCAACATGGTGAGCTACTGGCTCTACCTGTTCGGCAGCATCATCGCCGTGTCCGGCTTCTTCACCCCGGGCGGCGCCGCGTCGTTCGGCTGGTTCGCCTACGCGCCGCTGTCGGACGCGATCTACTCGCCCGGCATCGGCAGCGACCTGTGGATCATGGGCCTGGCGCTGTCCGGTCTCGGCACGATCCTCGGCTCGGTCAACTTCATCACCACGATCATCTGCATGCGCGCGCCCGGCATGACCATGTTCCGCATGCCGATCTTCACCTGGAACATCCTGCTCACCAGCATGCTCGTGCTGATGGCGTTCCCGGTGCTGGCCGCCGCGCTGCTGGCCCTGGAGGCCGACCGCAAGCTGGGCACCCAGATCTTCGCCTCCGAAAACGGCGGGGCGATGTTGTGGCAGCACCTGTTCTGGTTCTTCGGCCACCCCGAGGTCTACATCATCGCGCTGCCGTTCTTCGGCATCGTGACCGAGGTGCTGCCGGTCTTCAGCCGCAAGCCGATCTTCGGCTACATCAGCCTCGTGGCCGCGACGATCTCGATCGCCGGCCTGTCCATCACGGTCTGGGCGCACCACATGTTCCCGACCGGTCAGGTGCTGTTGCCGTTCTTCTCGTTCATGACGTTCCTCATCGCCGTGCCGACAGGTGTGAAGTTCTTCAACTGGATCGGCACCATGTGGCGAGGACATCTGAGCTTCGAGTCGCCGATGTTGTTCTCGGTCGGCTTCCTCATCACGTTCCTCCTGGGTGGTCTGACGGGCGTCATCCTGGCCTCGCCGCCGCTCGACTTCCACATCAGCGACACCTACTTCGTCGTCGCCCACTTCCACTACGTGGTCTTCGGCACCGTCGTGTTCGCCATGTTCGCGGGCTTCTACTTCTGGTGGCCCAAGTTCACCGGCAGGATGCTCGACGACAAGCTGGGAAAGCTGCACTTCTGGCTGCTGTTCATCGGCTTCCACACCACGTTCCTGGTGCAGCACTGGCTGGGTGTGGTGGGCTTCCCGCGCCGGTACGCCGACTACAGCCCGATCGACGGCTTCACCGACCTCAACCTGCTGTCGTCGGTGGGGGCGTTCGTGCTGGGTCTGTCCACGCTGCCGTTCTTCTACAACGTCTGGAAGACCTGGCGCACCGCGCCCAAGGTCACGGTCGACGACCCGTGGGGCTACGGCGGTTCGCTTGAATGGGCGACCTCCTGCCCGCCGCCGCGGCACAACTTCACCTCGCTGCCGCGCATCCGGTCCGAGCGTCCCGCGTTCGACCTGCACTACCCGCATGTGTCCGCCAAGCCGGCGAAGGAGGTCGAGGTCTGATGAAGGTCCAAGGCTGGCTGTTCCTGCTGTGCGGCCTGTTCTTCGCCGGTGTCGACGTCGCCTACTGGTTCTGGACCAAGGCGGCGACCGGTCAGGGTGAGCCGGTCGGCACCACGGCCATGGCCATCTCGGTCGGGTTCGCGTTCATGGTCGGCTACTACCTGATGTTCACCGCGCGGCGCATCGGGGCCCAGCCGGAGGACAACAAGCAGGCCGAGATCAGCGACGGCGCGGGCGAGATCGGGTTCTTCAGCCCGAGCAGCTGGTGGCCGCTGTTCCTGTGCCTGGCGGCGGCCTTCGCCTTCGCCGGGTTCGTGATCGGCTTCTGGATGTTCCTGATCGGGGTGTTCCTCGTGATCATGGCCATGATCGGGTTCGTGTTCCAGTACTACCGGGGCAACTTCTCGCACTGAGCCACCGCCTCGAAGCGGGCGTCCTTCCTCGGGGAGGGCGTCCGCTTTTTGGTGTTCTTTAACGGTGCCCGGATGTGGTGAATCGAGCACGCAGGGTAATAAAGGAGGCAGAAGCGGTTCGATCTTGGGCGAGGGAGTCACTCGTGGAGCGCGGAGCGTATGGATCGGCCGGCCTGCTGGCCTTGGCGCTGCTGACGGCGTGCTCGGGGGGCGGCACGGCCGGGAAGCACCCTGAGGGCGCCGCCACGGCCGGGGGAGGGGCGCGGGGCGCCTCTGTGTCGTTCTCTCCGCAGGACAAGGCCGCGGGCGTGCCCACCGACCAGCCCGTGGTCGTGGCGGCCCAGGGGGGCAGGCTGAGGAGCGTACGCGTGGACGGCGGCAAGTCCGGCCCGCTGCCGGGCGTGCTGAGCGCCGACGGCACCCGCTGGCGCAGCACCGCCACGGCCCGCCCGGGCACCGCCTACACGGTCACCGCCTACTCCACGGACGCCGCGGGCAGGCAGAGCCGGGCCACCAGCACGTTCACGACGGTCAAGGCCAACCAGACGTTCGACATCGAGACCATCACCCCGAACAAGGACGACACCGGCCTGACGGTCGGCGTCGGCATGCCCATCATGATCGCTTTCGACAAGCCGGTCACCGACCGGGTGTCGATCGAGCGCAACCTCGTCGTCCGCAGCTCCAAGCCGGTCGAGGGGGCCTGGCACTGGTTCGACGACCAGCACGTGGACTTCCGGCCGCAGGAGTACTGGCCCGCCCGTACGCGGGTGCGGGTGGAGGCGCGGCTGGCCGGCGTGCGCGGAGGACCGGGCATGTACGGGAAGCGTGACGTCACGCTCGACTTCAAGATCGGCCGCTCGCAGATCACCAAGGGCAGCACCGACGAGCATGTGCTCACGGTCCGGCGGGACGGCAAGAAGGTCCGGACGATACCGATGAGCGCCGGCCAGGGCGGGCAGTGGAAGTACTACACGACCTCGGGGATCCATCTGGCGATGTCCCGCGAGCCGTCCACCGTCATGACCTCTCCCGGGATCGGGCCGGGTCAGCCGGGCTACTACCAGCTGACCGTCTACAACACCGTGCGCATCTCCAACAGCGGAGAGTACGTGCACAGCGCGCCCTGGTCGGTGGGCTCGCAGGGCAGCGCGAACGTCAGCCACGGGTGCGTGAACATCAGCCCGGACAACGCCCGCTGGTTCATCAAGAACACGTTGATCGGGGATCCGATCATCATCACGGGGTCGCCGCGGAAGCTGGAGCCCACCAACGGGTGGGGGCACTGGCAGGAGAACTGGAAGCAGTGGCTGAAGTGGAGCTCCCTCAAGGCCGGCCCCACCATCGCCCTCTGACCCACGGCCCGGGCGTCACGTCCGCCAGGCCCGGCCGCCCGCCGCCGTGCCCCCCGCGGGAGACCGGCGACGCGGGGAGGCCGTGGGGCGGAGGCCGGCGCCACGCGGAGCGGTACGCGCCGGTAGGGAACCGAGGCGGCGCACACGCGAAAGCGCGCGCCTCCGTTGGGAGACGCGCGCCGGGGGCGTCGGTCAGGCCGGGCGGAAGGAGGCGCTGACCTCGACCCAGCGGCTCAGGAGCGCGGCGGCGGCGCCGGAGTCCACGGCCTGGGCCGCGCGAACGTACGCGCCGATCATGGCCGAGTCCAGATCATCACTAGGACCGTCGTACGACACCAAGGCGGCCGCCGCGTTGAGCAGCACCGCGTCGCGCACCGGCCCCGTCTTGCCGCCCAGCAGGTCGTGCACGGCCTGCGCGTTGAACGCCACGTCCCCGCCCCGCAGCGCGCCCGCCTCGGCGCGCGGGATGCCGAGGACCGCCGGGTCGAACGTGGTCTGCGTGGCGGTGCCGTCCTTGACCACCCAGACCGTCGAGGTGCCCGCGATGGTCAGCTCGTCGAGGCCGTCGTCGCCGCGGAACACCAGGGCGGACACGCCGCGCTCGGCGAAGACGCCCGCGAGCACGGGCAGCATCTTGGCGTCGAAGACGCCGATGGCCTGGGCCGACGGACGGGCCGGGTTGGTGAGCGGCCCGAGGAAGTTGAAGACCGTGGGCACGCCGATCTCCTTGCGGGTCGGACCGGCGAAGCGCAGCGCGGGGTGGTAGACCGGGGCGAAGCAGAACGCGATGCCGGCCTCCCGCGCCACCTGCGCCGTCTGCTCCGGCGTGAGGTCGAGGCGGATGCCCAGGTGCTCCAGGACGTCGGCGGCGCCGCACGAGGAGGAGGCGGCGCGGTTGCCGTGCTTGACGACGCGCGCGCCGGTCGCGGCGACGACGATGGCGGCCATCGTCGAGACGTTGACGGTGTGGGCGCGGTCGCCGCCGGTGCCGACGACGTCGACCACGGGACCCTCCACGCTGAGCGGCGTGGCGAGGTCGAGCATGGTGCGGGCCAGGCCCACCACCTCGGAGACCGTCTCGCCCTTGGCCCGCAGGGCGATCACGAAGCCCGCGATCTGGGACGGCGTCGCGGAGCCGGACATGATCTCCCGCATCGCCCAGGCCGTCTCGTCCGAGGTCAGATGCTCTCCCGACAGGAGAGCGGAAAGCAGGGTAGGCCAGGTCGTCCGGGAGTCCATGGGCACCTACTTCGCGTTGAGTCGGGTGGCGGAGCGGCGGCGCATGAGCCCGGCCACGGTGTCGGCCACGACCATGGGCTCCAGGGGCTGGGCCACCACGGCGTCGGCCTTGGACCACTCGGCCAGCCAGCGGTCGTCGCGCCGGGCGATGATCAGGCAGACGGGCGGGCAGTCGTAGACCTCGTCCTTGGCCTGGCGGCAGACGCCCATGCCGCCCGCGGGCTGCGTCTCGCCGTCGAGGACGGCCACGTCGATCTCGCCGGAGCCCAGCCACTGGTGGACCTTGGGCTCGGTGGCGCACTCCACGATCTCAACGAGGGGCACGTCGGCCGCGGGCCGCCGGCCGATGGCCTGGATCACCTCGGCTCTGGTGGCGGCGTCGTCGCTGTAGACGAGGACCCTCATCGTGTCGTCGGTGGTCACGGTCGCGCTCACTATCGGTCGTAGCGGTATGGTCACCCTGGATCGTACCGGTGCGCGGGTGTGCAAACCCAGGCTGGCGCCCGAGAGGGGCGTTATGCGGCAATTATCCCAGGTTGGGTAGAGGTTCGTAGCTGCTAACGGGGGGTCGTTGGCCGGACCGACCACCGGAGCCGCAATAATGCTGCCCGTGGCGACAGCATCCGCAATAACTTCGACGACGACAGCACAGTCGTACCGCAGACCCAACCTGGTCAGCGTCGGGACGATCGTCTGGCTGTCCTCTGAGCTCATGTTCTTCGCGGCGCTGTTCGCGATGTACTTCACCATCCGGTCAGTGAGCGAGGGCAAGGGCATCGAGTGGGGCCCCGCCTTCCTCCCCGCGACGGCGCAGGCCGCCGAGGGAGTCGCTCACCTGAACATCCCGTTCGCGACGGTCAACACGATCATCCTGGTGTTGTCGAGTGTGACGTGCCAGCTGGGCGTGTGGGCCGCGGAGAAGGGGCAGGTCGCCAAGCTCCGCTTCTGGTATATCGTCAGCTTCCTCATGGGCGCGGTCTTCATCGCGGGCCAGCTGTACGAGTACAACGAGCTGGCGTCAGAGGGCGCGACCTTGTCCGCTAACCCCTACACCTCGGTGTTCTATCTGACGACGGGCTTCCATGGCCTGCACGTGACCGGTGGCCTGATCGCGTTCCTGTTCATGCTGGGACGCACGTACGCCGCGAAGCGCTTTACGCATGAGCAGGCCACCAGCGCGATCGTCGTGTCCTACTACTGGCACTTCGTAGACGTCGTCTGGATCGGTCTTTTCGCGACCATCTACATCATTCGTTAAGGAACGGGATCTCTGTGACTAGGATCACCGCTTGGCGGCGGCATCCCCTCGCGAGATACGCCGTCCTGATTTTGGCGTTGTCGCTGGTCGGGATGGTATACGCCGCCTTTGTCCAGGCGGGTAAGCCTGCCGACGCGGCACTGGCGGCGGGCAAGGTCGACGACGTGGCCGAGGGCAAGAGCCTGTTCGTCCTGCACTGCTCCAGCTGCCACGGCACGAACGCGCAGGGCACCACCACGGCGCCCACGCTCGTCGGCGTCGGCGCCGCGGCCGTCGACTTCCAGATGAGCACCGGCCGCATGCCGGCGGCCAACCCCGGGGCCCAGGCCCCGCGCAAGCCCCCGGCACGGTGGGTCAACGAGACGACGACCCGCCAGATCGCGGCCTACGTGCAGTCGCTCGGCGGCGGCCCGCAGGTCCCGGGCGCCGAGCAGGTCGACGCGAAGCTCGGCGACGCGGGCAAGGGCGGCGAGCTCTTCCGCGCCAACTGCATCCAGTGCCACAACTGGGTCGGCGCCGGCGGCGCCCTGACCCAGGGCAAGTACGCCCCCAACCTCAACGAGGCGTCCCCGACGCAGATCTACGAGGCGATGGTCACCGGCCCGCAGGCCATGCCGGTCTTCAACGACACGACGATCACGCCCGAAGAGAAGCGCGACATGATCGCCTACATCACCCAGGTGCGTGCGCAGAAGGACCCGGGAGGCTTCGGCCTCGGGCGGATTGGACCCGTCACCGAAGGTCTCGTAGCGTGGATCGTGGGCATCACCGCCCTCGTCCTCGCCGCCATCTGGATCACCGCGAAGAAGCGACAGAAGCCATGACAGACAACGAGCACGAGATCGAGCAGCCGGACGAGCGCGTTCCCAAGCGCGTCATCGGCACCCCCGCGCCGGGCACCTCGATGCTCGGCGCCGTGGAAGCGTCGGAGGCCGACGCGGAAATCCCCGGCGTGACGCTGCAGGACGAGGCGAAGGCCCGCAAGGCCGAGAAGGTCGTGGCGCTCTGCTTCACGATCACCTTCCTCGCGGCCATCGCGTTCCTCGTCTCCTACGTGGTCTTCCCGGTGGGCAGCCCGGAGACGACCGGGCTGTCCAACCTCGCGCTGGGCAGCTCGCTGACGATCGCGATCCTGGGGCTGGCGGTCGGCATCGTGATCTGGGTCCGCCAGATCATGCCGAAGTACTCCCTGATCCAGGAGCGCCACGAGATGGCCTCCGCGGAGGCCGACCGCGAGGTCGTGGCCGACACCTTCGTCCGGGGCGCCAACGAGAGCGGCTTCGTCAAGCGCAAGCTGCTGCGCCGCAGCCTGCTGCTGGCGGCCGCGCCGCTGGGCCTGGTGCCGCTGGTGCTGCTGCGCGACCTGGACAACAGCCCGATGCGGGCCACCAGGTTCAACGAGGTGCTGCGCCACACGGTCTGGGGTGAGAAGAACAAGGAGGGCAAGCCGCTCAGGCTCATCGTCGAGGGCACCGGGCAGCCGATCCGCGCCGCCGACTTCAACTCGCCCGGCGGCATCCTCTCGGTGGTCCCCGAGGGCTATGAGCACGACCTGAACGCCCTGGCCAAGGCCACGCTCATCCTCATCAAGTTCCGCCCCGAGGAGATCAAGTCCGGGGTCAGGCAGAACTGGACGCACGACGGCATCGTCGCGTACTCCAAGATCTGCACTCACGTGGGCTGCCCGGCGGCCCTCTACGAGCAGAACACCCACCACATCCTCTGCCCCTGCCACCAGTCGACGTTCGACGCCGCGGACGGCGCCAAGGTCATCTTCGGCCCGGCCGCGCGGCCGCTGCCGCAGCTGCCGATCTCCGTCGACGAGCAGGGCTACCTCATCGCCCAGGGAGACTTCGACGTGCCGGTCGGCCCCAGCTACTGGGAACGCGGTGACGCCGAGGCCGAGGCCAGGCAGGGAGGCCAGGCATGAGCGCCGAACTCAAGACGGTTCCCAAGGCGATCTCCGGCCCGTCGACCTTCCTCGACGACCGGCTCGGCGGGGCCAACGCCCTCAAGCGCAACCTGCGCAAGATCTTCCCGGACCATTGGTCGTTCCTGCTGGGCGAGATCGCGCTCTACTCGTTCATCATCCTGCTGCTGACCGGCACGTTCCTGACGTTCTGGTTCAAGCCCAGCATGATGGAGATCGCCTACGACGGCTCGTACGCGCCGCTCAAGGGCGTCATGATGTCGGAGGCCTACGCGTCGTCGCTGGAGCTCAGCTTCGACGTCCGGGGTGGTCTGCTCATGCGGCAGATGCACCACTGGGCGGCCCTGCTGTTCGTGGCCGGCATGACGGTCCACATGTTGCGGGTGTTCTTCACGGGCGCCTACCGCAAGCCGCGCGAGCTCAACTGGATCATCGGCGTGCTGCTGCTGACGCTGGCGCTGGCCGAGGGCCTGACCGGCTACTCGCTCCCCGACGACCTGCTGTCCGGCGCCGGTCTGCGGATCACCGAGGGCGTGGCGATCTCGCTGCCGCTGGTCGGCACGTACATCACGTTCTTCCTGTTCGGCGGGGAGTACCCGGGCGAGGACGTCATCTCCCGGTTCTACTCGCTGCACATCCTGCTCATCCCGGGCATCCTGCTGGCGCTGATCACGGCGCACATGGTTCTCATGTGGGTGCAGAAGCACACCCAGATGCCGGGCAAGGGACGCGACAACCACAACGTGGTGGGCGCGCCGTTCTACCCGGCCTTCATGGCCAAGGCGGGCGCGTACTTCCTGTTCACGCTCGGCGTGGTCGCGGGCCTGGCGACGTTCACCCAGATCAACCCGATCTGGCTGTTCGGCCCCTACACGCCGGCCGACATCTCGGCGGGCTCGCAGCCCGACTGGTACATGGGCTTCCTCGAAGGCGCGCTGCGCATCATGGTGCCGTGGGAGATCAACCTCTTCGGCACGGCCCACGCCGGCACCCTGCCGCTGAGCGTGATCATCCCGGCGCTGGTGCCGATGGGCATCATCATGACGGGCTTGGCGCTCTATCCGTTCCTGGAACGCTGGGTGACGGGCGACAACCGCGAGCACCACGTCGCGGACCGCCCCCGCAACAACCCGCACCGCACCTCGATCGGCATGTCGGCCATCACGTTCTACGGCGTTCTGTGGCTGCTCGGCGCCAACGACGAGATCTCGGCGAACTTCCACATCAGCCTCAACGTGACGACCTACGCCGGTCGGGTGCTGATCTTCCTGGCGCCGGCGCTGGCGTATGTGATCACCTACCGCATCTGCCTCGGCCTGCAGCGCTCCGACTCGGCGGTCATCTCGCACGGCGTGGAGTCCGGCGTGATCAAGCGGCTGCCGCACGGTGAGTTCATCGAGGTCCACACGGTGCCGGCGGAGGACATCGAGGCCCACATGCGGGGCAAGGAGCCGGTGCTGATGCTGCCGGTGGCCGAGGACACCGCGGGCATCCCGCCGAAGGGCATGCGCGGGCCGCTCGGGAAGCTGCGCGCCCGCATGTCGAAGGCGTACGGCGGGGAGAAGATCCCGCTGGACGACGGGCACGGGCATGGGCATGAGGACGAGCACGCCGCCATCGCCAGTGGTGACGACGATCGCACCCTCACCCACTGAGAGTGAGTAAAAGGGACCCGGACGGATCTTTCCGTCCGGGTCCGCTTGCTGCCCGGCCATCTCTTACGGCTTCGCCGGGGTTGCCCGCACACGCCGTAGACCGTGGCCGTCCGTCATGGCCGGTCGTGAAGGCTCACGGGCCGCTCGCCGTGACGGAGCGCATCCTGGACCGGCTCCGTGGCGAACCGATCACGACTGGTCCCAGCCGTGCCGGCCGTGCCAGTTGCTCACGAGATGCGGCGACCAGCACGACGACCAGCCCGGCGATGGCACACCAGAGGGGGACGCCGGCCGGACGAAGGATCACCGCGGCCGCGGCGGACACCACGGTCGGGAAAGGCCACCCGGGAGGCTTGGTGATCACGGCGGCACACCGGCGGCCGCCCGCCCCCGGTGAAGGTCAGTCGGCCTCGGGGAAGCCGATGGAGAAGGCCGCGTCCAGGTCGTGCTTGGAGTAGGCCCGGAACGCGATGTGCGTCTCCGTGTGCAGCACGCCGTCGACCTTGTTGATCCGCCCCGGGACGATCTCCGCTATGCGCTCGTAGACCGGCACCCGGACCATGGCCAGCAAGTCGTATTCGCCGGTGATGGAGTAGACCTCGCTGACCCCGTCGATCTCGGCGATCGTCTCGGCGACCTCCGTGATCCGGTCAACCTCGGCATTGATGTGGACGATAGCCGTGACCATGGAGCAACTGTATCGGGTCACTGCCACGGCCGTCCCTCCCGGCCGCGACCCTGATCGAGATGGCGGTAGGCGAGATCGATGCGGGCCTTGTGGCGGGCGGCGCCCCAGGCGGGCAGGCTCCACTCCCCGTCGACCTCCACCAGCCGCACGCCCGGCGACTCCAGCCAGCGCAGGATGCACTCGGTCTCCTCGGCGCTGGCGGCGTGGACCGGGCCGGGGCCGGGGATGACGACCTCCGCCGTGGCCGTCAGCGAGGCCACGAAAGAGGTCGGGTGGGTGCCCTTCGGCATGACGCCGGCCGCGGCGAGCCGGCCGTAGCGGACCACGTGGATGTCCCAGCCGCCGCCGAACGCCGGGCTGGCGGCGACCAGCTGCGGGATGCGGGTGATGGCGGTCAGCCGCTGCATGCGGGCCGCCGTGCGGACGAACGCCGCCAGCCGGTCGCGGTCGACGGACGCCTCCTCGTAGCGCTGCTCCACCGACAGGCGCTCCATGCGGGCCGACACCGCGGTGAAGACGGGCGTGGCGTCGAGCGTCATGGCGCGGCGGGCGTTCTCGGCGTGGATCGCGTATTCCTCCGGGCTCTCCTTGCCCTCGCACGGCGCGCCGCAGCGGCCCATCTCGTGCAGCACGCAGGCCGCGCGCCGGGTCCGCAGGCTGATCGGCTGGATGCACTGGCGCAGCGGGACCGCCTCGTGCAGCGCGATGCGGGCGTCGTCGGCCAGGCGGGCGCTGGTGAACGGGCCGAGATAGGTGGCCTCGTCGTCCTTCAAGTCGCGCACGATCGACAGGCGGGGGAAGGGCTCGGCGGTGAGCTTGAGCCAGACGACCTTCTCCGGGAAGCGGGAGCGGCGGTTGTAGCGGGGCTTGGCGCCGCCGATCAGGCGCAACTCCCTGACCTCGGCCTCCAGGCCGGTGGTGCAGACGATGTGGCGAACCCGCTCGGCGATGCCGATCATCTCGCGGATGCGCGGCCGGGTCTCGCTGGCGGTGAAGTAGGAGCGCACGCGGTTGCGCAGGTTGGTGCTCTTGCCGATGTAGAGGACCTCGCCGCGCTCGTCCTCGAAGAGGTAGACGCCGGGCGCGTGCGGCACGGACTCGGCCAGGTGGCGCTTGCGCTGCTGCTCGGGCGTGGGGGCGCGGACGAACGACTTGAGCTCTTCGAGCGTGTGGACCTGGAACGAGCCGGCCCGCTCGATCAGCCCGTGCAGCACGTCCACGGTGGCCCTGGCGTCCTGCAGGGCCCGGTGGCACGGCTCGACCGGGCTGCGGAAGAACCTGGCCAGCGTCGCCAGCTTGGCGTTGGGCGTCTCGTCGCGGGTCAGCACGCGCCGGGCCAGGTCGACCGTGTCGACGACGGGGTTGGCGGGCGGGGGATAGCCGTGCGCGGCGCAGGCGGCCTTGATGAAGCGGGTGTCGAACCCGGCGTTGTGCGCCACCAGCGTGGCCCCACGGATGAACTCCAGGAAGCTCGGCAGCACCGCCTCGATCCGCGGCGCCGCCACGACCATGGCATCGGTGATCCCGGTCAGCACGGAGATGAACGGAGGTATCGGCCCGCCGGGGTCGACCAGCGTGGAGAACTCGCCCAGCACCTCGCCCGCCCGCACCTTCACCGCGCCGATCTCGGTGATGGCGTCATCCGAGGGGGCGCCGCCGGTCGTCTCCAGGTCGAACACGACGAACGTGACCTCGCTGAGCGGAGTGCCGAGTTCGTCGAGAGTGCCTTGTACCGCGTCCACGAACCAAGACCATAGAGAGACCGACCGACAGGATCGAATAACCATCCCTCTTGATCCTTAGTTACCCTTCCCTTATGTCGGCGGGAAGACTCGCCGGCCGCTACTCCCTGTCGCACCCGCTGGGCGCGGGTGGCATGGGGAAGGTGTGGCTGGCAAGGGACGAGATGCTTGATCGCGATGTCGCGGTCAAGGAGCTCACGCTGCCCGAGGGCATGCCGCCCAAGGAGCAGGCGGACTCGGTGAAGCGGGCCGTGCGCGAGGCGCAGGCCACCGCGCGGCTGCGCCACCCGGGCATCGTGGCGCTGCACGACGTGGTCGTCGAGCACGAGCGCCCGTGGCTGGTGATGGAGCTGCTGCGGGGCCGCACGCTCGCCGAGACGGTGCGCGAGTTCGGGCCCATGCCGCCTCACCATGCCGCGCGGATAGGCGCGGACGTGCTGGAGGCGCTGTCCGTCGCGCACGCGCAGGGGTTACAGCACCGCGACGTCAAGCCGGGCAACGTGTTCCTGACCGACAGCGGCCGGGTGGTGCTCACCGACTTCGGCATCGCCCGGCAGGAGGGCCAGGCCACGCTCACCGAGCAGGGGCTGATGATCGGCTCGCCCGGGTTCATCGCGCCGGAGCGGCTGGACGGCGAGCCCGGCGGCCCGGCCAGCGACCTGTGGTCGCTCGGGGCCACGCTCTACGTCGCCGTGACGGGAGTGCCCGCGTACGAGGGGTCGGCGGCCCAGCGCGTACGCGCCACGCTCCTGTCTCCCGCGCCCGTCGCGCCGGGCCCGCTCGGGCCGGTGATCGCCGCCATGATGGCCCAGCATCCGGCGGCCCGCCCCGACCCGCGCGTGGTCGTGCCCGCGCTCCGGCAGGTCGCCGCCGGCGGCCCCGCGCCGCAGCTGCCCGCCAGTCACGACGTGACCGCGCCCGGCACGGTCAGGAAACGCGGCCGGGCGGTGCTGTGGATCTCCGTGGCCGCGGCGCTCGCGGTCGCGGTGGCCACGGCCGGCTTCTTCGTCGTGAGGAGCATGGACGGCGGGACGCCCACGGCGTTCACCGCGCCGATGGACGTGTGCACGCTGCTCAGCGCCGAGGAGGCGGGCAGGCTGCTGCGCACCTCGAGCCCGCCCAAGGGGCTGCCCAGCTCCGACGAGGAGGGCCCCGAGTGCGGCTGGCCGATCTCCGGCACGGGCGTGGGCCTGCAGGTGCAGAAGGACTCCGACACGGTGGACCCGTGGTCGATGACCCCGGTCTCGGCCCACAGGCTGTTCGAGAACCAGAAGCGCACGTGGGGCAAGTACGCCGACCTTGAGTGGTCGTGGCCGGAGATCGGTGTGAAGGCCGATCAGAAGGCCCTTCGCACGCCGCTGCACCGGATCGACGGCCTGGGGGAGGAGGCGTTCGGCTTCGAGCTGAAGGGGCCCACGGGGCGGATGCACTCCGCGCACGTCTTCTACCGGCTGGCCAACCTCGTGGTGCTCGTCCAATACACGACTCTCGCCGAGCGGCCGTCCGACGAGGACATCAAGCAGTCGGCGCTGAGAGCCGCGCAGGCGACCGAACAGGCGTTGCGCAATGCCGGATGACCTCTACCTGCTGGCCGGCCGCTACCGGCTGATCGAGCGCCTCGGGCAGGGAGGCGCGGGCACCGTGTGGCGCGCCATCGACGAGATGCTCGACCGGCAGGTCGCCGTCAAGCAGGTGCGCGTGCCCGAAGGGCTCAGCCCGTACGAGCGCGCGCAGTTCACCGACCGGGCCATCCACGAGGCCAGGTCCGCCGGCCGGCTGCGCGACCCGGCCATCGTGCTGGTGCACGACGTGCTGCTCGAGGGCCACCAGCCGTGGATCATCATGGACCTGGTCACCGGCCACTCGCTCGACAAGCTGATCAAGGAGCGGGGGCCGCTGCCGCCCGAGTTCGCGGCCCGCGTGGGGCTGGCGGTGCTGTCGGCGCTGGAGGTCGCGCACGCGCACGGCATGCTGCACCAGGACGTCAAGCCGGCCAACATCCTGCTCGACTACGACGGCTCGGCCATGCTCACCGACTTCGGCATCGCGGCCCCGATGAGCGGGCAGGGCGACAGGTTCGGCAGCGCCGGCTCGCCCGGCTACATGGCTCCCGAGCGGCTCAACGAGCAGCCGTCCACCCCGGCGTCCGACCTGTGGTCGCTCGGCGCGAGCCTGTACACCGCGGTGGAGGGGCGGGCGCCGTTCGAGCGGGCGCTGCCCGCCGCGGTGGCGGCGGCGGTGCTGCTGCACGAGCCGCCGTTCCCGGCGCGGGCGGGGCGCCACCTCGGCGGCCTGCTCATGGCCATGCTCGCCAAGGACCCCGCGGCCCGGCCCACCGCGCCGCAGATCCGCCAGGCGCTGAGCGCCCTGGCCGCCTCCCCCGGTTCCGCGCCGGGGCGGCGCCGCCGGTGGTGGCTCGTGCCCGCGGCGCTCGCCGCCGTCGTCATGGTGGGCGCGGGCGGCTGGTACGCCACGGCCGCGCTCCGTGGCGAGCCGGAGACCGGCAGGTTCGCCACGGCGCCCGACCCGTGCACGCTCCTCAGCGACGACCAGGCCGCCCGGTTCATGAAGGGCACTCCGCAGCGGAAGCGGACCCGGCCGGGCGAGTGCCAATGGGTCATCGACGAGCCGCCGGGCCGCCGTCTGATCGTCCGCGTCTGGGCGGAGAAGCCCGACGGCGACCTCGGCGGCCCTGCGGTGGCGCAGCGCCGCTTCGCCAGCGAGAAGGCCACCAGGGCCACGGGGGAGGGCATCGAGGGGCGTGACAGCCGCGGCCCGGTCGCCGACGTGCCGAAGGTGGGGGAGTCGGCGATCATCCAGAACACCTTCACCCGCTACATCAACTCCAAGGAGGACGGCCGATCCGCCGGCGTCGTGCTCCTCCGGACGAGTAACCTGCTGGGCGAAGTGGTCTGGCACCGGGAACAGGTGCAGGAGAAGCCGGCGGACAATGACACGGCCATCGACGCCGCCCGCCTGGTGTCCGCGGCCCTGCAGAAGTGAATGAGCTGCAAGCACCTTGCAAGGGGTGTGACTAGCATGTTTCCCCGCAAGTCAGGGCAACCCCAGGAGTCCCCCGTGAATCCCGGTAGCGATTACGAGCCTCCGGCGAACCCTTACCAGCAGGCGCCAGGAAGGCAGTCCGAGCCACCGCCCATGCCACCGTCCATGCGGCCGCCGATGCCTCCGCCGATGCCTCCGCCGATGCCTCCGCCCGTGCCTCCGCCCATGCCTCCGCCCATGCCTCCGCCCGTGCGGCCGTCCATGCCCCCGACCATGCCCACCGTGCCGCAGATGCCGCCGCCTCAGCCGCCGCGACGGCCCGCCTGGCTGCTGCCCGCGCTGGCGGCCGCGCTGGTCGTGGTGATCGCCGCCGCCGGTGTGGGCGCCTACCTCGTATACGGCAAGGTCTCCGCCGCGCGGCCCCCGGCCCAGACCGGCAAGCCGGCGTCGTCCCAGCCCGCGGCCGGCGGCGCCAAGGGCCCCGACGTCTGCGCCATGCTGCCCAAGGAGGAGGCCGACCGGCTCGTTCCCGACGCGACCGTCGCCAGGTCGTCCAGGGACGGCGACGCCACGGTCTCGTTCTCGTGCAACTGGCAGAACCGGCGCATCTCGTTCGGCGAATTCTGGCGCGACCGGGAGATCGACGTCAGGATCGATCAGTGGAAGGGCGAGGGAGCCAAAACCGGCAGGTCGATAGCCCAGGGCTCGTACGAGGTCGGCTACCGCGGCGGCAAGTACGGCGCGACCGCCACGCCGTCCCTGGATCCCGACGAGAAGAGGTACGTCTCCCCGGTCAAGGACATCCCGGGCGTGGGCGACGGCGCCTACGCCCAATACACCTGGTCCCGCGACGGGAAGCTGCTCTGGTACGCCTTCGGCCGGGCCTACGCGCGCGTCAACGACATGACGATCGAGGTCAGGTTCCAGGCCGGCCAGCAGCGCAAGGACGCGCAGACGCTGTCCAACGAGACCACGCAGGCGATCACCGAGGAAAACGCGATCCGCGAGGTGAGCGGCCTGATCGCGCACTTCGCCAAGGGCGCGGCCGCCTGGCAGGCGAAGAACCCCGACGTGCTGGCCCAGGCGGAGCCGTCGCGGCAGGCCACGGTCTCGCCGAGCGTCCAGCCGACGCCCTCCCCGAGCATCCTGGCCACCTTCCCCGCCGACTGCGAGGCCATCACCGAGGTGGCCACGCGGCTCGTGCCCGAGCCCGCCAAGCGGGCGCGCGGCACCGCGGCCGGCGACGACAACCAGACCGAGTGCCGCTGGCTCAACCGCGAACTGCCCGGTGACAGCGAGGGGACCACGAAGATCCGCAGCGCGCTGATGACCGTGCACCGGTTCAGCAACCGGGCGGGCGCGGCCGACGAGACCGCGGCGAAGAGCTACTTCGCGAGCGAGCGCGGCGGCGACAAGAACGTGGCCGAGTCCTCGATCGGCGGCATCACCTGGGGCGAGGTGGCCGACGTCAAGGGATTGGGCGACCAGGCGTACCAGCAGTTCCTGCAGATCAGGGGTCGCGGCGAGGTGTCGAACTCCGCCGGCGCGGTGCTGATGCGTAAGGGCGCGGTGGTCGTCCGGGTCGACTACTCAGGCCAGCAGCGGCCGAAGGACGAGCCGACCAACTCGCCCAAGGTCCAGCTCATGTCCCAGAAGGAAGCGATGGCCGGCGCGCTCTCCCTGGCCAGGGCGTACATGGCGGAGCTGGCCAAGCAGCCCGCGGGCAGCTAGGCGGGCGCGTCGCGCAGCCGCTCCACGCGGATCCCGCGCAGCAGCAGCTCCGACACGACCACGGCGGCCAGCAGGCTGACCAGCAGGGCGGCGCCCACGACGAGCGCGACGGGCGCCGCCGCCACCTCGTGCGGCAGCGGCGGCGTGACCGGCGCCTCGGTGAACTGCGGGATCCTGCCGAGCGCCACCCCGGCCGCGGCCAGCCCCGCGAGCAGCCCGGCCAGCGTGCCCGCGGTCACCGTGATCACCTGCTCCAGCAGGAGCGCGACCCGCAGCGCCGCCACCTTGGCGCCCGACGCCTCCAGGGCGGCCAGCTCGTACGCGCGTCTCCTGGCCGCCGTGTAGAGCGCGAGCACGGTGCGCCCGAGCGCCAGGGCGGCCGCCGCCAGCGCGGACACCAGCAGCAGCAACAGCGCCAGTCCCGGCCCTTGTCCCGCGAAGGACGCGGCCAGGTCGGCCACGTGCCGCCGCGACACCACCGACAGCCCCTGCCGCTCCAGCGCCCGCTCCAGCGCGGCCGTGCCGGTCAGATTCGTCCACACCTGGAACTCGGCCTTCTCGTGCACCCCGTACGCGTGCCTGTCGGCGTGCTCCAGATCCACCAGGACGCCGGCGTCGGTCAGCCCCGGAGCGGCGGCGGACGTGACGGCCGTCCGGACGGGGCCGGCGAAGGCGTTGTCGAGTCCCGGCACCGCCCTCCTGCCGACCGGCCCGACGGTCACGGCCGCCGGCTCGGGGTCGTAGGTGGCCGGACGCAGCGTCTCGTTCTCGACCATGGTGATCCAGAATGTGCCCTCGCGCTCCTCCTCGCCGTCGTCCACGCGCCACGGCGGCAGGTCCAGGGAGCGCCAGCGGCCCTGCTCGCGTACGGCGAGGCCGGTGACGGTCACCCGCACGTCCGGGGGGTCCTCGAACGCCGCAGGGGTCTCCATGTCCCCGCGGACGGCCCGCAGCTCGCAGGCGGTCCGCTCGCACGACGGCGGCAGGTTCCACTCATGCACGCCGGAGCGCCCGGTCAGGTCGCCGAGCGGGAGCTGCGCGGGCCGCAGCTGACCGGGCACGCGGAACGTGGCGGACAGCTTGACCCTCCACCCCTTGGGCACCTTGTCGTGCGTGATCTCGGCGCGGAACCTGTCACCGCGCGCCCACACCCGCGGCGCCGTGGGCCCTCGCAGCATGGCAGCGGCCTCGGCCAGGGACCTGCCGCCCGCCAGGCCGGGCCGCCACGCCGCGCCCACGGCGGCCAGCCGCGCCGGATCCGAGGCGAGCAGCTGCGGCGGGCCGGGAACCTTGATCACGGGCGCGGCCGTCCTGCCGCCGGGGTCGGCGGCGTTCACGGCGGCGATCAGCTTGCCGGGCTCGACCGGCCGGACGGTGATCGCGGTGGTCGCGCCGTTGTGGAACCTGGCCGTCTCCGCGTAGTCGCCCGACGTGGCGGTCCACGCCGACACCGCGAACGTGGCCAGCCCGAACGCCGATCCCAGCACGATCACGCTGCCCGCGGTGACCGGCCCCCTGGCCACCTGCCGCAGCGCCAGGAACGGCCCGAGCCCGCCGCGCCGCCTGGTGACCCCGAACAACCGCCTGGTCAGCACCGGCAGCGCCCGGCTGGCCAGCAGCGCCACGCCCAGCGCTATCAGCCCGGGCACCGCCATCGCCCCCGAGCTCTGCCCCGACACGTCGGTGATCACGCCGGTGGCCAGCAGCTCGACCAGGCCCAGCGCGGTGACCGCCAGGACCACGGCGTCGAGCACCCAGCCGCGGGCCGTCCTGCGCGGGGTGCGCCGCCACTCCTCGGTGACCGGCCGCGTCGCCGTACGCCAGCCGGCCGCCGCGGCGGCCGGCACGCCGCCCAACATGGCCGCGACCCCGGCCAGCGCCGCCTCCGGCGGGAAGTACACCGGGATGCCCGCGGGCAGCAGCGCGCCGATCATCGCGCCCGCCGCCGCGTGTCCCAGCATCAGGCCGAGCGGTACGGCGGCGCCGAGCAGCAGCAGCGGCTCGGCCAGCGCGAACAGCCACACCCGCGCCCGCCCGTGACCGCGCAGCCGGGCCAGCGCGATCTCCGCGCCGCGCGCCCTGACCAGGTCGCCCACGGTCTGGAAGAGCAGCATCCAGCCGAGCGCCACGAGCTGCGCGATCACCAGCAGCGTCGGAACGCCCAGCGAGCCGGTGCTCGCGGTCATGACCTTGAGCATGTCGGCCACCCGCGAGAACACGATGGCCTTGGTGTCCCGGCCCGCGGCCTCGGCGGCGGCCTGCATCGCGGCCAGCTTCTCCACGTCGGTCCCGTCGAGCCGGTCCGGGACGATGTAGACGATGGCGTAGTCGGTCCAGCCCGACTCCGCCTCGCGCGGGCTCACGTAGCCGGCGTCGCCCGTGACGACGTACGTCTCCAGCCGGGTCTCCGGCACGGTGAACAGGGCGTCCGCCTTGTCCCTGCTCGGCTCGCCCGTGGGGGAGAACAGCGTCCTGCCGAACCAGAACGGGTCACCGGGAGGGCCCGGCCGGTAGACGCCGACCACCTCCAGCGGCTCGGGCTCCCGCCTGGACACGCCGAACTCGCCGCTGACGATCGAGGTCAGCGCGATCGTCTGGCCCACCTCGAACCCCGTGGCCTGGCTGGCCATCACCTCCTTGGCGGCGCTCGGGCAGCGGCCCGCGGCCAGCGTCAGGTGCTCGCACTGCCCGTCCTGCCACACCAGCGAGTACGCGCGCCGGTCGTCCTGCCCGCCGCTGGTGATCTCCATCCCGAGGATCGGCCGGCTGACGAAGTCGGCGCCCGCGGTGAACCGGGCCACCTTGGCCTCGATGCCGCCCTCGGTCGTGGTGTAGCGCCAGCCGCGCCCCTCCAGCGGCGCCGCCTCCACCGCGTCCCTCGCGATCGTCGTGCGGGCGGCCGCCGAATAGATGGGCCCCACGGCCGCCGAGGCGATCGGCACCACCGCGATGAGCAGGACGACCAGCGAGAGAGTGCGGCGTTCCCAGAGGCCGCGCAGGATCACGGTTCGGCCCTCCTGAGCGCGATGCCGTCCTCGAGCTCCTCGATCCTCGCCATGGAGCCGGGCGGCAGCAGGCGGTGGTACTCGGGCGGCACCTGCACGGCGCCCTCCCTGCCGACGACGACGAAGTCCTCGCCGCGCCTGCCCTCCGCGCCCACCCGGCCGTCCCTGATCGTCACCGTGCGGCTCAGCGCCTCGCTCACGGCCGCGTCGTGCGTGACCACGACCGCCGTGGTGCCCTCGGCCTCAGCGGCCCGCTTGATGAGGCCGACCACCCGCGCGCCCGACTCCTCGTCGAGCTGGCTGGTCGGCTCGTCGGCCAGCAGCAGCTTGGGCGCGTTGGCCAGCGCCACGGCCAGGGCCAGGCGCTGCTGCTCGCCGCCCGACATCCGCCCGGCCGGGCGGTCGCCCGCCTCCTCCAGCCCCATCCGGCTGAGCAGGTCGCGGGCGCGGCGCCGGTCCCGCTTGACCGCGCGCTGGGCGAAGGCGATGTTCTGGGCGGCGGACAGGTAGCCGATGAGGTTGCGCGCCGGGTTCTGCAGCACCATGCCGATGTGCGCGGCCCGTAATCGGTCCAGCCTGCGCTGGTTGAGCCGGGCCAGGTCGGTGCCGTCCAGCCACAGGCGGCCCGCGCTGGGGCGCAGCAGCCCGGCCAGCAGCCACAGCAGCGTCGACTTGCCCGCGCCCGACGGGCCGAGCAGGGCGACCGTCTCACCCGCGTCGATCACCAGGTCCACGTCGCGCAACGCGACGACCTCGACGTCCTGGGCTTTGTAGATCTGCACGATCCCGTCGCACCTGACGACGCTCATGGGCCGCACCCCGGGACATGGCTCACGGAACGCTCCTCGGCTGCCGGCGATGGGCCAGGGCACGCAACTCGATCACGCGGTCGCAGCGCCCGGCCACCTCGGGATCGTGCGTGGCGATCACCAGCGTGGTGCCTTCGCCGGTCACCGCCAGCAACTCGTCCAGCACGAGGGCGCGGTGCGTGGCGTCCTGCTCGGCCGTCGGCTCGTCGGCCAGCAGCACCCGGGGCCGCAACGCCAGCGCTCTGGCCACCGCCACCCGCTGCTGCTGCCCGCCCGACAGCTCCTCGACCAGGTGATCGGCGAACTTCGACACCCGCAGCCGCACCAGCGCCTCCGCCGCCAGGCGCACGGCCTCGCGCGGGGGCAGGCCCGCCGCCCGCAGCGCGACCTCGACGTTCTCGGCCGCGGTGAGCACGCTCAGCAGCCCGTACGACTGGAAGACCAGCGCCAGCCCGGCCCGCAGCCCGGGCTGCTCGTCCAAGGGCACGCCGCCGACCAGGACCCGTCCCGAGGCGGGCGGGAGCAGTCCGGCGAGCGTCGTGAGCAGCGTCGTCTTGCCGGAGCCCGAAGGGCCCATGAGTGCCACGCGCTCGGCTCGGGCCAGCTCGAGGGTGAGGTCTTGGATGATCGTGCGCCCGCCTGCCCGGCAGCTGAGCGCGTGGCAGGAGAGCGCCGGTCCTGGCGGCGCCACTCGCGGATCATCCCCCTGTCCCGCGATCTACGTCAACGGTCAATGAGGCTGCAACCGGGTTGCAAGTGGGACAAATACCGTTATTACTGCAAGCACTTGAGCCGCGCGATCAGGTTTGTCCAGTACAGGGGCATGGGCAAGCCGAGGGGGATCACGCGGCTCATTTCTTTTCCGTCACCTGGGCCGCGGCTGCCGGTCCAGGAAGGGTTCGAGCAGGTCCGGCACGGCGCGCGCGGCCAGTTCCAGGCCGTTGCCGCGGCCCACGTCCACCACGTCGTAGTGGCCGTTGCCGGCGGCGGTGGTGGCCGAGACCGTCACCAGGCCGTTGCGCCGCTGGAAGAACGACTCGCTGATCGTCCAGCCCGAGATGCCGGCGCGGTCGAGCGCCACCGTGTGCCGCACCACGGCGCCCCGTCTCGTGATCAGATGCCGCCCGCCGAGCGCGTGCCCGAGGTTCCCGGCGCTCTCCACCGCCAGCCACAGCCCCAACGGCAGCGCCACGCCCGGCACCGCCCAGACCCACGGCCGCGCCCACACCCACGGCACCAGCCCGTACGCCACCGCCGCGACGCCGGTCAGCACCACGACGGTGACCAGCGCCCGCACGATCCGCCGCCGTCTGGCCGCCGCCGGATGCGCCACCAGCCCGGCCCCGCCCATGCCCGCAACCGCTTCCACGTCCGTCCTGACGTGGCCTTCGGCGGATCCCGCGGCGTCCGTGCGGGCGGCCGGGTTCGCGATCTGGGCGGCGAGGCGGCGGGCCAGCGGAAGGGGCAGCGGCGGGGAGAGGACGGCGACGTCCTCCGTCTCGTTCTCGGCGGCCTTGCCGAGGCCGGTCGCGATGGCCTTGACCCGAGCCCCGCCGCCCAGCCTGAGCAGCAGCGGCTCGCTGATCTCGACCCCACGCAGCCGGCGCTCCTCCAGCGTCAGCGACCGGGTCGTCAGCAGCCCCCGGCGCAGCCGGAGCCGGCCGGGCTCGCGTTCCAGCCGGTAACGCCCCCACGACTCCGCGAACAGCAGCACGGCGCCCAGCACCCCCACGGCGGCGTTCGCCACGAGCAGCAGCGGGACGGTCACCAGCGGCCGCGCCGTGACCCAGCTCCACAGGTCTTCGGCCACCTCCGTGGTGAACACCTGGATGCCGATCAAGGTGAGCGCCTTGTACGCGACGCCCAGCGCGACCGCCGTGCCCGTGAACATCCACACCGACAGCGGCGCGTACCTGATCCACGACCACCGCAGCTCGGCCAGCGGCGCGTCGCCCTCGTCCTCCGGTGGCGCGGCGGTCGCGTCCCCGAGCAGCAGCGTACGGCGGAGCGCTTCGGCGTCGTGCCTGGTCAGCGGGTCCAGGGTGAGCTCGGTGGCCTCGGCCGCGTGCTCGCCCGTGCCCACCTTGACGACGGTCAGGCCGAACACCCGCAGCACCGGATCGGCCCGCAGGTCCACGCTCCGGACCCGGTCGCGCGGGATGGAGCGGCGCTGGCGTACGGCGATGCCGGAGCGCAGTTCGAGCCGGTCGGCGGTCAGGCGCCAGCGCGTCGCGCGGAGCCTGGCCACGTCGTACGCCTCCACCCCGGCGATGATCAGCAGCGCCGCCCCCGCGCACGCCGCCGCAACACCGCCGACCGGCCAGTCCCGGCCGGTGAGGAACCTGACCAGGCCGATCACCGCGGGCACCACGAGCGCCAGCGACTTGGCCGCCGAGGCCCACAGGCTGCGACGGGCCAGCGCTTGCCAGCCCGCCCCCGCGCCGGCGTCGCGTCCGCCGGCGTCGTACGCCGGGAAGCCGTTCATGTCGCATCCCCCGGGGTCGCCTGGGTGCGGGCGGTGAGGCGTTCGGCGAGGGCGGTGGCCAGCTCGTGATCCAGCGCCTCGATCTTGACGGCGCCCGCCGACGAGGCGGTGGTGACGGTGATGTCGGCCAGCCCGAACAGCCGCTGCACCGGCCCCCGCGCGGTGTCGATCCGCTGGATCCGCGACATCGGTGCCACCTTCCAGGTGTGCGTCAGCCACCCCTTGCGCGTGTAGACGGCGTCGTCGGTGACCTCCCACCGCTCCACCCGGTAGTAGGCCCGCGGCGCCACCACCGCGATCACCAGGCATCCCAGGGCGAACACCGCGACCGCGCCCCCCAGCCAGACGCCCCGATCCGTGAACAGCCAGTACGACACCACGGCACCGGCCGCCACCGGCACCATGAGGATCAGCCATTGCACCGTCCACCACGGGATCGCCCGCGGATCGGCCTGATTGCGCGGGGGCCGCAACGTCGCGCTCACTCGTCGTCCTCCGTCTTCTTCATCGTCTCGGCCACGGCCAGCAGCACGAAGCCGAGCACGCCTGTCACGATGGAGGCGAACACCTCGTACCCGTCGAGGAATGCCACGTGGTTGACCACGATCAGGTCCTCGGCCCACCGCCACCATCCGAGCAGGGTGTTCACCAGGCCGCCGACGCCCTGCAGGAGCAGCAGCCAGCCGAACACCTTCAATACCGGTCCCATGGGGAAAGCGTCCCTTCCGGCCGGCGGCGCCCGCGTCGGCCGGAGGTCTCGGCAGGCATCGACTTTGGTCGGTGTCGCCGCGCCGGTGGAGGGCCTAACCTCGGTGTACGTGACGGCAGTGCGAGGGGAGGACGGTCTCGTCCCCGAATACCGGTGGGCGCTGCCGTCCGTGCTGCTCGGCGACGGCCGGCAGGGCCGCCGGGTGCGGCGCTCGCTGCGTGACTGGATCGTCGACGTCACGATGTTCCTGATCGCCTGCGGCATCACGCTCGTGGGGCTGGAGGAGATCGAGAAGCAGCCGGAGCCGCTCATCGTGATCGAGCAGGTGACGGGGGCCCTGGCGTGCGTCGCGGTCTGGCTGCGGCGCCGTTGGCCGGTCGCGCTCGCGCTGGTGACCACCGTGCTGTCGTCCTATCTGGAGCTCGTCGGCGGCGCGTCCATCGTGGCGTTGTTCACCGTGGCGGTGCACCGGCCGTTCAAGGTCTCCGGGCCGATCACGCTGCTGGCCCTCATCACCCTGGTGCCGTACGTCGCCCTCAGGCCACAGGAGGACATCGGCCCGGTGGCGTGGGGCGTGATCGGCGCGGCCCTCGTGCTGACCGTGTACGCATGGGGCATCGTGATCAGGGCCCGGCGGCAGCTCATCTGGTCGCTCAGGCAGCGCGCCGACAGCGCCGCCGAGGAGGCCAAACGGCTCGAACGCGAGCGGATCGCCAGGGAGATGCACGACGTGCTCGCGCACCGCATCTCGATGCTCAGCCTGCACGCGGGCGCTCTGGAGTTCCGGCCCGACGCGCCCTCCGACGAGATCGCCCGGGCGGCCGGCGCCATCAGGACCAACGCCCACCTCGCGTTACAGGACCTGCGTCAGGTGATCGGCGTGCTCCGGCATGCGCGGCCGGGCGAGGACGACACCGTTCCCGACCGGCCGCAGCCCACGCTCGCCGACCTGCCCACGCTGGTCGAGGAGTGCCGGCAGGCGGGCATGGACGTACGCCTCGACCTCGGGGTGGAGGAGGCGCCCGAGGCGCTGGGCCGCAACCTCTACCGCATCGTCCAGGAGGCGCTCACCAACGCCCGCAAGCACGCGGGCGGCGCCCCGGCGATCGTCACCGTGAGGGGGACGCGTGGCAAGGGGCTGTCGGCAGAGGTACGCAACCCGCTGTGGTCCCGCCACCCCCTGCGCATCCCCGGGGCGAAGGCCGGGCTCATCGGGCTGACGGAGCGGGCGGAGCTGGCCGGGGGCAGGCTGGAGCACGGGCCGACGCCGGAGGGGGAGTTCGTGGTACGCGCCTGGTTGCCGTGGCCGGTGGAGATCACTCGGGAGGACGTGTGAGGGAATCGGTCAGCGGGCCGATCAGGGTGCTGATCGTGGACGACGACGCCATGGTGCGGGCCGGGCTGTCGATGATCCTGGGCGGCGCGGGCGACATGGAGATCGTGGCCGAGGCCGGCGACGGGTCCGAGGTGCCGCCCCTGGTGGCCGAGCACCGGCCGGACGTGGTGCTGATGGACATCCGCATGCCGGGCGTCGACGGGCTCACCGCCACCGAGGCGTTGCGGGCGCGATCGACGCGCGGGGCGCCGCCGCCCGAGGTGGTGGTGCTGACCACGTTCCACGCCGACGCGCAGGTGCTGCGGGCGCTGCGGGCGGGGGCGGCCGGGTTCCTGCTGAAGGACATCGCGCCGGCCGACCTGGTGGAGGCGATCAGGAAGGTGGCCGCGGGCGAGCCGATCCTGTCGCCGGCGGTGACGCGGCAGCTGATCACACACGTGTCGGACGGCGGGGCGGGGGACCGTACGGAGCGGGCCAGGAAACTGCTGGCCCGGCTCAGCGAGCGGGAGCGCGAGGTGGCGCTGGCCGTCGGGCAGGGCAGGTCCAACGCCGAGATCGGGCGGGAGCTGTACATGAGCGTGCCCACGGTCAAGGCGCACGTGTCGCGGATCCTGACCAAACTGGACCTCAACAACCGGGTGCAGGTGGCGCTGCTGGTCTACGACGCCAGCGGCTGAGCAACTCCTCGATCGTGGCCCGGTGCAGCACCAGGTCGTCGGGGTCGTCCGGCTCCGCCTGCTCGCCGAAGTGGATCCGGCGCCGCCAGACGCGGGCCATGATGATCCCGTGGCGCAGGGCGGCGTACAGCTCGTAGAAGTCCATGTCGCGAGGCTGGTAGCCAGTCAGCTCCTGATATTTCCGGCAGACGTCGTCGCGGCGCATGAAGCCGGGCATGCCCTTGAGGTCCATGGCGACCGTGAGGTCCTGGAAGAACCGGTGCAGGAAGATCATCCAGGACAGGTCCAGCTCGCGCGGCCCCACCGCGGCCATCTCCCAGTCGAGCACCGCGACCGGCGTGAAGTCCTGGAACATCATGTTCCCGATCCGCGCGTCGCCCCAGCACAGCACGTCCGGCCCGGGCTCCTCGGGCCAGTGCGACTCCAGGTGGTCGAAGGCCCGCTCCAGCAGCGGGATGCGCCGCCGGCCGTGCGCCCACTCGTAGTACGCGTACTGCGCCTCGACGTGCGCCCGCAGGCCCCGCGTCCCGATCGCGGACAGCTCTTCCTTCGTGAACGGCCCCTCGTGCAGCGCCGCCAGGATCCCCACGCCGGCGTCCTGCAGCCTGCGCTGGTCCTCGGGCGCCGCGTCGCACAGCCATCCGCCGAACGTGTACGGCATCACGTCCGGCGGCACCTCGCCGTCGGCCCGCTCCATGACGAAGAACGGCGTGCCGAGCGGGCCGGGATCCGGCTCGAACCAGAGAGGCCTGGGCGCTGGAATTCCAGCTTTCTCCCTGGCTAAACGCATGGTTTCGAATTGGGTTCGCAAATCGTACGAGGGAAAGACTGGAACGGCTTCTTCCGCCGGTGCGAGCCTCGCTACGCAGCGCGTTCTCCCCTCACTCCAGGTGGCGGTGAAGAACAGGGTCTCGCTCGACATGCCGTTGGCCGTCGGCCTGGACAGTTCGGACACCGCGGCGTCGGCGCCGACCCTGCCGCGGAGCCAGGCGGCTACCCGCTCGCGGAGTTCTTCCAGGTCACGGGTGGAGGTACGCAGCTGGTCGGTCACGGTCGGCCTCCTGGGTGAACACCTGCCCAGGCACAGTCGTATACCCCCAACCAAGCGCTCGTCCATACGCGGGTGGCCGTTACGGTCAGGTACGCGGCAGCCGTACCCTTGTCTGAAAGGGCATGTCACGAAGGGACAAGTGGGATGAGTTCAGCGGGTGAAGGCCTGTCTCGCCCGCTTCCCGAGCAGGTGCGGCTCAACGTCGTCGACCTGGCGGCTCAGGTTCTCGGGACGATGCCCGCTGTCTCCATACCGCCGCCGCTGCGTGGCATCGCGAAGTTCGACCCGCGCAAACGGGCCAAACTCGGCAGCGCGCCCATCGCCGCGCAACTGGAGAACGACAAGAAGTTCCGCGAGATCGTCGCCGAGTCGGTGGCCGCCGGATGGCCCGAGCTGGTGTCCTCGCTGGCCGAGGGCAACGTGCCGCCCGCCGCCGATCCGGTGCTCGTGGCCGCGGCGGCATACCTCACCCGGCCGCCCGGCTGGGAAGAGATGATCGAGGTCGCCCGCACCGACCTGGAGCAGTCCGCCGTGGCGGCCGAGGGATCGGAGCGCGAGGAGGCGGTCTCTCGGCTGCGCGAGCAGCTCGCCGCCCAGAAGAGCGCCGCCAAGGAGGAGTCCGACCGGCTGCGCGAGCAGCTCAAGCTCGCCCGCGCGGAAAACTCCGACCTGCGGCGCAAGCTCCATGACGCACGCGAGCGCGCCAAGGCCGCGGTCGGGCGGGCCGAGGAGATGGAGCGCGCGGCCGAGGAGGCCAGGTCGGCCGCCGTGGCCGCGGGCAACGCCGGCGAGTCCGAGCTGCGGCGGCTGCGCGAGCGGCTGGCCGACGTGGAGCGGCAGCTGGAGGCCTCCCGCCGGGCCGCCCGCGAAGGCAGGAGCATCGAGGACGCCCGCATCAGGGTGCTGCTCGACGCGCTGCAGGACGCCTCGGCCGGGCTGCGCAGGGAGCTCGCCCTGCCCACGACGATCAGCCGGCCCGCCGACTCGGTCGCCGCCAGCACGGGGGAGCGGCCCGGCGTGCGCGCCGTGCCCGCGCGTGCCCTCGCCGACGACGACCCGCAGCTGCTCGACCAGCTGCTGGCGGTGCCGCAGGTGCACCTGGTCATCGACGGCTACAACGTCACCAAGTCCGGCTACGGCACGCTCACGCTCGCCGACCAGCGCAACCGGCTGATGACCGGGCTCGGCGGGCTGGTCGCGCAGACCAGGGTCGAGGTGACCGTGGTGTTCGACGGCGCCGAGCTCAACGCCCCCGTCCAGGTGGTCGCGCCCCGCGGGGTGCGAGTGCTGTTCAGCGCGCCGGGGGAGATCGCCGACGATCTCATCCGCCAGCTCGTCCGCGCGGAGCCGCCCGGCCGGGCCATCGCCGTGGTGTCCTCGGACCGCGAGGTGGCCGAATCCGTCAGGCGCATGGGAGCCAGACCCGTTCCGTCTGCTTTGCTGCTGCGCCGCCTGGGCCGCGCCTAGATTACGACTTGCTCAGTTTTGAGTGGTTGGGGTGAGACCTCACCCGCCGCTTCTGTACTATTTCGCCCCAGATGTTTTCCCTGGGAGGCGACGCAGTGAGGTTTGGCTGGGTACCGGTGGCCGCGGGAATCGCGTTCGGGCTGGTGGTGTCCCCCGCGGGAGCGGCCGTCGCTGATCCCAAGCCCACGATCAACCAGGCGAAGGCCAAGCTGGAAAAGCTCAACAACAAGGCCGACAAGGTCGTCGACCAGTACAACACGGCGACGGAGCGGTACAAGAAGGCCAAGACCACCTACGCCAAGCTGAACGACAGCTACAAGCGCAAGCTGGAGACGGTCGCCGAGCTGCGCTCCCAGGTGATCAACATGGCCGTCGACAACTACCGGCTCGGCGGCGACGTCACCTCCCTCCCCTCGATCGTCGGCGCGCACCACCCCGAGAACCTCCTGGCGCGGCTGGCGCTGGCGGGGCAGATCACGCAGGAGCGGGCCGAGAAGCTGGCCGCGTTCGACCGGGAGAACCGCGGGCTGAAGGGCGAGCGCGACAAGGCGCAGGAGGCGCTGGAGGCGGCGGACCGGGAACGGGACGGGGTGGAGAAGGAGCGCTCGGAGATCCTCAAGCTGATCGCCGAGCAGAAGAAGCTCCTGAAGAAACTGGGCGCCTACAACCCCGGGAACCCGAACAGCGTGGGGCTCAAGTACACGGGGCCGGCGTCGGGGAGCGGGGCGGCGGTGCTGCGGTTCGCGTTCTCGCAGGTCGGCAAGCCGTACGTGTACGGGGGGACGGGGCCGGGCGGCTGGGACTGCTCCGGCCTGACCCAGGCGGCCTGGCGGGCCGCGGGTGTGTCGCTGCCCCGTACGACGTGGCAGCAGTGGGCGTGGGGAGCCAACCGCAAGGTGGACATCAACGACCTGCAGCCCGGAGATCTGATCTTCAGCGAAGGGCTGGGGCACGTCAGCATCTATGCGGGCAACGGGCAGATCGTGCACGCCCCTCAGACTGGTGACGTCGTCAAGGTCGTCAAGCTCTCCGCGTACGGCCGCCGCCTCGTGGGCGCCATCCGCCCGTAGCCTCCCCCGGTTCGGCCGGTTGGGGCGGGGCCCTTCATGCCGGGTCGGCCTGGTTCCAGCGGGGCCGGGTTTCGGCCCGCCCGCAGCCCGGTTTCGGTTCCCATCACCCGCTCGTTCCCGACCCCGGCTCACCTTCGCCCGCCACACCTCTTCCGCGCGCACAACGACCCACCCCGAGCCGCACCCCGCAGGGCTGGGGGTGAGCGTCTTCGCGTGAGCATTTCATCGCGCCGGCCTGCCCGGCCCTGGCGCCGAGGAGCCGGTGGGGTGTGCGTTTGGGTGGAGCCGCCGGTATGGCGTGTCCCTCGGCGCCGGGCGGTGGTTGTGGCGGGCGTAGGCCTGTGGCCCCGAGCGCCGGGTGGGTGGCCGTCGTGCGCGTGTCGCGTGAATGACGGGCCTGCGCCCGCGCGTGTGCCGCCGTCCGCCGTGGCAACCACCTGACAGGGTCGGCGGCCGGGGCTCTGGACGCGCTACCGGGAGCGGCGGCGCGGCGGGACCCGGGCGGCGGTCGGTTCGGGGGTCGTGAGGGCGGCGAGGAAGGCGGAGACCGCTGGAGGGCGGTCTGTCGGGGGGAGGGCGGCGGCGAGGATGGTGCGGGAAGGGAGGGACGGGGACGGGCGGAGGAGGCGGATGTCGGGACGGGCGGCGGAGTAGCCGGCGATCGACGGGTACAGCATCACGCCCACACCGGCCGCCACCAGGCCTTGCCGGCCGTTCCAGTCGTCGCACACATGGCTGATCCGAGGCGTCCCTCCCAGGGCCGACGCCAACTGCGAGATGGGCCCCAGGCAGTCCGGGTGGGTGCCGTCGATCCACGGCTCCGCCGCCAGATCCCGGAGCCGCACCCGGCTCCCTTGGGCCAGCGGATGAGTGGCCGCCAGCGCGACCAGCAGCTCGTCCTCGTGCACCGGCGTCAGAACGACACCTGTCGCACCGGCCACGTCCCACGAGGTCAGCAAGGCGATGTCCGTATCGCCGTCCAGTACGGCCGCGCACGGGTCGTGCTCCCCGGACCGGACGGTGAGGGACAGCTCGACGCCCGGATGCCGGCCCGCGAACGACCGGAACCGCTCGGGCAGATAAGTGGTCGCGGCGCTCGGGAACGCCGACACCCTGACCCGGCCCGCCTCGGCCGTCGCGAAGGCCCGCATGCGTGTCTCGAACAGCCGCATTCCCCTGAGCACCTCGCCGGCCTGCTCCAGCGCCGCCCGCCCCGCGTCCGTCGGCCGGACCCCGCGCGGCAGCCGCTCGAACAGCCGCACCCCCGTCTGACGCTCCAGCGTGGCGATCTGCCGGGACACGGCGGGCTGCGTCATGGACAGTTCCTCGGCCGCGGCTGAGAACGAACCCAGCCTCCCGACCTCTGTCAGCACCTTCAGCGACCATAGATCAAGCATGCGTCGAGCTTATGGGTAACATGCCCAACCCGCAGTGGTGCGCATGGCTCGACGCCGTCATGCTCCATCTATGGACACGATGGACAACCACCAGGACACATGGCTGAGCGAGGTGCTCCCACAGGGGCCACGACGGGTGCTCGACGCCGGGTGCGGGCGCGGCGAGCTGGCCGCCGAGCTGATGAGACGGGGCCATGACGTCACCGCGATCGACATCTCTCAGGAGGCCGTCGAGGCGGCCCGGGCGGCCGGCGTCCCCGCGCTACGAGCCGACATCGCCTGCTATCCCGGCTACGACGATGGATCGTTGTTCGAGGTGATCGTCATGTCGCTCTCGTTGCATCACGTGCATCCGCTGGAGGCGGCGCTGGATCGAGTGTCCGCCCTGCTGGAAAAGGACGGGCTGCTGGTCGTGGACGAGTTCGCGTGGGACTGGGCCGACCGGGCCGCGGCCGTCTGGTTCTACGATACCGGATCGTTGCTGTCTGCCGCAGGCGTGGCGGACTTCCCGCCCGCCCTGGAGGGTCCCGGGGGCGACCCGGCCGAGCGGTGGCGCGCGGCGCACGTGGATCACACGCCGGCGGACGGCATGATCGCCGCCCTTGCCGAGCGGTTCGAGATCACGAGCTTGAGGCGAGAACCGTACTTGTGGCGATATATCGGCGGAAAGGTGACAAACGGCAGCATTGCGCTCCTCAATGACCTTTACCGCATCGAACGGGAACGGATCTCTGATGGAACGCTCCCATCGACGGGGTTCAGGGTGACGGCGCGCAAGGTGTGACAAAAGGGGCAATCGGGACCTTACAGAGGGGTGGTCCGGCAATTGTGAGCAGAGTCACATTTGCGTAACGGAACCTGGTGTTCCAGCAGGGGTTTCAAATCTGACAAGACCCCCTGTCTGATCTTTACAACCTGACTCGCCCTTTGCTGATTCTTGACGTTTCGGCGTAGCTTCTGGCCTCGCGGCGACAAGCCATGTCACCGCGAACCGACATCGGACCTCCGATGTGAGACAGATACAGATCCGCCGGTCGCCGCCGCGCATCCCCATTGAGAACACCTGAACAGGCGGCGGCCCGCCGAGTCCGTGCAGCCAGGAGGCACGGAGCCGGGGAACCAACGATCCCGTTCCCCCGGGATCAGGGGTGAATCGGCGCTCAACGCGCCGTAGGGCTACTTCCAGGCCCGAATCCGTCAGCTAACCCGGTAGGCATTCGTGGAAGTCCCAAGGAGACATCCTGTCTACCTCTCTGCACAACCCCCGCCTGTCCCGCCTTGCCCTGAGTGGTGTAGCGCTCACGATGACCGTGGCGGCCGGAGGTCTGATCCTCCATGCCCCAACGGCTGAGGCGGCAACGACGAGCGATTCGGCCAGGACCACCACGGCGAAGGCGGCCTCCACCGCCAAGTCCGCGAAGTCTGCCAAGGCCCTCAGGATCGCTCGGCAGCAATCGAAGGCCCGCAAGGCCGTGGCCGTGGCCAAGAGTCAAGTCGGTGACCCGTACCGTTACGGCGCCGAAGGTCCCGGCTCGTTCGACTGCTCCGGTCTGACCCAGTACTCCTGGAAGAAGGCCGGGGTGACGCTCCCTCGCGTGGCGGCCAGCCAGTTCGCCCGCATCAGGAACAAGGTCTCCTGGAGGAATCTCCAGCCAGGCGACCTGCTGTTCTTCAGAGGGCTCGGCCATGTGGGCATGTATGTCGGCAAGGGCAAGATGGTGCACTCGCCGAGTAGCGGCAAACGGGTGCAAGTCGTCAAGCTGAGCGGATGGCGCAAGTCGTCGTTCGTCGGCGCGGTCCGTCCCGGCATGTGACACTGCCCCGCCCGAGGAATCGGGCGGGGCGGTCCCATTTCCGGGGTCCTCCGGCGCGGCGGACTACGATCGGGCATCGTGTCCCAGCAGGTGAGCCGACGAGCCGTGGTGGCCGCTCTCCTGCTCCTCGTCCCCGCCAGCGCCCCCATCCCCGGATTTCCCCCTGAAGCGCGCGATCTGTGGCGCGAGGAAGCCGTCGTGGCCCGCGGAACGCGGTCCGTGGTCGTCGGCCGCCGGGCCTCCCCCGCCCTCGGCGACCTGGCGCGCCGCGCCGACACCGCCGGGCGCCGGGTCTCGGACGTCCTCCGCGTCCCCGTGCGACCGCTCGTCGTCGTCCCCGAGTCCGCCCGCGAGGCCGCCCGCCTGGCAGGGGTGGAACGGCTCGACGGGCTGGCCGCGGTGGCCGGCCGCGGCCGCGTGATCGTCGTCCCCGAGGTCTTCGCCCGGCTCAACTCCACGGGGAAGGACGTCGTGCTCGCGCACGAGCTCACCCACGTCGTGGCGGGCACCGACGGCCTGCCCATCTGGCTGTACGAGGGCTTCGCCGACTACGTCGGCTACCGGGACGCCGGCCTCCCCCTGCGGACCGCCGCCGCCGAACTGGCCGAAGAGGTGCACGCCGGGCGGCTCCCGAGCGAATTGCCCGGACCTGCGGCCTTCGCGGCGGACGGCCGGGACCCCGTACGGCTCGCACGGGCGTACCAGGAGGCCTGGCTGGCGTGTCGCTTCCTCGCTGACCGCTTCGGTGAGGAGACGCTGGTGAGGCTCTACCGTGATGCCCAGGCGGCCGGCGTCGATCGGGCGCTCGCCTCGCTGGGGCTCTCCGTGGGCACGCTGACGGCACGGTGGCGCGCGTACGTGCGAGACCAGCTCGCGTAAAAGGGGGAGGCGCATGAGCGAACGACAGGAAATCCGCAAGCCCGGGCCCGCGGCCGGGGATCCGGGCTCGAGCGACCCCGCCGGGGATCCGGACTCGAGCGACCCGGCCGAGGGCGGAGACGTGGCCCCAGGGGACGGCGCGAACGCCGGCGAGAGCCGGTTGCGGCGGCAGGCCGCGATCGTGCTCCTGGTGCTGGGGGCCGTGATCCTGGCCGTGGCCGCCTTCAGCACCCCGTGGCGGGTGATCGCCACCGGACCGCCGGACCCGGCCCGCGACTTCAGCGCCGCCGAGATCGCCAGGTCCCAGGCGTTCGACGCGGCCACCACCCTCCCGAGCTACCTCTCTCTGGCCCTCACGCTCATCATCGCGGGCCTCCTGGCGGCCACCCCGATCGGCGCCGAGGCGGTGGGATGGCTCAAGGGCCCCCGGTGGGTGCGGATGATCCTGGGCGTCCTCGTCATCACCGCGCTCACCGAGCTGATCCGGTGGCCGATCGGCATGTGGTTCGAGATGATCCTGCGCGACTACGGCCTGTCCACCCAGGACTGGGCGGCCTGGGCCGGCGACCGGCTCAAGGGCACGGGTGTGGAGGTGGTCCTGCTCTCCCTGATGCTGTTCGCGCTCGTCGCGCTGGCCCGCCGGGTCAAGCGCTGGTGGATCCCGGCCGCCGCGGGGGCGTTCACGCTGACGGTGGTGGCGTCGTTCGTGTATCCGGTGGTGTTCGAGCCGCTGTTCAACGACTTCACGTCCATGCCGCAGGGACCGCTGCGGACGAGCCTGCTGGCCATGGCCGAGCGGGACGGCGTGCCGGTCGAGGACGTGCTGGTCGCCGACGCCTCGCGCCGTACGACCGCGCTCAACGCGTACGTGTCCGGCTTCGGCGCCACGCGCCGCATCGTCGTCTACGACAACCTGCTCAAGGCCCCGCGGCCCGAGGTCGAGCTGGTGGTGGCGCACGAGCTGGGCCACGCGAAATACGACGACGTGCTCTACGGCACGCTCATCGGCGGTCTCGGCGCCGGTCTCGGCGCGGTCCTGCTGTTCCTGCTGTCCGGCCCGGTACGCCGCCGCGCCGGTGTCACCTCGATCGCCGACCCCCGCGCGGTCGGCGCGCTCATCGGCCTGATGGGCCTGGGATCGTTCCTCATGGGACCGGCCCAGAACCTGATCAGCCGCCACATCGAGGCCAGGGCCGACGTGCACGCGCTGGAGCTCACCAGGGACCCGGCCACGTTCGTGGCGATGCAGAAACGCCTGGCAGTTACCAATATTTCCGACTTGTCGCCGGATGCGGTGGAATATGTGCTCTATGCCTCCCATCCCTCCAGCCCCGAGCGCATCGCCCTGGCCCGCTCGTGGGCGAAGCTGAACGGCGTACCAGTGCCGTGACAGGTGCCGTGACCAACGTGGTCGTCGTCACGAACGACTTCCCGCCCAGGCCCGGCGGCATCCAGTCGTTCGTGCACGGGCTCGCGCTGCGCACGCCGGGCGTGGCCGTCTACGCCCCCGACTGGCCGGGCTGCGAGGAGTTCGACCGGCACCAGCCGTACCGGGTGGTGCGGCACCCGACGCGCCTCATCCTGCCCACCCCGGCCGTCGCGCGCCGGGTGGCCCGGCTGGTGGCCGAGCACCGGGCGGACACCGTCGTGTTCGGGGCGGCGGCCCCGCTCGGCCTGCTCGCGCCGCGACTGCGCAGGGCGGGCGCGCGGAGGGTGGTGATGCTCACCCACGGCCACGAGGCGTCGTGGGCGAGCGCGCCGGGCTTCCGCGCCGTGCTGCGCCGGATCGGCGAGCACGCCGACGTGGTGACGTACCTGGGCGAGTACACCCGCCGGCGGCTGTCCGCCGCCATCCCGCCGGCCAAGCTCGTCCGCCTCGCGCCCGGCGTGGACACCGGCCTGTTCCGGCCCGGCGCGCCCAAGGCCGCGCTGGGCGTGGCGGGCCGGCCGGTCGTGGTCTGCGTGTCGCGGCTGGTGCCGCGCAAAGGCCAGGACCGGCTCATCAGGGCCTGGCCGCGCGTGCTGCGGGCAGTGCCCGACGCCGTGCTGCTGCTGGTGGGCGGGGGACCGTACCGGCGGACGCTGGAACGGCTGGCGGCCGGGCACGAGTCGATCAGGTTCACCGGCACGGTGCCGGCCGCCGCCCTGCCCGGCTACTACGCGGCCGCGGACGTGTTCGCGATGCCGTGCCGTACCCGGTGGGGCGGGGTGGACGTGGAGGGGCTCGGGATCGTGTTCCTGGAGGCGTCCGCGACGGGGCTGCCGGTGGTGGCCGGGGCGTCCGGCGGCGCGCCCGACGCCGTCAAGCAGGGCGAGACCGGGATCGTCGTGGACGGCGAGGACCAGGCGGAGATCGCGCAGGCGATCGTCGAGCTGCTGAGCGACCCGGCGAAGGCCCGCAAGATGGGCGTGAACGGGCGCCACTGGATCGCGGGGGAGTGGGCGTGGGAGCAGGTCGCGGCCCGCTTCCACACCCTTCTGGCGGTCCCCTAGCCTTTCGTCGCCCCCAGCGTGAGCCCGGCGACGAACTGCTTGTGCAGCAGCTGGAACACGATCAGCGTCGGCAGCGCCACCAGCACCGACCCGGCCGCCAGCAGGTTGTAGTCGGTGAAGAACTGGCCGCGCAGGTTGTTCAGCGCCGAGGTGACGGGCAGCTTGTCGCCCGACGACATCAGCACCAGCGCCCACAGGAAGTCGTTGTACATCCAGGTGAACTGCAACGTGGACAGCGCCGCCAGCACCGGACGGCACAGCGGCAGCGTCAGCCGCCAGTAACGTTTCCACACCCCGGCCCCGTCCACCAGCGCCGCCTCGCTGATCTCCTTGGGGATCGTGCTCATGAAGTTCGCCATGACGAACACGCAGAAGCCGAACTGGAACGCCACGTGGATGAGGATCAGCCCCAGGTAGGAGTCGTAGAGCGACTGCGAGTCCGACAGCCACGCGGGCAGCGGGATCAGCGTGTAGAGCGTGTAGAGCGGTGTGATGAGCACCTGCGGCGGCAGCAGGTTGCCCGCCGTGAACACGATCAGCAGCGCCTTGCGCCCCGGGATGCGCAGCCGCGCGATCGCGAAGGCTGTGAACGATGCCATGAACAACGTGATCAGCACGCCGGGGACCACGATGATCAGCGTGTTGAGGTAGTAGCGGGGCAGCTCGGCCTGGCTCCACGCCTGCCCGTAGTAGTCGAGCGTGAGGTGCTCGGGCAGCGAGAAGTAGCCCAGGCGGGCGGTCTCGTCGTACGGCCGCAGCGACGCGTACACCGCCAGCGCGAGCGGCAGCAGCCACCCCAGCGCCACCAGCGCCAGGAAGCAGTGCAGCAGGATCCGCAGCGGCCGCATCCGCCGCCGCGACGGCGCCTGCCGCGTCTGCGCCGGGGGAGCGGAGGCGGGCGCGGTCAGTGTCATCGCTCCTCCCCCCTGAACATCTGCGTCAGGTACGTGACGATGAACGCCAGCGAGATCGCCAGCAGGATCACCGCGATCGCCGAGCCGAACCCGATCCGGCTGGCCTCGCCCACGATGTTCTCGGTCACCAGCACCGACAGCAGCTCGAGCCCGTTTCTGCCCTTGTTGATGGCGTAGACGATGTCGAACGCCCGCAGCGCCTCGATCACGGTGATGACCAGCACGACCACGTTGACCGGCCGCAGCGTCGGGAACACCACGCGGAAGAACGCCTGCCGCTCGGTGGCGCCGTCGATGGCCGCCGCCTCCTTCAGCGCCGGATCGACCGCCTTCAGCCCGGCCAAATAGATGATCATGACGTACCCGACGTGCCGCCAGGCGGCCGCGAGCATGACGACCCAGATGTTGATCGAGCTGTCGCCGAGCCAGTCCACGGTCAGCCCGGTGACCGCGTTCAGCACGCCGTAGTCGGAGGAGTAGACGAGCTGCGCGATGAAGCCGACGACGGCCAGCGACAGCACGACCGGCATGTAGAGCGCGCTCTGGTAGAACCGCGACATCCGCAGCCGCCGGTCCAGCAGCACTGCGCAGAACAGCCCGAACGGCGTCGCCACCAGCCCGAGGAAGCCCAGCCACAGCACGTTGTTGCGGACGGCCGACCAGAACGGCGGGTATTCGGCGGCCAGGTCGTGGTAGTTCTGGCCGCCGATCCACTCGATCGGCCCGATGCCGCTCCAGTCGGTGCCGGACAGCCCGGCGGAGGCCAGCGTGGGCCCCCAGATGAGGCCCACGTTGACGATGACGGCCACCCCCAGCCCGATGACCAGGATGGTCACGTCGCGGGCGGAGTAGCGACGGGTCTTGGCGGCCATCAGCGGAAGATGTTGGCCTTCTGCTTCTCGATGCTCGTCAGCAAGGAGTCGATCTCGTTCGGCTTGCTCACGAACGACTGCAGCGACGGGATCATCACGGTGGAGGCGAAGTCCGGCCGCGTGTCGCGGTCGAGGAACTGCGCGATGTGCGTGGCCTTCGACACCAGCTCGGCGCCGCGCTTCTGCAGGGCGCTGTAGCCGGAGGTGTCGGCCTTGGAGCTGGCGGCGAGGGTGCCCGGGTCCAGCTTGGTGGCGATGTTCTGCGAGGAGGCCTGGGCGAGGTGCTTGAGCAGCGCCTTGGCGCCGTCCACGTTCTTGGCCTTGGCGGAGATCATGTAGCCGTCGATGGGGGCGTCGATCGAGTCGGTGCCGTACGCAGGGTTGATCTCCGGGAACGTGAAGAAGTCGAGGTCGTCCCGGTCGGCCTCCGGGAACTGCTGGGCGACGAACATGCCCAGCAGGTACATCCCCGTCTTCTTCTGCGCCAGCGACTGCCCGGCCTCCTGCCAGGTGCGGCCCAGCGCCGCGGGCTGGTGGTACTCCATCAGCCCCCGCCAGGTGTCGAACACCTGCCTGACCTTCGGGTCGGTCCACGACTGCTTGCCCTGCATGAGGGAGACGTGGAAGTCGTAGCCGTTCATCCGCATGTTGAGGATGTCGAACGTGCCCATCGCCGGCCAGCCGTCCTTGTCGGCGAACGCGATCGGGATGATCCCGTCGGCCTTCATCTTCTTGGCCAGCGCGGTGAACTCGTCCAGCGTCGCGGGCGGCTCGTACCCCTTCTCCTGCCAGAGGCTCTTGCGGTAGAAGACCGCCCACGGATAGTACGTGGACGGCACGAAATACTGCTTGCCGTCGATGCCCGTCGACTGGTCCTTGAACGCCTGCGTGTAGTCGCCGCCGATCTCCCGCCACACGTCCGAGATCTCGATGGCGAGCCCCTGCTCGGCGAAGAACTGCATGCGGTAGCCCGCGAACCAGGTGAACACGTCCTCCGGCGTGCCCCTCAGGTAGCGGTTGATGTTCTCCTGGAACGTGTTGTGATCCACCGTGTTGATCTTGACCGTGGCCTGGGTGAAAGCCTTGACCTGGGTTTCCAGGGACTTCTTGGGGATCTCGTCGGAGGCGTTGGAACCGAGGGTGATCGTGCCGAGGTTGCCTGAGGCGGTGCCGCCGGGGGCGGCGGAGGGGGCGTCGGATCCGCATCCGACGAGCGCGGCCGGGACGCCGAGGGCGGCGGCTCCGAACAGTAAATTGCGGCGGGATATCGGCAGTCGATGGTCCATGGTGGGTTCCTCCTAGCCGGACCCTTCAGATTCCCCCGAGTTCACTCATCTTCATTCATCGAAAAGCCAACATTTCGCACTGTCAACGCCCGGATTCATGACGAATCAGCCACAGTCGCGACGCCGCGATCGTGTCATGATGCGATCGGGAAGGTGTCGGAACCTGTTGGGAATTGGTGATGCGATGCTCGCCCCGCAACGTCAGCAGGCGATCCTTGACCTCGTCAGGCAGAACGGCGGCGTACGGGTGATCGAGCTGGTGCGGGCGTTCGGCGTCTCCGACATCACCATCCGGCGCGACCTGGAGCTCCTGGCCGAGCGCGGTCTGCTGTTCAAGGTGCACGGCGGCGCCACCGTTGTCGGATCTGGCGCCGGATCGACCGACGAGCCGGGCTTCGCCGTGAAGGCCGTACGCCAGGAGGAGGAGAAGCGGGCCATCGCCCGCCACGCCGCCGCCCTGGTCCGCCCCGGCACCGCCGTGGCGCTGTCCGCGGGCACCACCACATGGACGCTCGCGCACCGCCTGGCCGCCGTCCCCGCCCTGACCGTCGTGACGAACTCGGTACGCGTCGCCGACGTCTTCCAGCGCTCCGGCCGCGCCGACCACACGGTGATCCTCACCGGCGGCGTCCGCACCCCCTCCGACGCCTTGGTGGGGCCGGTCGCGGTGTCGTCGATCCGCCAGCTCAACGTGGACCAGTTGTTCCTCGGCGTGCACGGCATGACCGCCAGGGCCGGTTTCACCACTCCGAACATGATGGAGGCCGAGACCGACCGCGCGCTCGTGGAGGCCGCGGTCCGCCTCGTCGTGCTCGCCGACCACACCAAGTGGGGCATGGTCGGCATCAGCACCATCGCCAGGCTCGGCGAGGCCGACGTGCTCATCACGGACGCCGGGCTGCCGCCCCCCGCCAGGGAGGCGCTGGCCGAGCACGTCGGCGAGCTCGTCATCGCCTAGCCCCGCGCTCACGCCTCCAGGCCGGCGGCTACCGTGACACCGACGGAGCGGCGATCAACCGGCGGCGGACATGACGAGAGCGGCGGCCGACAGGCGGTCGTACTGGTCGTCGGTCAGCTTGATCGACAACGCGGCCGTGTTCTCCTCCAGATGGGCGATCGAGGAGGTGCCCGGGATCGGGATCACCGTGGGGGAGCGGCGCAGCAGCCAGGCCGGCGACGCCTGCGCCGGCGTGACGCCGATCTCGGCCGCCACCTCCGCCAGCGGGCTGCCGGGACCCGCGTGCGTGCCCGCCGCGATCGGGAAGAACGGCAGGAACGCGATCCCGTGCTCGGCGGCGTGGTCCACGACGGCCTCGTGCCCGCGCGTGGCCAGGTTGTACATGTTCTGCACGGTCGCGATCGGGGTGATCTCCGCCGCCTGGCGCAGTTCGTCCACGCCCACCTCGGACAGGCCGACGTGGCGTACCTTGCCCTCGTCCTTGAGCTGCTTGAGCGCCCCGGTCTGGTCGGCGAGCGGGTAGGCGGGGTCGATCCTGTGCAGCTGCAGCAGATCGATCCGGTCCACGCGCAGCCGCCGCAGGGCCGGCTCGGCCTGCTGGCGCAGGTAGGCAGGGTGTCCCAGGGGCACCCATTCGGCAGGGGACGGGCGTGCCACGCCGACCTTGGTGGCCACCGTCACGTTGTCCGCGTACGGGTGCAGGGCCTCCGCGATCAGCTCCTCGTTGGCTCCCAGCGCGTAGGCGTCGGCCGTGTCGATCAGATTCACGCCCAGCTCCACGGCCCTGCGCAGGAGCGCGATCGCGCCGGCTCCGGTCGTGGTGCGGCGCATCCGCACGCTGCTGGCCGCCGGGCTGCCGACGAGGATCATCAAGGACGTGCTGCCGTGCGTGTCCGGCTCCGGCGACGCCCTCGACGTCTGCACCCTCGGCCACCTGCGCGATCGGCTCACGGGCCTGGACGAGCAGCTCACCGGGCTTCAGGCGGCCAGGGACGCCCTCGCCGCCATCCTGGCGGCCACGGAACGGTCCGCCGTCGTCGCCGGCGCGGCCTGACCCTGAGACGGTCGTGCCGCGCCGTTGCGACGGGCGGCGGTCTAGCGGCCGCCGTACAGCTCGTCGATCTCCTTGGCGAAGTCGCGCAGCACCACCCCGCGCTTGACCTTCAGCGTGGGCGTCAGGTGCCCGCTGTCCTCCGTGATGTCCGCGTCCAGGATCGTGAACTTCTTGATCTGCTCCGCCTTGGACACCGACAGGTTCGCCCGGTCCACCGCCGTCTGGATCTCCGCCAGCACCTTCGGGTCCGACCGCAGCTCGCTCACCGGCGACCCGGCCGGGAGGGCCTCCGGGTCCAGGGTGATCAGGGCGGCCACGAACGGGCGGCCGTCGCCGACGATCATGGCCTGGGAGATCAGCGGATGGGCGCGAAGCGCGTCCTCCAGCGGCCCCGGCGCGACGTTCTTGCCCGCCGCCGTGACCAGGATCTCCTTCTTGCGGCCGGTGATCCGCAGATAGCCGTCGGCGTCCAGCTCGCCCACGTCGCCGGTGTGGAACCAGCCGTCGGAGTCGATCACCTCGGCCGTGGCCTCGTCGTTCTTCCAGTAGCCGGCGAAGACGTTCCTGCCCTTGGCGAGGATCTCGCCGTCGTCGGCGATGCCCAGCGTGACGCCCGGCAGCGGCTTGCCCACGGTGCCGATCTTGTTGGCGCCCGGCATGTTGACCGAGCACGGCGCGGAGGTCTCGGTCAGGCCGTAGCCCTCGAAGACCTCGATGCCGACGCCCCTGAAGAAGTGGCCGAGCCGCTCGCCCAGCGCTCCGCCGCCGGACACCGCCGCCGAGAGCCGCCCGCCGGTGGCGGCGCGCAGCTTGGAGTAGACGAGCTTGTCGAAGACGGCCCGCTGCAGCCGCAGGCCCAGCGGCGCGCCGCCGGAGCTCTCCGCGCGGCTCCAGGACTCGGCCACGTCCACGGCGCGGGCGAAGATCTTGCCCTTGCCGCCCGCGATGGCCTTCTGCTCGGCCCCGTTGTAGACCTTCTCGAACACGCGCGGCACGCCCAGCAGGAACGTCGGCTTGAAGTCCTGCAGGTCCGGGGCGACGTTCTTCATGTTCGGCGTGTGCGCGATGACCGCGCCCGCCTCGATCAGCACCACCTGGATCATCCGCGCGAAGATGTGCGCGAGCGGCAGGAACAGCAGCGCCGCCGGGTCCTTGGTGGCGAACAGCGGCTCCAGCGGCCCCCGTAGCACGTTGAGCGCGGTGAACAGCAGGTTGTCGTGCGTGATGCGGCAGCCCTTGGGGCGTCCCGTGGTGCCGGAGGTGTAGACGATCGTGGCCAGGTCGGCGCCGCCGACCGGCTCGCGCCGCCGGTCCACCTCGGAGTCCGCGACGTCGCCGGTCTCCAGCGCGCCGTCGACCCGCCAGACGGCCTTCAGCCCGGGCGACGCCTCGCGCACGGTCTCCTCGTGCGTGTCCAGCTCGACGAACACCGCCTTGGCGTCGCTGTCGGACAGGATCCACCTGACCTGCTCCACCGACGAGGTCTCGTAGATCGGCACGGTGACCGCCCCGATGGACCAGATCGCGTAGTCGACCAGCGTCCACTCGTATCGGGTGCGCGACATGAGCGCCACCTTGTCGCCGTGCTCCACGCCCGCCGCGATCAGCCCCTTGGCCATCTCGACGACCTGGTCGCGGAACTCGGACGCGGTGACCACCGGCCACCCGCCGTCGCTCTTGCGGCGCATGACGACGGCGCCGGGCTCCTGCTCGGCCCGTCTGAAGACCGTGTCGGCCAGGCTCGCCGAGGCAGGCACGTCGACCAGGACCGGGACGGTGTACTCGCGCACGAATCAGCTCCTCTTCGGGGACGCCTGGACGTTACCGCCTAAAGTTACGCGTTGGTAGCTTCGTCTGAGGCTACCGACAAGAAACCTTCTGAGACCGCCGCCCTGCTCCTGTGCCGCGTCCGGACCGTAGCGGCAGTCCATCAAGCAGGTTTCTCATCGGATGAAGGGCATTTATCACGCTAGCAGCCACTGCACCTAGGATCCCCTCATGAGGGTCCATGTTGTCAGTGACGTGCACGGCAGGGCCGACGCCCTGGCCGTGGCGGGTGAGGGCGCGGACGCGCTGATCTGCCTGGGCGACCTGATCCTCTTCATCGACTACGACGACCACGCGCAGGGCATCTTCGCCGACCTGTTCGGGGCGGAGAAGGCCGCCGAGTTCATCGCGCTGCGCACGGCCAAACGGTTCGACGAGGCCAGGGCGATGTCCGCGGCGCTGTGGGCGACCCTCGACGGGGACCCGCGCGAGCACATCGAGCGCAACGTCCGCGCCCAGTACGCGACCCTCTTCGCCGCCATGCCGACCCCGGCCTACTTGACGTACGGCAACGTGGACATCCCGCGCCTGTGGCCCGACTACCTGCGCCCCGGACACCGGGTGCTCGACGGCGAGACCGCGGAGATCGGCGGCCTGCGGTTCGGGTTCGTGGGCGGGGGTCTCAGGACCCCCTACCGCACGCCGTACGAGATCAGCGACGAGGAGTACGCCGCCAGGGTCGAGGCGGTCGGCGAGGTGGACGTGCTGTGCTGCCACATCCCGCCCGCCGTGCCCGAGCTGCTCTACGACGTCGTGGCCCGGCGGTTCGAGCGCGGCAGCGAGGCCACGCTGGAGGCGATCAGGCGGACGCAGCCGCGCTACGCCTTGTTCGGCCACGTGCACAACCCGCTGCACGGCCGCGCCCGCGTCGGACGCACCGAATGCGTGAACGTGGGCCATTTCCGCGGCAGGGGCGTTCCCTTCGTCCTCGAGTGGTGAACCGGCCGCCGCATCCCCTGGTCCACCGCAAGCGGCGGATTGTGCACTACGGTGGTCGCATGGCTGATCGCACCACTTCGAGCACCACCATCGACGCCGGTCGCGCCGATGTCATGGCGGTCATCGCGGACTTCCCCGCCTACCCGGACTGGGCGGGATCGATCAAGAGCGCGGAGGTCCTCAGCACCGGCGAGGACGGCAGACCGCGGACCGTGCGCTTCATGCTCGACGCTGCCATGATCAGCGACACCTACACCCTGAGCTACACCTGGCAGGGCGACGACGCCGTCAGCTGGCAGGTGGCCGAGCCGGGGAAGATGGTCTCCGACCTCAGAGGGAGTTACCGGCTCGCCGACCGGGGCAGTGGCACCGACGTGACGTACGAGCTCACCGTCGATCTGAGCGTGCCCATGATCGGCATGATCAAGCGCAAGGCGGAGAAGGTGATCGTGGACACCGCGCTCAAGGGGCTCAAGAAGCGCGTCGAAGGCCGCTGAGTTGAGCCCGCGAGTCCTGCTCTTCACCGGCAAGGGCGGCGTCGGCAAGACCACCGCCGCCGCCGCGACCGCCACGCTCGCCGCCGCCCGCGGGCTCAAGACGCTCATCGTCTCCACCGACACCGCGCACTCGCTGGCGGACGCGCTCGCCGTCGAGCCCGGCGAGGTCGCTCCCGGCCTGCACCTGCACCAGGTCGACACGCAGAAGTCGCTGGAGCGGCACTGGGGCGAGCTGCAGGAATACGCCAGGGGCGTACTGACCGAGCTGGGCCTCGACGAGATCACCTCCGAGGAGATCACGGTGCTGCCGGGCGCCGAGGAGGTCATCGCCCTGCTGGAGCTGCGCGAGCACGCCCGCGAGGGCCGCTGGGACGTGATCGTCGTCGACTGCGCGCCCACCGCCGAGACGCTGCGCCTGCTGGCCCTGCCCGAGGCCCTCGACTGGCACGTCAGCAGGCTCATGCCGGTCGGCCGCAAGCTCGTGCGCCTCGTCTCGCCGTTCGTGCGCGGCCTCGCGGGCGTCAGCGCGCCCGGCGAGGACGTCATGAACGCGGGTGAGCGCTTCCACCGCGGCCTGATGGAGGTGCGCGAGCTGCTCACCGGCGACCACGCCTCCGTGCGGCTCGTGCTCACCCCGGAGTCGGTGGTGCTGGCCGAGGCCCGGCGCACCCTCACCTCGCTCAACCTGTACGGCTACCGCGTCGACGCCGTGATCGCCAACCGGGTCTTCCCGGCGGACGGCGCCGACGAGTGGCGCGCCCAGTGGGTGGCGGCGCAGTCGCGACTGCTGGCCGAGGCGGAGCAGTCGTTCGCGCCGCTGCCCATCCACGTCGTCCCCTACCTGCCCGCCGAGCCCGTCGGCAAGAAGGCGCTGGCCGAGGTGGGCGCCGGGCTCTACGGAGACAGCGATCCGTTCGCGCCTCCCGCCGTCGAGCCGCCGCTGCGGATGAGCGCGGACGAGCTGGCCCTCGCCCTGCCGGGGGCCGACCGCGACGACGTGGACCTGGCCCGCAAGGGCGACGAGCTGATCGTCACCGCGGGACCGTACCGGAGGATCCTGGCGCTGCCCGTGGCCCTGGCGCGCAGGAGGATCAGTGGAGCGGCGCTCCGGGACGGCGTGCTGCGGGTAGCGTTCAGCTCGGGGGACGAGTCCTGACCCCGGAGGAGCGACCCCATACGTCAGGGAGGGCCAGATGACCGAGAGCAACAACAGAGATCCGATCGGGACCGTCGCCGACGAGGCGCGCAAGCTGTTCGATTCGATCCAGGGACGCGCCACGCGCCAGGTCGGCAAGACCGTGTTCAACTCGTTCACCGGCGGCGGCCGCCGGGAGCGGGACGTGTGGGAAGAGGCCGTCTCCGAGTCCCACGACGAGTACATCTGCCGGGCCTGCCCGCTCTGCCGGGCGATGGCGGCGCGGCGCGAGTCGGGCTCCGACGTGACCGGGCACCTGATGGCCGCGGGCGGCGAGCTGTTCGCCGCCGTCCGCGAGGCGTTGGACACGCTGAGCAAGCCCGCCCCGAGCACGCAGCAGCGGACGCGCGACAATCGTGACCGCCACGACAACGTGGAACACATAGATCTGGGATAGGGAGAACGAAGGGCATGCTCACGATCGGTGTCGACATCGGCGGGACCAAGGTCGCCGCGGGTGTGGTCGACGACCAGGGGAAGATCGTCGCCGACACGCTGCGGCCCACCGCCGCCGACCGCCCCGACGTGGTGGCCGAGACGGTGGCCGACGTCGTTCGCGAGCTGTCCGCCGGCAGGGCCATCGAGGCCGTCGGGGTGGGCGCGGCCGGATTCATCGACGAGACCCGGTCCATGGTGCGCTTCGCCCCCAACCTCGCCTGGCGTGATGAGCCGCTGCAGAAGAAGATCAGCGGCCTCGTCGGCCTGCCGGTCGTCATCGAGAACGACGCCAACGCCATGGCCTGGGGCGAGACCAGGTTCGGCGCCGGGCGCGGCCAGTCCCACGTGGTCTGCATCACGCTGGGCACCGGCATCGGCGGCGGCCTCGTCTTCGACGGCACGCTCTACCGCGGCCGCTGGGGAGCGGGCGCGGAGTTCGGCCACATGCAGGTCCAGCCCGGCGGGCGGCCGTGCGGCTGCGGCAACATCGGCTGCTGGGAGCAGTACGCCAGCGGCCAGGGCCTCGTCAAGGAGGCCAGGGAGCTGGCCGCGGCCCGGCCGGAGCAGGCGGAGATCCTGCTCGGCCTCGCCGGAGGCAAGATCGAGGGCGAGGAGGTCACCGAGGCCGCGCGGCTGGGCGACGAGGTCTCACTGGCCGCCTTCGCCTCCTTCGCCGACTGGCTCGGCCAGGGCATGGCCGACCTGGCGGCCGTGCTGGACCCCGGCTGCTTCATCGTCGGAGGCGGCGTGTCAAGGGCCGCCGACCTGTTCATCGACCGTGCCCGCGAGGCCTACGCCGAGCGGATCACCGGACACGGGCACCGGCCGCTCGCCGAGATCCGGCTGGCCGAGCTGGGCGCCTCGGCAGGGGTGGTGGGCGCGGCCGACCTGGCCAGGCTGCGCTAGGACCGCGTGACGATCAGGGTCGGCACCTACAACCTGCACGGGCTGCGCGACAGCGTGCCCGCGCTGACCGGGGTCATCGCCGCCATGCGCGCCGACGTGCTGTGCGTGCAGGAGGCGCCCAGGTTCTACCGCTGGCGGGCCAGGCGCCGCGCGCTGGCCGCCGCGGCAGGGATGCGGCTGGCCACCCCGGGCAGGCTGGGCGGCGTGGCCGTGCTCGCCGGCCCCCGCGTGCGCGTCCTGCGGGCCGAGAGCCACGCGCTGCGGGTCTTCCTCGGGCTGGAGCTGCGCGGGCTCGCGGTCGCCGTCGTGGAGGCCGAGGGGGCGCGGCTGGCCGTCGGCTCGCTCCATCTCGACCTCAACGACCCGGCCAGAGTGCACCACGCGGCCGAGGCGGTGGCGCTGATGGAGCGCGCGGCCGCCCCGTACGGCGCGGCGATCGTGCTCGGCGGCGACGTCAACGAGCAGCCGCACCAGCCGGCCTGGCGCTACCTGGCCGGGCGGCTGGCCGACTGCTACGCGGTGGCGCCGAAGGGGGACGGGCTGACCTTCCCCGCCGAGCGGCCCGCCGTACGCATCGACGGGGTGTTCGCCGCGCGCGACACGCGTGTCGTGTCGTGCGGGGGAGTGGACGCCGGAATCGCCGATCTGGCAGGGGCCAGCGACCATCTTCCCGTCGTCGCGGAGTTGCGAGTTGGGCACTAACGGGCAAGAAGGGCCGGTCAGCCCGTAGCATTTGCACCATGACCCGTCGCTCTCAGCGGCGTGCGCTCTCCTTGTTCTTGGCGGCGTTCCTGTCGACGTCGGCGGCCTTGCCGCAGGTCGCGCCCGCCGCGCATGCCGATCCTCGCCGCCCCCCCACGATAGAGGCGTGGCAGCAGTCGACCAGCGTGCGCCTCCAGGCCGACGGCTCGCTCTCCGACGTGCTCGCGATCTCCTCCGCCGACGTGTGGGCGGTCGGCCAGCAGGAGATCTGGGACGTGTGGAAGAACCGCGGCACGATCCGCCACTGGAACGGTGCCCGATGGTCCGAGGTCGCCATCCGCGACGCCACGGCGGCCGGCAACCTGCGCAGCCTGGCCGCCGCCGCGCCGTCCGAGGTGTGGGCGGTGGGCGACGGGCACGACGGGCTGCCGTACATCGCGCACGGCGACGTGACCGGGTTCGACCGGGTCAGGCCGCAGGTGCTGCGGACCGGCGACCAGGTGCTGCGGGCCGGCGACTGGCTCGGCGGCGTCGACGCCAAGCCGGGCAAGGTCGTGGCGGTCGGCAGCCGCGACAAGCAGGGGCTCATCCTCACCGGCCAGGGCAACACCTGGAACGTGCAGCAGATCAAGGAGAAGGGCGCGCTGTACGCGGTGGCGGGCGGGTTCGCCGTCGGTGACACCGGCACCGAGCCGCTGGTCGTCCACTACTCCGGCGGCACGTGGAAGTCCATGCCGCTGCCCTCCATCCCCGGCGGCTACCTGCGCGACATCCAGGCCGACAGCGCCAAGCGGGCGGTGGCGGTCGGCGGCGTCTACCGCGGTCCGGGCGACATCTCCCCGCTCATGCTGACCTGGAACGGCAAGCGCTGGAAGGAGCAGCGCCTGCCAGACTCCGACGCCCGGCTCTACGGCGTCACCGGCGACGGCAAGGGCCGCTTCTGGATGGCCGGCTACGACCCGGAGCGAGCGGCCGAGCCGTTCATGGTGCGCTGCGAGAAGGGCGACTGCGAGATCATCCGCGGCGGCGGGAAGAGCAACCGGAGCAGCGTCCGCCTGCAGGCCGTGGCCTACCTCGCGGGCAAGAGCGCGGTCTGGGCCGTCGGGCACGCGGTCGACACCGCCGACCGCTACACCGACGTCGTGGAGTCCTTCGCCCCCAGGACCACCGAGGCCAAGTCCTGAGCCCTACAGAACCGCCCCGTCGTCCCATCCGGAGTCGTTGGGCGGGCCTTCGCCCATGCGCACCACCAGCGCCACGAACCCGCCGATGAACGCCGCCACCGCGGTGAACAGCGCCCACCCCTCCATGTGCCAGTTCGCCATCGCGGCGACCAGAAGGTACGCGGGCCCGCCGAACAGCGCCACCCAGGCCAGCTTGGTCGCCAGGTCCAGCTTGGGCAGCGGGGGAGGAGGAGGGGGCACGTAGTGCCCCTCTTCCCCCTCCTCCTCGCCGTCGTCGTGCTTGTCCTCGGGGTCGTCGAGGTCCTCCTCGAGCTCCTCCGACGGCTTGACCACCCGCCGGGTGGGCTCGGCTGGGACGTTCTCGCTGTCCGGCCATGGCTGGTCGGCCGAGTCGCGCTCGGCCGTGTCGTTGAAGGACGCGACGATCTGCCGCCAGACCTCGTCCTCGTCACTCTGGGGCGTCACCTAGATGGGCCTCTCCACAGCGATCGCGACTTCCCCCTGGGTGCGATCAGTCCCTCTGCAAGGGTACCGAGGCATGTGTCCGGATGAAGTCGAGGCTACCGGCAAAGATCCTGTCGGCATCGTTGTCGAGCGTCGCAACATGGTAGCTATCGGTAAGCTCCTCGATCGTGGCCTGCGGGACCTTCTGGCGAATGATCGCCACACTCGTCGGCTTCACCACGTGGTCGTCCACGCTGTGGAAGACCAGCAGCGGCTGCGTCAGCTTCGCCAGGTCGGCCTGCACCAGCGCCCACAGCCCGGGCAGCGACGCGGCCGCCTTCACCGGGGTGCGGGAATACGCCAGCTCGGTCACGCCGGGCTTCTTGACGTCGTTGGCGACGCCGGGCACGGACGGCACGAACCACTTCAGCAGCGGAGCGAGCTTCAGCAGCGGCACGTCGTTGGCGATCGACGGGTTGACCAGCACGGCGCCCCTGATCGCCGGGCCGTGCACCTCGGCCAGCCGCAGCGCCAGGCAGCCGCCCAGCGACAGCCCCGCCACGAACACCTCCGCGCAGCGGCCCCGGAGGTCCTCGAACGCCTTCTCCACCTCGGCGTACCAGTCCTCCCACCGCGTCCGGTTCATCTCCTGCCACCGGGTGCCGTGCCCCGGCTGGCGGGGCAGCGAGACGCTCACCCCCCGCGCGGCCAGGAACTCCCCCCACGGCCGTAACGACTGAGGCGTGCCGGTGAACCCGTGGCACAACAGCACGCCGATCTGGCCTCCGTCGTGGTGGTAGGGCTCCGCGCCTGGCATGAGCGGCATAACAGCTCCTCCATGCTGTTTCATTCCAGCGATTTCCTCTGGAACGGCCCGATCGTCGCACGTTCGGGGGGGATTGTGCGAGAGCTGGTGTAGGAGCACGGCCCGCGGGATGGGAAGATGACTCTGCCCGCCGACAACGTGCAGGAGAAGAGGTGCCGGGGTGTTCTACTGGGTGGTCAAGGCCATCTTGGGGCCGATCCTCCACCTCGTCTTCAGGCCGTGGGCCGACGGCGTGGACAACGTGCCCAGGGAGGGGCCGGTGATCCTGGCCGGCAACCACCTGTCGTTCGCCGACCACTTCTTCGGCCCGCTGCACCTCAAGCGCAAGGTCATCTCGCTCGGCAAGTCCGACTACTTCACCGGACGCGGCATCAAGGGCTTCTTCACCCGGCTGTTCTTCAGCGGCGTCGGCACCGTGCCCATCGACCGCTCGGGCGGCAAGGCCAGCGAGGCGGCGCTGCGCACCGGCCTGCGCATCCTGCGCGAGGGCAACATCCTGGGCATCTACCCCGAGGGCACCCGCTCGCCCGACGGCCGCCTCTACAAGGGCAAGACCGGCGTGGCCCGGCTGGCGCTGGAATCCCGCGCGCCCGTCATCCCGTGGGCCATGGTCAGCACCTTCGAGATGATGCCGCCGGGCCGGCCCTTCCCCAAGCTGGGCATCCGGCCGGGCGTCAAGTTCGGCAAGCCGCTCGACTTCTCCCGCTACTACGGCATGGAGGACGACCGCCTCGTCCTGCGCGCGGTGACCGACGAGATCATGTACGCGCTGATGGAGCTGTCCGGGCAGGAATACGTCGACAAGTACGCCGCCAGCGCCCGGGTGGAGATGGAGCGCGCGGCCCGCGCCGCCGCGGCGAAGACCTAGGACGGCCTCAAGGCCTGCTCCGCCTTCTCCATGGCCCTCGTCATCGTGCGCAGCTCTTCGCGGCTGAGCTGGTCGATGAGGTAGGCCCGCACGACCTCCACATGCCCTGGCGCCACCCGTTGCAGGCACCGTATGCCCGCCTGGGTGATCACCGCCAGCACGCCCCGGTCGTCCGACGGGCACGTGGCCCGCTCCACCAGGCCCGCCTTCTCCAGCTGGGTGATCTGGTACGTCAGCGCGCTCTTCGACACCACCACGACCCTGGCCAGCTCGGTCATCCGCATCTGGTTGCCGGGGGCGTCGGCGAGCCGCACCAGGATCTCGTACTGCGGATGGGTCAGCCCGGCAGCCGACTTGAGCTGCTCTTCAATGCGCCTCTCGAGCAGGTGAGAGGCCGACAGGAAGGCGCGCCAGGCCGCCATCTCCGTCGCATCAAGCCATCGGGTGTCCACCATCACATCCTACGGGTTGTTCGGATTTGAACTTCCACGCTAAAGTTGTCATTCAAATCTGAACGAATCTGTCAAGGAGGTCACATGGTCGACCAAGCGCGTCCCGTCGCCCTGCTGCTCGCGAGGATCGCCATCGGGGTGATCTTCCTCGTGCACGGCTACCAGAAGTTCGCGACCATGGGAATCGCGGGCACGACCAAGTTCTTCGAGTCCGCCGGCATTCCGCTGGCCGGCGTGGCCGCTCCCGCCGTGGCGGTGCTGGAGGTCGCGGGCGGCCTCGCGCTGATCCTCGGCGCCGCGCTGCCGATCGTCGGCACGCTGCTGGCCCTCGACATGATCGGCGCGATCGTCTTCGTGCACGCCGCCAGCGGCTTCAGCGCCGGCGAGGGCGGCTACGAGTTCGTCCTGGCGCTCGCCGCGGCGAGCCTGGCCATCGGGTTCACCGGCGGCGGCGCGCTGGCGGTCGACCGTGTGCTGGGCCGCCGCCGCGGCTCGGAGACGGTGTCCGTCTAGTCTGACTGACCCCGCCGGCCCCGCGCACCCGCTCCTGCAGCCAGGCGTGCGCGGGGCCGTCGTCGTGACGCGGGCGCGATGACGTGCCCGGGCGCCCGGCGGCGGGCTGCTCGTGCAGGAGTGGGGGTCAGGACACGTGGGCGCGGATCTGCGTGATGTGCTCCGGCGTCGTACGGCAGCAGCCGCCGATCAGCGACGCGCCCGCCCGCTGCCACTCCTTGGCCGCCTGCCCGAACTCCAGCGGATCGGCCAGCCCCAGCCAGCGGCGGTGCCCGGCGTCCCAGGTCTCGCCCGAGTTCGGGTAGACCACGACGGGCAGCCCGTCGGCCAGGTGCCCGATCAGCGACGGGAGGTGGCTCGGCGCGGTGCAGTTGGCGCCGACGGCCACCACCTTCGGGTTCCCTCCGAACAGCGCCGCCGCCTCGCGGATCGGCGTGCCGTCGTTGAGCCGCTCGCCGTCCCGGCAGGAGAAGCTCACCCACGCCTTGACCCCCGGCGTGCGCTCCAGCAGCCGGGCCAGGGCCCGCGCCTCCGGGTAGGACGGGATCGTCTCGCAGGCCAGCAGGTCGGCGCCGGCCGAGGCGAGGATCTCCCAGCGTGGCAGGTGCCAGGCGTACAGGCCGTCCTCGTCGAGATCGTAGTCGCCGGTGTACTCGGCGCCGTTGGCGAGGTAGGCGCCGTACGGGCCCACGGAGGCGGCCACCAGACCGCGGCCGGCCTCGTCCCGCGCCTGCCCGGCCAGCCGCACCGACAGCCTGATCAGGGACTCGGCCTCCGCCGCGTCCAGCCCGCGCCGCATGAAGCCCTGGAGCGTGGCCTGGTAGCTGGCGGTCGTGGCCACGTCGGCCCCGGCCGTGAAGTAGTCGGCATGCGCCTGCCGGATCAGCTCCGGCCGCTCCAGCAGCAGCCGCGCCGACCAGAGGTCGTCGCTGAGGTCGGCGCCGAGCCGTTCGAGATGGGTGGACAGGCCGCCGTCCAGGACAAGTGTGGTCACCCATCAAGGGTAAGAGCCATCGGAGGGTGGCCGGGGAAGGCGCTGATCACCTGGTCGAGCAGGACCGGTGTGTCCTCGGGGGAGTCCACCGTGAAGTCCGCCCGGCGCGCCAGCTCGTCGCCGGTCTCGCCGTTGGCCACCGCGACCCTGACGCCCATGAACGCCGGATCCCGCTCCTCGCGGCAGCGCAACGCGTCGAACGCCCGGCCGTCGGAGAGATCGTCGCCGAAATACCAGGCACGGGTCAGCGTCTCGGTCTCGCGGGAGATGACCGTGCCCTTGTCGCCCTCCACCGGCGGCCGCAGCTCGACCACCATGCGGCCGTGCTGCTCGCGCAGGCCCAGCTCCGCCGCCTTGGCGCTGGCCCACCGCTCCACCGCGCCGCGCAACGCCGGAGCCGCGCGGTAGTGCAGCGCCACCAGCAGCGCCTTGTCCTCGACCAGGACCTCGCCGGGCAGGTCGCGGGCGGCGTCAGCGGCCAGGCGGCGGATGACCGGGGCCCACGGCTCGGCCTCCGCGTCGGTGCGTACCTGGCCGTCGACGACGGTCTGCATGCCGTACAGGCCGAACAGGCGCACCTGGGGAACGCCCGAGAACCTGTCGCGCAGGAACGCGGCCGGGCGGGCCGACACCACGGCGACCCTGCCCACCAGGCCCGCCAGCGCCCGCAGCCGCTCCACCGCGCCCGCCACGGGGAACACCGCGCCGGGGTCCCGCATGATCGGCGCGATCGTGCCGTCGAAGTCGAAGAAGAAGCCGGCTCTGCGGCTCTCGGCAACGGTGGAGGACACCGCTTCGACGAAGCGGAGCGGGGCGCGAGAGGTCGCCATGCTCAGTGACGATAGAACACGCTGACCGGCTCGGACAGCCGCGCGTCCGCATCCGGTCTTGGTCAGATGGCGGCCAGCCGGGCGAGGGCGGGACGGTCCAAGACGATCACCTCCCCGGCGCCGATCTCGATCATCCCGCGGCGTTCGAACGAGCGCAGGGCGCGGTTGACGCTCACCCTCGTCGCGCCGATCTCGGCGCCCAGCCCGGCCTGGCCGGCGTGGAGCGGCACCCGGCCGCCGGCGCACCGGCGCACCAGCCAGGTGGCCACCCGCGCGGGCACGTCCCGCACCGTCGCGTCGGTGAGCCGGTCGTCGAGGTCGCGTACGGTCGCGGCCAGCGTACGCAGCAGCCGCGCCGCGACCGACGGCTCGCCGGCGACCAGCTCCAGCACGGTCGCGCGCGGCAGGTAGGCGACCTCCACCGGCGTCATGGCCGTCCGCGTGGCCCGATGCGGGCCGTCCACCAGGAGGGCCGTCTTGTCGAACGCCACCGGCGCCGCCTCCACGGCCAGCACCACTTCCCGGCCCTCCGCGCTCACCCGCCCGGCCTTCACCCGGCCGTCGAGCAGCACGATCAGCTGATCGGCCGGGTCGCCCTCGGTGCACAGCACCTGCCCGGCCGGGTAGCTGCGGCGCCGCGCCAGCGCCGCCAGCCCGCGCAGCCGCTCCTCGCCGAGCTCGCCGAACATCGGCAGGTCGGCCAGCGTGTACGTCATGTATCCCGATATACACCCCGCCGGTGCCCCGCGATGCTGAGTCCCGCGCCTGTCGCGCCCTAGCGTGCCGGGCATGGCGAGATACGTGGTGCACCTGGCCTTCGATGGAGACCCGCGGCGGCTGGCGGCCCGGCCCGCGCACCGGGACCACCTGCGGCGGCTCAAGGAGGAGGGGCGGCTGGTGACCGCCGGGCCGTGGGCGGACGACAGCGGGGCGCTGCACGTCTACGAGGTGGCGGACGAGGCCGAGGTGAGGGAGATCCTGCGGCGGGACCCGTACACGGAGGTGAACGGCTACGAGATCGTGCTGCTGAAGGAGTGGATCACGATCATGTGACCCACGGGGACTGCTCTCTCCACTGCGCGGTGGCCTGCCTGTTCGCAGGAACCCCGCCACCGCGCAGTGAACCGCCGGCCCGGGGCCGGCGGCCCCGCCCTCCGCCGAGCGGGCGGGCGGGGAGCCGCGGGTTTCAGCCGGATCTCCGGACGGACGTCACGTGCGCTTCCAGAAGGGGCCGCGACGGCCGCCGCCGGAAGAAGGACCGCCGCCGGGGAGCCCGCCAGGGCCGGGGCGGCCATCACCCGGCCGGCCCTCATGTCCCGGAGAACCGCCGATCAAGGCCGTGAGGACCTCGATGGCGCGGTTGTGCAGGGCCTGGGCGTCCGCCCCCGGCAGCTCGGCCGCCTCCAGCTCCCGGGCCAGCGCCGCCAGTTGCTCGTTCCCGCCCAGGTACTCCGTGAGCGCCCCCAGGCGCGAGCCCAGGTCGGCCAGGTACAGCAGGTCGGGCGCGGGCAGCGCCTTGAGCCGGTCCAGCTCGGCCACCAGCTGCGGCCTCACCGACTCCAGCCGGTGCGCGGGCCGCGGGCCGGGCCCGAACCGCGGCATGCCCGGGCGGCCACGGCCGCGCGGGCCACCGGCAGGAGCCCCGGGGGCGGGCATCGGCGGCTGCTGACCGGTGACATCCGGTGCCCCGCCGCCCGCGACGAATCCCTGGTCGGCACCGGCCACGAATCCCTGCTCCATCTCGGCCGCCCCGAACCCGGACTGCGGCGGCCGCATCCTCGGTGCGGCCGCCGGCGAGGCCATCAGCGCCGCGTGCGCCGTGAATCCGCCGCCCATCATCGGCTGGCTCCGCGGCGGCTCCCAGCCGCTGGGCGGCTCCACCGGCTGGATGACGCGGTGCTCGGGGCCGCCCTCCGCGACCTTCCGGGTGTCGACCGCCACGTACGCCGTGAAGCGGCAGAGCACGCCGTTGTCCAGCGACGTGCGCACGATGCGCGACTCCAGGTCGTGCTCGCCCATGGCGTACCGGTCCTCCAGCTCCCGCAGGTGCGCGCGGGCCCAGACGGCGCGGATGGCCGGATTGTCCACCGTCACGCCCGTGACCTGCTCCTCCCACGGCCCGCCGGCGGTCATGCCGTGCACGGTCAGCGAGGAGCCCTCGCGGTAGCGGCCGTACACGCGCAGCGGCACGCCGGGGAAGATCGAGCCGAGATGGGTCACCGTGTCCGGCTCGACCTCCAGGCCCTTGAGCGACAGGCCGGTCACCAGGGGCGCGCCGATCCTGCGGTGGATGTGGTCCATGGCGGCGTCGAGCCGGTCCTCCGACTCGACCAGCTCGCAGCGGCCCGCGCCGAGCCCGGCGAGCCGCCCGAGGAAGCCGGCGTTCACAGCGCGGTCGATGCCGACCGTGTGCACGCGCATGGCCGACAGCGCGCCGCCCGCCTGCTCCAGGATCTGGTCCTCGTTGCCCACCTGGCCGTCGGTGACCAGGACCACGACCCGCTCCCGCTCGGCCTGGGCGCCCAGGAGCGCGACGGCCTGGCGCAGCGGCTCCAGCAGTTCGGTGCCGCCGCGGGCGTCCACCCGGGCGAGGTGCTCGACGGCGCGGTACCGGTTGCGGTCCGACGCCTCCACAAGCCCCTCGAACGCCCGCTCCACCACTGAGTCGAACGTCAGCACCGCGAACCGGTCCTGCGGCGTCAGCGTGTCGACGATGCGCGCGGCGGCCCGGCGGGCGGCCACCATCTTCCAGCCGCCCATGCTGCCCGACCGGTCGAGCAGCAGCACCAGGTCACGCGGCGTGCGCGTGGACTCCAGCGGCGGGGGCACGACGGTGAGCGCGAACGTGCCCCCTTGCTCGGCCGGGCCGTCGAGCTGCAACGACGTGGACGTCTCGTACGACATGCGCAGGATGAAGTCCCGGTCGAGCCGTTCGCCCGGCCGCAGGCGCACCGTGGCGCCCTCCTCCTCGACCACGTGCAGACTGGAGGCCAGCTCGCGCAGCTCCAGCCCGGCGGCGTCGACGGTCGCGGCGAGCGACAGGCGTACCGGGTTGGGGAAGCCGGGCAGCAGGACGGGCGGGCTGATCCTGGACGCGTCCGGGACGGCGTCGGTGTCCGGCGCGACGCCGTCGCCCGCGGGTGAGCCGTCGATCGGGGTGCCCGGGATGTAGCGCGGCGCCACCACCAGCGGGAACCGGAACATGGCCGCGCCGTCCTCGTACGGCAGCGGCTGGCTCATCGTCAGCCGGACCGATACGTGCTCACCGGGCAGGATGTTGCCCACCCTGATCGTGAACACGTCCGGCCGGTCCTCCTCGGCGATCGCCGCCCGCTTCCCCTCGCGCAGCGCCCGGTCGTAGTCGGCCCTGGCCTGGGCGCGCTCCTTGAGCACGCCCTCGATCACCCGGTCGTCGGCTTCCATCCGGAAGCCGGTCACCGCCGCGCGGTCGGGCAGCGGGAAGACGTACGTGGCCTCAAGCGTGACGTCGAACGGGTTCCTGAACCCCTGTGTGACCTCGACCCCGGCGATCAGCCCCGAGATGCCGGCTGTCACGTCCACGCTCTCCAGCGGCAGGTTGCCGCGCTCGGTCAGCAGCGCGCCGAACCCGGCGTCCGGCACCGGCAGGCACCGCGCGGGCTCCAGCGAAGTGATCTTCATATCAGTCCCCTATCTTCGAGCACCGCGAGCAGCGGCCCTGCCGCCGCCAGCACCGCATGAACATCCGCTTCGGACGGAGTCCGCCCCACGTCCAACACGAGCCTCACCCCATCACCCAACCTGACACCCGCGACCAGTGCACCGGCGTCGCCCCGCTCTCCCCGCGGCCCGGCGTGCCCGTCGCGCGTGACGGGTGCCGCCCGCCCGTCCGCCGGACCAGCTGTGCCGTCGTGGGGCGTCGCGGCGCCTCGGACGCGTTCGGCTGCCCGGGCGTCCGCCGCCGACCCGGCGGCGTGATGCCCGGCATCCGTGCCGGGTCGCTGGGCCCAGAAGCGCTCGCGCGCATGACCGTCCGATGCCGCCAGGTCGCCGATGCCGCCCGGCCGCGCATGACCACCTGGTCTCGCGAGATCGCCCGGCGCCGTGCGGTCGTCCTGCGCGGGCGGGCTTCCCCGCTGTCCCTCGCCATACGGCGCGTCGAGCGTGGCCGCGGTCTCCGGGTGGCCGGCCGTGCCCGCCGGGTCCGCCGCAACGGCCGCATCGGCCGCGTCCTCCAGCATCCGGTCCGTGGCGCCCGCCAGGGCCGCCTGGATCTCGGCGATCGACAGCCCCGCCGCCTGCAGTCGCTTGATGGCCACCAGTTGCAGCAGGTGCCGCCGCCCGTACCGGGCGACGCGGCCGCGCCGGGTCAGGGGCGGGTCGACGAGGCCGATCGTCGTATACCACCTGATCAGCCGCTCTCCGGGCACGTCGCGGACCCGGCCGTTGGCCGGCGGGGCGCCGGCACGCAGCGCCCGGGCCGCGTGCTCGGCCAGCTCGCCGATCGTCCAGGTGTCGCTCATGCCTCCACAATGACACTGTCACTATTACACTGTCAACGTTAGGGGGCCGGAAGATTGGGCACGGGGATTGAGTTGTAAATAGATGGATAAATCCGACAAGCGGGGAGGAAAGTACGACATGGCCACGATTACCGGTCCGCTGTCCGGAGACGCCAGGAACAAGGTCGCGGACGTCCTGCAGAGCACCCTGGTCGATCTCGTCGACCTGTCGCTGATCGCCAAGCAGGCGCACTGGAACCTCATCGGCTCCCACTTCCGGCCGATCCACCTCCAGCTCGACGAGGTCACCGAGCTCGCCCGCAGGCACATGGACACCATCGCCGAGCGCTCGGTCGCCCTCGGCGCCAACCCGGACGGCCGCGCCGCCACGATCGCCAAGTCCACCAAGCTCGCGCAGCCGGAGAGCGGCTGGCTGGAGGACGGCAAGGTCGTCGCGACGATGACGGACATTCTGGACAGCATCAGCAAGCGCATGTACGAGCGCATCGAGGCCACCGACGAGGCCGACAAGGTGAGCCAGGACCTGCTCATCGCCGTGGCCCAGGACATCGACAAGCAGCACTGGATGTTCCAGGCCCAGCGCTGACGAGAATGGCGGGCGCCGGCAGGCCGCGCGCCGACGGAGCCCGGAGCCGTGCGGACGGCCCGGGCTTTCTCATGCCCGCGAACCCCTGTTCCGCCATGCCGTAAGCGGCACGTAAGAGGTGATCATCTCTTGTGGATCTAGCGTGCCGGGGTATGGACAACCGCACGCAGATCATCGTGCTCGCCAAACGGCCCCGCCCCGGCCGGGTGAAGACGCGCCTCACGCCGCCGTACACCCGGGAGGAGGCGGCCGAGCTGGCCGCCGACGCACTCCGCGACACCCTGGACGCCGTCGCCGCCACCCCCGCGGCCGCCCGCGTGCTGGTGATCGACGACCCCGTGCCCGGCGTGGCCCCGGCCGGGTTCGAGATGATCGCGCAGCGCGGCGGCGGCCTGGACGAGCGACTGGCCTGGGCCTTCGAGGACGTGTACGCCCGCCGCCGGCTCCCCGTCCTGCTCGTCGGCATGGACACGCCGCAGCTCACCCCCGCCCTGCTGACCCGTGCGGCCACCGCGCTCCAGGCGCACGACGCCGTGTTCGGCCCCGCCGCCGACGGCGGCTTCTGGCTGCTCGGACTGCGCCGCCCCGACCCCGCGCTGCTCCTCGGCGTGCCCATGTCCACCGCCGGCACGGGCGCCGCCCAGCTACGCCGCCTGCGCGGGCTCTCCGTGGCCACGATGCCGCTGCTCACCGACGTGGACGACGCCGCCGACGCCCGCGAGGTCGCCGGGCAAGCGCCGCACACCCGCTTCGCCGCCACCCTGGCCCGCCTCGGCGCCGGAGCCGCCAGGTGATCGGACATCTCTACGCGGAGTCGCTGTCCGGAGCCGAGATCGACATCGAGTACGAGGACGGCCGCCGCCGCCCTCTCGACGCCATGCGCTGGCTGGAGCCCATCGACGGGGACGAGGCCATGCTGTCGCGCTGCGCGGGCCCCACCCTGGACGTCGGCTCCGGCCCCGGACGGCTGACGGTCGCCCTCACGAAGAGGGGCGTGGCGGCGCTCGGCATCGACGTGACCCCGCACGCCGTACGGCTGACCCGGCAGGCGGGCGGCCTGGCCCTGTGCCGGGACGTGTTCGGCCGGGTGCCGGGCGCCGGCCGCTGGGCGACGGCGCTGCTGGCGGACGGCAACATCGGCATCGGCGGCGACCCCGTGGCCCTGCTGCGCAGGATGCGCGAGCTGGTACGCCCGGGCGGCGAGGTGATCGCGGAGCTGGCCCCGCCGGGCACACCGAGCACGACCGAACGTGTACGGCTCCGCCACGGTGCCGTCACCGGCGCCTGGTTCCGCTGGGCCGGCGTCTCGGCCTCCGACGCCCCCGCCGTGGCCCGCGCGAGCGGCTTCACGGTCACCGACCGTCATGAGGAGGCGGGCCGCTGGTTCGCCTGCCTCCGCTAGCGCGCACGCGGCGTCACCGGCGACCGGCGGAGGCGAGGAGCGCCCACGGGGTTTGCGCAGAGTTTGATGTCGCGAGTCCCTGCCATTCATGTCGGTGCGGTCGACTAGCGTGGCACCTAGAGGGAGGCCCCACGATGTCCCACAAGACTCTCCTCCGCACGGGCCCGCTCTTGCCGGGCGGCGCCAGCCCGTACGGGCCGCTCGGCCTGCCGGGCGCCGACGGTCTCGCGCTGCCCTCGGGGTTCACCGGGCGGGTCGTGGCCCGCTCCGGCCAGAAGGTCGCCGGGCTCACCTGGCACGCGGCGCCCGACGGCGGCGCCTGCTTCCCCGACGGCGACGGCTGGATCTACGTGTCCAACTCCGAGCTGCCCCTGCTCGGCGGCGCGTCCGCGCTGCGCTTCCGCGCCGACGGCGGCATCGGCGACGCCTACCGCATCCTGTCGGGCACGGATCTCAACTGCGCCGGCGGCGCCACGCCGTGGCACACCTGGCTGTCGTGCGAGCTCGGCCACCGCGGCCGCGTCTTCGAGTGCGACCCCTACGGCGCCCGCGCCGCCCGGCCCCGCCTGGCCATGGGGCGCTTCAAACACGAGGCGGCCGCCTGCGACCCCGAGCGCGGCGTGGTCTACATGACCGAGGACGAGCCCGACGGCTGCTTCTACCGGTTCCGGCCGGGCGACTGGGGCGACCTGACCGAGGGCACGCTGGAGGTGCTGTGCGTCTCCGGCCGCTGGCGGGTGGTGCCGTCGCCGGCCGCGTTGCTGCAGGAGACCCGCCACCAGGTCGAGGACGCCCGCCGCTTCGACGGCGGCGACGCCTGCCACTACGCGGGCGGGGTCTGCTACTTCACCACCAAGGGCGGCACCGGCCTGTGGGCGTACGACGCGCAGACCTCCACGCTCGACCGGCTGTGCGAGGGCGTGCGGGCGATCACCGCGGCGCCGTCCGGCGACCTCTACGTGGCCAGGGAGACGACGCAGATCGACGTCATCGCGCCTGACCGGGCGGTCACGCCGTTCCTCAGGCTGGAGGGGCACGCGGGGGCCGAGCTGACCGGGCTGGCGTTCTCGCCGCGCGGCGACCGGCTCTACTTCTCGGCCAGGCGTGGCCGCACGGAGGGTCACACGTTCGAGGTGAGCGGCCCCTTCCGCGCCTAGCCGAGATAGCGGACGAGCACGAGCTTCAGCTCGTCCACCAGCTCGGCGCTCCGCTCGGACGTGGCGGTGGTGATCATCGGCATCACGGTCTTCACCATGGCCAGCGTCATCGTGCCCATGAGCTCGGCCCGCTCCTCCGGCAACTCGGGCCGGAGGCGGCGCAGCATGGCCGTGAGCTGCCGGGAGATGTCCTCGTGCAGCCGCTGCGAGGCCGCGGCGAAGCGGTCGCCCGTGGCGGAGCCGTAGAGCAGCGACCAGTAGGCCGGTGACCGGCTCTTGAACCGCACGCTCTCGTCCACGAGCTGTCCGACCAGCACCTCCACCGGGACGTCCGGCGTGACCTCCGCCAGCTTCATGGCCCAGAACTGCCGGCGGTCGTCGGTGTAGCGGGACACCAGCCCGTCCAGGATCTCCTCCTTGTTGCGGAAGAACTGGTAGAGCGACCCCGGCGACATCCCCGCCCGCGCGGCCACCTGGTTGGTCGTCATGTCCGGGTAGCCGATTTCGGCGATCACGAGTTCGGCGGCGTCGAGGATCTCCGCCATGCGCTTCAGGCCGCGCGCCTGCCGGCGGACCGTGCGTTCAGCCATGGGTCACCTCGTTGACAAATGCGAGCATTTACTTGTATTTCTGTTCCGGGAAGGCAAACACGAGTAGTTTACCGAGTTTTGATCGGGGAGTCCGATGACCGTCAACACCCGGGCCAGGCCCGTCCACGAGACGACGACCGGCCCGCCGCTGCGCAGGCTCGGTTTCCTCCTGGTACGCCGCCGCCGGCTCGTCCTCGCCCTGGCCCTGCTCGCCCTGGTCGCCGCCGGGGCGCTCGCGGCGGGCGCGGTGCCGAGGCTGTCGCTGTCGAGGTTCGAGGCGCCGGGTTCGGAGTCCGACCGGGCGCAGGCCGCGCTCGCCGAGCGGTTCGGCACGGGAAGCCCCGACATGATCTTCCTGGTGACCGCGCGGACCGGCACGGTGGACGAGCCGGCCGTCGAGGCCGCGGGCAGGGAGCTCACCGCGCGGATCGCCCGCGCCGGCGACGTCGCCGAGGCCGCCTCCTACTGGACCCGCGGCAAGCCGGCCACGATGCGCAGCGAGGACGGCAGGCACGCGCTGATCGTGGTCCGCATCCCCGGCGACGCCGACCACGTGCGTGCCCAGGTGTTGCCCAGGCTCGTCCCCGACATCTCCCGGGGCACGGACCTGCTCCAGGTGCGGGCCGGGGGAGGGGAGGAGGTCTTCAGGGAGACCGTGCCGCTGTCCCGGCAGGACTTCGTCCGGGCGGAGCTGATCATCTTCCCGATGGCGTTCGGGCTGCTCTGGCTCTACCAGCGGCGCGCCATGGCGGCCCTGGTGCCGATCCTGGCCGGGCTCTTCGCGATGGTGATCGGGCTGGCGCTGCTGAACGGCGCCCTGGCGTTCGCCGACATCTCCACGTTCGCCCTGAACCTGACCCTGGCCATGGGGCTCGGCCTCGGCATCGACTACTGCCTGTTCGTGATCCAGCGCTTCCGCGAGGAGACGCGGGCCGGCAAGGACCGGGCGGCTGCGGTGGCGGGCGCGGTGGAGCACGCGGGCCGGACCGTTCTGTTCAGCGGGCTCACCGTGGCCACGTCGCTGGCCGTGCTGTTCGTGCTGCCGTTCGACTTCCTGCGCTCCTTCGCGTACGCGGGCATCGCCGTCGTCATCGGCGGCCTGGTCGCGGCGGTCCTGGTGCTGCCCTCCGTGCTCGCCACCGCCGGCGGCACGATGCTGCCCAAGAGGCCGGAGAGGCCGGAGCGCGATTGGGGGTTCTGGCACGGGATGGCCACCCGGGTGATGCGACGGCCACTGGTGGCCGGCGGCCTGGCCACCGCGCTGCTGCTGGTGCTCGCCTCGCCGTTCCTGGGCCTGCGCTTCGGTGTGGCCGACGACCGCGTCCTGCCCCTGGAGGCGTCCTCCCGGCAGACCCAGGAGGTCGTTCGCCAGTCGTTCCCCGCCGAGGAGACCGATGCCATCCAGCTGGTCTCCCGAGGTCCCGTGACGGCCGAGGCCGCGCCGTACGCCACGGCCCTGTCCAGGCTCCAGGGCGTCGCCCAGGTCGACTCCGCCGCCGGCTCGTACGCCGACGGGCGGCGCGTCGGCGACGGCGATCCGGCCAGGTTCCGCGGGGAGGGCACGTGGCTGTCGGTGGTCCCGTCCGCCGCGGCCCTGGCCGACGACCCCGTACGGCTCGTCGAGACCGTGCGCTCAGTGGAGCCGCCGTTCGAGGTCCTGGTCGGCGGCTATCCGGCCGAGCTGGCCGACTACCGCGCCTCGGTCGTGGACCGGCTGCCGCTGGTGCTGGCTCTCATGCTGGGCGTGACGTTCCTGGTGTTGTTCCTCATGACCAGGAGTCTGATCATCCCGCTCAAGGCGACCCTGCTGAACGTCCTCAGCCTCGGCGTCATGTTCGGCGCCCTCGTCTGGATCTTCCAGGACGGCAACCTGTCCGGCCTGCTCGGCTTCACCGCGACCGGCACGCTGGACGCGAGCATCCCGATCCTCATGCTCTGCGTGGCCTACGGCCTGTCGATGGACTACGAGGTGTTCCTGCTGTCGCGCATCAAAGAGGAGTACGACAGGACCGGCGACACCGAACAGGCGGTGGCCGCCGGCCTGCAGCGGGGCGCACCCTTGATCACGGCGGCCGGCGGCATCCTGGCCCTCACCTTCGCCGCGTACGCCACCGCCGAGGTGATGTTCGTGCAGATGCTGGGCGTCGGCATGGCGGTGGCCGTGCTCGTGGACGCGACCGTGATCAGGGCGGTGCTGGTGCCGAGCCTGATGCGGCTGGCGGGTCCGCTCAACTGGTGGCCGCGTCCTAGAGATCGCGTGCCCACCACTGCTCGGTGAGCTCGATCCCGTTCTCCGCCCCCTTCTCCTCCGACACCAGCTCGAATCCGGCTGCCTGGTAGATGCGCCGCGCGCTCACCAGGCTGCCGCGCGTCCACAGCGTGATCCGCTTGCAGCCCTCCGCCTTCGCGTGCCGCAGGCACTCCTCCACCAGCCGGCGCCCGATGCCCATGCCGCGCGCGGAGGGCTCGACCAGCAGCATCCGCAGCTTGGCCGTCACCTCGTCCTCGCGCACGTAGAACACGCACCCGGCGCGCTCTCCGCCGACCTCGGCGATCCACCCGGCGTCCTTGGAGAAGTCGAGATCGCCGACGATCTTGGCGACGGTCTGCTCGAACGCCGTCCCCCAGCCGTACTCGCGGCTGTAGAGCTCGCCGTGCCGGTAGACGACCCAGCCCAGGTCCCCGGTGCGCGGAGGCCTGATCACGTACGGCTCCCGCGCGGGCTGCGCGGCCAGCAGCCCGCGGATCGCCGCCATGCCGGCGACCAGCCGCTCCTGGTCCGCGTCCGGCAGCCGGGACAGCAGCCGCTCGATCTCGCCGGCCGAGCGCCGGTCGAGCTCGGCGAAGGTGCTCGTGCCCGCGGGCGTCAGGCGTACGAGCTGCTTGCGCGCGTCGGTCGCGGACCGCTCGCGCTCGACCAGCCCGTCGCCCTCGAAGCGGGCCAGGATCCTGCTGAGGTAACCCGCGTCCAGGTCGAGCAGGGCGCGCAGCTCGCCGGTCTCCAGCCGCTCGGCGTGCGCGAGCTCGAACAGCACCCTCACCTCGGTCAGCGAGTACGGCGAGTCCAGCATCCCCGCCTGGAGCACCCCGATGACCTTCGTATAGAACCGGTTGAAGGCCCGGACCTCGGAGACCCTTGCTTCTGTCAACGAACTCATTGCTCCAGTCAACCATGAGAGGATCGCCCCTGTGAAGCAACTGCGCATCGGCGGATACGGCCCGGGCATCGTCACCATCGGCGGCGACCTCACCCGAGTCGCCGCGCCCTCGTTCCTGACCGCCCACCCCTCCCTGCCGGTGCTGTACGCCGCCGGCGAGCTCGAGCGCGGCTGGCTGACCGCCTACGACGCCCGCGACGGGCTCGAGCCGCTGGACGAGCGGCCCAGCGAGGGCCACAGCCCCTGCCACGTGGCCGTGGATCCCACCGGCCGCCTGCTCGCCGCGGCCAACTACATGGACGGCACGGCGATCCTCTACCGGCTCGACGCGCGGGGCGCGTTCGAGGGCGACCCGATCGTGCTGCGCCACAAGGGCTCGGGGCCCGACGCCGAGCGCCAGGAGGGTCCGCACGCCCATCAGGCCGTCTTCCACGACGGTCTCCTGCACGTCTCCGACCTGGGCACCGACGAGATCCGCCGTTACCGCTACGACGGCACGCCGCTGGAGCCGATCGTGCTGGCCCCCGGCACGGGCCCGCGCCACTTCGCCTTCGCCGGAGACCGCCTGTACGTCGCGGGCGAGCTGGCCGCCACCGTCACCCTCATCGACGGCGACCGGCGCACGACCGCCCCGGCCTCCCGCCAGGAGGGCCAGAACTTCCCCTCCCACCTGCAGCTCGACGGCGACCTGGTCTACGTGGCCAACCGCGGTCCCAACACGATCACGGTCCTGCGCGCCGCCGACCTGTCGCCGGTGGCCGAGGTGCCCTCCGGCGGCGACTGGCCCCGGCACTTCGCCATCGACGGCGACCGCATGTACGTGGCCAACCAGTTCTCCAACACCGTGACCGTCTTCGCGCTGCGTGACGGGATCCCCGAGCCGGCCGGCGAGGCGTACGAGGTGGAGAGCCCGGCCTGCGTGCTGATCGGGTAGGCGTCAGGGCCGGGCGGACGCCAGCCGCACGGCCGCGCGCCACCGTTCGTAGGCCGCGTCGTCGCGCTCGCCCGGCTCGAAGCGCCGCTCCAGCTGCCACGTCTTGCGCAGCTCCGTCTTCGACGCCCACACCCCGGACCCCAGCCCGGCCAGGAAGGCCGCGCCCAGCGCCGTCGTCTCCTGGATCACCGGCCGCTCCACGGCCGCGCCCAGCTGGTCGGCCTGGACCTGCATGAGCAGGTCGTTGGCGCTGGCCCCGCCGTCGGCCTTGAGCACCGGCACCGTGCCCCCGGTCATCACCTCGACCACGTCCCGCACCTCGTACGCGATCGCCTCCAGCGTCGCCCTGACCAGGTGCGCCCGCGTCGTGCCGCGGGTGATGCCGGTGATCAGCCCGCGCGCCTGCGGATCCCAGTGCGGCGCCCCAAGCCCTGTCAGCGCGGGCACGAAGACCACGCCGCCGCTGTCGGGCACGGTGCGCGCCACGGCCTCCGACTCAGGCGCCGTCCCGATCAGCCCGAGCCCGTCGCGCAGCCACTGCACGGCCGCGCCGGTCACGAAGATCGACCCCTCCAGTGCGAACGTCCGCGCCCCCGACGGCTCCTGCCAGGCCACCGTGGTCAGCAGCCCCGACTGGGAGCGGACGATCTCGCCGCCGGTGTTGGTCAGCACGAACGAGCCCGTGCCGTAGGTGCACTTCACATCGCCCACGTCGAAGCACGTCTGCCCGAACAGCGCCGCCTGCTGGTCGCCCGCCACGCCGCTGATCGGCAGCTCCAGCCCCAGGAACGCCGACGGGTCCGTGGACCCGAGCGGCCCGTGGTTCGGCACGATCTCCGGCAGCGCCTCCCCGGGCACCCCGAACAGCTCGCACAGCTCGGGCTCCCAGCCGCCGGACCGCAGGCCGTACAGGAGGGTGCGCGAGGCGTTGGACGGGTCGGTCACGTGCCGCGCACCCGCGGTGAGCCTGGCGATCAGGTAGGAATCCACCGTCCCCACGGCCACATTTCCGGACTCGACGCCCGCCCACGCCCGCGGGTCGTGCTCGGCCAGCCAGGTCAGCTTCGTGGCCGTGAAGTAGGGGTCGAGGCGCAGCCCGGTCAGCTCGGACACGCGTGGCTCGTGCCCGGCCGAGCGCAGCCGCTCGCAGATGCCGGCCGTGCGGCGGTCCTGCCAGACGATCGCCCGGCGCGGCGCGGCCAGCGTGCGCCGGTCCCACAACACCGCGGTCTCGCGCTGGTTGGTGATGCCCACGCAGGACGGCCGGTCGCCGGCGGCGCGCAGGGCGGCGGCGCAGGCCGACAGCGTGGCCTGCCAGATGTCCTCGGGGTTGTGCTCCACCCAGCCCGGCTCGGGGAAATGCTGGGCGAACTCCTCGTACCCCTTGGCTGCGATCTGCCCGTTTTCTGTGACAACGAGCGCAGTGACCCCTGTTGTCCCGGCGTCAATGGCCAACACACTCACGAATTTCACTCCTACGGCGGGTTTCGTTCGCGGACCTGGCGTTTGGTCTAGACCACTGCCCACGGAGGCGGGCAGAATGCGAGTCTGAATACAGAGGTCCTAACACTGAAGGTTCCGGTTCGTGAACCCCATCGGGAGGAACCCCATGCGTATTGGTGTGCTGACAGGGGGCGGCGACTGCCCCGGGCTCAACGCCGTGATCAGGGCAGTGGTCCGTAAGGGGGTGAGCGTCTACGGCCACGAGTTCGTCGGCTTCCGCGACGGCTGGCGCGGTCCCCTGGAGGGCGACACGATGCCGCTCGACATCCAGGCCGTGCGCGGCATCCTCCCGCGCGGCGGGACCATCCTGGGCTCCTCCCGGACGAATCCCATCAAGATCGAGGGCGGCGTCGACCGGATCAAGGAGAACCTGGCCTCCGGCGGCGTGGACGCGCTGATCGCCATCGGCGGCGAGGACACCCTCGGCGTCGCCAAGCAGCTCTACGACCGCGACGTCAACGTCGTGGGCGTGCCCAAGACGATCGACAACGACCTGTCGGGCACCGACTACACCTTCGGCTTCGACACTGCCGTCAACATCGCGGTGGAGGCCATCGACCGCCTCCACACCACCGCCGAGTCCCACCACCGGGCGCTCATCTGCGAGGTCATGGGCCGGCACGCCGGCTGGATCGCGCTGCACGCGGGCATGGCGGGCGGCGCCAACGTGATCCTCATCCCCGAGAAGCCGTTCGACATCGACCGGGTCTGCGAATACGTCGAGTCCCGCTTCCGCACGCGCTACTCGCCGATCATCGTGGTCGCCGAGGGCGCCCACCCCATCGAGGGCCAGATGGAGCTGCAGGCGGGCGAACTGGACGCGTTCGGCCACGTCCGGCTGGGCGGCATCGGTGAGGTGCTGGCCAAGGAGATCGAGAAGCGCACCGGCAAGGAGGCCCGCACCACGGTGCTCGGCCACATCCAGCGCGGTGGCACCCCCACGGCGTACGACCGGGTGCTGGCCACCAGGTTCGGGCTGCAGGCCATCGACGCGGCCCACGAGGGCGACTACGGCAAGATGGTCGCCCTGCGCGGCACCGACATCGTCCGCGTCGGCCTCGACGAGGCCACGGCCGAGCTCAAGACCGTGCCGGTCGGGCGTTACTCCGAGGCCGAGGTCTTCTTCGGCTAGTTGAAAGTGGCTTGCAAGCGGCGGCCGTACCTTTGAGTCAGCGGGGTTTCCGCTACAACCCGCTCAAAGGTACGGCTTGCGCCGCAGAAGTCGGCGGCCCACTACGCGTCGCAAGCCGTACCTTCCGCGATATCTAGTGCCGGGGCGTGCCGAAGAGGTCAACCTCGGGCGGCGCGCCCTCGTCGCGTCTGCGCAGCCGCTCCCGGAACTCCGCCTCGCTGCGCAGCTCCTTCTCCGACGGAGACAGGATGACGGTGAGCAGCAGGCCCACGGTGATCACGCTGATGCCGACGATCAGCGGCAGCAGGAAGTCGATCGCCTTGGCGCCGGACAGCACGACCAGGTCGCCGTGGACCCGCACCGACATGGAGGACATCCCCGTGTAGTGCATGCCGCAGACCGCCACGCCCATGACCAGGGCGGCCGCGCCGATCTTGAGCGCGCCGCTGACCCGCAGCGTGAACCAGAGCGCCACCGTCGCGGCCGCGATCGCGATCAGGATCGAGAGCGACACCATCACGGGGTCGTAGGTGACGTGGCCGGACATGTTCATCGCGGCCATGCCGAGGTAGTGCATGCTCGCCACGCCGCAGCCCGTGAGAATGCCGCCGGCGAGCAGGAACGCCAGGCGCTCGCCGCCGTACGAGGCGAGAAACAGCCCCATGCCCACGACGACGACGGCGATGAGCGCGGAGAGCGCGGTGAGCGGCACGTTGTAGCGGATCACCGTGCCGCCCACCGAGAAGCCGAGCATCGCGATGAAGTGCATGGTCCAGATGCCCGTGCCGCCGATCGCGAACGCCGCGCCGACGAGCCAATACTTGCCCTCGCGGCCGCCGATGAGGCGCGCGCGCGACGTCAGCAGCAAGCCCAGCATGGAGCCCACGCTGGACATGATGTAAGCGAGAACCGGCGTTAAAAGCCCAAACGAAAAATGGTCAATCGGCGACATATCCCCCACCCATCCCTTACGCACCGATAAGGGAGTATGAACAGGGAGTCGCCGTGCGCGCAACTATCTTCTGCGGACCGGCATGGATTCCATTTCTTGTCTGACCGGAATCGGTGGCGCGTTGTAAGCGAGTTGTTGCTGCTGGTGGGCGGTGCGCCGGCGCAATTCCAGCTTGGCCACGAGTTCGGCGTCTTCGTGCAATTCCTGCTCGGACGGGGACAGGAGCACCATGAGCAGCATGGTCAGCGTGATCAGGCTGATCACGGTCATGAGCGGGACGAGGAAGTCGAGCGCGTCGGCTCCCGCGATCATGCCGGGCTCGGGGTCGACGGTGACGTGCATGGCGTACATGCCGGTGTAGTGCATGCCGGATACGGCCACGCCCATGACGAGGGCCGCGGCGGTGATCCAGATGGGTTTCTTGACCCGGAGGGTGAACCAGAGTGCCACGGTCGCGGCGACCACGGCGATGCCCACGGAGGCGGCCACGATGACGCGGTCGTAGGAGACGTGGGCGGACATGTTCATCGCGTACATGCCCAGATAGTGCATGGAGGCCACACCGAGCCCCGTCAGCAGGCCGCCGCCGAGGAGCGCGGCGAACCGGCCCCCGCCGTACGAGACCAGGAACAGGCCGGTGCCCACGACCGCGATCGCCACCAGCGCCGAGGCCACGGTGAGGGGCACGTCGTACCGGATGGGGGTGCCCTCCACGTCGAAGCCCATCATGGCGATGAAGTGCATGACCCAGATGCCGGTGCCGCCGATGGACACGGCCGCTCCGAGCAGCCAGCGCACCCGGGCGCCCCCCCGGGAGGCGTGGGCCTGGGCGGTGAGCCGAAGGCCCAGCATCGACCCCATGCAGGACATCACGTAGGCGAGCACCGGCGTGAGCAGGCCATGGGTGAAATGATTTACAGCGGAGGTCATATCGCGGGAGTCCTTGTGGGGGTTAGGGATTACCGGATTATGCCGTCTGGGATGTCCCATTTATAGAGATATCACCACTACGTGTCAACTTGCATGTCGGAAACATGAGAGGGCCTCATGGGTATCGAGGGCCCGTTCTGGCGGGCGATCGCGGTCTACCGCGTGGCGTCGCTGGTCTACGCGGTCGTGCTCATGGCACAGCAGCGCGGCTATGAGCAGCCGGTCGCGGGCTGGTCGGTGATCGGCGTGATGGCGCTGTGGACGGCGTGCTCGACCTACGCCTACTCCGTCCCCGCGCTGCGCCGCCGGCCTTTACTGGTCCTGGACCTGCTGGTCACGATGGCGTGTCTGCTGGCCACCCCGTACGTGCAGGGCTCCCTGCAGGGCGGCGCCGGGACCATGCCGGTCCCCGCGACATGGGTGGCCGGGCCCGTTCTGGCCGCGGCCGTGCACAGCGGGCGGCGCGCGGGCGCGGCTGCGGCCGCCGTGGTGGCGGCCGGCGACCTGTGGCTCGTCCGCGCGCCCGACGAGCCGGTGGTGATCAACGGGGTGGTCCTGCTGTTCCTCGCGGGCGTCGTCGTCGGCCACGTGGCCCAGCTGGCCAGGCAGGCCGAGGAGCGCATGCAGGAGGCCGTCGAGATGGAGGCCGCCCAGCGGGAGCGCGACCGCCTGGCCCGCGACATCCACGACTCGGTCCTGCAGGTTCTCGCCCTGGTCCAGCGGCGCGGGCGGCAGATCGGCGGCGAGGCGGCCGAGCTGGGACGCCTGGCGGGGGAGCAGGAGGCCGCGCTGCGCGAGCTCGTCGCCGCCCGGCCCGCACCCCGGGGCACGATCGACCTGCGCTCCCTCCTGCTGCGGCACGGCTCGCCCGAGGTGACGGTCTCCACTCCGGCGACCCCCTTGCTCCTGCCCGCCGACATGGCCAGGGAGATCGCCGCCGCGGTCAAGGCCGCCCTGGACAACGTCCGTGCGCATTGCGGGCCGCAGGCGCGTGCGTGGGTGCTGGCGGAGTCCGGGGAGGGGACGGTGACGGTCAGCGTCAGGGACGACGGGCCCGGCATCCCGGACGGCCGCCTCGCCGAGGCCCGTGCCAATGGCCGCCTGGGGGTCGCCGAGTCGATCCGGGGGCGGGTGACGGAACTGGGCGGGGAGGTCTCGATCGTCAGCGTCCCGGGCCAAGGGACGGAGGTCGAGATCACCCTCCCCACCTGACGCCCACGGCCCGAGCGGCCTGCACCCTGCTCACCCACCGCCGCCACCGCGCCCACGCGCCGCCCCTCCCACACGACACTGCCATCTTGCCCGTCTTGCGCTGCCGTCTTGCGCCGCCATGTCGCGCCGCTGGGCCGCTGGGCCGTGCCGTCGTCTCGTGCCGTCGTCTCGTGCCGTCGGATTGTGCCGCCATCTTGTGCCACCATCTTGTGCCGCTGGGTCGTGCCGGCGGGCTGTGCCGTCCGGTCGTGCCGTCGTCTCGTGCCGTTGACAGGGTGTGTGCACGACGCGCTGCTCCGGCCCAGGAGCGCCTGCGCCGCGCCTGGTCGTCCGCGTGGCGGCTGCCTCGGCGGACTGCGCCCGTCCCGTGCCGGGTCCACGCTGTTCTGGCCTGTCCCCCCGCCGCTTGTCGGCGGCGTCGTCCGGGGCGGCCCGGCGGGTGCCGCCCTTTCCCCTTCGGTCCTGGTGGGCGCGGCGGTCCACGGTCCGGTCCCGTGGGCGCCGACCGTTCGCCCTCATGCCCCCGGGGCGGACGGCTGAGCGGTTTAGAGTTGCGGCATGGTGCGGGTCATGGTGGTGGACGACCATCCCATGTGGCGTGACGGCGTCGCGAGGGATCTCGCCGAGGCGGGCTACGACGTCGTGGCCACCGTGGGAGAGGGCCGGCAGGCGGTCAGGGCCGCCGGCGCGGTGCGGCCGGACGTTGTCGTGCTCGACCTGCGCCTGCCCGACATGGCGGGTGCGGAGGTGGCCGCCCGGCTGGCCGAGGTCGAGCCGCCGCCCCGGGTGCTGGTGTTGTCGGCCAGCGCCGAGCAGGACGACGTGCTGGAAGCGGTCAAGGCGGGCGCGTCCGGATATCTGGTGAAGTCGGCCAGCCGGGAGGAGTTCCTCGACGCGGTACGCCGCACCGCCGAGGGCGACGCCGTGTTCACCCCGGGACTCGCCGGCCTGGTCCTCGGCGAATACCGCAGGCTGGCCGCGCAGAACGTCCCGAGCGACGGGCCGCGCCTGACCGAACGCGAGACGGAGGTGCTCAGGCTGGTCGCCAAGGGTCTGTCGTACAAGCAGATCGCCGACCGCCTGGTGCTCTCCCACCGCACGGTCCAGAACCACGTCCAGAACACCCTCGGCAAGCTCCAGCTCCACAACCGCGTGGAACTGGTGCGATATGCGATCGAGCGAGGACTGGACGCGGACTAAACTCAATGGGGCTCGGCGTTGCCAACAAGGCGTGCCATTTCCCCGTTGTCGGTCTTAGGGCGATTTCCCGGAGGTTCCACCATGACGATGTCCGCCCTGGGCGAGCCGTGCGTTCTGCTCAAGCTGGGCGAGATCGTCCTCAAGGGCAAGAACCGCGAGCTGTTCGAACGCCGCCTGATCGCCAACATCCGCGACGCGCTGCAGAGCCTCGACACCAAGGTCGACGTGCGCAGGCGCCACGGCGTCATCGCGATCCTCCTGCCCCAGGGCGCCACCGTCGAGCAGGCCGAGGCCGTGGCCCAGCGGGTCGCGGACGTGCCGGGGCTGGTCTGGATCCACCGGGCCTGGCGGGTCGCCAAGGACCCCGACGCCGTGCTCAAGGCCGGCCTGGAGCTGGTCGGCGAGAGCGAGGAGGTCAAGCGCGGCGCCCGCTTCGCGGTCCGCTCGCGCCGCCGTGACAAGCGCTTCCCGCTGCGCTCCAACGAGCTCGACCGGCTCGTCGGCGGCGCGATCAACGACGAGTACGGCCTGCCGGTCGACCTGAAGAACCCCGAGCTGACCGTCTACATCGAGGTCGACAGGGACGAGGTGTTCGTCTTCACCGGCGGCATCCCCGGCCAGGGCGGCCTGCCGGTCGGCACCAGCGGCCGGGCGCTGGTGCTCATGTCGGGCGGCATCGACTCGCCGGTGGCGGCGTACCGCATGATGCGGCGCGGGCTGCACGTCGACTTCCTGCACTTCTCCGGCATCCCGTTCACCACGTCCGAGTCGATTTACAAGGCGTACGCGCTGGTCAGGAAGCTCGACAGGTTCCAGGGCAAGTCGCGGCTGTGGGTGGTGCCGTTCGGCAAGGCGCAGCAGTCGATCCGCACCTCCGGCCAGGACCGGCTGGCGGTGATCTCGCAGCGGCGGCTGATGCTCAAGACGGCCGAGGAGGTCGCCCACCGCATCAAGTCCTCCGCGCTGATCACCGGCGACGCGCTCGGTCAGGTCTCCTCGCAGACCCTGGCCAACATCACCGCCCAGGACAACGCGGTGGACCTGCCGATCCTGCGGCCGCTCGTGGGCTGGGACAAGACCGAGATCATGGCCGAGGCCCGGCGCATCGGCACGCTGGAGATCTCGGAGCTGCCCGACGAGGACTGCTGCTCGCTGCTGGCGCCCAAGCGCGCCGAGACGCGGGCGAAGATCGAGGACCTGAAGCAGATCGAGAAGCGGCTCGACGCCGAGGAGCTGTGCGTGCAGCTCGCCGACTCGATCCAGGAGTACACCCTGTAGGTCAGGCGTCGACCTTGAACGGGTCGTGCTCGGCCAGCAGCTTGTCGAGCCTGGCCTGGTCGACCCGGTTGGTCACCTCCGACAGCTCCTGCCGGTCGCGGACGACCTTGCAGAGCGTGATCGTCGAGGTGACCAGGTACAACAGGCCGAGCCCCAGGAACGCCCTGACCCACCCGGCGGTGGGCAGGTAGGCCAGGGCGATCACCATGGACGCCAGCGAGATGGCGAACGACAGGATCGCCTGGACGTAGAACGCGGTGGTCTGCGTGGGCTGGATGGGTTTCGTCATGCGGCCATCGTCGCGCCCGGATCCCGGGCGGCGTATGGGATGAAGTACTCAAGTTACCGCTGAGTACGACCGGCGGGCTGGTGGCGCGGCCGGTCGTACCCCATCACTCCTGGCAAGAGGGTCAGGCGGCGACCGTGGCGGCGGCGGACTTGCCGAGCAGCGGCGGGAAGTCCGTCATGACCTGGGCCAGCTCGCCCAGGTCGGTGTCGACGAGGGCCTGGGGCCCGTCGCAGAGCGCCTGCTCCGGCTGCGGGTGCACATCGATGATCACACCGTCCGCGCCCACCGCGATGGCGGCCCGGGTCAGCGGCAGCACCAGGTCGCGCCGGCCGCCCGAGTGGGACGGGTCCACGATCACCGGCAGGTGCGACAGGCGCTGCGCCACCGGCACGGCCGAGACGTCGAGCGTGTTGCGGGTCGCCTTCTCGAACGTCCTGATGCCCCGCTCGCACAGGACGATGTCCAGATTGCCGCGCTGGGCGACGTACTCGGCGGCCATGAGCCACTCCTCGATCGTGGCGCTCATGCCCCGCTTGAGCATGACCGGCCTGCCGGCCGCGCCGACCGCCTGCAGCAGTGCGAAGTTCTGCATGTTGCGGGTGCCGACCTGCAGCATGTCCGCGTACGAGGCCACCAGCTCCACGTCGTGGGCGTCCACCACCTCCGTCACGATCGGCAGGCCCGTCTCCTCGCGCACGTCCGCCAGGATGCGCAGCCCCTTCTCGCCCAGCCCCTGGAAGGCGTACGGCGAGCTGCGCGGCTTGAACGCGCCGCCGCGCAGCAGCGTCGCCCCTGCCGCCTGCGCCATCCTGGCCGCTTCCAGGGTCTGCTGGTGCGTCTCGACGGCGCACGGCCCCGCGATCAACGTCACAGTGTCGGGACCGATCGGCACGCCGCCCACGTGGATCGTGGAGCGTTCCGGATGGTTCTCCCGGCTGACCAGTTTGTACGGCGTGGACACGCGCATGACGTCGCGCACGCCCCCCATGCCGCGAAGCCCGGCCTCGTCGAGCTGAGTCACGTCGCCGACCAGGCCGACGATCGTCCGTCGTACGCCCTTGCTCACGAACGCCTCGACCCCGGCCGCCTGGGCGACCGCCACGATCGACGCGAGATCCTCGGACGTGGCCTCCGGCCCCATCACGATCACCATCTCAAATCCTCCTCGGAAACACAGAAGGCCCCGGGTCCTGTCGGACCCGGGGCCTTCGTTCGCCTGTCTGCTAGCGCAGCGTCAGATGGCGAACGGACTCGGGTCCGTCGCCATACCAAAACAGGAACGCGGTGCGCATAGGCCGTAATCGTAGCGCACGGCACCCGGGCGCGAGCCGCGAACCATCCGGTGGCAGGATGGCCCAAGACGCGAGACCGGTGAGGGGAGTGATCGTGGAGGAGTCGCGCCTGCCTCCAGGCCAGTACGTCCCGCGCGGCCGACCCGTGATCCACTACGGCAGGGTGCCGCAGTTCAAGCCGGAGAGCTGGGACTTCCGCGTCTTCGGCGCCACCGCGTCGGGCGAGGAGCACCGCTTCGGCTGGAGCGAGTTCGAGTCCCTGCCCCGCACGACGCGCGTCGCGGACTTCCACTGCGTCACCAAGTTCTCGCTCATGGCCAACGAGTGGCGCGGGGTCGCCCCGGCGACGATCATGGCGGCCGCCCCGCCCGACCCGGGCGTGCGGCACGTGATGATCTGGGCCGAGTACGGCTACAGCGCCAACCTGCGCATGTCGGACTTCGCGGCGCCCGACACGTTGTTCGCCATGGAGCTGGACGAGAAGCCGCTCAGCCCCGACCGGGGCTACCCGCTGCGGATCGTGGTGCCGCACCTGTACGCGTGGAAGAGCGTCAAGTGGGTGCGCGGCATCGAATACCTCCTCGAAGATCGCCGGGGCTTCTGGGAGGAGCGCGGCTACCACAACATCGCCGACCCGTGGCACGAGCAGCGCTACTCCTACCAGGAAGAACCCGGCGAGGGACCTCCGTGATCCCCGCGTGATTTCACTCTGCGTTCTCCTTCCGTCACGCTCAGTTGTTGGCTACGGTTGCCCACGTGCTGACCACCGCGTGCGTGGCGCTGTCCTGCCTGGCCTTCGTCGCCGGCCACCTCCTCGCCCGGGTGCGGTGGCGCGGCCACGCGCTGCCTGAGGGCCGGTGCAAGGACGAGGCGACGTACACCGCGCTGCACATCGCCGCGATGGCCGCCCCGGCCCTGCGCGCGGGGCTCAACCGCGACTCCGCGCGCAAGGCCGTACGCCACCTGCGCGCGCTGCTCGGCACCCACGCCGTCGCGATCACCTCCACCGAGGCCGCGCTGGCCTGGGACGGGCCGTGCACCGACGACGTGCTCACCTACGCCAGGGCCGCGCTGTCCGCGGGGCGGGCGCAGGTGTTCGCGGGGGAGCCGCACGGGGCCGTGGTGGTGCCGCTGACCGTGGACGGCACGGTCGTGGGGGTGCTGGCGGCGTTCGACGACCAGATCAGCGCCGCGCTCGTGCGTACCGTGACCGAGGTCGCCTCCTGGGTGTCGGGCCAGCTGGAGCTGGCCGAGCTGGACGCCTCGCGGCGGCGCGCGCTGGAGGCCGAGATGCGCGCGCTGCGCGCCCAGATCTCGCCGCACTTCGTCTACAACGCGCTGACGACGATCGCCTCCTTCGTCCGCACCAACCCCAAGCGCGCCCGCGAGCTGCTGCTCGACTTCGCCGACTTCTCCCGGTACGCGCTGCGCAGGGCGCACGACTTCACCACCCTGGCCGACGAGCTGACCTGCGTCGACCGCTACCTGCTGCTGGAGCGCGCCCGCTTCGGCGACAAGCTGCGCTTCAGCATGCAGGTGGCGCCCGAGGTGCTGCCCGTGCCGGTGCCGTTCCTGTGCCTGCAGCCGCTGGTCGAGAACGCCATCAAGCACGGCATACGCGGCCGCGGCGGCACCGGCGAGGTGCGGGTCGTGGTGCGCGACGCCGGCCCGGAGGCGCACATCACGGTCGAGGACGACGGCGCCGGGATGGACCCCGAGTGCGCCCGGCGCATGCTCGACGAGGATCCCGCCCGCGAGGGCAGCGGCATCGGCCTGGCGAACGTGGACCTGCGGATGCGCCAGATCTACGGCGACGGCTACGGGCTCGTCGTGGAGACGGCGCTGGGCGCGGGCACCAAGGTGCGGCTGCGGGTACCCAAGACACAACTCAGCTCATTGTAGTCATTTCATTACTCAGAGCTTGTGGACATGGCCTATCATGCGGCAGCGTAGGGGCATGCTGAGAGTTCTGGCCGTCGACGACGAGGTGCCTGCTCTGGAGGAGCTCGCCTATCTGCTGCGCCAGGACGAAAGGATCGAGCACGTCACGACCGCGGCCGACGGCGTCACGGCGCTGCAGGACATGGTCCAGATGATCGGCGGGGGCGAGCGGCTCGACGGGGTGTTCCTCGACATCCGCATGCCCGGGCTCGACGGCCTCGACCTCGCCCGGCTGGTCGGCGGCTTCCCCAGCCCGCCCCGGCTGGTGTTCGTCACGGCGCACGAGGAGTGCGCGGTGCAGGCGTTCGAGCTGGAGGCGGTCGACTACCTGCTCAAGCCGGTCAGGGCCGAGCGCCTGTCGGAGGCCGTGCGCAGGCTGGAGGCCGCCACCTGCCCCGCGCCCGAGCCGGGCCAGGACGACGTGATCCCGGTCGAGCTGGGCGGGCGCACCAGATTCGTGCCGCAGCAGGCCGTCTGGTTCGCCGAGGCCAAGGGCGACTACGTGCGCCTGCACACCGTGGACGGCAGCTACCTCGTGCGCATGTCGCTGGCCGCGCTGGAACGACGCTGGTCGGAGGCCGGGTTCCTGCGCATCCACCGAAGCACGCTGGTCTCGGCGCGGCACGTGAGCGAGCTCAGGTTCGAGGGCGGGCGGGTGACGCTCACGGTCGGCACCGAGACGCTCCAGGTCAGCAGGCGGCACAGCCGGCAGGTGCGCGAGCAGCTCGTCCGCCAGCACCGGGGAGTGATCTCGTGACCGCCCCCGGCGCCGGAGGCGTCCGGTGCCCGGCCACCGCTCGGGCCGGGGGCATCCCGCGCGTCGCCACCGCTCACATCGGAGGCGTCCGGTGACCCAGCGCCGCGTGGTCGTCTCCCGAGAACCGGTCGCGCTCGGGCATGCCCGGGACCGGTACGCCACCGGGGAGTGCGGGCCCGGTGCGCCGGCGATCGTGGGGCGGCAGTTACGGCAGGCCCTTCTGACCGTGGGGGCGGTCGCCGCGCTGCTCGTGGCGGCCCCGGTCGCCGCCCTGTGGCTGCCCGAGCCGGGGGCCTGGGTGGCGCTGTCGCTGGCCCTGCACGGCGCCTGGGTGGGCCTGGCCGTATTCCAGCTGCGCCGAGCCGAACGGCTGGAGCGGTGAGAGCGCCACGGGGCGGAAGCCGGTCAGGGCACGTGCGAGGGAGACGCCTGCCGTGGGCGGGCCGGTCAGGGCACGTGCGGGGGAGACGCCTGCCGTGGGCGGCGGGCCGGTCGGGGCGCGTGCGGGGGCGATGACCGTGGCGCTGCCGGTGCTGGGCTGAGGCGGTCGGCGATATGACCGTCGCGGTGCTGACCGGGATCGCCTTCGTGCTGGTCCTGGGCGTCATGGTGGGCGCCGCGCGGCCACGTCGCAGCCGCGGCGCCGCCGACTTCCACGTGGCCGCCAGGATGGTCCCTCCCTGGTGGAACGGTGCCGCGATCACCTCAGAGTTCACCTCGGCCGCGTCCTGCCTGGGCATCGCCGGCCTCATCGCCACCCGCGGCGGCCCGATGGTGTGGTACCCGGCGGGCGCCGCGGCCGGTTTCGTCGTCTTCCTCGCCCTCGTCGTGGCGCCGCTGCGCCGCTCGGGCACGTACACGCTGCCCGACTTCGCCGAATGGCGGCTCAGATCCGCGGTGCTGCGCCGCTTCACCACCTGCTTCGTCCTCCTCGTCGGGCTCACGCTCATGGTCGCGCAGTTCCACGCGGCCGGCGTCGTGGTACGGCTCCTGACCGGGCTGCCGCCCTGGCTGGGCTGGACGGCCGTCGCGGGGGCGGCGCTGATCGTGGCGTTCGCGGGCGGGCTGGGGAGCGTGACGAGCGTGCAGGCCTCGCAGTTCTGGCTCAAGCTGGCCGTCTTCCTCGGGGTCGGGGCGGTCTGCTGGTGGATGTCCGGCACGCGGCCGGTCATCTGGTTCGAGGGCGCGTACCGGGCCGGGGCTCCTGAGCTGGCGGGCGCGGGCGACACCTCGCTGCCCGGGGTGCTGACCGTGCTGCTGACGTGCGCGCTGGGGACCATGGGGCTGCCGCAGGTGATCGTCCGCGTCTACACCAACCGGGACGGGAACGGGGCCAGGCGGTCGATCGTGGCCACTCAGGTGATGCTGGCGGTGTTCTGCGTCGTGCCGCCGCTGTACGGGGTTCTGGGGCGCGCGCACGCCTCCGGCGCCGCGACGGATGAGATCGTGCTGCTGCTGCCCGCCAGGATGCTTCCTGGGACCGTAGGGGAGGTGCTGACCGGGTTGCTGGCGGCGGGCGCGTTCGCGGCTTTGCTGGCGACGGCCGGGGGCGTCCTGGTGGCGGTCGGGGGTGCGGTGTCGTCGTGCCTGAGGCGTGGCGGCGTGGCGTCCTTCCGCGTGGCCGTGGTCCTGGTGCTGCTCATCGCGCTCCCGGTGACCGCGGTCACCGGGCCGTGTGCCTCGGTGCCGCTCGTCCTGCTCGCCTTCAGCCTGTCGGCGGCCACGTTCTGCCCGCTGCTGGTGCTCGGGATCTGGTGGCGGCGGCTGACGGATGCGGGCGTGGCGGCGGGGTTCGCGGTGGGAGGGGGCGTGACGACGGCGCTTGTGATCGCCGATCAGGCGGGCGTGAAAATGGGGGCGCTCACTTCCCATCCCGCAGCGCTCGCGGTGCCGGTCGCCTTTGCCGCGATGGTTATGACTTCCCTGGTCACGCCGGGTCGGGTGCCGCGTGGGGTGGGGCGGATGATGGCCAAGATGCATCTGCCCGAGCCTCTCGCGAGCCCCCCAACCTACCGCTCGTCGGCCCCAGAAGACCGCTCGTCGTGACAGTACTCTCCGTACAGCGATGGCTACGGACCGTTCAACGAGCTGACCTTAAACGGGGTTTCGCCCACAAGATCGCAACCGTAGTGTTTCGGCATCGGATAGCCACTCCGGCGCATCGGAGGGACGAGCCGGGGGGCTCATTGCAAGTCTGGTGCGCCGGCTTCACCGGTGACCACCCAGGTCGCCGCGGCGGTCGGGCCCTTGACCGGGGGGTAGGGCCCGCCACGCCGGTTCGTGAGGGGGCGCCCGCTGAGGCCGGACACCGGCCCCGCGATCCGGCCTTCGGGGGCGGTCGGATCGCGCGAGCGGGCGCCCCTATCGCGGTTTCTGCCTCGGTAAGGGTTTTATTCTGGTTCGCCGCTCACCCGGCTGCCCGCCACCCGGACGCCCCAAGGGAAGGGCCATGCCCCGGCACCTCACGCGCTTTCGGAACCCCGCGACGCGGGCGGGCGCCGGCTGCGAGCATGCGGCGGCAGGCCGGGATCCCGGGTGCTGCGGCCCGGCGGGGAAGGGCCGCTCAGCCGTTGTCGCGGAGCTTCTTCAGCAGGGCGATGTCCTCGGCGTTCTTGGGCGCCTTGCCCGGTGTCTCGATGCAGATCGGGACGCCCGCCACCGCCGGATGCCGCATCATGCCGGCGAACGCCTGGGCGCCGATGAACCCGGCCCCGATGTTCTCGTGCCGGTCCTTCTTGGACCCGCACGCGTCCTTCGAATCGTTGGCGTGGATCAGCTTGAGCCGCCCCGGCGCGATCCGGTGCAGCGCGTCGAACGTCTCCGCCACCCCGCCCTCCGCGGCGAGGTCGTGGCCGGCCGCGAAGGCGTGGCAGGTGTCGAGGCACACACCGGCCCGCGGATGCCAGTCCAGCGTCTCCAGGTAGGGCTCGAGGTCCTGGACGGTGGCGCACAGCATGGCGCCCTGCCCCGCCATCGGCTCCAGCAGCAGGTCGGGCCCGCCGTCGGGGATCTCGTCCAGCAGCGGCAGCAGGTTTTCCCGCAACTGGCGCAGCGCGTCGTCGCGCGACTGCGTCACCGCCGACCCGGTGTGCACCACCACCCCCTTGGCGCCGGTGTCCACACCCCGCCGCAGCGTGTGGCGGACGATCGCGATGGAGTTGGCGAGCGTCTCCGGGCTGGGCGAGCCGAAGTTGACCAGATAGGGCACGTGGATGAACGTGTCGACTCCCGACTCGGCCAGCTTGGCGTCCTGGTCGGGCTTGCCTTCGGTGAGCGCCCAGCCGCGCGGGTTGGTGACGAACACCTGGATCATCTCGGCGCCGATCTCGGCCATGTACGCCAGGCCGCCCGTCGCCAGGCCGCCCGTCACGGAAACGTGTCCGCCGATCAGGGATGTTGGGCTCATGATGGCCCCAAGTCTAGGCCCGCCGACCGACACTCCCGCCGTGTCACGCACCGCGCGGCGTTTGGAGCATGACACGAAAAGTCCTGGCCATCGGGCACGGCACTTCGGAGTTCTCGCGGATGGACCGGGCACGAAGCGCATGTGTGTACTTCTGACATGGCCCACACGCTGACCGCACTCGACGCTTTCAACTCCCGCCCGCCGGACGAGGCGCGGAAGGAGCTGATCGCCTGCTGCGCCTCCAGGGCCTTCGCGGGGGGCGTGGCGGAGCGGCGGCCGTACCGCGATCTCGACGAGCTTCTCGCGGCGGCGGAGGCGGCCGTCAAGGGGCTGGAGTGGGGCGATGTGCTGGAGGCGCTGGCCGCGCATCCGAGGATCGGGGAGCGGGCGGGAGGCGGAAGCCGGGAGGCGGCCTGGTCGCGGCAGGAGCAGTCCGGGGTCGAGGACGAGGTGCGGGAGGCGCTCGCCGAGGGGAACCGGGCGTACGAGACGCGGTTCGGGCACGTGTATCTCGTGTGCGCGACCGGGCTGAGCGGGGCGCGGCTGCTCGCCAGGCTGCGCGAACGGCTGGGGAACGACGAGGAGGGCGAGCGGGCGGTCGTGCGCGACGAGCTGGCGAAGATCACTCGGTTGCGGCTGGTGAAACTGCTGGGGGGAGAGCGGTGAGTTTCTCGACACATGTGCTGGACGCGGTCACCGGGCGGCCGGCCGCCGGCGTCCGGGTACGGCTGGAGCGGGACGACGGGCAGGTCCTGGCCGAAGGGCGTACCGACGAGGACGGGCGCATCAAGAGGTGGGACACCGGAGGGGGCGGGGTCCGCCGCGTGGTCTTCGACACCGGGGCGTACCTGCCGGAGACCTTCTACCCCGAGGTCGTCATCGCCTTCACCGTGACCGACCCCGAGCGGCACCACCACGTGCCGCTGCTGCTCAGCCCGTACGCCTACTCCACCTACCGAGGGAGCTAGATGTCCGTCAAGCTCGGCCCCAACCGCTACGGCAAGGCGGAGACCAGGCTCGTCCACGTCGTCAGGGACGGCCCAGTCCACCACATCAAGGACATCAACGTCAGCACCTCGCTCTCCGGCGACATGGAGGCCGTGCACCTGACCGGCGACAACGCCACCGTCCTGCCGACCGACACGCAGAAGAACACCGCGTACGCCTTGGCCAAGGAGCACGGCGTCGGCCAGATCGAGGCGTTCGCGCTGCTGCTGGCCAGGCACTTCGTCGAGTCGCAGCCGACGATCCACCACGCCAGGGTGGAGATCGAGGAGTACGCCTGGAACCGCGGCGGGCCCCACTCGTTCGTGCGCGACGGCGGCGAGGTGCGCACCTGCGTCGTCCACCACGACAGGGACGGGCGCAGCACGGTGGTGTCGGGGCTTACGGATCTGGTGGTGCTGAACTCGACCGGGTCGGAGTTCCACGGCTACATCGTCGATCCGTACACGACCCTCCCGCCCGCCACCGACCGCGTCCTCGCCACCGCCGTCACGGCCCGGTGGCGGCACACCGGCGAGACCTCCTCGTACGGCAAGTCGTACGAGGAGGCGCGCCGCTGCCTGCTGGAGGCGTTCGCGGACACGCACAGCCTGTCGCTCCAGCAGACCCTGTACGCCATGGGCGAGCGCGCGCTCACCACCTGCGGCGAGATCTGCGAGATCAGGCTCGCCCTGCCGAACAGGCACCACTTCCTCGTCGACCTGTCGCCGTTCGGGCTGGACAACGACAACGAGGTCTACTACGCCGCCGACCGCCCTTACGGCCTGATCGAGGGCAGTGTGCTGCGTGAGGACGCACCCGACGCCGGATTCGCCTGGGAGTAGGACGATGGACTTCTTGCGGCCCACGACGTGGGCAGAGGCGCTGGCCGCCAAGGCGGACCAGCCGGAGGCGGTGCCCATCCAGGGTGGCACCGACGTCATGGTCGAGATCAACTTCGACGTGCGCAGGCCGCCCGCGCTGCTGGATCTCAACCAGGTGGCCGAGCTGCGGGAGTGGGACCTGGCAGACGGAATGTGCCGGGTCGGGGCCGGGGTGCCGTACACGACGATCATCGAGGAGCTCGGCGGGCCGCTGCCCGGGCTGGCGCAGGCGTCGCGCACGGTCGGGTCGCCGCAGATCCGCAACCGCGGGTCCGTCGGCGGGAACCTCGGCGCGGCCTCGCCCGCCGGCGACAGCCACCCGCCGCTGCTGGCGGCCGACGCGGTGATCGAGGTGGAGTCGCGGGACCGGGGCGTCAGGATGATCCCGGCGGCCGAGTTCTACCTCGGGGTCAAGCGCAGCGCGCTGGAGCCGGACGAGCTCATCAGGGCCGTGCGCGTCAGGCCCGCGACCGGGCCCCAGTACTTCTCCAAGGTCGGCACCCGCAACGCCATGGTGATCGCGGTGTGCTCGTTCGCCGTCGCGCTGCACCCGGACGAGCGGCGCGTCGGCACCGGGATCGGGTCGGCGGCGCCGACCCCGCGCCGGGCGGAGGAGGCCGAGGAATTCCTCGCCGGGGAGCTCGACTGGGGCTCGCCCGCGCTCGACCCCGCGCTGGTCAAGCGGTTCGGGCGGCTGTGCGCGGCCGCCGCCGCGCCCATCGACGACGTGCGCGGCACCGCCGGGTACCGCGTGCACGCCATCGACGTGATGGCCCGCCGCACGCTCACCTGGGCCTGGAACGACTACCTCGGAAGGAGGGCCGCCTGATGCGCGTGACCTTCACCGTCAACGGCCGCGAGGAGACCACTGACGACGTGTGGGAGGGCGAGAGCCTCCTGTACGTCCTGCGCGAGCGCCTCGGCCTGCCCGGCTCCAAGAACGCCTGCGAGCAGGGCGAATGCGGCTCCTGCACGGTGTACCTGGACGGCGTCCCGGTCTGCTCCTGCCTGGTCGCCGCCGGGCAGGCCGAGGGCCGGCGGGTCCGCACCGTCGAGGGCCTGGCCGAGGGGGACAGGCTCTCGACGGTGCAGGAGGCGTTCGTGGAGTGCGGGGCCGTGCAGTGCGGCTTCTGCACGCCGGGGCTGCTCGTACAGGCACATGACCTGCTCGAACGGGTCGAGCGGCCCTCCGACGCCGAGATCCGCGAGGCGCTGGCGGGCAACCTGTGCCGGTGCACGGGGTACGAGAAGATCCTCGACGCGGTACGGCTGGCCGCGGCGCGGAAGGCGGCGGCCGGATGACGCTGCTGATCGAGAACGTCCACATCGCCCCGGTCGTCGGCCCGGAGATCGAGTCCGGATACATCAGGATCGAGGGGGATCGGATCGCCGGCCTGGGCGCCGGACCCGCCCCCGGCGTCCCGGACGCGGAACGCGTCGACGGCACCGGATGCCTGGCCACCCCCGGCCTCGTCAACACCCACCACCACCTGTACCAGTGGGCCTCGCAGGGGCTCGCCCAGGACGCGACGCTGTTCGAGTGGCTGGTCGCGCTCTACAAGGTGTGGGCCGCCATGGACGCCGAGGTCGTCAAGGGCGCCGCCGCGGCCGGTCTCGGCTGGCTGGCGCTGTCGGGCTGCACCACCACCAGCGACCACCACTACATCTTCCCCAAGGGCAGGGGAGACCTGTTCGCGGCCGGGATCGAGGCCGCACGGGAGGTGGGCGTCCGGTTCCATCCGGCGCGCGGCTCCATGGACAGGGGTGAGTCGCACGGCGGGCTGCCGCCTGACGCCGTGGTGGAGGAGCTCGACGACATCCTCGCCGCCACGGCCGAGGCCGTGGACGTCTACCACGACCCGTCGTCCTCCTCGATGCTGCGGGTGGTCGTCGCGCCGTGCTCGCCGTTCTCGTCCAGCGCCGAGCTGATGACCGAGTCCGCCGCGCTGGCCAGGGCCAAGGGCGTACGCCTGCACACGCATCTCGCCGAGACGCTCGACGAGGACGAGCACTGCCTGGCGCAGTTCGGGCTGCGGCCGGTGGACTACATGGAGAAGCTGGGCTGGCTCGGGCCGGACGTGTGGTTCGCGCACGCCGTGCACCTCAGCGACGCCGACATCGGCAAGCTCGCCGCGACCGGCACCGGCTCCGCGCACTGCCCGTCCTCCAACGGGCGGCTCGGCGCCGGTATCGCCCGCGTGTCCGAGATGCTGCGCCGCGGCGCGAACGTCGGGCTCGGCGTGGACGGCGCGGCCTCCTCCGAGCTGACGCCTCTGGCCGGCGAGATGCGGCAGGCCCTGCTGTTCCAGCGCGCCCGGTACGGCCCCGCCGCGCTCACCGCCCGGCAGGCCCTGGAACTCGCCACGCTCGGCGGGGCACGCAACCTCGGCCGCGCGGGCGACCTGGGGTCGCTGGAGGCCGGCAAGCTCGCCGACATCGCCCTGTGGCGGATCGACGGGCCGTTCACCTCCGCCGTCGCCGACCCCGTCTGCGCGCTCGTCTTCGGGCCCGCGCTGCCACTGGCCCGGGTGCTGGTCGGCGGGCGGACCCTGGTCGAGGACGGCGAGCTGAAGACCGTCTCCCAGGACGCCGTCGGGCGGGCCGGCGCCGAGGCCGGGCGGCGGTTGCTACGGCTGGCGGAGCAACGCGGAGTCACCGCCGCCAAGGAGGTCCACCGGGGCTGAGGGGCGGCGGACAGCCATGCGGTGCACGTACCCGGCCAGGCCGTCGTCCTCCTGGCCGGGCTCGGTGCGCCGGTATACACGGTTCGCGTCCATGAGGCCATAATGGCGTGCCCGTTAAGGTATGGATGTCCGGATAACGAAAGGCGGTCCCGTGGCGGCGGAAATCTCAGCCGAGCGGCTGGCGCAGCTGAAGAGCACCTTCGCGTCGATCGACACCGACGGCGACGGCTACATCAGCGAGAGCGAGCTGAAGAAGCACTTCCCCGACCTCCCGGCCGAGGCCCTGGGCGCGATGAGCCAGGCCGCCGACTCCGACCAGGACGGGCGTTACTCGCTGGAGGAGTTCATCCGGACGGTTTCCTGACGGAACGCCGCAGGGCGGGCCTCGAACACGTCTCTAGAGCGCGGACAGCTCCCGTTCCAGCGGGGTGCGGAAGCGCGGAGTGACCTTGATCCCGCCGAGCCAGGCGGCCAGCCCGGCAGCCTCGCTCTCGACCGCGGCGGCGGCCTCCGCGCCCACGTCGGCCAGCAGCCGCCACACGACCTCGCCGTCCGCCCGCTGCGCCCAGCCGCCCACCACGCGGCCGTCCCACCACACGGTCGGCCCCACGTTGCCGCTGCGGTCGAACAGCTCGGCACGGTGCTCGGGCGGCAGGTACCAGTCGCGGGCCTGCCAGCCCATCGGCGTCGGATCGAGCGCGGGCAGCAGCGCCGCCCACGGCTCCGGCTCGGCGACCTCCTCCAGGTCGTCCGGCAGCACGTACCCGACGCCCTCGTCCAGCTCGACCGCTGCCGCGCCGGCCGCGGTCAGGGCTCGGCGCACGTCCCCCAGCGTCCAGCCGGTCCACCACTTCACGTCGGCCTCCGTGCCCGGACCGAACGCCGCCAGCCACCGCCTCACCAACTCCGCCTGCGCGTCCGGCACCGGCAGCCCGGCGAGCTCCGGCCCTAGGCCCCAGCGGTGGTGGCCGCTGATCCACGTGCCGGAGGAGCGGCCGCACCGTACCAGGGCGCCGTCCATCGCCATCAGCGACAGCAGCCGCGACCCGACGCTCACCGTCCCCTCGTACGGCTTGCCCACCGCCACCTTTACCTGCTCGCGCAGCCGCGGCTCCAGCGCGCCCAGCTCCGCCGCCGTCGCCTCGCCCACCTCGGCCAGAACCCGCAGCACCGACGCCTCGACGTCGGCGAACCTGGCCTCGTCCCAGCCGCCCTCGCCGAACACCTTCAGCAGCGACTTGCGCTCCTTGCGGGCGATCGCCAGCGTCGAGGAGCAGTGGACGACCGGCACCAGCTCCGCCGGCACCACGAACACCGTCCGCCGCATCCCGGTCATCCGCACCAGCGTGCGGTCGGTGTACAGCGCCCGCTCGACCGGCTCCGGGCCGGGGGCGGCCAGGCGCGCGCCCGCCGACAGGAACACCGTCGCCGGATCGGTGCCGTGCAGCGCCACCATCGACGCCGCGGCCTCCTCCGGGGTGGCGGCCTTGGCCGCGAGCCGGTGCCTCACGGCGAGCCGCGCCTGCCTCTGTAGCGTCGAAATCCGCACAAACGCTCCCTTCGTCGGAGCGAGCGTAGTTGGAGGATCACACACCCGGCGACGGTCTGGACCGGCGGCGGTTGATGGGCACGTGCATAGGCATCCACGCCGCCGCGTCGTTCACTGGAGGGGACTCGTGGGAGATGATCCATGACCACCGCCGTCCTGCTCGTCCTGGCCGTCCACCGGCTGCCGAAGGGGTCCCCGGGCACGGTGGCGGTGCTGGTGGGCGGCGCGGCGGGCACGCCGTTCGCGCGTGTGATGATGGGTCACGCCTTCCTGCCCGCTCGCACCGGGCAGGAAGGCGTGTCCGGCCATTGTTCATCATCGTGTGGGAGTTCGTAGTGGTTCAGCATGTTCTGGTGGCCCCTGACAAGTTCAAGGGGTCGCTGACGGCGGCCGAGGTGGCCGGGCGGGTGTCGGCGGGGCTCGGCGTGCCCACAGTGGAGCTGCCGGTGGCCGACGGCGGCGACGGCACCGTCGACGCGGCCGTGGCGTGCGGCTTCGAGCGGATCACGATCGAGGTCACCGGGCCGACGGGTGAGCGGATCCCCGCCTCGTACGCCTGGCACGCCGCCGACGCCACGGCCGTGGTCGAGCTGGCCGAGGCGTCCGGGCTGCGCCGGCTGCCGGGCGATCGTGAGCCGCTGACCGCGACCAGCTACGGGACGGGGGAGCTCGTCGCCGACGCCGTGCGGCGCGGTGCCGGCCGGGTGGTGCTGGGGCTGGGCGGCAGTGCGTGCACCGATGGGGGCGCGGGGATGGCGCAGGCGCTGGGCGCGCGGTTGCTGGACGCCGGCGGCCATGACCTTCCTCGGGGAGGGGCCGCGTTGCGGACGCTGGACAGCATCGACATGTCTGGATTTATGGATATTTCCGGGGTGGAGTTCGTGGTGGCGAGCGACGTGGACAACCCGTTGCTCGGCCCGCACGGCGCCGCCGCCGTCTACGGCCCCCAGAAGGGCGCCACCGCCGAGGACGTCACGACGCTGGAGGCGGCGCTGTCGCGGCTGGCGGCGGTGGCGACGCAGACGCACGGGCTGCTGGGGGCGCCGGAGCGCAGGAGCTCGCGACGAGAGAGCGAGGGACGAGCCAACGAGGAGCGAAGCGGGCGCGACCATGAACACGAACATGACGACATGCCCCGGCCCATGGGCGTCGCCGGGGCCCCGGGGGTGGGCGCGGCCGGCGGGGTCGGGTTCGCGGCGCTGGCGTTCCTGCACGCCGACATCCGGCCCGGCATCGACTACCTGCTCGGGCTGCTCGGGTTCGGGGCGCAGGTCGAGGGCGCGCGGCTGGTCATCACCGGCGAGGGCTCGCTGGACGAGCAGTCGCTGCGCGGCAAGGCGCCGATCGGCGTGGCGCAGGCGGCGGCCAAGGCCGGGGTGCCCGTGATCGCCGTCTGCGGGCGGCGTACGCTCACGGACGAGGAACTGCAGGTCGCCGGCATCGAGGCCGCGTACGCGCTCACGGATCTGGAGGCCGACCCGGACCGTTGCATGGCGGAGGCCGGGCCGCTGCTGGAACGCCTCGCCGCCAGGATCGCCGCCGACCACCTCGAAGGGAAGTAGATGACCCAGCTGGACCTCGTGGTCCGATCCCGACGGACCGTCACGCCGGAAGGGGAGCGGGCGACCGCGGTGGCCGTCCAGGGAGAGAAGATCACCGGCCTGTACGACTACGCGGCGCCGCTCGACGCCGCCGAGGACATCGACCTGCGCGACCTCGCGTTGCTCCCCGGGCTGGTCGACACGCACGTCCACGTCAACGAGCCCGGGCGGACGCACTGGGAGGGCTTCGCGTCGGCGACCAGGGCGGCGGCCGCGGGCGGCGTCACGACCGTCGTCGACATGCCGCTCAACTCGCTGCCGCCCACCATCAGCGTGGCGGCTCTGGAGGCCAAGCTGCGGGCCGCGCTGGGGCAGTGCCACGTGGACGTCGGGTTCTGGGGCGGGGCCGTGCCCGGGAACATCAAGGACCTTGCGCCGCTGCACGAGCGCGGCGTATACGGCTTCAAGTGCTTCATGTCGCCCTCCGGCGTGGACGAGTTCCCGCCGCTGGAGACCGCCGAGCTGCGGCAGGCTCTGGCGGAGATCGCCGGGTTCGGCGGCCTGATGGTGGTGCACGCCGAGGACCCGGCCCTCCTGCGGGACCCGGTCGGCCCGACGTATCCGGAATTCCTGGAATCACGGCCGGGGGCGTCGGAGCGCAGCGCCGTCCAGCGTGTCGTGGACCTGGCCGGGGAGACCGGCGCCCGGGTGCACATCCTGCACGTCTCCAGCGCCGACTGCCTGGACGTGCTGGAGGCGGCACAGGCCGGCGGCGTGGCGGTCACGGCCGAGACCTGCCCGCACTACCTGACGCTGGCGGCCGAGCAGGTGCCGGAGGGGGTCACCGCGTACAAGTGCTGCCCGCCCATCCGGTCCGAGTCCAACCGGGACCTGCTGTGGGACGGGCTGGCCAGAGGGGTGCTGAGCTGCGTCGTGTCGGACCACTCGCCGTCCACGGCGGATCTGAAGGTGCCCGACTTCGCCGCCGCCTGGGGCGGCATCGCCTCCCTCCAGCTCGGGCTGTCCGCCGTCTGGACGGAGGCCTCGCGCAGGGGGTACGGGCTCGGCGACGTGGTGCGCTGGATGTCCGCCAACCCGGCGGCGTTGGCCGACATTTCCGGAAAAGGTGGCATAAAACCGGGCAATGATGCTGACCTGGTCGCTTTCGACCCTGCCGCCGACAACCCCGTGGACGCCACCCTCCTTCACCACAAGAATCCCGTCACCCCCTACCACGGCCGCGTGCTCAAGGGCGCGGTCCTGACCACCTGGCTGCGCGGCAGGCCGGTGGACGGCGTCGCGCACGGACGATTCCTGCCGATCGAGCACCACATGTTGGGAGAGCAGTAGATGTCCCGCTTCACCACCCTTCCCGACCTCGCCCTGCGGACGTTCGGCGGCTCGGTCGTGGCCGCCAGCGACGAGTCGTTCGCCGAGAAGGAGTGCCTCATCAGGCCGGGCCGGCCCGGCTTCCAGGCGGAGACGTTCGGCAGCAAGGGGCAGGTCTACGACGGCTGGGAGACCCGCCGCCGCCGCGAGCCCGGCCACGACTGGGCGCTGGTACGGCTCGGGATGCCCGGCGTGATCCGCGGTGTGGTGATCGACACGGCCTGGTTCAAGGGCAACTACCCGCCCCACGCCTCCGTCGAGGCCGCCTCGGTCGAGGGCCACCCGTCACCCGCGGAGCTGCAGGCCGCCGAGTGGGTGGAGATCCTCCCGAGTGTCGATCTCAAGGGGGACGCCGAGCACCACTTCGAGGTGGCCGACGACGGCCGCTACACGCATGTGCGGCTGAACATCCACCCCGACGGGGGCGTCGCCCGCCTCCGCGTGCACGGCGAGCCCCGGCCCGATCTGTCCGTGTACGAGGGCCTCGGCCTCGACCTGGCCGCCCTCCAGAACGGCGCCCTGGTCACCACCTGCTCCAACGAGTTCTACTCGGCGCCCAACAACGCCCTCGCCCCCGGGCTGGCCCGCCACCAGGCGGAGGGCTGGGAGACCGCGCGGCGCAGGGACGGGGGGAACGACTGGCTCGTCATCCGCCTGGCGGGGCGCGGCCTGATCCGGCTGGCGGAGATCGACACCACCAACCTGCTGTTCAACGCACCTGCGGCGGTCGCTTTGACCGGGTTCGACGGGGAAGGCGAGGGGGCTCGGACGGTGGAGCTGCTTCCCCGGACCCGCCTCCAACCGGACACCCCGCACCGCTTCACACTCACCCACACCGACCCGGTCACCCATGTCCGCGTGGACATCTACCCGGACGGCGGCCTGGCCAGAGTCCGCCTCCACGGCCACCTGGCCTGACGCCCCCACCACCGTCCCGCCCCACCACCGCCGGCCCGCCCCATCGCGGTCCGCGCCTGCCTTACCGTCGGCACCTGCCTTTCCGCCGGCCCGCCTAGCCGCTGCGGTTTGCGGTGCCCGCGGTTTGCGGTGCCCGCAGTCACGGCGTGCCGTACGCCCGCCCGGCACCGCGGCGTGCGTGTCCTGCCGCCCGCCCGCGGCGTGAGTTGCCCGTCGTTCGCGATGCGGGGGCGTGGCCCGGCCTGCGGGCGCCCGGCCCGCCGCCGCGGTCAGGCCCGCACACGGGCCGCGTCCCGTCCGCAGCGGGCGCCGATCCGCCCAAGCCGGGTCGGCGGCGCCGCGCGGGACGGCGTCAGTGCCAGAGGAAGACCGTGGTGCCGGCCGGTCGTTCGTTGCCGGGAAGCGGGCGCTGGAACTGCACCACTCCCCGGTTCCCGAGCCGCTGAATCCGTACCTTGAACCCCAGGCCCTCCAGCTCCGCCCGGGCGTCCCTGACGTCCTTGCCGATCACCCCGGGCACCACACCGAACTGCTGATCGTCCCGTGCCTGGTTGTCGCCCCTGCTGAACCAGTCCCAGAAGTCCGTCTGGCACCGCGCCACCGTCACCATGACCTGGGCGCCGCGGTCGACCTCCGACTTGGCCTTGGGCGTCTGCGCGATCACCGTGCACGGCTCGGCGTCGTCGTCCACCTCCTGGACCTGTGCCTGGAAGCCCTGCTGCTGGAGGTAGGCGGCGGCCTCGTCCTTCGGCATGCCGTTGACGTCGGGCATGACCAGGCCGGCGCTCACGAAGACGTCGATCTTCGCGCCTTCCTTCACCTTCTCGCCCACCTGCGGCGAGGTACGGATCACCTTGTCGCGCTCGACCTCCGTGTTGGCCAGCCGCTTGACCGAGCCCACGGTCAGCCCGGCGCCGGCGATCGCGGCACGCGCGTCGTTGCCGGTCATGCCCGCGACGTTGGGCACGACCACGCGCTTGGGCCCGAGCGAGGGCACCAGCGTGATCGTGCTGCCGCTCACCACCTCGGACCCCTCGGCCGGGTCGGTGCTGAGGACGTGGCCCTCGGCGACCTTCTCGTCGTACAGGCCCTCGCCCATCTTGACCTGAAAGCCGTCCTGGACGGCGTTCTTCTCGGCCACCACCATGTTCTTGCCCACCAGCTTGGGGACGAAGACGTAGTCGGGCTGGGCGAAGAACCATCCCGTCAGCGCGACGGCGACGACCATCACGCCCGCCAGTATCACCAGGAACCAGTTGGGCCGGAACCCGCGCCGCGACGGCACCTCGGCCCGCGGCTGGATCATCGTGTGACCCGGTACGGTCTGGGGTACCGACGGGGCGGCGTGCACGGTCGTCCTGGCGTCCGGCTGGGACGATGCGTGCTGCCCCGGGGGCGGCCCGTGCGGAGCCGCGAGCGGCCCGTGCTGCCCGGAGCGCGACGTCGGCGGCGTGGTCGTCCGCGGCAGCATCCGGTGCGCGTCCACGGCCTCGACCAGCATGGCGGTCGCGTCCGCCGGGCGGTCCGCAGGCTCGCGCGCCGTCGCGTGCGCGACGAGCGTGTCGACCAGCGGCGGCACCTCGGGAACGAACGACGACGGCGCCGGCACGGTGTCGTGGACGTGCCGGTACGCCACGGACATCGGCGTCTCACCGTCGTACGGCTGCTGCCCGGTCACCAGCTCGAACAGCATGATGCCCGCCGAGTAGACGTCGCTGCGCACGTCGGCGGCGCCCGTCATGACCTGCTCGGGCGCCATGTAGCCGATCGTGCCGATCATCACGCCGGTACGCGTCTGGTTCGTCGCCTCGATGGCCCTGGCGAGGCCGAAGTCGACGACCTTGACGCGGCCGTCGTCGGTCATCAGGACGTTTTCCGGCTTGACGTCGCGGTGCACCATCCCGGCCTGGTGGGCCGCGCCGAGGGCGGCCAGCACCGGGATCATGATCTCGAGCGCCTCGCGGGCGGGCAGCCGGCCCCGGTCGCGCAGGATGTCGCGCAGCGTCTTGCCCGGCACGTACTCCATCGACAGGTAGACGATGTCGGTGTCCGTGCCCTGGTCGAAGACGTGCACCACGTTGGGGTGGGAAAGACTGGCCACCGACTTCGCCTCGCCGATGAACCTCCTGACGAACGCAGGGTCCTCGGCGAGCGAGCGGTGCATGACCTTCAGCGCCACCGTCCGGTCGAGCCGGACGTCGAGCGCAAGGTAGACAGTCGCCATACCGCCCCGGGCGATCCGGCTCTCGATGCGGTAGCGCCCATCGAGGAGCCGACCGACCAGGGGGTCCGCAGTCGTCGTGTCCACCCCGCTGAGTTTACGGGCGTTTTGCCACTGGCAGGGCCCGACCGCCCGAAACCGATGCGGAGCCGTGCCCAGTGGAACGTGCCCGCGTCCGGAGAAGCGGACACAGGCTCACTCGGGTCACGGCGTCCGCGGTTCCGGACCGCGCCCTTCCAAAGGGAGCGTCAGGGCGTCATCGGCGAGGACGCCTCGGCGTAACGGCGGCGCGGGATGCGGCCCGCCTGCCGCGCCAGCCGCCCCGCCACCACCGCCGACCTCATGGCCGCCGCCATGAGGTCGGGCCGCTGCGCCCGGGTGACCGCCGTGGCCAGCAGGACGGCGTCACAGCCCAGCTCCATCGCCAGCGCGGCGTCGCTGGCCGTGCCGATGCCCGCGTCGAGGATCACCGGCACCGAGGCGGCCTCCACGATCAGTTCGATGCTGTGCGGGTTGCGGATGCCCAGCCCCGAGCCGATCGGCGCTCCGAGAGGCATCACGGCCGCGCAGCCGGCCTGCTCCAGCCGCCGCGCCAGCGCCGGGTCGTCACCGATGTACGGCAGCACCACGAACCCGTCCGCCACCAGCCGCTCGGCCGCGTCGAACGTCTCGATCGGGTCCGGCAGCAGCGTGCGCTCGTCGGCGATGACCTCCAGCTTGACCCAGTTGGTGCCGAGCGCCTCCCTGGCCAGCCGCGCCGTCAGCACGGCCTCGCCCGCCGTGAAGCAGCCGGCCGTGTTCGGGAGCACCGTGATGTCCCGCCTGCGCAGCACGTCCAGCACGGAGCCGCGGGCGGCCGGGTCGAGCCGCCGCATGGCGACCGTGGTCAACTCCGTGCCGGACGCGGCCAGCGCCTGGTCGAGCACCTCGAGGGAGGGCGCGCCGCCCGTTCCCATGATGAGCCGGGAGGAGAACTTCTCCCCGGCGATGATCAGATCATCCACCTTGCACCGCCGTCAGCACCTCCATGCGGTCGCTGTCGCGAAGCGCCGTCGTCTCCCACGCGCTCCGCGTGACCACCTCGTCGTTCACGGCCACGGCCACTCCGGTGGTGGCCGTGGTCAGCGTACGCACGGCCTGCGCCACGGTCGTGCCGTCGGCGATCTCGTGCGCGGCCCCGTTGATCATGACAATCATGAAATTTCCCGAAACCTCCCTGGCGAGCACAACGCCGCCAGCTCACCCTCTTCGCCGCTCACCAGGGCTGCCGTGAGCGGCGCCAGCAACACGCCGCCCCGGTGGTGCCCGGTGGCCAGCGTGAGCCCCGGCGTCCCGCTCGGGCCGATGATCGGCAGGTTGTCCGGCGTGCCCGGCCGAAGTCCCGCCACCACGTCGGCGACCTCCAGCTCGGTCACGCCCGGCACCAGCTCTCTGGCGTCGCGCAACAGCTCGTAGAGCCCGCCCGCCGTGACCCTGGTGTCGAAGCCCATCTCCTCCTGGGTCGCTCCGACCACCAGCTCGCCGTCGCCCCGGGGGACCAGGTACACGTACGAGCCGTGCACGGTGCCGCGTACGCACCGGCTGAGCAGCGGCTGCGGGGAACGCAGCCGCATGATCTGCCCCTTGACCGGCCGCACCGGCACCTCGGCCAGCTCGCCGCTCCAGGCTCCGGCCGCCAGGACGACCCGCTCCGCACGGATCTCGTCCGGCGGCTCCGGTCCTCGCCGCGGCGAGCCGGGCACCGAGCCGGGTACGTGCGGCGGCGGCTCCAGGCGCACCCCGACGACCTTGTCACCGTCGCGCAGGAGCCCGGCGGCGCGTGCCCGGACCACCGGCGCCCGCAGGCGGTCGAGGGCGGCCAGCAGCGCGGCCGTGACGCGGCGCGGGTCCACCCAGGCGTCGCCGGGGGCCAGCAGCCCGCCGCGCACGGACGGGGCCAGCATGGGCTCCAGACGGCGGCACTCACGCCCGGTGAGGCGCTCGACCGGCAGCTCCAGTTTGTCCATGAACGCCGCCAGCTCATCCAGCGCCGCCAGGTCATCGGCCCCGAACGCCACGTCAAGCGTCCCATCGGCCCGCAGGTCCAGCCCCCGCCGAGCCCTGTCACCGATCTCCAGCCCGCCGGACGACCCGGCCACGGGCACATCGGCGGCCGCCGCAGCGGTGCGCTCGCCGCCCTGGGCGGCTCCGACGGGAGGGCCGGTCGCCGTGAGGCCGGCGTCTTCGGCCAGCTCGGTGGCGAACGACGGCCAGAGGCGCAGTGACGCCATCCCCAGCCGCAGCAGCGGCGCCTCCGTATAGGACACCTCGCTGACCGGCGCCAGCATCCCCGCCGCCGCGTGCGAGGCCCCCGAGGCCGGGGCCGGGTCCACCACGGTGACCGGTCGCCCCGCCCGGGCCAGCCGCCAGGCGATGGACAGCCCGACGATTCCGCCGCCTACGATCACATCCATCCGCGCTCCCTTCGCCGGCATGATCCGGATCAGGTGTCTTGCGGTCGAAGGCCCGGTGAAGCCTTCCTCTCAGCCCGGTAACGGCCGGACTCCCGCGCGTCTTTCCTCCACAGCCTACGGCCTCGGTGCGACGGCCGGACACGGCCCCCGTTATGGTCTTGAACGTGAACCATGTCGTGGTGGTAGGAGCGGGCCTGGCGGGCGTTCGCACGGTGGAGGCGCTGCGCGGGCGGGGATTCGGCGGCAGGATCACCCTGATCGGCCAGGAGCGGCATCGACCCTACGACCGGCCGCCGCTGTCCAAGGCCGTGCTGTTCGGCGACGCCGAGACCAGTTTCGTCGACACCGACCTGACCGCGCTCGACGTCGCCTTCCGGCCGGGCGTCTGCGCCAAGGCGCTGCGCGAGGGCGTCGTGGAGACGACCGAGGGCGAGCTCGGCTACGACGGCCTGGTGATCGCCACCGGCGCCGAGCCGATCAGGCTCCCGGGAGACGGCCCCCAGCACGTGCTGCGCACCCTCGACGACGCCCACGAGCTCAGGGCGATGCTCGTGCCGGGGGCCAGGGTCGCGATCATCGGGGCCGGCTGGATCGGCGCCGAGGTGGCCACCGCCGCCCGCCGCGCCGGCTGCGCGGTCACGGTGATCGAGGCGGCCGCCACCCCGCTCGCGACCGCCGTCGGCACGGAGATCGGGGCCCGCACCCAGCGCTGGTACGACGGCATCGACCTGCGCCTCGGCACCATGGTCCGCTCCGTGGACGAGGGCGGCGTGCAACTGGTGGACGGCGAGTTCGTCGAGGCCCACGTCGTCGTGACCGGCATCGGCGTGCGCCCGGCCGTCGAGTGGCTGGCCGACGCCGACCTCGACCTGCACAACGGCGTCGTCGTCGACGAGCGCCTGCGCGCCTCGCTGCCGGACACGGTCGCCGTCGGCGACTGCGCCGCCTGGTGGTCGCGGCGCTTCCGTACCAGGCTCAGGGTCGAGCACTGGGACACCGCGCTCAACGCCCCCGAGGTCGCCGCCGCGACCCTGCTGGGGGAGGAGGCGGTGTACGATCCGGTGCCGTACTTCTGGTCCGAGCAGTTCGGGCACATGGTCCAGTACGCCGGGCACCATCCGGCGGGCGAGCGCCTCGTCTACCGCGGCGGTCCGGAGGGCAAGTGGTCGGCCGTCTGGCTCACCGAGGGCGACACGCTCGCCGCGGTGCTCGCCGTGGACCGGCCGCGGGATCTCGTACAGGGACGCCGGATCATCGACGCCGGCCACCGTCTCGACGTGGAACGCCTGGTAGATCCAGACGTATCCCTACGAGATTGTGTTGTTTGAGCAAGCACGGCATGTGGTAGTTGTGGTTTCGTGACGCTTTCTGTTGCACAGATCGACCGGGAGACCGAGCAGCTCGTCGACGAGTGGCTCACGCTCCCCGAAGTGGCCCGGTGCCTCGACGTTTCGATCGGCCGGGCCAAGCAACTCCTCAAGGACCACAAGCTCCTCGGCGTGCGCCGGGGGAGCGGTGGGCCGCAGGTGCCCGCGGTGTTCCTGGACGGGAAGGAAGTGATGAAGGGCCTGCCCGGCACACTGACCGTGTTGCAGGACGCCGGCTACGACGATGTCGAGTCGCTGCGCTGGCTCTTCACCCCTGACGACTCGCTGCCGGGATCTCCCATCGAGGCGATCAAGGCCGGCCGTCACACGGAGGTCAAGCGGCGTGCCCAAGCCCTCGCTTTCTGAGGCGCGCCTCTATCTCTGCACGGACGGCCGCCGCGACCGCGGGGACCTGGCAGAGTTCCTCGACTCGGTGCTGGCCGGCGGCGTGGACATCATCCAGCTGCGGGAGAAGGGCCTGGAGGCACGCGAAGAACTCGCACTCCTCGAAGTCTTCCGCGACGCCTGCGACCGGCACGGCAAGCTACTGGCCGTCAACGACCGGGCGGACATCGCCTACGCCGCCCGGCCCGACGTGCTCCATCTGGGGCAGGACGACCTTCCTGTGACGGTCGCGCGAGAGATGCTCGGCGACGACATCGTCATCGGACGGTCCACCCACTCCGCCGCCGAGGCTTCCGCCGCGGCGGTGGAGGAGGGCGTCGACTACTTCTGCTGCGGCCCCATCTGGCCCACGCCGACCAAACCCGGCCGCCCCGCCCCCGGTCCGTCGCTGCTGCGGCACGCGGCGTCACTGGGGACGTCGCGGCCGTGGTTCGGGATCGGCGGCATCGACCTCGGCAACCTGGACGAGGTCATGTCGTACGGGGCCGGCAGGGTCGTGGTGGTCCGCGCGATCACCGCCGCCGACGATCCCGGCGCGGCCGCCGCGGAGTTCGCCAAGCGGCTGTCCGCCGCCTCCTGACCCCGGGAGGACGGTCATCACGCGCGTGCCGCCGCCCGCCTGCGTGCGCCGGCCAACCCGGTGGCAGGCGAGCCGTGACGGCCCGGCATCGCGTGATGTGATCGCGACGGCCGGGCTCCGGTCATGGGTGAAGGAGCCGGGGCGGCTCAGGTCTTGCGTGAGGTGGCCGCGACGGCGAGCTCCGTCAGGGCCGTGCGGGCCTCGGGCGTGACGGGGGCCTGGTCGAGCGCGGTCAGGGCGTCGCCGAGGTAGTCGGCGATCAGGTCCTCGCACTCCTGCAGCGCGCCCGTGTCCTCGATGATCCGCCGCAGCGCGGCCACCCCGCGCTCGTCCAGCGCCGGATCCCCGAGCAGCCGCCGTACGGTCTGCGCGTCGCCGGAGGAGGCGGCCGCCAGGGTGCGGGCCACGAGCATCGTCCGCTTGCCCTCACGCAGATCGTCCCCCGCGGGCTTGCCGGTCTGCGCCGGGTCGCCGAACACGCCCAGGATGTCGTCACGCAGCTGGAACGCGATCCCGACCCGCCTGCCGTACCCGGTGCACAGCTCGTCCATCCACGGCGCGAGCTCCCGGGCGGCGAGCACCAGGCCGAGCCGGAGCGGCTGCTCCACGGAGTACTTGCCGCTCTTGAACAGCGCCACCCGCAGCGCCGACTCGAACGTGTTCTCCCCGTGCGCCTGCTCCAGCAGGTCCAGATACTGCCCGCACATCAGCTCCGTGCGCATGTGGTCGTGCACGGGCTGGGCCGCCTCCAGGGCCTCCGGCGGCAGGCCGCTGGTGCGCCACATCTCGCCGGACCAGATCAGCAGCAGGTTGCCCAGCAGGATCGCCGCGCCCTCGCCGAACTGCTCCGCCGAGCCGTGCCAGCCGGCCTTCTCATGCAGCGCCTGGAAGCGGCGGTGCGCGGCCGGCATGCCTCTGCGCAGGTCGCTCTTGTCCATCACGTCGTCGTGCACCAGCGCGCTGGCCTGCAGCAGCTCCAGCGAGGCCGCGGCGGTGAAGATCTCGGGCACGTCCGTGCCGCCCGCGCCGCGCCAGCCCCAGTAGCAGAACGCGGGCCGCAGCCGCTTGCCGCCGGCCAGCAGCTCCTCGGCGGCCGTGCGCAACGGCTCCAGATCGGGGTCGCCGGGGGCGGGGAACTGCCGTTCGACGAACCGGCCCAGGGCACGCTCCACCTGCGTGCGCAGGGCGTACATGCTCGCGGCGTCAGTGGTCATGCCTTGAGACTAGTGGCCGGGCGCACACACTCTGATATCGGCTCATGACCCGCGCCCGGCCGCATCCACGGCCTCGGGCTTCCGGCGGACTCCCTGTAGCCTGGTGGGCATGGCGCTTGGTCAACCCTCCATACGGCCCGATCGTGTTCCCACCGTCCGCGAGATGCTCGCCGCCGGTGGCCGCACATTCTCCTTCGAGTTCTTCCCCCCGAAGACCGACGAGGGCGAGCGGCAGCTGTGGCGGGCGATCAGGGAGCTGGAGTCGCTGCGGCCGACGTTCGTGTCGGTGACGTACGGCGCCGGCGGCTCGACCCGGGACCGCACCGTCGGCATCGTGGAGCGCATCGCCCACGACACCACGCTCACGCCCGTGGCGCACTTCACCGCGGTCAACCACTCGATCCGGGAGCTGCGCCACCTGGTGGGGCGCCTGGCCGACGCCGAGGTGCGCAACATCCTGGCCGTCCGCGGCGACCCCCCGGGCGACCCGAACGGCGACTGGGTCAAACACCCCGAGGGCGTGCTCTACGCCGAAGAGCTGGTGCGGCTGATCCGGCAGGCGGGCGACTTCTGCGTCGGCGTGGCCGCGTTCCCCTACAAGCACCCGCGCTCGCCGTCCATCGACTCCGACACCGAATACTTCGTGCGCAAGTGCCGCGCCGGGGCGGACTACGCGATCACGCAGATGTTCTTCCGCGCGGAGGACTACCTGCGGCTGCGGGACCGGGTGGCGGCCAGGGGCTGCGACACGCCGATCATCCCGTGCATCATGCCGGTCACGCAGATGAGCACGATCGCGCGCTCCGAGCAGCTGTCGGGCGCGCCGTTCCCGCCGGACGTGGCGGCGCGTTTCGAGGCGGTGGCGGACGATCCGGCCGCGGTGCGGCGGCTGGGCATCGACCACGGGGCCGAGCTGTGCCAGCGGCTGCTGGACGAGGGCGCGCCGGGGATCCACTTCATCACGTTCAACCGCTCCAGCGCGTCCCGCGAGGTGTTCCAGCGTCTCGAGCGGATTCCGCTCTCCGCCTGATCACCCCGTCGTCCTTTACGGCCGGCCACGGTCACCCAGACGCCGACCGGGGCTGAGGGCCTCCAGGGAGACGGTCTCTGACCCCGCACGGGGCCGGGCGCCGTGACGACGCCACGTGGGCCGGGGAAGTGGCGGGAAGCGTTGACCCGCCACCCGCCCGCAGGGGGACCGGGCGGGTGACGGGCAGGGGAAGGTTGACAATCGGTAATCGGTTGGTCACTTTCCGTAATGGAACGTGCCCCGGGTCACCCCGCGGTAAACCCACGCGTCATGTCAGGGCAAGGGAAGGGGACGCCCGGCGATCGCGTACTCCTCGTAGCCGCCCGGGAAGACGAACCTCGCCAGCAGGTCCGTGAAGCCGAGGCTGGCGTAGAGGTGGCGGGCGGCCGTGGGCTGGTCGTGGGTGGACAGGACGGCCGAGCGCTCGCGGCGGCCTGCGCACAACGTCTTGATCATGGCCCGCCCGATGCCCTTGCCCTGGTAGTCGGGGTGGACGTGGATCTCGGCCAGCTCGAACGCGTCCCCCAGCCAGGCGTTGGCGGCCTCCCTGCCCGACTGCTCGGTGAGCGCCCTGAATACCACGTCGTGCCACCACTGTCCGGGGGCGCCGTGGAAGCCGTACGCGAAGCCCACGATCTGAGATTTCTCCAGGTCGCCCGGGGCAGGGGATGAATTACGCAATTCTGCGAAATAACACTGGAAAAGGGGATATGTCGCGTGATTTCGCATGATGCTCTTGCGACCGGTGATCTGATCCCGGGGCGGGTTCATGGCTGCCGTGTAAACGTCGATCACCGCCTCCAGCCGCTCGGTGAACTCGGCCGGACCCGCCCCGCGAAACTCGATCACCCGTCGCACACTACTCGACGTCAACGGGGGTGCCCCCCGTGATGCGCACGAGCTCGTCGAACGTGGTCGGGAAGACCGTCAGCGGGTGCCCCCCGGCCGCCCACACCACCTCGTGCTTGCTCAACCAGTTGTCCACCAGGGTCCGGACCGGCGCCGGGTGCCCGACCGGGGCGACGCCGCCGATGGGCTGGCCGGTGGCTGCCCTGACGAACTCGGGGGTCGCGCGGCGCACCTTCCCGGCGCCCGCCGTGCGGGCGATGAGCTCGGTGTTCACCCGGTGCGATCCGCTGGTGAGGACCAGCAGCGGCTCGCCGTCGGCGTCGAAGATCAGGCTGTTGGCGATCGCCCCCACCTCGCAGCCCAGCTGGGCTGCCGCGGTCGCCGCCGTGGGCGCCTTCTCGGGCAGGACGACGATCTCGCCGGTCGCCCCGAGCTCGCGCAGCGCGGATTCCACGACGACGGCATTCGCCGGCAACTTCTCAGACATGGTGACACTCTAAACAGATTGACCGCTTGATTACCGATTCATGGTGACTGGTGTAGGGTCCTTTGATCGTTGTTCGACGGGTGTGAGAGGTGGTACCGGTGGGGGCTGGACGGCTGCCCGGGATGGCTGCTCTGCTGACGGCTGGCGCCGTCGTACTCTCGGGCTGCGGAACGCAGGCGCCGCAACGCGCGCAGGCGTCGCCCGTCATCACCAAGGCGGTGCCCGCCGCCACGTGGACCACTTCGGCAGGCGGGCGATCCGGCCCGTCCGCGACGGCGGTCACCGCGCCGCGCAAGACGCTCAAGCTGGGCGCCAAGGGCGAGGCCGTCACCTGGATGCAGAAGCGGCTGACCGAGCTGGGCTACCGTCCCGGCAAGGCCGACGGCAGGTACGGCGGCACGACGCTGGCCGCCGTGTGGGCGTTCCAGAAGGTCAACGGCATCAGGCCGACCAGCACGATCGCCAAGCGGACCTGGACTGCCCTGGAGAGCCCGAAGTTCCCCAAGGTGCTGGTCAGGAACGGCAAGGCGACCCGCGCCGAGGTCAACCTGACCAAGCAGATCATGGTCCTGTACGTCGGCGGCGAGGCCAAGCTGATCACCCACATCTCCTCCGGCAGCGGCGTCCCGTACTGCGAGACCACCGAGTGGCAGGGCAAGGAGCAGCGGTTCTGCGGCTCGGCCCGCACGCCGACCGGAAACTACCGGACGACGTGGCGCAAGAGCGGCTGGCACACGTCGTACCTGGGCCGGCTGTACAACCCGATCTTCTTCAACGGCGGAATCGCCTTCCACGGCGCGCTGTCGGTGCCGCTCTACCCGGCCTCGCACGGGTGCGTGCGCATGCCGATGAACGTGGCCCAGGTGCTGCCCGGCATGCTCGGCAAGGGTGTCCCGGTGCACGTCAAGGGCGCGTTCAAGCGCCCGTGAGCCGCCGCCGCTGACATAACGCCCGCATAACCGGATCGCGTGACATGCGGGTTATGGATCTTTTGCTGGACTCCCTCCTGACTTCAGGGGGGATCCATGACAACGGTGTCCATATCCCGCGTGCCGGAAATCGCGCGGCGGGAGGAGAAACGGCCCCGGCGGCTGTGGTGGCTGCCGGCCGTGGGGTGGGCGGCGCACGTGGCGCTGCGGCTGTGGCTGTACCGCTATCACGCGGGGCCGGTGGCGAACCCGGACGAGACCGGATACCTGCTGGCCGCCCGGTGGCTGGCGGGCGGACCGGGCGCGGATCTGAGCGGCTCGACGTTCTACCAGGGCGGGTACGCGTTGCTGATCGTCCCGGTCTTCTGGCTGACGTCCGATCCGGTGGTGGCGTACCGGATGGTGGTCGTGGCCGGGTCGATGGCGGCCGCGGGCGCCTGCCCGCTGGCGTACGCGCTGCTGCGGCGCCTGGCGGTGGGGCGGCGGACGGCGCTGGTCATGGCGTTCGCGGCGGGACTGTCGCCGGCGCTGCTGGTGTTCGCGGGGCTGGCGCTGGCCGACGCGATCCTGCCCTCTCTCGTGCTGGCCTGGCTCGTCGCGGTGCACGACCTGGCCGCGCGCGGCTCGGTCAAGGCAGGGGCGGTGGCAGGGGCGCTGGCGGGCTACGCGACGGCGGTGCACCTGCGGGGGATGATCGTCCTGGCGGTGTGCGTGCTGGTCGTCGTGGTGCTGATCAGGCGGGTGCCACGGGCGGCCGCCGCCGCGGCGCTGGGGAGCGCGGGGCTGGCGACGGTGGCGGGGCAGGCGCTCAACGGGGCGCTGGCCGCCGCGCTGTACCCGGACGGGGCGCGTGACCTGTCCGGGATGCTGGCCGCCCGGCTGACGAGCGTTGACGGGCAGGCGTGGGCGCTGTCGGGGGCGGCCGGGCAACTCTGGTACCTGATCGCGGCCACGTGGGGGCTCGCGGGCATCGGGCTGGCGGGCGCGGCGGTTCTGCTCGTACGCCGGGCCGCGCCGCTCCCGCACCGCGTGCTGGCCGGTGCGCTGCTGGCCACGACCCTGGGCATCGCGTACGCCTCGTCGGCCGCGCTGCCGGACGAGCACCGGGTGGGCAACTACGCCTACGGCCGCTACCTGGCCTGCGCCGCGGTGGCCTGGACGCTGGCGGGGCTGGTCGTGCTGCTCCGGTGCGGGCGGGCGGCGGCGGCGCGGCACGCGCTGGCCGCCGCGGGGCTGCTGGCCGTGACGGGCGGTGTGGCCGCCGGGTACGCCGGGGACCGCCTCGAACGCTACGCCTTCATCGCGTTCGACTTCCCCGAGGCGATGTTCCTCAGCGGGGTTCGCGACGCGTTCGACATGCCCGCCGCCTCCGTCTCCGCCCTGGTCCTGCTGGGCTCCCTGACCGCCCCGGCCCTGCTCCTTGCCCGCCGGGGCGGGCTGCTCGCCGTGGGCGTGCTGGCGATGATCAACATCGCGTTCACCGTGGACCTGGCCCCCGCGACCCCGTCGGCGTCCGGCCGGGACTGGCTGCCCGCGCCGCCCCCGGGGCGGGTGGCGGTGGATCGGCGGGTGAAGTGGAACATGTGGGTGCCGCTGGCGCACCGGGTGTGGTGGACCGAACTGGAGCTCTACCACGGCACGCCGCCGTCCGGCGCCTGCACCGCGATCGTCCCGCGGGACGCCGGCCCGCCGCCGGCCGGATGGACCGCGACCGGCGAGGGCGGCGCCCGGCAGGGCTGGACGAGCTGGTCCAACCGGCGCTGCCGGTAGCTCCTCAGTCCTCGTCCGGGTGCGTGGCGTCCCAGTGCTCGCGGGCCTCCGCCATGGCGCCCTTGTGCTCGCGCGACCAGTCGGCCAGCCGCTCGATCGCCTCGGCCAGGCTGCGGCCGATCGGCGTCAGCCGGTATTCGACCTGCGGCGGGATCGTCGGGTACGCCGTGCGCTCCACCAGCCCGTCACGGCACAGCCGCCGCGTCGTCAAGGTCAGCATGCGCTGGGAGATGCCGGGAATCGCCCGGTGCAGCTCTCTGAACCGCCGCACCCCCTTGGCCAGCTCCACCATCACCAGCACCGTCCACTTGTCGCCGATCCGGTCCAGCACGTCCCGGATCCCGCAGTCGTCATCCCCGCACGGGCCGCTGACCTGGAGGGTTACGCCCGTGTGCGCGACTGACATGAGAGTGCCTCCTTACGGTGGGCGCGCGAGCACGCCCATGCTTTTCACCTGCACATCAACACTAGGGGTGTCTCATGATTCTCGTTACGGGCGTTTCCGGGGCATTGGGCGGGGCGATTCTCGACGGGCTGCGGGCCGTCGACGGTCTCGACGTCGCCGGGGCCAGCAGTTCCGGCGACGGCGGCGCGGTGCGGCACGCGGACTTCGACCGGCCCGGGACGTTGGAGCCGGCGTTCGCGGGCGTGGACGTGCTGGTGTTCGTGTCGGCCGGGTACGCCGAGGACGACGTCGTCCTGGCCCGCCACGGCGCCGTGGTGCGGGCGGCCGCCGCCGCGGGCGTCAAGCACGTGATCTACACCAGCCTGGCCGGATCCGGCGAGCGGCTCACCATCGCCCTCGCGCACCGGTGGACGGAGGCGCGGCTGGCCGAGGCGGCGTTCGACGTCACCGTCCTGCGCAACGGCCTCTACGCCGAGATCCCGGCCGACCTGGCGCTGGCCGGGGCCGCGGCGGCGGCCGAGAGCGGGGTGTTCGCCGCGCCGTTCGGCGACGGGCGGCTGTCGGTCGTGGCCCGCGACGACCTCGCCGCCGTGGCCGTGCGCGTGGCCGCCGAGGTCTGGGCCGACCTGGCCGCCGGGGCGCCCCGGCGGCACGCGGGGAAGACGTACGAGCTGGAGGGGGTGGGCGCGGTCGGCGGGACGGACCTCGCCGAGGTGCTGGCCGGAGTGGTGGGGCGGCCCGTTGAATACCGGACCGTGTCCCTGGGCGACGTGCGGCCGCTGCTGGCGGGGCTGGAGCCGTACCGGGCGGGGCACACGGTTTCGACGTTCTCCAACATCAAAGCCGGGCTCCTGGAGGCCGGGCGCAGCGACCTGCCCGCCTTCCTGGACGCGCCGCGACCGGTGCGGGACCTGATCGCGGCGCACGTCACCTCACGGCTGCGAGGCTGACGGCACGGCGCTCTCGTCCCCGGCCTTGGAGGTGCGCCTGCCCGCCAGCACCAGGCCGACCGCCTGCGCGAGGCCGGCGGCGGGCAGGAGGAAGGCCGTGGCCGCCTGCCAGGACGGTATGCCGTCCTCGAAGTCGGGCTTGTCGTAGAGGCCGGCGAGGGCGCGCACGGGATCGGCGAGCGCGACCAGGAATCCCAGCGCGTACGGCAGGATCAGGAAGCCCGACAGGACCAGTAGGAACGTGCGCCCCCGGGTCCGCCGCCGCAGGAGCACGCCGATGGCCACGTAGGCGACCGCGACCGCGCCCACCAGCAGCGCGATCCCCAGGATCACCCGCCAGGCGTCCACCCCCAGCGACGTCAGGCCATCCGCGCCGACCAGGCCGCCCTCCCACTGTGCTCCGTTGACCTGCGCCTTCGCGGCCGCCTGGATGGCCGAGCGGTTGACGGCCGCGTACGCCGCCACCAGCAGCGGCCCCAGCGCCAGCAGGACGAGACCGACGCGCGCCATCCGCGTTCCTCTCCGCTCGGGGCTTCGAGGATTCAGCTTGCCATCCCGGGCGCGCCCGCGCGTACCCGCGCCGCGGCCTGCTCGTCGAGGGACCGCAGCCCGCCCAGCGTGAGCTCGGCCGCGCGGCGGGCGGTCCCCCAGATCTGCTCGATCGACCGATCGTGCTCCAGGTTGGCCATCACGGCCAGCTTGACCGAGCCGATCAGCGAGCCCACCGCGGTCGCCGCCTCGACCAGGTCCAACTCTCCGGGGAAGGCGTCGTGCAGCGCCCTGGCCAGCTTGAGCTGGCTGTCGAACAGCAGCAGCAGCGCCCGCCCCTGCAACGCCGGCTCCGTCATGATGAGCCGCGTGCGCAGCCGCGCCTCCTCCGGCGTCAGGTCCCCATCCTGGGCCGCCCAGTCGAAGCTCGCCTCGATCAGCCTCAGCAGCAGCGCGGAGGGCGTCTCACCGGGCCTCCTGGTGGCCAGCAGCGCCAGCGCCTTCTCCAGCCGCTCCGGCCCGTCGTGGAAGACCAGGTCCTCCTTGCTCGCGAAGTAGCTGAAGAACGTCCGCGTCGACACCTCGGCCTCGGCGGCGATCTCCGCCAGCGTGGTCTCGGCGTAGCCCTTCTCCTCGAACAGCCGGAGCGCCGCCTCGATCAGCGCCCGGCGTGTGCGCTGTTTCTTGCGCTCCCGCAGTCCCGCCATGCGCGAACTATACTGCACAGCATAGGGTTTTTCATGCATTGTAAATTTGCATTGATTGAGGTTTTCTGGAGGAACGAACCTGGAAAGGAGCCACGGCATGTCTGATCTGACCCTGCCCATCGCACGGCAGCGCCCGCTGGACCCGCCCGAGGAGATCATCGAGCTGGGACGTCAAGCGCCGATGCACCCCATGACGTACGCCGACGGCCACGTCGGCTGGCTCGTCACCGGCTACACGGCGGCCCGCGCGGTGCTGGCCGATCCGCGCTTCAGCAACCGGCCGGACAACATGCACCCGCCGATCGCCTCCAGGATGGACCTCCTCAAGAAGGGGGAGTTCCGGGTGCCGCCGGGGTTCTTCCTGCGTACCGACCCGCCCGAGCACACCCGCTTCCGCAAACTGCTCACCGGGCAGTTCACCGTACGCAGGATGAAGCTGCTCGAGCCCAGGGTCGCCGAGATCACCGACGCCTGCCTGGACGAGATGGAGGCCGCCGGCGGGCCCGTGGACCTGGTGCAGGCGTTCGCCCTGCCGATTCCCTCACTGGTGATCTGCGAGCTGCTCGGGGTCCCGTACGAGGACCGCGCCCGGTTCCACGAGGACGCCAAGGTGCTGGTCAACCTCGAGACCAAGGCCGAGGACGCGCTGGCGGCGCTGGGCAGCACCATGGCCTACCTGCACGGCCTGATCCAGCGCAAGCGCAAGGAGCCGGCCGACGACCTGCTCAGCGGGCTGATCGAGAGCGGGGAGCTCGATGACGAGGAGCTCACCGGGGTCGCGTTCCTGCTGCTGGTGGCGGGGCACGAGACGACCGCCAACATGCTCGGGCTGGGGACGTACGCGCTGCTCACGAATCCCGATCAGCTCGCCGCCATGCGGGACGACCCGTCCGTGGTCGGCAACGGCGTCGAGGAACTGCTGCGCTACCTCACGATCATCCACCTCGGCCCCTTCCGCGTCGCCCTGGAGGACGTCGAGATCGAGGGCAACCTGATCGAGGCGGGTCAGATGGTCGGCATCCAGCTGCCCGCCGTCAACCGCGACCCCTCGCGCTTCCCCGGCGGCGAGACCCTCGACGTCGCACGGTCCGCGAGCGGGCACATGACGTTCGGCCACGGCATCCACCAGTGCCTCGGCCAGCAGCTCGCCCGCATCGAAATGCGCATCGCCTATCCTGCGCTGCTGCGGCGCTTCCCTGGCCTACGCTTGGCCGTAACACCCGAGGAGGTGCCGATGCGGTCGGATATGAGCATCTATGGAGTGCACCGCCTCCCAGTCACTTGGTAGGTCACCATGGAAATCAAGGCAGATACGACGGTGTGCATCGGGGCGGGCATGTGTGCGCTGACGGTGCCGCAGGTGTTCGATCAGAGTGAGGACGAGGGCACGGTGGTGGTGCTGCTGGAGGGTGAGGTGCCGGAGAAGCTGGAGGACGCCGTCCGCCGCGCCGTGACCCTGTGCCCCTCGGGAGCCATCTCCGTCTCCTGACACCGGGCCGCGCCCCGCGCCGGCCCTTTGACACCCCCCTGAACCACCGGCCGTCGCCGCGACCCGGCCCTGCGGCGACGGCCCACTCCCGCCTCCTGCGCGGCTCCCGCTCGACGCGGGCACAGCGTTCAGACGGCATGGCGGCCCCCCTCGCCACGCGCGAATTCCACCCGCATGGCGCGCCCGGCCTGGCCATGAACCGACACGGGGTGAACGACACGAAACGGGCTCCCTCCGTCACCTGACTCCGCCGATAGGAGGCCTTTCGGGGTGTGGCGGTCTTTCCCGTTCAAGGTCATCGAACCTATGTTCGTGGAACAGATTGACAAGTCAGCGTGATCGAAATTATGTTCGACCTAGTGGCGGTGAGGCTCGCGGCTCAACGTCACAGGACCTGGTCGCGGGCCGTTCGCTTCCCCAAGCGAGCCCCGTGGCCAGGCTCCGAGGGCGAAGGGCGCGTCCTCGTCGTCGGCGGAGACGAGCGGGCGTGTCCTGGCCGGACGGGGAGAGGGGAAGCTCCTCGTCCGGCCGGCTCGGCGGAAATGTCGGTGGCGTCTGCAAGTGTTGGCTCCACCGGCGGAGACGCCGGCAGCGGCCCACGACTCCAAGGAGGCGCGCAAGATGGCACCACGGCCTAGAGACACGCCCGGGCCCCGGCTGTCGCCTGCGGTTCGGGCACATCTGACCGATTCACGTTCCTGCCTGGCGGAGGCGAGCAGCGCTCGCACCCCGGCATCCCGATATGTGGCCGCCCACCTGGCAGCCCTTCGGGCGGCGGCGGCGATCCTGGCCGCCCGTCCCCGTCCGGCGGAGGGCCGCAGGCGCAGGCTGCGCAGCGCTTGGGAGCAGTTGCCGGAGGCCGAGCCGCACCTGGCCGAATGGGCCGCCTACTTCTCGGTGAGCGCCGCCAAGCGCGCCGCCGCGGAGGCGGGCATGGTCAGCAGGGTCAGCGCGGCCGACGCCGACGAGATCCTGGCCGAGGCGGAGACCTTCGTCTCCACGGTGGAGGACCTCCTCGGCGTCCCTTCCCAACCCCAACTCCCCGTCAACGTCCCTCTGGCAGGCTGACCCCCGACCTGGACACCCCGGGAGCGCCACGTCTCCCAGGGACGCCATGAGGCTGCCTGCCACGCACGTGGTGCCGTGACGGTGCCCGCCTGCGGTCCCCGTGAGGGCACCCGACGCATGCGTTCCGTCGTGGTGATGCCGCTTGTGGCCGCGCATCGGTGCTCACCTGCGGGTTCTGCGAGGGCGACTGCTCGCGGGTTCCAGGAGGCGCCTGATCGCCTGGCGTCTGTAGTGACGGTGCGGCCTGCGGCCGTTTCAGCCGGTTCTGGCGGGCGCGGCGACGGCCGCCCGATTCGCCCCTCTACCCGCGGTTGCCCGGCTGGTCAACCACTCTCGTCTCCAGGCGGGCGGTCCAGCCCAGCGGGGTGCCCGCCTTGACCGTTCCCACCTTGTCGCTCGGGAAGGTGCGGTCGGCGACGCTCTCGCCGTACGTGCCTAGGAACCGGTAGCCGTCGGAGCTCACGATGATCTCGAACCGCTCCCATGCGCCGGTGTAGACGAACGCCGTGCCATGGCCGCGAACGCCTCAGGGACGTCATGGGACCGGCGGATGAGCTCGGCGTCGTCGGCCTCGACCAGTTTCTCCGGTTGCGTGCTTGTCATGCCTGCTGTTTCCCGATCCCCGCAATCAGGTTCTCGCCCGCGAACTCGCGGGCGGCAGCAGACCGGTCCGCTTCCCGCGGAAAGGCCGGTGTGACATTGATCACCGCTGACCGGGTGATGGTCGCGGGCGGCTCCGGGCCGCGGGCGTGGCGGCGGAGGGGCGGCCGACGGCGAGGCGCTGCTGACGGACGGCAGCAGGCTCATGCGGCGCGGCCCTCAGGCGGGCGCCGTGCTCAATGCCGCCGGTCGCTGTGGAGGCGGTCTGGACGTTCCGGTCGGCGCGCACGGCTCGACGGGAGCCGCTCCCGCTCGCGGCGGTCAGGTACGCCCCTGAGGGGCTGGACAGGTGCGCCCCTGAGGGGCTGGACGGGTTCAGCCGGGCCCGGCCCGGCTCGATCACCCCGCTGCCGATCTGGATCGAGGGCGCGCCCGCCAGGGTGACGTCGCTGGAGGTTTCCGGCGACGACGGAACCACCTGGCAGCGGATCCCGGTGACGGACAAGGCCGCCACGGTGCGCAACCCGCAGGTGGCGGGCTTCGTCTCGCTCCGGGTGACCGCGTGGGGCGCGGCGGGGACCGAACTGACTCAAACGATCATCCGCGCCTACGCCGTCGGCTGACGGGACCGCCGGAGGGCACGACACACCCTCCGGCGACGTGGCCTCAGAAGGACTCGACGGCCCGGCGGGCCTCGGCGTCCAGGACGCCCCAGCTGATGAGCTCCTCGGTCAGCTCGCTGGGCGACTTGTCGTAGATCACGGCCAGGGAGCGCAGGTCCTCCTGGCGGATCGACAGGACCTTGCCGTTGTAGTCGCCACGCTGGCTCTGGATCGTGGCGGCGTACCGGGCCAGGGCCCCCGCCTTCTCCTTCGGCAGTGTCGCGAGCCGCTCCAGGTCGATCACAAGCTTGGGCGTCGGCCCGAGCGGGCTGGGGGCGGCTCCGCCCGGCAGCAGCTCGGAGACGGGCACCCCGTAGAAGTCGGCAAGCTCGGCAAGCTTCTGCACCGTGACCGCTCGGTCGCCACGCTCATAGGAGCCGACGACCACGGCTTTCCACCGGCCACGCGACTTTTCCTCGACTCCATGCAGGGACAGGCCCTGCTGGGTGCGGATTGCGCGGAGTCGTGCACCCAGCGACTTTGCGTACTCAGACGGCATCGTGTCGGCCCCCCGGCTCTCGTGTTATCGCTCTCAGTAGATTGTGCTCCCTCGCGGCATATGCCCGGGCCACCGGGGGTCCGGTGCCAGGCTCGGCACCATCGGTAGCCATGGCCCTGGGTTTACCCCAGAACGCCGCGAGGTGTGGTTACGCACAGTGACGGTAAAGGGGCGGACGCCGCAGGTCAAGCTGATTGGAAAAAAGATGCCGAATCCGGTCCGGTACTGAACGCCACAAACGCCCCACATGTCCCGGAAGTAACACTAATTCGTCACAGTTTGCCGATAAAAGTCACCCAGTCAGGGCTGTCAGGTGAGAATCATGACAGGGCGTGTCGAGGTCTGGACGATCTTGAGCGAGGCATCCCCGGGAAGACCCGCCTGAGTGGCCCGGTGTCGCTCGAAGCGCATATGATCATCTCGCCGGGGAGCCACGAGCTTCATTCGCTCACTTCGGCATTCAGCCGCGAATGCCCGTAGCCGTACAGGAAGTAGCAGACCAGGCCCGCGAGCATCCACAGCCCGAACGCCGCCCAGGTGACCCCGGCCAGCCCCGCCATCACCAGCGCGCAGAAGACCGCGCCCAGCACCGGCGTGGCGGGGAAGAGCGGGACGCGGAAGCTGCGCGGCAGGTCAGGGCGGCGGCGGCGCAGGACGAGCACGCCGATGTTCACCAGGGCGAAGGCGAACAGCGTGCCGATGCTCGTCGCCTCCGCGAGTTGCCCCAGCGGCACCAGCCCCGCCAGCACCGAGATGAACAGCGCGACGATGAGCGTGTTGGCGACCGGGACCTGGCGGCGCGGGTCGACCCGCTGGAAGACGCGCGGGATGAGCCCGTCGCGGGACATCGCGAACAGGATGCGCGTCTGCCCGTAGATGACGGTCAGGACGACGCTCGCGATGGCGATGACCGCGCCGAACGACACGATCAGGCCGGGCCAGGTCGCGCCGGCGGCCAGGTCCGCGATGTACGACAGGCTCGCCTCGGTGCTCTCCGGGTCGAACGCCGTCCACGGCATCGCGCCCACGGCGGCCACCGCCACCAGGACATAGACGGCGGTCACGATGGCCAGCGACAGGATGATCGCCAGGGGCAGGTCGCGCCGCGGGTTCCTGGCCTCCTCGCCCGCGGTGGAGGCGGCGTCGAAGCCGATGTAGGAGAAGAACACCTGTGAGGCCGCCGCCGTGATCCCGGCCACCCCCATGGGGGCTAACGGCGCCAGGTTGCCCGACCGGAACGCGGTGAACGCCACCACGCAGAAGAACAGCAGCACCGCGACCTTGATCAGCACGAAGACGGCGTTGGCCGTGGCGCTCTCCGAGGCGCCGTACAGCAGCAGCCAGGTGGCCAGCAGCACGATGACGATCGCGGTGACGTTGATCACACCGCCGTCCTGGCCGGGGGAGCGGGTGATCGCGGCCGGCAGCGTGACGCCGAACAGCGACCGCAGGAACGAGTTGAGGTATTCGCCCCAGCCCACGGCCACGGCCGCGACGGACACGGCGTACTCCAGCATGAGACACCAGCCGCAGATCCACGCCACCAGCTCGCCCAGCGTCGCGTAGGCGTACGAGTACGACGAGCCGGACACCGGGATCGTCCCGGCCAGCTCCGCGTACGACAGGGCCGAGAACAGCGCCGTGATCGCGGCCAGCACGAACGACAGCACCACCGCCGGACCCGCCTTCGGCACCGCCTGCCCGAGGATGACGAAGATGCCGGTGCCGAGCGTGGCGCCCACGCTGAACAGCGTCAGCTGCCACAGTGACATCGTGCGCCGCAGTTCGCCGCCCTCGCCGTGCCCGCCCTCGGCCACGAGCCGTTCCGTGGGCTTGGTGCGCAAGAGCCGCCGGGCCAGTGCCACGGGACACCCCCTACAGCGTGCTCGTCAGCGGCCACCTGCCGTTGGGTGTCACGATCGTTCCCGCCGAGCCGTCAAGTATGCGCTCCGCCTCGTCCAGCTTCCCGATGGCGGCCATGTCGCCCGTCGTCTCCACGAACCGGCACGCCGCCTCCACCTTCGGCCCCATCGACCCGGCGGGGAACTCCAGGGCCCGCAGCTCGTGCGGCGTGGTGTGGGCGATCTCGCTCTGGTGCGCCGTGCCGTACCCCCGCAGCACCCGGGGCACGTCGGTCAGGCTCAGGAACGCGTCGCACTCCAGCGCCTCGGCGAGCACCGACGCCGCCAGGTCCTTGTCCACGACCGCCTCGACGCCGGTCAGCCGGCCGCGCTCGTCGCGGACCACGGGGATGCCGCCGCCGCCCGCGCAGATCACCACCACGCCCTCGCGGACCAGCTTGTGGATCAGGCGGGTCTCGACGATGCGGCGCGGGGCGGGGGAGGGGACGACGCGCCGCCAGTACGGGCCGTCCTTCTCCACCGTCCAGCCGTATTCGGCGGCCAGCTTCTCCGCCTCCTCCCGCTCGTAGACCTGGCCGACGAACTTGGACGGGCGCTCGAAGGCGGGGTCCACGGCCGTGACCAGCGTCTGCGTGACCACGGCGAGGACCTGCCGGCCGGGCAGCGCGTTCTGCAGCGCCTGCTGCATCCAGTAGCCGATCATGCCCTGCGTCTGCGCGCCGAGCGTGTCGAACGGGTACGGCCTGGTCAGGTTCGGGTCCGCGGCGCTCTCCAGGGCCAGCAGGCCCACCTGGGGGCCGTTCCCGTGGGTGATGACGAGCTCGTGCTCGCCCGCCAGCCGGGCCAGCGTCTTGACGGCCGCGCTGACGTTGGCGATCTGCACGTCGGCGTCGGGCGGCTGGCCGCGCCTGAGCACCGCGTTGCCGCCCAAGGCCACGATGACGCGCACGCTCAGATCCCGTCCCGCTCCAGCGGGCAGCTCATGCAGCGCGGCCCTCCGCGGCCCCGGCCGAGCTCGCTGCCCCTGATCGTGATCACTTCGATGCCGTTGTCGCGCAGGTAGTTGTTGGTGGTGGTGTTGCGCTCGTACGCGACCACCACGCCCGGCTCCAGGGCCAGCCCGTTGCAGCCGTCGTCCCACTGCTCCCGCGCGGCGGCGCGCACGTCCTGCGTCGGCGTGAGGACCGTGATGTCGCCCATGTCCAGCGCGTGGGCGATGGCCTTGTGCATGTCCTCCGGAGGATGGTCGGTGAACTTGAGCTCCTTGTGGGTGCCGCCGGGCTCGATCGTGTACGCGGGCAGCATGCCCAGGCCCGCGTACTTGGTGAACACCCCGACGTCCAGCATCGTCATCACGGTGTCGAGATGCATGAACGCCCGCGCCTTGGGCATGTTCAGCGCCACGATCCTGCGTGCGGAGCCGGCCCGGAACAGCCGCTGCGCGAACATCTCGACCGCCTGCGGCTGCGTGCGTTCGCTGATCCCGATCAGCACCGCGCCGCGCCCGATGACGAGCACGTCGCCGCCCTCCATGGTCGCCGGCGCCGCCTGGTGGCCCGGCATCCAGCAGTGGTAGCCGCCGTGCTCCGGCCGGTTGAACCCCTTCGCGAACATCGGGTGGTACATGTAGACGGCCTCCATGTTGACCGTCTCCCGCCTGCGGGCCTTCTTCCGCATCGCGTTGATCGACACGCCGTCGTACACCCAGCAGGAGGTGTCCCGGGTGAACAGGTGGTTGGGCAGCGGCGGCATGATGAAGTCGTCGTCGCCCAGCGTGTGGAAGGTCACCGACTGCGGGTCGCAGCCCAGCTCGACCAGCTCCCGCTTCGTGATGCCGCCGGTCAGGTAGACCTGCAGCGTCGCCGCGTCCATGGCGTCGAGCGTGTTGCGGATGTCGTCGATCGCCACCGGGCCCAGCCAGTGCTCGTCGATCACCGCGTCGAGGATGTGCTTGCGGGCCTCGGGGATGTCGACCGTCTCCTTGAGCAGGACGTCCAGCAGGTGGACGGTGATGCCCCGCGCGCGCAGCACCTGCTGGAACTCCTCGTGCTCCTCCATGGCGCGCTGGACCCACAGGACGTCGTCGAACAGGAACTCGTCCTTGTTGGCCGGGCTCAGCCGCTTGAGCGCCAGGTCGGGCTTGTGGAGGAGGACCTGGCGCAGCGGCCCGACCTCCGAATCGACGTGGAATGTCATCTTTGCGGTATCCCCTCGAGCAGGCCGGATCTCACGCGTTCCGCCGCGGCGCGTCGGCGGGCGCCACGGTAGGGCACTCGCGTTGTTCCTGGTAGCCCCTGGTACTGTGTGTCCCGACCAACACCCTTTTAAAACCCGTCCCGTGAGGCGGGAAAGGTGGTGAGCTTCGTCATGTCCGACTCCAGGGCAGTCCTGGAAGCCCCCGACGTCCACCGGGCGCTGACCCGGATCGCGCACGAGATCCTCGAGCGCACCAAGGGCGCCGGTGACGTCGTCCTCCTCGGCATCCCCACCCGCGGCGCGACCCTCGCCCGCCGGCTCGGCGACCGCATCGAGCAGTTCGAGGGCGTCAAGATCCCCGTCGGCTCGATCGACATCACGATGTACCGCGACGACCTGCGGCTCAGACCGGCCCGGCCGCTCGGCCGCACCGAGCTGCCGTCCGACGGCATCGACGGCAAGATCGTCGTACTCGTCGACGACGTCCTCTACTCCGGACGCACCGTGCGCGCCGCCCTCGACGCGCTCAACGACCTCGGCCGCCCCACCGCCGTCCAGCTCGCCACGCTGGTCGACCGCGGCCACCGCGAGCTGCCCATCCGCGCCGACTACGTCGGGAAGAACCTCCCCACGGCCAAGAGCGAGAAGGTCAAGGTCTACGTGCAGGAGATCGACGGGCGCGACGCCGTGCTTCTCATGAAGGGGGACACCCTGTGAACCGGCATCTGATCTCCGCGGGCGACCTCGCCAAGGACGACGCGCTCCTCATCCTCGACACCGCCGAGGAGCTGGCGAGGGTCTCGGAACGTTCCATCAAGAAACTGCCGACGCTGCGCGGCCGGACCGTGGTCAACCTGTTCTTCGAGGACTCCACGCGGACGCGCATCTCGTTCGAGGCGGCGGCCAAGCGGCTGTCCGCCGACGTGATCAACTTCTCCGCCAAGGGCTCGAGCGTGTCCAAGGGCGAGTCGCTCAAGGACACCGCGCTCACCCTCGAGGCCATGGGCGCCGACGCGGTCGTCATCCGCCACAGCGCCTCCGGCGCGCCGCACCGCCTGGCCACCTGGGTGCGCGGCAGCGTCGTCAACGCCGGCGACGGCACCCACGAGCACCCCACGCAGGCCCTGCTCGACGCCTTCTCCATGCGCCGGCGGCTGGGCGCCCTCGAGGGGCGCCGGGTCACGATCGTCGGGGACGTGCTGCACAGCCGGGTCGCCCGCTCCAACGTGCTGCTGCTGCACACGCTCGGCGCCGAGGTCACCCTGGTCGCGCCGCCGACGCTGCTGCCGGTGGCGGTGGGGAGCTGGCCGTGCGAGGTGTCGTACGACCTCGACGCGGTGCTGCCCAAGTCGGACGCGGTGATGATGCTGCGGGTGCAGAAGGAACGGATGAACGCCGCTTACTTCCCTTCGGAGCGTGAATACTCGCGGCGGTACGGTCTCGATCGCGACCGGTTCGCGAAGATGCCGGACGAGGCGATCGTCATGCATCCCGGGCCGATGAACCGGGGGATGGAGATCGCCGCCGAGGTGGCCGACTCGGCGCGCTCCACGATCGTGGAGCAGGTCGCCAACGGGGTGACCATCCGCATGGCCGTCCTGTACCTGCTGCTCGGGGGAGAGATCGCGTGAGTGAGCGCAGCGAACGAACCAATGGGCACAGCATCTTGATCATTGTGCCGGCGAAGGAGGCGTAATGATCATTCGCAACGTCAGGATTCTGGGCGGGGAGCTGGTTGACCTCCGGGTCTCCCAGGGGGTCATCGCCGCGATCACTCCCGCCGACCCCCCGTCAGGCGCGGTCAGTGGCGACCGGCCTTTCGGGGACCAGGGGGACGATCTCGTGGTCGACGGTGGCGGGGCGATCGTGCTGCCCGGGCTGGTGGATCTCCACACGCACCTGCGCGAGCCGGGCCGTGAGGACGCCGAGACCGTGCAGACGGGGACGCAGTCGGCGGCCCGCGGTGGCTACACCGCCGTGCACGCCATGGCCAACACCTCGCCCGTCGCCGACACCGCCGGCGTCGTGGAGCAGGTCTGGCGGCTCGGCCGCGAGTTCGGGCACTGCGACGTGCATCCGGTCGGCGCCGTCACCGTCGGCCTGGAGGGCAGGCAGCTGGCCGAGCTGGGCGCGATGGCCGACTCGGCCGCCCGCGTGCGCGTCTTCTCCGACGACGGCAAGTGCGTGGACGACGCGGTGCTGATGCGCCGCGCCCTGGAGTACGTCAAGGCGTTCGACGGCGTCGTCGCCCAGCACGCCCAGGAGCCCAGGCTCACCGAGGGCGCCCAGATGAACGAGGGCGTGATCTCCGGCAGGCTCGGCCTGACCGGCTGGCCGGCGGTCGCCGAGGAGGCGATCATCGCCCGCGACTGCCTGCTGGCCGCCCACGTCGGCTCCCGGCTGCACGTCTGCCACGTCTCCACGGCCGGCTCTGTCGAGATCCTCCGCTGGGCCAAGTCCAAGGGCTGGAACATCACCGCCGAGGTCACCCCGCACCACCTGCTCCTCACCGACGACCTGGTGGAGGAGTCGCCGGTGGGCGCCTACAACCCGATCTACAAGGTCAATCCGCCGCTGCGCACCCGCGCCGACGTCGAGGCGCTGCGCGCCGCGCTGGCCGACGGCACGATCGACGTCGTCGCCACCGACCACGCGCCCCACCCGATCGAGGACAAGGAGAGCGAGTGGTCGGCCGCGGCCATGGGCATGGTCGGGCTGGAGACCGCGCTCAGCGTCGTCCAGGAGGCCATGGTCGAGACCGGCCTGCTCGACTGGGCGGGCGTCGCCCAGCGCATGTCCGTCGTGCCCGCGCGTATCGGACGCCTGGCCGGGCAGGGGCAGCCGCTGGAGGTGGGTGCTCCGGCCAACATCACGCTGTACGACCCGTCCGTGCGCACCGAGGTGGACCCCTCCGCCTTCGCGTCGAAGAGCAGGAACACCCCCTACGAAGGCATGACGCTGCCCGGCAGGGTGGTGGCCACGTTCCTGCGCGGCAGGCCGACCGTACTCGAAGGGAAGCTGGTTTGAACACAGCGGTGCTCGTCCTGGAAGACGGCCGCGTCTTCCACGGATCCGCCTACGGCGCCGAAGGCGAGACGTTCGGCGAAATGGTCTTCAACACCGGCATGACCGGCTACCAGGAGACCCTCACGGACCCCTCCTACCACCGGCAGATCGTCGCCATGACGGCCCCGCACATCGGCAACACGGGCGTCAACGACGAGGACCCTGAGTCGCGGCGCGTGTGGGTGGCCGGCTACGTCGTGCGCGAGCCGTCCAGGATCGTCTCCAACTGGCGGGCCAACCGCTCGCTGGACGACTACCTCAAGGAGCAGGGCGTCGTCGGGATCGCCATCTCCGGCACCCGCGCGCTCACCCGCCACCTGCGCGAGCGCGGCGCCATGCGCGCCGGGATCTTCACCGCGCCCGCCGAGCCGGTCGAGGAGCTCGTCGAGCGGGTGCGCACCTCGCCGCGCATGGAGGGCGCCGCCCTGGCGCCCGAGGTCTCCACGACCGAGCCGTACGTCGTCCCGGCCATCGGCGCGAAGAAGTTCACGGTCGCGGCCGTGGACCTGGGCATCAAGGGCATGACGCCGCAACGCATGGCCGAGCGCGGCTGCGAGGTGCACGTGCTGCCCGCCGACGCCACGTTCGAGCAGATCATGGCGGTCGAGCCGGACGGCGTCTTCCTGTCCAACGGGCCCGGCGACCCGGCCACCGTGGACGTCTCCGCCCTCCAGAAGGTCCTGGACGCCCGGATGCCGTTCTTCGGCATCTGCTTCGGCAACCAGATCTTCGGCCGGGCCCTGGGGCTGTCCACGTACAAGCTGCGTTACGGCCACCGCGGCGTCAACCAGCCCGTCCAGGACGTGCGGACCGGGAAGGTGGAGATCTCGGCGCACAACCACGGGTTCGCGGTGGACGCGCCGCTCGACGGGCCGTTCGACACCCCGTACGGGCCGGCCGAGGTGAGCCACGTCAACCTCAACGACCGCTGCGTGGAGGGCCTGCGGCTGCTCGACGGGCGGGCCTTCAGCGTCCAGTACCACCCCGAGGCCGCCGCCGGGCCCCACGACGCCGCCTACCTTTTCGACGAGTTCTGTGAGGTCATGAGCCGTGCCCAAGCGTGAGGACATCAGGTCAGTCCTGGTGATCGGCTCGGGGCCGATCGTGATCGGCCAGGCGTGCGAGTTCGACTACTCGGGCACCCAGGCGTGCCGGGTGCTGCGGGCCGAGGGCTTCCGCGTCATCCTGGTCAACAGCAACCCGGCGACGATCATGACGGATCCCGAGTTCGCCGACGCCACGTACGTCGAGCCGATCACCCCCGAGTTCGTCGAGAAGATCATCGCCAAGGAGCGCCCTGACGCGCTGCTGCCCACCCTGGGCGGGCAGACGGCGCTCAACACGGCGGTCGCACTGCACGAATCCGGCGTGCTGGACAAGTACGAGGTCGAGCTGATCGGCGCCGACTTCGAGGCGATCCAGGCGGGGGAGAACCGCGAGCGGTTCAAGGAGATCGTCGCCAAGGTCGCCCGCGAGCACGGGCTCAACGCCGAGTCGGCCAGATCGGTCATCTGCCACACGATGGACGAGGTGCTGGCCGGCGCCGAGGAGCTCGGCTACCCGCTGGTCGTCCGGCCGTCGTTCACGATGGGCGGCGCCGGGTCCGGGTTCGCGTACACCGAAGAAGACCTGCGGCGCATCGCCGGGTCCGGGCTGGACGCCTCGCCGACCACCGAGGTGCTCCTGGAGGAGTCGATCCTCGGGTGGAAGGAGTACGAGCTCGAAGTCATGCGCGACAAGCATGACAACGTGGTCATCGTGTGCTCCATCGAGAACATCGACCCGATGGGCGTGCACACCGGCGACAGCGTCACCGTCGCGCCCGCGCTGACCCTGACCGACCGCGAATACCAGAACATGCGCGACGTCGCCATCGCGGTCATCCGCGAGGTCGGCGTGGACACCGGCGGCTGCAACATCCAGTTCGCGGTCGACCCGCGCACCGGCCGCATGATCGTCATCGAGATGAACCCGCGCGTGTCCCGGTCCTCCGCGCTGGCCTCCAAGGCCACGGGCTTCCCGATCGCGAAGATCGCGGCCAAGCTGGCCATCGGCTACACGCTCGACGAGATCCCCAACGACATCACCAAGGAGACCCCGGCCTCCTTCGAGCCGACGCTCGACTACATCGTGGTCAAGGTGCCGCGCTTCGCGTTCGAGAAGTTCCAGGGCGCCGACCAGACGCTCACCACGCACATGAAGTCCGTGGGCGAGGCCATGGCCATCGGCCGCTCCTTCCCCGAGGCGCTGCAGAAGGCGCTGCGGTCGCTGGAGAAGAAGGACTCCTCCTTCACCTGGGCCGGTTCCCCGGGTGACAAGGCCGAGCTGCTGGAAAGCTGCCGGACCCCGCACGACGGGCGGCTGCGCACGATGCAGCAGGCCATCAGGGCGGGCGCCACGCCCGAGGAGCTGTTCGAGGCGACGAACGTGGACCCGTGGTTCATCGACCAGCTCTTCCTGATCGACGAGGAGGCGCGGGCGGTCGCCGAGGCGCCGGAGCTGACCGCCGAGGTGCTCCAGCGGGCCAAGCACCACGGCTTCGGCGACGTGCAGATCGGCGAGATCCGCGGCATCGACGAGGCGCGGGTGCGCGACCTGCGGCACGCGCTCGGGCTGCGGCCGGTCTACAACACGGTGGACACCTGCGCGGCCGAGTTCGCCGCCAAGACGCCGTACCTCTACTCCACCTACGACGAGGAGACCGAGGTCCCCTACGGGGAGCGGCAGAAGGTCATCATCCTCGGCTCCGGGCCCAACCGCATCGGGCAGGGCATCGAGTTCGACTACGCGTGCGTGCACGCCTCGTTCGAGCTGTCCAGGGCCGGGTTCGAGACCGTCATGGTCAACTGCAACCCCGAGACCGTCTCCACCGACTACGACACCTCCGACCGGCTCTACTTCGAGCCGCTCACGCTGGAGGACGTCCTGGAGGTCGTGCACGCCGAGCAGCAGACCGGGCCGGTCGCGGGCGTGATCGTGCAGCTCGGCGGCCAGACGCCGCTGGGCCTGGCGCAGGCGCTCAAGGACGCCGGGGTGCCCGTCGTGGGCACCTCGCCGGAGTCCATCCACCTGGCCGAGGAGCGGGGCGCGTTCGGGCGGGTGCTCGCCGAGGCCGGCCTGCCCGCGCCCAAGCACGGCACCGCGCTGACCGTGGCCGAGGCCCTGGAGATCGCCGAGGAGATCGGCTATCCCGTGCTCGTGCGGCCCTCGTACGTGCTCGGCGGAGCCGGCATGGCCATCGTGTACGACGACGCGACGCTCACCACCTACATGGCGCGCCAGGAGGGCGGCCACCCGGTGCTGGTCGACAAGTTCCTCGACGAGGCCATCGAGATCGACGTCGACGCCCTCTACGACGGTGAGGAGCTCTACCTCGGCGGCGTCATGGAGCACATCGAGGAGGCCGGCATCCACTCCGGCGACTCGGCGTGCGCCCTGCCGCCCATCACGCTCGGCAGCCACGACATCAAGCGCATCCGCGCCGCCACCGAGGCCATCGCCCGCGGCGTGGGCGTGCGCGGGCTGCTCAACGTCCAGTACGCCATGTCGGCCGGCGTCCTGTACGTCCTGGAGGCCAACCCGCGCGCCTCCCGTACGGTGCCGTTCGTGTCCAAGGCCACGGCGACGCCGCTGGCCAAGGCGGCGGCCCGGGTGATGCTCGGCGCCACCGTCGCCGGGCTCCGGGAGGAGGGCATGCTGCCGGCCACCGGGGACGGCGGCACGCTGCCCCTCGACTCCTCCATCGCGGTCAAGGAAGCGGTGCTGCCGTTCAACCGGTTCCGCGGCGTGGACACCGTCCTGGGGCCCGAGATGCGCTCCACGGGCGAGGTCATGGGCATCGACGAGTTCTTCGGGATCGCGTACGCCAAGTCGCAGGCCGCCGCCTACGGCGAGCTCCCCACCAAGGGACGCGCGTTCGTGTCCGTGGCCAACCGCGACAAGCGTGCGATGATCTTCCCTGTGAAGGCGCTGGCGGATCTCGGCTTCGAGATCCTGGCCACCGAGGGCACCGCCGAGGTGCTGCGCCGCAACGGCGTCCATGCCAAGATCGTGCGAAAGCACAGCGAGGGTCCTGGTCCCGGAGGTGAGCCAACGAGCGTGCAGGCCATTCTCGACGGCGAGGTCGACCTGATCGTCAACACACCCTTCGGCAGCCCGGGACAGTCGGGGCCGCGGCTCGACGGCTACGACATCCGCACCGCCGCCGTGCTGCGCGGCATCCCGTGCATCACCACGGTGGCGGGACTCGCCGCGGCCGCCGCGGGCATCCAGGCGATCGTACGCGGCGACGTGGGCGTACGGTCTCTCCAGGAGCACGCGCAAGCACTCCGGGGCTGACCCCAGCACGATTCCGGGGCGGGAGGTGAAGACGACTGGCCGGTACTCCGGTGCAGGTGACGGGCACGGTGCTGACGACGCGCCGGGTCGACGCCTACCATGCGCTGACGGTGGTGGCGCCCGGCATAGCCGAGCGCTTCCGCCCCGGTCACTTCGTCTCCGTGGCCGTCGGAGGCGCCCACACGTCGATGGTGACGCGCCGCGCGTTCTCCGTCCACGACGTCAAGGCCGACTACGGCGGCACGGTCGAGCTCGTCTTCACCGCCGGCGGCCGGGGAACGGCGTGGCTGGCCGAGCGGCGCGCCCGGGACACGCTCGACCTGGTCGGCCCGCTGGGCCGGCCCTTTCCGCTGCCGCGCGATCCCGTGCACTGCGTCCTCGTCGGCTCCGAGTACGGCTCCGCCGTGCTGTTCCCGCTGGCCGACGCGCTGCTGGCGCGTGGCTGCCGGGTCGACTTCGTGCTGGGCGGGGCCGGGGCCGAGCGGGTCTTCGGCGCGATGCGGGCCCGCCGCATCGCCGAGACCACCACGCTGACCACCGAGGACGGCTCGCTCGGCCTGCGCGGCAAGGTCACCGACGCGCTGCCCTCGGTGATCGCCGACACGCGGGCCGACGTCGTCTACGCCTGCGCGCCCATGGAGACGCTGCGGGCCGTGACGGCGGTGGCCATGGAGTTCGACATCCCGGTGCAGGTGGCGGTCGAGGAGCAGATGGCGTGCGGCATCGGGGTGTGCATGACGTGCGTGATCCCGGTCATCGGGGACGACGGGGCGACCAGGATGGTGCGGGCGTGCGCTGAAGGGCCGGTGTTCCGGGGGGAGCGGGTGCGCTTCGAGGACGTGGGGACGATCCCGTTCGACGCGCTCGGCGCCCCCGGAGGCGGTGTGCGACATGTCAGTTGATATGCGGACATTTCTGGCGCACGTGGAGCTGGCGAACCCGATCACCACGGCCGCCGGGTGCGCGTCCTCCGGGCAGGAGCTGGCCCAGTTCTTCGACCTGCACCGGCTCGGGGCCCTCACCACCCGCTCGATCACCATGGCGCCGCGCGCGGGGCGGCCCACGCCGCGCATGGCCGAGACGCCCTCGGGCATGCTCAACGCGGTGGGGCTGCAGGGACCGGGCATCGACGCGTTCCTGGAGCGCGAGCTGCCCTGGCTGGCCCAGCGCGGCGTCAAGACCATCGTCTCCATCGGCGGCGGCACCGTCGCCGAGTACTCCGAGCTGGCCCGCAGGCTCGCCGACGCGCCCGGGGTGACCGCTCTGGAGGTCAACCTCTCCTGCCCGAACATGGAGGACCGCGGCCGGGTCTTCGCCCGCGAGGGCAGCGCGGCCGCCGAGGTGATCGCCTCGGTGCGGTCCGTCATGCGGTACGACGTGCCGGTCGTGGCCAAGCTCGCGCCCGACGTGGCCGACATCGTCTCCGTCGCGCGGGCCTGCGTGGACGCCGGGGCCGACGCGCTGTCGATGATCAACAACCCGCTGGGGATGGCCATCGACACCGAGACACTGCGGCCCTCGCTCGCCGCCGTCACCGGCGGGCTGTCCGGGCCCGCCGTCCTGCCGCTGGCCGTACGGTGCGTCTGGCAGGTCCACGCCGCCCTGCCCGGGGTGCCGCTGATCGGCATGGGCGGGGTGATGACCGGGCGGGACGCGTTCCAGCTGGTCCTGGCGGGCGCCTGCGTGGTCGGAGTGGGCACGGCGCTGTTCCACGACCCGTACGCGTGCCTGCGCATCGAACGCGAGCTGGAGGACCTCCTGAGGGTCCGCGGCCTGCAGCGTCTGGCGGACGCCGTCGGCCTGGCCCACCGCCCGCCGGGAAGCGCTCCGAGGCACCTGCTGGTCGACACCGAGGAGACCACGACGTGACCTCGCCCGTCCGACAGGTCTCTCCTCCACCCCCGCGACCCCGAGCAGCCCACCTCCTGACCTCTCGATCCCGAGCAGCCCGCCTCCTGACTCCTCGATCCCGAGGAGAGCACCACCTGATTCCCGACACCGAAGAGAGCACGACTTGACTCCCGCACCCATCGCCGTCGCCCTCGACGCCCCTGACCTGGAGACCGCCGCTCGTTGGGCGGCGCTGGTGACCCCCCACGTCAGCACGGTCAAGGTGGGCCTGGAGCTCTACCTGCGTTACGGCCCCGACGTGATCGCCTCCGTGCGGGGCGCCAGCGGCGTTCAGGTGTTCCTCGACCTCAAGCTGCACGACATCCCCAACACCGTCGCCGGCGCCGCCCGCGCCGTCGCCCGGCTGCGGCCCGCGATCCTCACCGTGCACGCGGCCGGCGGCCCGGCCATGATCCGCGCCGCCGTGGAGTCCGCCCCCCACACCAAGATCGCCGCGGTGACCATCCTGACCTCGCTCACGGAGGCCGACCTGGGCCGCATCGGGCTCGTCGGACCCGCCGACGACGCGGTGCGCCGCCTGGCCGCCCTGTCGGTGGAGGCGGGCGCCACGGCCCTGGTGTGCTCGCCCAACGAGGTGTCGGCGGTGCGGGCCGAGGTGGGGAAGGGCGTCACGCTCATCACGCCGGGCGTGCGTCCCACGGGAGCCGCCACGCAGGACCAGGTACGGGTGGCGACGCCGGAGCAGGCGCTGGCGGACGGCGCCGACCTGCTCGTCATCGGCCGCCCCATCACCGGCTCGCCGGACCCGGGCGCCGCGGCCGCCGCCATCGCCGCCTCCCTCCGCCGGGCCTCGTAACAGCGTCTTCGGTTCTCTGCGTTCATCCACGGCCGGCACCGCCCTCCGCGGCGGATCTCGCTGACGGGTGGCGGCGCTGCCGCACGCGGCGAACGTCGGTGCACGCCCGCGGCCCATGGCGCACGACGGCGCGTGGGCCTCGATCACCATTCCCGTTGCGGCAACAGGCTCCCGAGGGCCGGGAAACCACGCACCGTGACGAGCGCACGCTCGGCTCCACGCCGGAGCCGGTCGGCGATCAGCCTCGCGGAGGCGTCCCCATACAAGATCATACAGGGTTCGCACGCAAGATCAAAGTCAATCGCGCCGAGGGTTTCGGCCCAGGTAAGAGATTGGTTTCGGACATGGGGCGATGAGTGGAATGCGATCATCGTTGCGTTTCGCGACATCGTCGCGTGCCGACGCGAGAAGCGGGAAGTGAGGACGATTTGATCAGCACTGTGTGATTTTTCGATCGCACAAAGTGATGAAGTGGATTTTGTGGCGAGAGAAACCGCTCTTGACGTTGCTTAGGGGGCGATGACCAGCTAGTTTCCCTTGCCGTCCGAGTACATCGACAGAAATTCGAGGTGACCCGGCGTGGCTCTTCCTCCCCTGACCCCTGAGCAGCGCGCCGCAGCCCTGGAGAAGGCTGCCAAGGCCCGTAAAGAGCGTGCCGAGGTCAAGAACCGGCTCAAGCATGGCGCGGTTTCTCTGGCTGAGGTGCTCAAGGATGGGCAGACCGACGACGTCATCGGCAAGATGAAGGTGTCGGCCTTGTTGGAATCGCTCCCCGGCGTGGGCAAAGTCCGCGCCAAGCAGCTCATGGAGCGGCTTGCCATCGCCGAGTCCCGCCGCGTGCGGGGTCTCGGCGCGAACCAGAGGGCCTCCCTCGAGCGCGAGTTCGGTGGCAACGAGAGCTAATCTCTGTTCCACACGAAAGCGCGGGTTCAACGGGGGGTAGGAAAGTGACCGACAGGTCCTGGTCCGGCGATGCAGGTGCCCACGAGGCAGTCGGACCGGGGATGGAGGCTGGATTCCTGCCCATGAGCGAACGGCGGCTGACGGTCCTTTCAGGGCCGTCGGGCGTCGGCAAGTCCACGGTCGTCGCCGAGCTCCGGCGGGCACACCCCGAGGTGTGGCTGTCGGTCTCGGTGACCACCAGGAGGCCCCGGCCCGGCGAGGTCAACGGGGTTCACTACTTCTTCGTCGACGGCGAGGAGTTCGACCGGCTGGTGGAGGCCGGCGAGCTGCTCGAGTGGGCGGAGTTCGCGGGCAACCGCTACGGCACACCGCGCGAGCCCGTGCTCAAGAAGCTCGCCGAAGGCGTGCCCACGCTGCTCGAGATCGACCTCGAGGGCGCCAGGCAGGTACGCAGGAGCATGCCGGAGGCGCTGCTGGTGTTCCTGGCCCCGCCCACCTGGGAGGAGCTGGAGAAGCGGCTGCGTGGCCGCGGCACCGAGCCCGAGGACGTCATCGCGCGCCGCCTGGAGGCCGGGCGGATCGAGATGGCGGCGGAGTCCGAGTTCGACCTGACGCTGGTCAACACGAGCGTCCAGAATGTGTGCCACCGGCTGATAGCCTTGATGACTGACCCTCAGGGGGTCACGACAACCACCAAACGAGAGGTCTGACAATCGTGGCAGGCACCACAGCGGCCGCGGAGGGTATCACCAACCCGCCGATCGACGCGCTGCTCGACATCGTCGACAGCAAATACTCTTTGGTGATCATGGGCGCCAAGCGCGCTCGCCAGATCAACGCCTACTACTCCCAGCTCGGCGAGGGCCTGCTGGAATACGTCGGCCCTCTGGTCGAGACGCACGCCCAGGAGAAGCCGCTGTCCATCGCGCTGCGCGAGGTCTCCGAGGGCCTGCTCAACGCCGAGCCCATCGAAGGCGCGGTCTGACCCCTTCGATGAAGGTCGTCCTGGGCGTCAGCGGCGGCATCGCCGCGTACAAGGCGTGCGAGCTGCTGCGCCTGTTCACCGAGTCCGGGCACGAGGTGCGGGTCGTGCCGACCCGCGAGGCCCTCAAGTTCGTGGGCGCGCCCACCTGGGCCGCCCTGTCGGGCAGCCCCGTGTCGGCGGAGGTGTGGGACGACGTTCACGAGGTGCCCCACGTGAGGATCGGCAAGCAGGCCGACCTCGTCGTGGTGGCGCCGGCGACCGCCGACGTGCTCGCCAGGGCGGCGCACGGGCTGGCCGGCGACCTGCTGACCAACACGCTGCTGACCGCGACGTGCCCGGTCGTGTTCGCGCCGGCGATGCACACCGAGATGTGGCAGCACCCCGCCACCCGCGCCAACGTCGCGACGCTCCGCGAGCGGGGCGCCGTCGTGATCGACCCGGCCGTCGGGCGGCTCACCGGCGCCGACACCGGCCCCGGCCGCCTGCCCGACCCCGCCGAGATCTTCCAGGTCTGCCTGCGGGTCCTGCGCGGGCGGCCGCGTGACCTCGCCGGGCACAAGATCGTGGTGTCCGCCGGCGGCACCCGCGAGGCCATCGACCCGGTGCGCTACATCGGCAACCGGTCATCCGGCCTGCAGGGGTACGCGCTGGCCCGCACCGCCGTCGCCCGGGGCGCCGAGGTGACCCTCGTGGCCGCGAACGTCACGCTGCCCGACCCCGCCGGGGCCACGGTGGTGCGGGTGGAGTCCGCGGCCCAGCTGCGCGAGGCGGTGCTCACCGCCGCCGACGCCGACGCCGACGTCGTCGTGATGGCCGCCGCGGTGGCCGACTTCCGGCCCGCGACATGGCACGAGGCCAAGATCAAGAAGACGGACGGCGAACCGGAGCCCATCCGCCTGACCAAGAATCCCGACATCCTGGCCGAGCTCGGCGAGCGCCGCCGCCGGGCGAGAGAGGCCGGGCAGCCGGTCCCAGGACCGGACGGTGGCGTGCACGCCGGGCTGAGCTCGGGCGCCGGCGCGTCGAGGCCGGAGGCCACCGTGACCGTCGCCGCCGAGCCTGGACCCAGGGGCGGCCCGCCGGCGCCCGGAGCCGTGATGTCCGGCGTGGCCGAGCCGCGATCCGCCCGCGGCCTGACGTACCCGCGGGTGATCGTCGGGTTCGCGGCCGAGACGCACGACGTGCTCGCCAACGGCCAGGCCAAGCTCGCGCGCAAGGGCTGCGACCTGCTGGTCGTCAACCAGGTGGGGGAGGGCCTGGCCTTCGGCACCCCCGACAACGCGGCCACGGTGCTCGTCGCCGGCGGCGCACCGGTCGAAGTGCCGTTCGGGCCCAAGGAGGACGTCGCCGACGCCGTCTGGGACCTGGTCGCCGCGCGCCTTTCCTGACGCCGCGCCGATACCCGGAAAGCTCGCACAAGGGACGCCGTCCCGTGCGGCGCACATCCGGCAGACCGCGCAAAGTGCCAAGGCCGATTACCCGATCACCTGTTGCGACACCCCCATATGCCTGCGGATACTGGCGTCAAGGGGGGACAGAATGCCGGTGGGTTCTGCTGTCAGGGATCGTTGTAGGACGTTGCTCGGTGATCAGGGGGAGATCCACTACGTCTTCCCCGCGTTCTCCGCCGGCCCGGCGGGAACGGGGCATTTCCTGATCGTCATCAGGGACGCGTCCATCGCGGTGCTGGCCACCAGGACGCTGAGGAGCGATCGGCCGGTCGCGGTCGTCGCGGAGTTCCCGCGGCAGACCATGCTCGGTCCCATCCTGCCCGGACCGGTCATCGAGCTGGGGCCGATGGTGCTCGAGTTCGACGAGGAGTACGCCGCGGTGATCTCGGCCGCCGACGCCGAGATCTTCGCGCCCGACACGCTGCCTCCCGATCCTCTGCCCAACCTCTAGGGGGAGAGGGATAGTGTACGGTTTCGCGACCCGGCACAGGGTAGGGCTAGACTTCGGCGAGGCCCTGGCGTGTGTCCGGGCCTTACATTCGTCAGCAGCCGCTGCATGAGGAGCCACTGAGTTGTCACGTCGCCTGTTCACCTCCGAGTCGGTCACCGAGGGCCACCCGGACAAGATCGCCGACCAGATCAGTGACGCGATTCTCGACGCCATGCTCAAGGACGACCCCAAGAGCCGGGTCGCCGTCGAGACGATGATCACTACGGGCCAGGTTCACGTCGCAGGCGAGGTCACGACCGAGACCTACGTCGACATCCCCGGCGTCATCCGCGAGAAGATCCTGGAGATCGGCTACGACGCCTCCCACAAGGGCTTCGACGGCGCCTCGTGCGGCGTGTCGGTGTCCATCGGAGCGCAGTCGCCCGACATCGCCCAGGGCGTCGACGACGCCTACGAGCACCGGGTGGGCGGCGACGTGGACGAGCTCGACCGGCAGGGCGCGGGTGACCAGGGCCTCATGTTCGGCTACGCCTGCCGCGAGACCCCCGAGCTGATGCCGCTGCCGATCACGCTCGCCCACCGCCTCGCGCAGCGGCTGTCGCAGGTGCGCAAGTCCGGCACGGTGCCCTACCTCCGGCCCGACGGCAAGACCCAGGTGACGATCGAGTACGACGGCGACACGCCCGTCCGCCTCGACACCGTGGTCGTCTCGACGCAGCACGCGGCCGAGATCGACCTCAAGGAGATGCTGACGCCCGACATCAAGGAGCACGTGGTCGACCCCGTGCTGGCGGACCTCGACCTCGACACCGAGGGCTACCGGCTGCTGGTCAACCCGACCGGCCGCTTCGAGATCGGCGGCCCGATGGGCGACGCCGGCCTGACCGGCCGCAAGATCATTATCGACACCTACGGCGGCATGGCCCGCCACGGCGGCGGCGCGTTCTCCGGCAAGGACCCGTCCAAGGTGGACCGCTCGGCCGCGTACGCGATGCGCTGGGTCGCCAAGAACGTCGTGGCGGCGGGGCTGGCCGACCGGTGCGAGGTGCAGGTGGCGTACGCGATCGGCAAGGCTCAGCCGGTCGGTCTGTTCGTGGAGTGCTTCGGCACCGAGAAGCTGCCGGTGGAGAAGATCCAGGCCGCCGTCCTCCAGGTGTTCGACCTGCGTCCGGCCGCGATCATCCGCGACCTGGACCTGCTGCGGCCGATCTACTCGGAGACGGCCGCCTACGGGCACTTCGGCCGTGAGGGCTTCTCCTGGGAGTCCACGGACCGCGCCGAGGCCCTGAGGACCGCCGCCGGTCTCTGAGGCCTCTGACCCCGCTCTTCTGGGCACGGAGGCGCCGTCGCGGCATGCGTGGCGCCTCCGACCCACAAGCTTCCCCATGGTGGACATGTGGAAGGTGGCCAAGCCCTGCACGGAACGAAGCCAATGGCGGCAGGGCGTGTCGCTTCAGGGCGTGGAGACCTCCAGACGGTAGTCGGGTCTGGGAAGCGCCAAGCACCGCGCTCCGTGACTCGCGGCGTCCGCGGCGGGAGTTCCCGCCGCAGGCGGGACGGGAGTCCTCGCCCTTCACGGCAAGGCGCAGGTCAAGAGACCTGGCCCGCGCTGGGAGACATCCGGCCCGTCGATGCGGCCGTGGCCGGCTCTGGGCGAGCCCGGCCCGGCCGATGCGGTCCCGGTCTTTTCGATGGCCCGGTCCGCCCTATGAGGCGCCGGCTTGTACATGAGCCGGATTTCGCCGGGTGGCGCCGTCGTCGCGCCGTGGCGCGCGAAGCGTTCGTGCGACGGCGGTGGCCGTGGTCAGATGGGTCGCGTGCCGGGCTGGGCCGCGCGGACCGGCTCCTGATCGTGACGGTGCTCTGAGCCGTGCCGGCCGCCCATGGATTGCGGCGGGCCCGGCCCTTTCGGATCGTGGCGCTGTCCGGGCGGCGTATGCGGCCTCGGAACGTGGTGCCGGCCAGACGCGCATGCCGCCTCCGCGCCGTGGCGCTGGTCCGCGGGTGTGGGGGCGATGCCGTTCAGGTCTCGGCGGCGGGCGTTCGTGGTGGTGGGGTCTGGTAGACGTTAGGCGTGACCGACTCCGACGACGCCCTCCTGCCGCTCGACGCCGTGCGGCCCTCAGCGTCGTCGAAGGACACCAAGGGCGCCGTCGTACCCGCTCCTGAGCGCCCGGTGGCGAGGGTGGTCGTCGACAGCCCTCTGCCGCATCTCGACCGCCCCTTCGACTACCTGATCCCCGCGTCCATGCACGAGACGGCCGAGCCGGGCGTGCGGGTGCGGGTGCGGTTCGCGGGAAAGCTGGTCGACGGGTTCCTGCTGGAGCGGACCGGTGAGAGCGATCATGAGGGCAAGCTGACGCCGCTGGAACGGGTCGTGTCCCCCGAACGGGTGCTGACGCCGGAGATCGCCGGCCTGGCCAGAGCGGTCGCCGACCGGTACGCCGGCACCCTCACCGACGTGCTCCGCCTCGCCGTCCCGCCCCGCCACGCCAGGGCCGAGTCGGAGACGCCCAAGCAGGACGGTCCGGCCACCCCGGAGTCCCGGCCGGCCGCCGCTGATGTCCAGCCGGACCCCGCCGGCCGATCGGCCGCCACCGGTGGCCGGCAGGGCGCCGCCGCCCAGTCGGCCGTATCGGTGGGGGAGCCGGCGGAAAGTGGGAGCGCCTGGGACGCGTACCCCACCGGCGCCTCCTTCCTGGACGCGCTGCGCAACGGGCGCGCCCCACGGGCCGTGTGGTCGGCCCTGCCCGGCGCCAGAGGGTGGGCCGGGGCGATGGCGGAGGCCGTGCGGGCGACGCTGGACGGCGGCAGGGGGGCCGTCGTCGTGGTTCCCGACGGCAAGGACGTGGCGCTGGCCGACGGCGAGTTCACGCGGGTGCTCGGCCCCGGCAGGCACGTGGCGCTCACCGCCGACCTCGGCCCCGCCGAGCGTTACCGGCGGTGGCTGAGGGTGCTGAGAGGCCAGGTACGCGCCGTCGTCGGCACCAGGGCCGCCATGTTCGCCCCCGTCGCCGATCTCGGCCTGGTGGCCATCTGGGACGACGGAGACGACCTGCACGCCGAGCGCCTGGCCCCCTACCCCCACGCCCGCGAGGTCCTCGGGCTCAGGGCCCACAGGACCGGCGCGGCGATGCTGATCGGCGGGTACGCCCGTACCGCCGAGGCCACCCAGCTCATCGCCGGCCGCTGGGCCAGGCCGATCGTGGCCGCCCGTACGACGATCAGGAGCCTCGCCCCCCGGGTCCGGCCCGCGGGAGAGGACGCCGAGCTGGCCAAGGACCAGGCCGCCCGCCAGGCCAGACTGCCCAGCATCGCGTGGCGGGCCCTGCGCCACGGGCTGGAGAGCGGCCCGGTGCTCGTCCAGGTTCCGAGGCGTGGTTACCTGCCCGCCCTCGCCTGCCGCCACTGCCGTACCCCGGCCCGCTGCACGCACCCGCCCACCCGCACGGCCGGGGGGCTCCTGGCCGCTGCCGTCCCGCCGGGCGACATCGCCGGCCCCGGCGTCCCGACGGCGATCCCGCTCGGCGACCCGACCGGCCCGCTCGGAGGTCCGCCGCGTCGGCTCGGTGGTTCGCCGGGTCCGTCCGGTGGTTCGCCGGGTCCGCTCGGTGGTCTGCCGGGTTCGGCTGTCGACGGGGCCGGTCTGGTGGACGCGGCCGGGTGCCCGTTGACCGGCGATCCGGCAGAAAGGGACACGCCGTTCCCTGGCGGACCGGCCGGAGTGGACACGCCGCCCCCTGGCGGAGCAGCCGGACAGACGCCTCTTGGCCGGCCGGACGGACGGACGCCTCCGGGCGGTTCCCGCCCGCTGGGCGGTCCTGGTGGCGCGGGCGTACGGGGCGGCTCCGGTGGCGAGGGGCCGGCAGGCGGCCCGGAGAACTCGGATCTGGCGGGTGGCGCGGGTGGCTGGGGCGGCCGGGGTGGTTCAGGCGGCCCGGATGGCTCCGGTAGTCCGGGTGGCTCGGGTCCCGGAGCCCGCGCCGAGGGCACGACACCGACACGCGGCGCGGGTTCGACGGGCGCCGACTCGAGCCCGGCGGGCGGCGCTGCGCCGGCGGGTGGGGCGGGTTCGATGGGCGCCGGTTCAGGTTCGGTGGGTGGTTCGGGTTCGGTGGGTGGCGCGGGCCCGAGGGGTGCTGGTCCGGGTCCGGCGGGCGGCGCGGGATCTTCCGGCGGTTCCGATGGTGCCGGGTCGATGGGTGTGCTCGGTGGGGCGGCGTCGTTCTGTCACGGGCCGCTTGCGCTTCGAGGCGGCCACGCCGCTCCCTACTGCCGCTGGTGCGGGCGGGTGGACGCCGACTGGCGGTGCCCGACCTGCGGCAGCCCGCGCCTGCGCGCCGTGGTCACCGGCGCCCGCCGCACCGCCGAGGAGCTGGGCCGGGCCTTTCCGTCGGTCCAGGTGCGCACGTCCGGCCGCGACGGCGTGCTGGCCACCGTTCCCGCCACCCGCGCGCTGGTCGTCGCCACGCCCGGCGCCGAGCCGGTGGCCGAGGGCGGGTACGCCGCGGCCGTGTTGCTCGACGGGTGGGCGCTGCTGGGCCGGGCCGACCTGCGGGCGGGCGAGGAGGCCGTGCGCCGCTGGATGAACGCCGCCGCCCTCCTCCGCCCCGGCGCCGAGCTGGTGGTGCTGGCGGACGCCGCGCTGCCCGCCGTACAGGCCCTGCTGCGGTGGGACCCCGTCACCCACGCCGAGCGGGAACTCGCCGACCGGGCCGAGCTGGGGTTCCCGCCCGCCGTGCGGATGGCGACGCTCACCGGCGTGGCGAGCGCGGTCAGGCAGATGCTCGACGAGGTACGCCTCCCGCCGGACGCCCAGGTCCTCGGCCCCGTGCCCGTCGACGACGCCGGCCAGGAACGCGCCATGATCCGCGTACGCAGGAACGGCGGCGCCGCGCTGGCCGCTGCGCTCAAGGGGGCCAGTGGGGTACGCGCGGCGCGTAAGACGCCAGATGTCGTGAGGGTGAGTGTCGACCCCCTCGACCTGATTTGAACCGTTTCCCCGATTCGCTCATCTGGTGACCAGCCGTTAGCGTGCCTCTGTGTCGATCGAATGGGTGAATCAGGCCATCGACGATCTGCGCGCTTGGGGGCGCGCGCGGGAAGTCGAGGTGGACGCGGATGAGGTCCGCCTTCTCTGCGACTACGCCAGCGACTACCTCAACGTCAACGAACTCGGTGATTTCACTCCGGAAACCTTCGACGAGCTGCTCCTGTCCATCTACCCGCGCAAGGTCATCGCGCCTCCGGAGAGCGCGCCGGAGACCGTCGCCGCCGCCCGTACCCTCGTCGACTATCTCGGCGAGGTTGGCACGGTCCCCGAGGAGCGGGTGGCGCGGATGCGGGAGCGGCTCGACGACATCGAGCCGCGCATGCCCGAGGCGCTCGCCGACCCCTCGAACTTCGGCATGGCCAAGAGCCTGTTCAGCGCCATCGGACCAGAATCGCTCGAGCAGTCGATCGCCATCCCGTCCGGTGAGGTGCCCGACCTGGGCGAGGCGCCCTGCGACTGCCCCGGCTGCACCCCGCTGCCCGCCGCCAGGCTGGCGCCGCCCGAGGACCTCCTCGCCGCCCTGCGGACCGTGCCAATGCTCGAGAAGCATCCCCTGCCGGGAGACGACGAGCCGCTGCGGGAGTGGGCGCAGACCGTCGCCCGCATCCTCGACCAGGACACGCGCGGCACGATCACCGGCTCCGCCGAGCTCGACGAGGAGCTCTACGACCTGTTCGACATGCTCTACCGGCTGCAGGTGAGCGTGCCGGTCAGCGTGATCGGCGACTATCTCGACGACCTCGCCGGCGACGGCGAGACCGATCTGGCCAGGGCGCTCGACCGGCTGGCCTGGTGCGGCCTGCTGCGGCTCGAGGGCGACAACGCCGAGCTCACGCCGCTGGCCGTCTGGGCGCTGCGCGAGCACTACCTGTCGCTCGGCCTCGACGCCCCGCAGGCTCCCGACCTGGCCGAGGCCGACGCGCTCGGCCTCATCGAAGGGCTGCTCGACGGCGTGCCCGCCGAGTTCGCCGAGGACGACATCGACCGCTGGCTGACCGGCAGGACGCCCGGCGAGGCCGCGGGCGCGCTGCTGGCCGCCGCCTCCGGCGCGCCCGCCGTGGCCCGCGGCATCGCGATCACCATCGTCGACCGGCTCGGGACCGAGGCCGAGCCTCAGGTGCGCGCCTACCTCGAGGACGAGGAGCTGCGGCCGCACGCCATCCACTGGCTGGCCGCCCGCGGGCTGCCCGCGCCGCAGCTCACCCAGGACGAGCTGCTCTGGGTCAGCGTCGACATGCTCGCGCTGGCGATGCCCGCGGCCGAGGAGGACCCCGAGATCTTCGCCGAGAACATGGCCGCCTCCGGCCCGCCGGCCCATATGATCGAGGAGATGTGGCGGGTCGACCACCCCGATGTCGTGGACGTCCTGGAGCTGCTCGGACGCTCCATCCCCGACAGCACGGTCGCCAAGGCGGCACGTAAGGCGGCCTTCAAAGCCCGCTCCCGTGCCATCCGTTGAGTACGCTCATGTGACTGCTGTGCAGTAAGTTTCGTGGGTGGCCAACAACGTCTTCGACCTCGCCGAGCTGCGCAAGCTGATCGATGAGCAGGCCGCCGTGCCCGCACGGCAGCCCGAGGAGCCTCCCGCGGAGGAGCACGAAGCGCTGACCTTCCCGCCGGTCCTGCTCGCGCCCGACGCGGAGCTGGCCAGGGCGGTGTCCGCGGTGCCGCTCGTCGCCGACGCCATCAGGCTCACCGCCTGGACCGGCGCCCGCCAGGTGGGCGCCGACGGCCATCTGAGCGCGGCCGACGCGGCCGCCGCGGCCGAGGAGCTGGGCCGGCCCGCCGAGCGGCTGCGCCTCGTCTGGATCGTCGCCGTCAACACCGGGCTGCTGCAGATCACCGGCGGCCGGGTGTCGCGGGGGCCGCTGTCGATGCGGCTCACGGTCGAGGCCACGCTGGAGTTCTGGGACGGCGTGGTCATGGACGTGCTCGATCGCGCCGACACGGGCCTGACCGGCTCGGCCGTGGTCGACAGCCACCTGGCCGAGATGCTGGCCACGATCTATTCCGTACGCTCCGGCGTCGCCACCGCCAACCTCGCCAGAGGCATCCTCCAGTCTCACGAGGTCGCCTGCGCGCCCGGCCCCGTCGAGATGCGCAGGCTCGCCGCCGCGCTGCCCGCCGAGTTGCTGGAGGCCCTGTCGCTGCTGGCGTACTGCGGCCTGGTCGAGCAGACCGCCGCGGGCCGCACCGCGCTCACCCCGCTCGGCGTCTGGGCCATCCGCCGCGACCTGCTGCGCGAGGGGCACGACGCGCCGACCACGGCCGAGGTGGAGGTGTTCGCCGACCTGTCGGCGGCCGAGCTGGTCGAGGCGCTCGTCAAGGGCTCGGCCACGCAGAGCGCCGTCGCCGGCTGGCTGGAGCGCCGCCCGCCGGCCTCGGCCGCCCGCGACCTGATCGAGATCGCCGCGTCCGGCACGGCCGGCCAGCGCGGCGTGGTCGGCGCGATCCTCGAGGAGCTGGGGCCGGAGGCGGAAGAGCCTGTCAGACAGGCGCTCGGCCACCCGCTGATGCGCCGCTACGCGGCCTCCTGGCTGCACATCCGCGACCTGCAGGCGCCGCCGCTCAGCCCGGAGGACCACACGTGGATCGCGGTCGACGTGCTGGCCGCCCTCATGCACCTGCCCGCGCCCGCCGCGGGCCGGCTCGACGCTCCCGAGCCGGGGGAGGACCTGATCAAGCTGGTCGGCGAGATGCCCACGGTCGGCCACCCGGACACGATCGCGGTGCTCGACATGCTGGCGGCCGGCCACGACGACCAGGCGGTGGCCAAGGCGGCGCGCAAGGCCGCGATGAAGGCGCGCTCGCTCCAGCCCACTAAACTGGGCTGATCCACCCCTTGAGAAACGGAGTGACCCCTTGACGATCCAGTCGATCCGGCTGTTCGGAGACCCGGTGTTGCGCACCCCGGCGGCCCCGGTCGTCGACTTCGACAAGGAGCTCCGCAAGCTGGTCAAAGACTTGACCGACACGATGATGGACGCCCCGGGCGCGGGCCTGGCGGCCCCGCAGATCGGCGTCGGGCTGCGGGTGTTCACCTACTACGTGGACGACCAGCTCGGCCACCTGATCAATCCCGACCTCGACCTGTCGCCGGAGCTCGACGAGGAGGGCGAGGAGGGCTGCCTGTCCTTCCCCGGCCTGTCGTTCCCGACGCCGCGCGCCGTCCGCGCCGTGGCCAAGGGATTCGACATGCACGGCGAGCCCGTCACGCTGGAGGGCACCGACCTGATGGCCCGCTGCTTCCAGCACGAGACCGACCACCTCGACGGCATCCTGTTCATCGACCGCATGGACCCCAAGCAGCGCAAGCTGGCCATGAAGGCGGTCCGCGAGGCCGAGTGGAGCGGCCTGTCGGCCCCGGTCATCAAATACTCGCCGCACGTGACCGGCGGAAAGGCGCTCTGAGAGCATGCGTCTGGTCTTCGCGGGCACACCCGAGACGGCGCTGCCGTCGCTGCGCACCCTGCTCGACTCGCCGCGGCACGAGGTGGTGGCGGTCGTCACCCGCCCCGACGCGCAGTCGGGCCGGGGACGCAAGGTCCACCCCTCGCCGGTGGCCGAGCTCGCCGAGGAGGCGGGCATCGAGGTGCTCCGCCCGCAGAAGGCCGGCGACCCGGCCTTCCTCGACCGGCTGCGGACCCTGGAGCCCGACTGCTGCCCCGTGGTCGCGTACGGCGCGCTGCTGCCCCAGTCGGCGCTCGACGTGCCCCGCCACGGGTGGATCAACCTGCACTTCTCGATCCTGCCCGCCTGGCGTGGCGCCGCGCCCGTCCAGCGCTCGATCCTGCACGGCGACGAGATCACCGGCGCGACCACGTTCCAGATCGTCAAGGAGCTGGACGCGGGGCCCGTCTACGGCGTCGTCACCGAGGAGATCCGCGTCACCGACACCAGCGGGTCGCTGCTCGAGCGGCTGTCGGTCTCCGGGGCCGGGCTGCTCGCCGCCACGCTCGACGGCGTCGAGGACGGCACCCTGGAGGCCCGGCCCCAGCCGGCCGACGGGGTGACGATGGCCCCCAAGATCAACGTCGTCGACGCCCGGGTCGACTGGGCCAAGCCGGCCATGCACGTCGACCGGCTCGTCCGGGCCTGCACGCCCAACCCCGGCGCCTGGAGCGAGTTCCGGGGCCAGCGGATCAAACTCGGGCCCGTGCGGCCGGTCCCCGGCGAGCGGCTGGCGCCTGGGGAGATCGCGGCCTCCAAGACGGCGGTGCTGGTCGGGACCGCCACCGACGCCGTGGAGCTGGGTGAGGTGCAGCCGCAGGGCAAGCGGCTGATGGGGGCCGTGGAGTGGGCTCGCGGAGTCCGCCCCGCGGGCAAAGAGATCTTCGAGTGACCCGATCGGGGAAGTCTGACGGCATGAGGGCCAAGGGGGACCAAGGGTCCGGAGGCGGTGCGGCCCGCGGAGGCGGACGCCAGGGCGCCGGAGGCGGCACAGGCCGGGGCGGCGCAGGCGGGGGCGGCGCAGGCGGGGGCGGCGCAGGCCGGGGGGCCGGTGGTGGTGAGGGGCGCTCGCGAGGGCCGCGCAGGCCGCCGCGTGACCCGGCTCGCAACGCCGCCTTCGACGTGGTGCGCGCCGTCGACGAGCGCGACGCGTACGCCAACCTGCTCCTCCCGCGCCTCCTGCGCGAGCGCGGCATCAAGGGGCGCGACGCCGCGCTGGCCACCGAGCTCGCGTACGGCACGCTGCGCGGCCTCGGCACCTACGACGCGATCATCGAGATGTGCAGCGACCGCCCGCCCGACCCCGACGTGCGCGACGCCCTGCGGCTCGGCGCGCACCAGCTGCTGCGCATGCGCGTCCCGCCGCACGCCGCCGTCGGCACCACCGTCGACCTGGTACGCCTGCGCGTCGGGCCCGGCGCGGCCAAGTTCGCCAACGCGGTCCTGCGCAAGATCGCGTCCAGGACGATCGAGGAATGGGTGCCCATCGTCGCGCCCGACCCGGCCGACGACCCGGTCGGCCACCTCGCCGTCGCCCACGGCCACCCCCGGTGGATCGTCTCCGCCTTCCGCGACGCGCTCGGCGGGGACGCCGAGCTGCCCGACCTGCTCGAAGCCGACAACGCCCGGCCGCTGGTGACGCTGGTCGCGCGGCCGGGGCGCAGCTCGGTGAAGGAACTGGAGGAGGCGGGCGCCATCCCGGGCCGTTACTCGCCGTACGCCGCGTACCTGCGCGAAGGCGATCCCGGGCAGATCGACGCCGTGGCCAGGACCCGCGCCGCCGTGCAGGACGAGGCCAGCCAGCTCGTGGCGCTCGCCCTGACCCGGGTGCCGGTCGAGCGGGAGGGCGAGGAGCTGTGGCTCGACATGTGCGCCGGGCCCGGCGGCAAGGCGGGGCTGCTCGACGCCATCGCCACGTACGGGGATCCCTCGGGGTTCCCCGGCGGGGCGCGACTGGTCGCCGCGGACGTGCAGTACCACCGGGCGCGGCTGGTCTGGCAGACCACCCGGCACGCGGGGGTGGTCACGGCGGACGGCACGGAGCCCGCGTGGCTGCCCGGGGCGTTCGACCGGGTCATGCTCGACGCGCCCTGCACCGGGCTGGGGGCGCTGCGGCGGCGGCCCGAGGCGCGGTGGCGGCGCGACCCGTCCGGCATCGCGGAGCTGGGCAAGCTGCAGCGGCGGCTGCTCACCACGGCGCTGGACGCGGCACGCCCCGGCGGCGTCGTGGCGTACGTCACCTGCTCGCCGCACCTGGCCGAGACCCGGGTCGTGCTGGGGGACGTGCTCGGGCGCCGGGATGATGCGGAGGAGCTCGACGCGCGGGACTATCTGCCGGAGGTGGACGGTCTCGGAGACGGGCCGCACGCCCAGTTCTGGCCGCACCGCCACGGCACCGACGCCATGTTCCTGGCCCTGCTCCGCAAACGCGCCTGACATCCCGGCCGGCCCGCCCGGCGGACGTATTCGGTTGATCTGTCGCGCCAATGGGCAGATGTGGTCGGATCGACGCCGTGGACTTCCTGGACGACCTTCACAGAGCGGAGCTGGAGCCCATCATCTGGCTCCAGCAGTGGCCGGACTGGGTGCGGCCGGTGATGGAGCTCCTGTCCGTGTTCGGCACGGACACGTTCTTCCTGCTGTGCCTGCCCGTCCTCTACTGGTGCGTGGATCCCAGGCTCGCCCTCCGGCTGGCCCTCACGGTCATGGTCTCCGCGGCGGCCAACTCGATCATCAAGCTGGCCGCCCACCAGCCCAGGCCGTACTGGATCGACCCCCGGGTGCGCCCGCTCTCCGTCGAAGGCGCCTTCGGCCTGCCGTCGGGGCACGCCCAGAACGGCACCGCCGGCCTGGGCCGGCTGGCCGTGATCGCGGGACGGCCGTGGGCGTTGTGGACGGCGGGCGCGCTCACGGGGCTGGTCTGCCTGAGCCGCGTCTATCTGGGAGTGCACTTCGTCTCGGACGTGGTGAGCGGGGTGCTGCTCGGCGCGGCCGTGCTGCTGCTCGTGCTGAAGCTGGAACGCCCGCTGACGGCGTGGTGGCGCGGGCTGGGGTTGTGGACGCAGCTGGCGGCCTCCGCCGTGCTCTCCGGGGCGTTGATCGGCGCCGCCGCGCTGGCCAACGCCGCGTACACGGGCTGGTCGCTGCCCGCGGCCTGGAGCTCGGCCGGCAAGATCGCACCCGAGAGCCTGTCCACGATCGTCACCATGGCGGGCGTGCTGCTCGGCACACTGGCCGGGGCGTCCATCATGCACAGGATCGGCTGGTTCGACGCGGGCGGGCCGCTCGGGCTGCGCGCCGCGCGCTGGCTGCTCGGCACGGCCGCGGCCGTGCTCATCTGGTACGTCCAGCGCGAGCTGCTGCCCCGGGCCGGCGTGGTCACGTACGCCGGATACGCGGTGCTGGCGCTCTGGGTGCAGCTGGGCGCGCCGGTGATGTTCATCCGGCTCGGGCTGATGAACCGGGCGAAGCAGGCGCGAGCCATTCACTAGACTGAGGAAAATCATGGCCGTACAGATCTCGCCCAGCATCCTCGCCGCCGACTTCGCCAGGCTCGCCGACGAGGCCGCCGCCGTGCCGAACGCCGACTGGCTGCACGTCGACGTCATGGACTACCACTTCGTGCCCAACCTCACCCTCGGGCTGCCGGTGGTCGAGGCGTTGCGCAAGGCGACCGCGACGCCGCTCGACTGCCACCTCATGATCGCCGACCCCGACCGCTGGGCGCCGCAGTACGCCGAGGCCGGCGCGGGCAGCGTGACGATCCACGCCGAGGCGGCCAAGGCCCCGGTCCGCACGCTGCGCGAGATCCGCTCGCTCGGCGCCAGGGCCGGGCTCGCGCTCAACCCGGCCACGCCCGTCGAGCCGTACGAAGACCTGCTCGGCGAGATCGACATGCTGCTGCTGATGACCGTCGAGCCCGGGTTCGGCGGGCAGAAGTTCCTCGACGTCGTGCTGCCGAAGCTCCGCCGGGCGCGCGCGCTCGTCCAGCGGCACGGCGGCCGGATCTGGCTGCAGGTCGACGGGGGCGTGGACGCCGGCACCATCGGGCGCTGCGCCGAGGCGGGTGCCGACGTGTTCGTGGCGGGCAGCGCCGTCTACGGCGCCTCCGACCCGGTCGCGGCCGTCGACGAGTTGCGTGCCGTCGCCACCCGCGCCATGACATGAAATGCCCCTTAGCTGGGTAACCATTCACTTATGGGTGACCATGGGATCTTCGGCCCCAGCTCGGTGACGTGGCGGGTGATGGGCGAGCCCATCCTGCTGGTCGGCGGCATCCGCGCCCTGCTGATGCAGGGGCTGCACCCGCGGGCGATGCGCGGCGTGCTGCAGAACTCCGCGCTCATGGACCCGGAGGAGGCCTGGTCGCGGTTCGTGCGCACCACCGAGTTCGTCCGGGTGCGCACGTACGGCACCACCGCCGAGGTCGAACGGGCCGGACGTCGCGTACGCAAGATCCACGCCAGGCTGACCGCCCTCGACCCCGACACCGGCGTCACGTTCCACCTGGACGACCCCGACGCCCTGCGCTGGGTTCACGTCGGTGAGGTCGACTCCTACCTGTCCATCGCCCGCCGGGCGGGGGTGCGGCTGACGGACGCCGAAGCGGACGCGTTCGTCGCCGAGTGGCGGCGGGCCGCCGAGGTCGTCGGGCTGAGGGGCGAGGACGTGCCCGGCTCGGTGGCCGAGCTGCGCGACTACATCGACGCCGAGCGGCCGGGGCTGCGCTTCGTGCCCGAGGCCGCCCACCCGCTGCGCCTGTCGCTCAACGCCCCGCTCCCGCGCCGGCTGACCCCGCTCAAGCCCGCCGTGCCCGCGCTGATGCTCCTCTCCTTCGCCACGCTGCCGCGCTGGGCCAGAAGGCTGTACGGGCTGCCCGCCACGCCCGTCGGTGACCTGTGGGCGACGGCGACGCTGCGGACCCTGCACACCGGGCTCGGCCTGGTCCCCGCCCAGGTCCGCTACTCCCCGGCGGCCCGGCGCGCGCACCGGCTGACCGCGGCCTGAAGCGGCCGCTTGGTCGAAAGGGTGGGGGCGGTCGCGTCCCTTGTTCCGGGCATGGCACACTGATAGCGGAAGTGAGCTAGCGTGCTCCGGGGTCGGTGAAACTCCGAACCGGCGGTGATAGTCCGCGACCCGGCCGATGCCATCGGCCGGTTGACCCGGTGGAACTCCGGGACCGACGGTTAAAGTCCGGATGGGAGGCAGCGCGCGAGGTGTCCGGCGTATCAGCCGGACGCCTTCTGTGATGTATCCGTGCATCACGTGAGTCCCCCGGGGCCCGCCGTGGCTTGGAGCTACTGGCGAGTAGGAGACCCGGGTGGAGATACCCGAGCAGGACGCCGCGCACATGGCGCGCGCCGTTGAGCTGGCCGGGCGCGGACACGGCACCACAAGCCCCAACCCCGTCGTGGGCTGCGTCGTGCTCGACTCCGCCGGGGCGGTGGCCGGTGAGGGTTTCCACGCGTACGCGGGCGGGCCGCACGCCGAGGTCGTGGCGCTGGCGCAGGCGGGGGAGCGGGCCAGGGGCGGCACCGCGTACGTGACGCTGGAGCCCTGCGACCACACCGGCCGGACCGGGCCGTGCACCCTGGCGCTGCTGGACGCGGGGATCGCCCGTGTGGTGGTCGCGGTCGCCGACCCCAACCCCAAGGCCGCGGGCGGTGCCGTTCGGCTGCGGGCCGCCGGGGTCTCCGTGACGATCGGGGTGCTGACGGGCGCGGCCGAGCGGGTCAACGAGGAGTGGCTCACGTACGCGCGGCTCGGCCGGTCCCACGTGACCTGGAAGTTCGCCGCCACGCTCGACGGCAGGTCGGCCGCCGAGGACGGGACCAGCCAGTGGATCACCTCTCCCGAGGCCCGGGCCGACGTGCACCGGCTGCGTGCCGCCTCGGACGCGATCGTGGCAGGCGTCGGCACGATCCTCGCCGACGACGCCCGGCTCACCGCCCGCCCCGTCCCGGCCGCCGTTCTCGGCTCCGACGCCGGTCCTGGCCCAGGCGCAGGCTCCGGCGCGAGCGCCGCTCCCGGCCCGGTCCTTCAGAGCCCGGCGTCCCAGGACGGTCCAGTCCGTCGACCGGCCCACGGCGCGGGCGCTCGCCCCGACGGGGAGGCCGGCGGTGGATCGGCCGCCCGCCTCATCGCACCGGTCGGCGGAGGCAACGGTCATGGCGCAGGCGACACCGCGGGGGACGGTCACGGCACCGGTGCCGGTCGCGATGCCGGCGAGGCCGCGGATGCAGGTCGCGGTGCTCGCGTCCCGCTGCGGGTGGTCGTCGACACCGATGCCAGGACGCCGCAGGCCGCGCGGGTGCTCGACGACGAGGCCCCCACGCTGATCGCCGTGGCCGAGGACGCCGGCGCCGGCCTCAAGGCCGATCTCCTGCGCCTGCCCCGCCACGGCGACGGCCTGGACCTGCTGGCCCTCCTCCGGGAGCTGGCCGCGCGCGAGGTCGTCAGCGTGTTCCTGGAGGGCGGGCCGACGCTCGCCGGCGCGTTCATACGGCAGGGCCTGGTCGACCGCGTGGTCGCGTACGTGGCCCCCGCGTTGCTCGGCTCCGGGCGGGCAGCGCTCGGCGCGGCCGGGGTGCGGACGATCGGCCAGATGCACCGCCTGACCTTCGACGAGATATCCCCCATCGGGCCGGATGTACGGCTGATCGCCCGGCCCATCGCACAACCAGGCAGGGAGCAGTGAATGTTCACCGGAATCATTGAGGAAAAAGGCGAGGTAGTGGCCATCGAGCAAGCCGGTGGCGGAGCGCTGCTGTCGGTGCGCGGCCCGGTCGTCACCTCCGACGCGGGGCACGGCGACTCGATCGCCGTCAACGGCGTGTGCCTCACGGTCGTCAAGGTCGAAGGCGACGTGTTCACCGTCGACGTGATCAGGGAATCGCTCGACCGGAGCTCCCTGGGCGCGCTCACGACGGGCTCGGCGGTGAACCTGGAGCGGGCCGTACGCGCCGACCAGCGCCTCGGCGGCCACATCGTGCAGGGCCACGTGGACGGCACCGCCGCACTGCTGTCGCGCGAACCCGGAGAGAGCTGGGACGACCTGCGGTTCTCCCTGTCCGCGTCGCTGAGCCGGTACGTCGCCGAGAAGGGCTCGATCGCGATCGACGGAATCAGCCTGACGGTCACGACGGTTGACGACGAAAGCTTCGGCGTGAGCCTCATCCCCACCACGCTGAAGCTCACCACCATGGGTGATCGCCAGGTGGGAGACGTAGTGAACATCGAGGTCGACGTGATCGCGAAGTATGTCGAAAGGCTGGTGGCCGGACAGTGAACTGGGCAGACGCCGGATTCACGGTATTCAACACGCACGTGCTCTGGACGGACCTGATCGGCAACATCGCCGCACTGAGCACGGTCCTGCTGGCCATGCGCAAGTCGATCTGGACGTGGCCGGTGCAGTTCACCGGCTCGGTGCTGCTGTTCATCGCCTCCATCAACGCCCACATCACCGGGAACGCGCTCAAGCAGGCCATGTTCGCGGCCCTGGCGGTCTACGGCTGGTGGGCGTGGCGGCGGGGCACGCAGGACGGCAAGCAGCTGGCCGTCCGGCCCGCCCAGTGGTGGGAGCGGTCGCTGCTCATCGGCATCATGCTGGTGGGCACGGCAGTGGTCGGGCTGCTGTTCTTCTTCACCGGCCTGTCGTGGGGCGCCCACGTGCCGCTGCCCGAGGGCGCCTTCCTGGTGGCCGCCGACGCCTACATCTTCGTCGGCAGCGCGGTGGCGACCTGGGCGCAGGGCCGCGCGCTGGTGGACTTCTGGATGGTGTGGGTGGCCGTGGACCTGGTCGGGGTGCCGCTGGCGTTCAGCTCCGGGCTGGTCGTCTCCGGCTACGTGTACGCCATCTTCTTCGTGCTGGTCGTCATCGGGTTCGTGAAGTGGCTGCGCGAGTACCGCTCGGCCGCGCTGGAAGTGGCGGTGGCGCGATGAGCGAGATCAAGCTCGATCCGATCGAGCGCGCGATCGAGGACATCCGCAACGGCAAGGCCGTCGTGGTCGTCGACGACGAGAACAGGGAGAACGAGGGCGACCTCATCTTCGCCGCGTCCAGGGCCACGCCGGAGCTGTGCACGTTCACGATCAGGCACACCAGCGGCATGATCTGCGTGGCCATGGACGGCAAGGAGCTCGACCGGCTCGGGCTGCCGCTCATGGTGCTCCACAACAAGGAGCGCATGCGCACGGCGTACACGATCACCGTGGACGCCCGCGACGGCGTCACCACCGGCATCTCCGCCGCGGACCGGGCCAAGACCATCCGCACGCTCGCCGACTCCGCCACCGAGCCCAACGAGCTGGTCCGCCCCGGCCACATCTTCCCGCTGCGCTACCACGAGGGCGGCGTGCTGGCCCGGCGCGGCCACACCGAGGCGGCTGTGGACCTGGCCAGGCTGGCCGGGCTGTCGGCGGCGGGCGCGCTGGCCGAGGTCGTCAACGACGACGGCACCATGGCCAGGCTGCCCGAGCTGCGCCGCTTCGCCGACAAGCACGACCTGGCCCTCGTCTCGATCGAGCAGCTCGTCGACTACCGCCGGCGGGCCGAGAGCATGGTCACCAGGGTCGTCGAGACGCGGCTGCCGAACGTGTACGGAATGTGGCGGACCTACGGCTACGCCAGTGCCCTGGACGGCGGCGAGCACGTCGCGCTCGTCCACGGCGACCTCGGCGACGGCGAGAACATCCTGGTCAGGGCCCACTCCGAGTGCCTGACCGGCGACGTGTTCGGCTCGCTGCGCTGCGACTGCGGCGTGCAGCTCGGCCACGCCATGTCGGTCATCGCGGAGGAGGGCAGGGGCGTGGTCGTCTACCTGCGTGGCCACGAGGGCCGGGGGATCGGCCTGCTGGCCAAGCTGAGGGCGTACAACCTGCAGGACAACGGCAGCGACACCGTCGACGCCAACGTGGAGCTGGGGCTGCCGATCGACGCCCGGGAGTTCTCCAACGCCGGCCAGATCCTCGCCGACCTCGGCGTCAGGTCGGTGCGGCTGCTCACCAACAACCCGGCCAAGCTCAAGGGCATGGACGGGTACGGCATCAAGGTCCTCGGCCGCGAGCCCATGCCCGCGGCCATGAACCCCCACAACGAGCGATACCTCAAGGCCAAGCGCGACCGCCTCGGCCATGACATCTCGGAGGCTTCATGAGCGGCGAAGGACGACCGGGCGTCTCGGTGCCCGACGCCTCGGGGCTGACCGTTGGGGTGGTGGCGGCCAGCTGGCACGCCAAGATCACCGACCAGTTGGTGGCGCGGGCCGTGCAGGCGTGCGACGACAGCGGCGCCAGGGCCACGGTCGTACGCGTGCCGGGCTCGCTGGAGATCCCGGTGGTCGCCCAGGCGCTGGCCCGCCGCTGCGACGCGGTGGTGGCGCTGGGCGCGGTCATCAGGGGCGAGACCGCCCACTTCGACTACGTCTGCGACTCGGTGACCTCGGGCCTGACCCGGATCTCCCTGGACGAGGAGACCCCGGTCGGCAACGGCGTGCTCACCTGCGACACGCTGGATCAGGCCCTCGACAGGTCGGGGCTGCCGGGGAGCAAGGAGGACAAGGGGTACGAGTCCGTCGTGGCCGCGCTGGAGACCGCCCTCCTCCTCAAGAACCTCGGGTGACCTGCGGTAGGTTTCCCTCGTGCCAGAGCCCGTCCCGCCTCCGCCCTTGCCCGTCACCTGGCGTCCGCGCCGGGGCAGGATCGTCGCGTACGGCTTCGCCGTGCTGATCGTGGCAGGGGCGGTGATCATGGCCGTCTTCATCGCGGAGTCGTTCAAGTTGCCCGACCGGGTGGCGATCGTGGCGTTCGGGTGCGCGGTGGCGTACGTGTTGCACCTGCTCGGCCGGGTGCGGGTGGAGGCCGACGAGGAGGGCATCACGATCGTGAACGCCGTCCGCACGCATCGGTACACGTGGCCGGAGATCCTGGACGTCACGCTGCTGGTGGGGGATCCGTGGCCGAGGATCGACTTCTCGGACGGGCGCACCATCGGGGCCATGGGGATCCAGGGCTCCGAGAAACCCCGCGCCCGCCGGGCCACGGCCGAGCTGGAGGCCTTGATCCGGGATCGCGGGGAGGCTCGCGAGGATTAGCCGGCGGCATCCGCACGGCCCGGATCTTCGCGTGCGCGTCGCCCCTTTCGCTCGGCGACCGATGGCTCGCTGTGCGTGATCGTCCGGGATCGTCCGCGATGCGGAATATCGTCGGACCGGGTGTCGACGTAGCCTGAAGGCGTGCTGCGGCGGACAATCAAGGCAATGGACATCGAGTCCCCCGAGAAGCTCATCGAGCTCCTCGACCGACACACCTATCTGGCCGACGAAGGGCTGGCAACGGCCGCCTTCCTGGCGCTGCGGATGGGACGGCCGCTGTTCCTCGAAGGGGAGGCGGGGGTCGGGAAGACCGAGCTGGCCAAGGCCCTCGCCACGCTGCTCAAGGCCCCCCTCATCAGGCTCCAGTGCTACGAGGGGCTGGACGCCGCGCAGGCGCTCTACGACTGGGACTTCGCCCGCCAGCTCCTCCACCTCAAGGCCGCCGAGGCCGCCGGGATCACGGACGTGGGCAGGCTCGAAGGGGAGATCTACGATCGGCGGTTCCTGATCGCCCGGCCGCTGCTGAAGGCCATCGAGACGCAGCCCAGCGTGCTGCTCGTGGACGAGATCGACCGGGCCGACGACGAGTTCGAAGCCTTCCTGCTGGAGGTGCTGTCCGACTTCACGATCTCCATTCCCGAGCTGGGCACCGTCAAGGCGGGCACGCCGCCGGTGGTCGTGGTGACCTCCAACCGGACGCGGGAGGTGCACGACGCGCTCAAGCGGCGCTGCCTCTACCACTGGCTGGAGCATCCGGGCTTCGACCGGGAGGTCGCCATCCTGCTGCGGCGCCTGCCGGCCTGCACCGAGACGCTGGCCATGCAGGTGGCGCGGGCGGCCGAGCGGCTGCGGCAGGCGGATCTGGTCAAACCGCCGGGGGTGGCCGAGACGCTCGACTGGACGGAGGCGCTGCTGACGCTGGGCGCCAAGGAGCTGGACCCCGGCCGGGCGGCGGCCACGCTGGGGGCGGCGCTGAAATACCGGGAGGACGTCGCCCACGTTCTCGGCAACGGGCTGCTCGCCCATGGATGATCTGGTCGCCACCATGACGGGGTTCGCCAGGACGCTGCGCGCGGCCGGGGTCGGCGCCGATCACGACCGTACGCAGAGCATGCTCAGGGCGCTGGACCACCTCGACGTGACCGACGCCGGCGAGGTCTACTGGGCCGGCCGGCTCACGCTGTGCGCCACGCCCGACGACCTGCCCAGGTACGACCGCTGTTTCGCCGCGTACTTCGGGGGGCGGCGGGCGACCATGGCCCGGACGAGCACGACGAGCGTCACCCGGCACCTGGCCATGCGGGAGGACGCGGAGGAGGGCCGGGACGACGGCACGGCGGCGCCCGCCACCGCGAGCCGGGCCGAGGTCCTGCGGCACCGCGACGTGGCCAGGCTGACCGAGGCCGAGCGGGCCGAGGTGCACCGGATGCTGGCCATGCTGCGCAGCGGCCGGGCGCGGCGGCGCTCGCGCCGGTTCGAGAGCGCCCGCCGGGGTGTCCTGGACCAGCGGCGCACCATCCGGGACGCGCTCAGGAAGGGCGAGGTGGCCAGGCTCCGCTACAAGAGGCACACCACCAGGCCGCGCGCGGTCGTGCTGTTCGTCGACGTCAGCGGCTCGATGGCCCCGTACGCCGAGACGCTGCTGCGCTTCGCCCACGCGCTGGTCAGGAGTGAGCCGCGGGCCACCCGGGTCTACTCGGTCGGCACCAGGCTCACCCCGATCACGGCCGAGCTGCGCCACCGCGACCCGGGCACCTCGCTCAACGAGGTGTCGAAGGCCATCCCGGACTGGAGCGGCGGAACGCGGCTGGGCGAGGAACTCAAGGAGTTCCTCGCCCGTTCCAGCGCACGGGGGGCGATCGCGGTGATCGCCTCGGACGGGTGGGAACGCGGTGACCCGGAGCTGCTGGGCACGCAGATGGCCCGGCTGGCCCGGCAGGCGTACCGGGTGATCTGGGTCAACCCACACAAGGGGTACGAGGACTATCAGCCGCTCACCGGCGGCATGCGGGCCGCCCTGCCGTACCTCGACGACCTGGTGGCAGGGCACAGCCTGGCCGCCTACGAGCAACTCAGCGAAAGGCTCGCCCATGCGTGACGTGCTGCCGGAGATCATGCCGTGGTGGAGGTCGGGGCTCACGTTCGGGCTGGCCACGGTGGTGGGCACGTGGAGCAGCGCGCCGAGGCCGCCGGGCGCGGCCATGGCGGTGCGCGGCGACGAGGTGGTCGGCAGCGTGTCCGGCGGGTGCGTCGAGGGCGCGGTGTTCGAGCTGGCCGCCGAGATCGGCGAGCCGATCCTGCAGCGGTACGGGGTCAGCGACGACGACGCGTTCGCCGTCGGGCTCACCTGCGGCGGGATCATCGACATCCTCGTCGAGCCCATCTCGATCGAGACCTTTCCCGAGCTGGGCGACGTCGCGGCGTCGGTGGACGCGCACGAGCCGGTCGCCGTCGCCACCGTCGTCTCCGGCCCGGGCCAGGTCGGCGCCCGCCGGATCATCTGGCCGGACCGCTCCACGGGCACCTTGGGCCTGGAACGCCTCGACGAGGCCGTGGACGACGACGCCCGCGGCATGCTCGCCCAGGGCCTGACCGGCATCAGGCACTACGGCGGGCAGGGGGAGCGGCGGCTGGACGACCTGGCGGTGTTCGTGCACTCGTTCGCGCCGCCGCCGCGCATGCTCGTGTTCGGCGCCATCGACTTCGCCGCCGCGGTGGCCAGGGTGGGCAAGTTCCTCGGCTACCACGTCACGGTCTGCGACGCCCGGCCGGTCTTCGCCACCGCCAAGCGCTTCCCCGACGCCGACGAGGTCGTGGTCAAGTGGCCGCACGACTTCCTGGCCTCGGTGCAGGTGGACGAGCGTACGGTGATCTGCGTGCTCACCCACGACCCCAAGTTCGACGTGCCGCTGCTGGAGGTGGCGCTGCGTACCGACGCCGGCTACATCGGGGCCATGGGCTCGCGCCGCACCCACGAGGACCGCATGGCCCGGCTGCGCGAGTCCGGCCTGACCGATGAGGAACTGGGCAGGCTGAGGTCGCCCATCGGGCTCGACCTGGGCGCGCGGACGCCCGAGGAGACGGCCGTGTCGATCGCGGCCGAGCTGATCCAGTTGCGCTGGGGCGGCACCGGGCGGCCGCTGTCCACCACCGAGGGCCGCATCCACCACGAGGCGCCGTGAGGTCCTCCGGGGTCGCCGGGCTGCTGCTGGCCGCCGGCCAGGGGGCCCGGCTGGGGACGCCCAAGGCGCTGGTCGAGTACGCCGGCGAGCGCCTGGTCGACCGCGGCGTGCGGCTGCTGGAGGAGGGCGGCTGCCACCCCGTCGTGGTCGTGCTCGGCGCGGCCACCGTGCAGGTGCGCGGAGCGGTCACCGTACGCAACCCGGACTGGGCGTCGGGCATGGGCTCATCCCTGCGCGTCGGCCTCGCCACGCTGCCGGAGGACGCCGAGGCGGTGGTGATCGCGCTGGTCGATCAGCCGCTGATCCGGCCCGGCGCGGTGCGGGCGCTCATCGGCGCGGGCGCCGGCGTGGCCGTGGCCACGTACGGGGGCCGCCGCAGGAACCCCGTGCTGATCGCCCGCGAGCACTTCGCCGAGGTGGCCGAGCGGGCCGTGGGCGACGTCGGCGCCCGGCCGTTCCTGAAGGCGCACCCGGAGCTGGTCACCGAGGTGCCGTGCGACCAGCACGGCGATCCCGCCGACATCGACACCCCGGAGGACCTCCACCTGCTGGACCCCCACCCCACGTGACCGCCCCCCGACGGCCCCGTCCACCGCACCCCAGCCCGATGGATCGCACCCGGTTCTCCCGGGGGGACACCAGCCGCAGTACGGCGGGGTGGGGGTGTGGCGAGGCGGGTGGGCGGCCGGTCGATGGCGCGTCAGCGCTACAGGCGGAATGACGCGAGGGCCGCCCGGTGGTCGCTGCCCGTCGCCGCGGCCACGCCCGCCTCGGTCGCCTTCATCCCCTTGAACAGGATGTGGTCGGGCCGGGTGATCGGGAACTCCGACGGCCACGTGAACCCGAACCCGTCGCCCGCCACGTCCTGCGCGTCGGTCAGCGGCGGCGTCAGCCCCCGCATGCCCCGGTCGGTGGTGGCGGTGTTGAGGTCGCCGAGCAGCAGGATCCGCTTGCTGGAGTCGGCGTCGACGAGCTTGCGCGCGTGCGCGAGCGAGGCGTCGCGCGAGGCGGTGTGGCCGGGCCGGGCCGAGGCCAGGTGCATGACGTAGACGGTGACCTTGCCCTTGGGCGTGGCGACCACCGCGCGCAGGGCCCGCGGCCAGCCCAGGCCGACGTCCAGCGGCTTGGTCTCGCTGATCGGGTAGCGGCTCCACAGGCCGACCGTGCTGACCGGGTAGTGGTATTTGAACATCTTGTTGAGCTGCTTGGCCGCGGGACCGCCGGCGGTGAGCTCCTGGGCGGCCAGCAGGTCGAGGTCCTTGGCGATCACGCGTACGGCCTCGCCCGACGCGCTGTTGCGCACCCCCACGTTGACCGTGCCGACGGCCAGGTCACTGGGGCCGCCCGGGGGCGTACGGAACAGCGTGGAGCCGAACATCGCCGCCCAGACCACGCCCGGCACCAGCGCCGCCGCCGCGGCCATGGTGGAACGTGCCAGCGCGGCCGCCAGGAGCAGCAGCGGCACGGCCAGCCCGATCCAGGGCAGCACGCTCTCCAGCACCGGGGTGAACCCGCCGAGCGCCGGGATCAGCTGGTGCCCCGCCAGGGCCGCGGCCACGACGATCGACGACACCATGACAACCCGTCTCAGCACCCGAACCAGGCTCCTCGATGCGACTCGCGATTCCGAATGATCATGTCGTGGCCCATTGTCATCGTCGCCCCGCGCCCGGCGGCGCAGGGCCCCGTCTCCCCGCTGGGTGAGCGCCGGCGCCAGGGCATGGCGGCGATCGGCGCTCAACCAATCAAAGACGCTAGCCGCTCCCTGTCCCAGACGCACACGCTATAAGCTGCCGCTAGAAACGGAATATCATTCGGTTCAGCGGGAGTCTGGCATGCGCATCGGTATGGCACTCAAGTACTCGGGCGGCTTCAAGGAGTCAGTGTCCGAGTTGTCCGACTATGAGAAGGCCGGACTCGACATCGTCTTCGTGGCCGAGGCGTACTCCTTCGACGCGGTCAGCCAGATGGGCTACATCGCGGCCAAGACCGAGCGGCTGGAGATCGCCTCCGGCATCCTGCCGGTCTACTCGCGCACGCCGACGTTGCTGGCCATGACGGCCGCGGGCATGGACTACGTCTCCGACGGCCGGTTCACCCTCGGCCTGGGCGCCTCGGGGCCGCAGGTGATCGAGGGGTTCCACGGGGTGCCGTACACCGCGCCGCTCGGGCGTACCCGGGAGGTCATCGAGATCTGCCGCAAGGTGTGGCGGCGCGAGCGCCTGCAGCACGAGGGGAAGCACTACACGGTGCCGCTCCCGCCGGACCAGGGGACGGGCCTCGGCAAGGCCCTGAAGATCATCAATCACCCGGTACGCCCCCGCATCCCCATTGTCATCGCCGCCATCGGCCCCAAGAACGTCGAGCTGGCCGCCGAGCTGGCCGAAGGCTGGCAGCCGATCTTCTACGTGCCCGAGAAGGCCGGCGACGTGTGGGGCCCGTCGCTGGCCGCGGGCACGGCCAGGCGCGACCCCGAGCTGGGCGGGCTGGACGTGATCGCGCAGGCGTCGCTGGCCATCGGCGACGACGTGGCGGGGCTGCTGGAGTTCGGGCGGCCGACGGCGGCGCTCTACATCGGCGGCATGGGCGCCAAGGGCAAGAACTTCTACAACGACCTGGCCAGGCGCTACGGCTACGAGAAGGAGGCCGAGCTGATCCAGGACCTCTACCTCCAGGGCAAGAAGGAGGAGGCTGCCGCGCAGGTGCCGGCCGAGCTGCTGGAGAAGATGTCGCTGATCGGCAGCGAGGGGTTCGTGCGCGACCGGGTGCAGGCGCTGAAGGAGTCCGGGGTGACCACGCTCAACGTGACGCCGTTCGGCCGGACGCATGAGGACAGGGTGCGGCTGATCGAGAAGATCAAGGAGATCGCCGGGTAGCGGGGGGATCACTCCTTGCCGGGCGGCCTACTCGTACGTGAGCAGGTCGCCCGGCTGGCACCCGAGCGCCTCGCACAGGCGCGTCAGCGTCGAGAAACGGATCGCCTTGGCGTGGCCGTTCTTCAGGATCGACAGGTTGACCACGGTGATCTCGACGCGGTGCGACAGCTCGGTGAGCGTCATGCCGCGTTCCTGGAGCAGCTCGTCGAGCCGGACCCTGATGGCGCGATCTCCCATCAGACGGTGGCCTCGACCTCTTCGAGCAGGGCCAGGCCCCGCCGGATGATCTCCGACACGCCCAGTGCGGCGAATCCCGTCACGACGACCCCCAGCACGTCGCCCGACGGCGGGTAGAACAGATAGCTCTCGGCCAGCAGCATGGAGGAGAGTATGGCCTCCGCGACCATGCCGATCACGGCCGACACGAGCGAGCCGGCGATCAGGATCCAGCCGAGCCTGCGCAGGTCCTGTGCCGTGGCGGTGGAGAACAGTGCCCGGTCGCCTGAACGCGCCCTGCGCAGCGCGCGGACCAGCGTGAATACCGCGAGCAGCCACGTCGCCGTGCCGGGCGCCCACATCAGCAGGTAGAGCAGGCCATGGAGCGGCCCGGCGCCGTCCGGGCTGACCCGCACGTCGGCGCGCACGGCGTCGATCGTGGCCCCTCCCGCCGCCAGGCCCTCCGCCGGCACGTCGAACACCCGCAGGGGGATGCCCGTCCCGTCGGGTGTGCCGAAGAAGGCCATCCCGGCGTTCGTGGCAAGGCCCGCCAGGGCGCCCAGGCAGCCGAGGACGAGTCCGAAGGTCAGCAGGATTTCGAGTCTGGTGATCCATCGCGTTGGCATAACGATAATCGTAAATAACGAGAGTCGTTATGTCGAGCCCTCGATTGCGGGTGATGCGGGGCGCGAGGTGCTGCGGGGGCCCTATCGTGGGTCGGAAATCGTGATGTTCTAGTCATTGGCGGGGATATGTCCGACGCGACGCCGGCCTTGGTCGCCGACCGGTACCGGCTGGACGAGCTCATCGGCAGCGGGGCCATGGGCGAGCTGTGGCGGGGGTACGACACGCGGGCCGACTGGGTCGTGGCCGTGAAGGTGCTCGGCGCCAAGGCGGCGGGGGCCGCCGCGCGGGAGCAGCTGAGGCAGCACGTCCAGGCCGTGGCCAGGGTGATCCATCCGAACGTGGCCATGGTGCTGGACGTGGGGGAGCACGACGGGGCGCCGTTCCTCGTGATGGAGTTCCTCACCGGGCTCAGCCTCGGCGAGGAGCTGGCCGCCGGCGGGCCGCTGAAGATCGTCGACGTGTGCGATCTCGTCGGGCAGGCGGCGGCGGGGCTCGACGCCGCGCACCGGGCCGGGGTGGTGCACGGGGAGATCGATCCGAACAGCTTCCGGCGGGCCGGGAGCGGGGTGCTCAAGGTCGTCGGCTTCGGGCTGGACGATCAGGAGCCCCCGGCGGGCCGCCGTTATCCGGCGCCCGAGGGGAGGGGGCAGGCCTCCGCCGATCTGTACGCCCTCGGCTGCGTGTGCTACGAGCTGCTCTGCGGCCGCCCGCCCTTCGGCGACGAGGGCGCGGCCGGCGGGGACACGGGTGCGCCGGAGGACTCCGCCGGGTCCGCGGCTTCTCGGGTGGAGCCCGCGCCGCCCAGCGCGCTCAGGGTCGAGGTGCCCGCCGAGCTGGACCGGCTGGTGCTCGCCATGATCGCCGCGGATCCCGCCCGCCGGCCCGTCAGCGGCGAGGCGATCCGCCGGGCACTGGCCGCCATCGCCCGGCCCCGCGCCGACCCCGGGGAGGTGGCGGTGACCGGCGCCGCGCTGCGTGCGGGCGGCCTGGTGGGCGGCGCCGCGGCGGCGGGTGCCGGCCTCGGCGGACCGGGCGGCGCGGTGACGACCCCGGGCGCCGCCGCCGGGCAGGGGGCCACCGAGGTCCACCAGTTCGGCGGGCCGGCGGGTGCCGGACCGGGCGGTGCGCGGCCCGGCGGTGGCGCGCGGGCCGGTGATACGGCGATCTACCAGGCGGAGGACCTGGAGCCGGGGCCGCCGTCCAACCGCAAGCTGTTCCTGCAGCTCGGCGTGGCCGTGGCGGCGATCGTGGTGGTGACCGTGGGCATGGTGATGTGGGCCGGTTCGCGGAACGAGCCGGTGGCGAGGCCCACGCCGACCGCCGCGCCCACCACGTCGCTCCCCACGGAGACGCCCTCACCGACGCGGCCGCCCATCGGAACGCCGGAGCCGTCATCAGGCGTCGTGGCCACCGTGCTGCCCGACATCGACCCGCCCGGCTCCCTGCGCGAGACGGCGCCCCCCAAGGCCACCCTGGGACCCGAGACCCCTCCGGGCGGATGGGGGACGTGGCTGGAGAGGTTCGACGAGGCGATCAGGTACCAGGAGAGCGCGGGCGGGATCAATCCCGAGGTCGCCGCCAAGGCCCACGAGAAGATCCAGAAAGCGGGCGGGAAGCTGGCCGAGGGGAAGACCGGCGCGACGGTCGGCCAGATCGCCGAGCTGTACCGGGATCTGCGGCGGGCCCAGGAGAAGGGCGACATGGACTCGTCGGGACCGCTGGCGCAGTTCATGAACGAATGGCGCATTCAGGACCGATGAGCGACATGTAAGCCTTGCACGTACATTGGCGAAATGACCTTCGACTACCCGGCGCGCCGGGCGCGGCTCGCCGAGCTGCTGCCCGGGCACGAGGTCCCCGCCCTGCTCGTCACCTCGCCCGTCAACGTCCGCTACCTGACGGGCCTGACCAGCTCGAACGCGGCCGTGCTCGTCAGGGCCGACGGGTCGGCGCTGCTGGCCACCGACAACCGTTACATCGGCAAGGCGCGGACGCTGGACGTGCCGTCGGTCGAGGCGTCGGACGTGGCGGGCGCGCTCGCCGAGCCGGGTGCCGGGATCGAGGCGGCGGTCATGAGCGTGGCCACGTACCGGCGGCTGGGCGAGGGGACGACGCCGCTGGGACCGGTGGTGGAGGTGCTGCGGGCGGTCAAGGACGACGACGAGCTGGAGCTGCTCCGTACGGCCTGCGAGATCACCGACCAGGCGTTCGCCGACATATCCGTGCGGATCGTCCCGGGCATGACCGAGCGCGACCTCGCCCGCCTTCTCGACAACCGCATGACCGAGCTCGGCGCCGACAAACCCGCGTTCGACACGATCGTCGCCGCCGGCGAGAACGGCGCGGTCCCGCACCACGCCCCCACGGACCGGGAGCTGCGTACCGGCGACCTGGTGACCATGGACTTCGGCGCCCGCTACCACGGCTACCACGCCGACATGACCAGAACGGTCTGTCTCGGCCCACCCGCCGCCTGGCAGCGCGAGCTCTACGACCTGGTCGCGGCGGCCCAGCGCGCGGGCAGGCACGCCCTCGCCCCGGAGGCCGAGGCGAGGGACGTGGACGCGGCGGCCCGCTCGGTCATCGAGGGCGCGGGCCACGGCGGCCACTTCAGGCACGGCCTCGGCCACGGCGTCGGCCTGGAGATCCACGAGGAGCCGTTCCTGGGCCCCGCGCGGACCGGTAGACTAGAGGATCGAGTTCCGATCACCGTCGAGCCTGGGGTCTACCTTCCGGGCCGGGGAGGCGTTCGCATCGAGGACACCCTCGTGACACGTGAGGGCGGGCCGGAACTTTTCACGAAGACGACCAAGGAGCTGCTCGTCCTCTAGAGCGGCCGCATCCGGGAGAAGAACGAGTGGCGACGACCAACGACCTCAAGAACGGCATGGTGCTGAAGCTCGACGGCGGTGAGCTCTGGGCCGTTGTGGAGTTCCAGCACGTCAAGCCGGGCAAGGGCGGCGCGTTCGTGCGGACCAAGCTCAAGAATGTGCTCTCCGGCAAGGTCGTCGACAAGACCTTCAACGCCGGCGTCAAGGTCGACGTGGCCAACGTCGACAAGCGCGAGATGCAGTATTCGTACAAGGACGGCGACGACTTCGTGTTCATGGACACCGAGACCTACGACATGGTCAACGTGCCCGGCAACACCGTCGGCACCGCCGCCAACTACATGCTGGAGAACACCCTGGCCACGGTGGCCTTCAACGAGGGCGCCGCGCTCTACGTGGACCTGCCCGCGGCCGTCGAGCTGACCGTCGCCAACACCGAGCCGGGCCTGCAGGGCGACCGCTCCACCGGTGGCACCAAGCCCGCGACGCTGGAGACCGGCGCCGAGATCAAGGTGCCGCTGTTCATCACCACCGGCGAGAAGGTCAAGGTCGACACCCGCAGCGGCGAATACCTCGGCCGGGCCTGAGGTGTCGGCACGCGGCAAAGCACGCAGACGGGCGCTCGACATCCTCTTCGAGGCCGAGCTGCGCAGCGAAGATCCGCTGAAGATCCTCGCCGAGCGCGTGGAGCGGCAGGAACCCCCGGTGAACGAATACACCTCGACCATCGTCGAGGGCGTCGCCAGGCACCACGCGCGCATCGACGACCTGATCACCACCTACTCCGAGGGCTGGACGCTCGACCGCATGCCCGCGGTCGACCGCAACCTGCTGCGCGGCGGCACGTACGAGCTGCTGTGGATGCCCGACGTGCCCGAAGGCGTGGTCATCAGCGAGTGGGTGCACCTGGCCGGCGAGCTTTCGACCGACGAGTCCCCGCACTTCGTCAACGGGCTGCTGGCCCGGTTCAAACAACTCAAGCCAAGCCTCACCCTTTAGACACCCTTTTGGGCGCGCCAGGGCGGCGCGTTCGGGGTACGTTCCAACCACGCCGGCCTGCACGGCTCGCGAGGCGAGGGACGTGTACCGTCACGCGGTCAGGCGTCCGACCGCCGCTACGGCGGAAGCCTGGCCGTGTGGCGCGGGCATTGGCGACCGTACGGAGAAGTGGCGCGTCACCAGCCGCGACGCGCCCTTTTCCGTTTTTTGTGTGAGCGGTTTTGTGTGAGCATCGGGTGCATGGTGACGGAGGACGACGTCCGCCGGATCGCGCTGGCACTGCCCGAGACCGGTGAGAAGACCATGTACGGCACGCCCGCCTTCTACGTGCGGGGCAAGTGGTTCGCCAGGGTCAAGGAAGAGGGCGACGTGCTCATCCTGCCGGTGGCCGCCGAGGAGGAGAAGGCGGGGCTCATCGCGGCCGAGCCCGCCACGTTCTTCACCACGCCGCACTACGACGGGCATGCCATCGTGCTGGTGCGGTTCGGTGCCGTGGACGCCGAGGAGATGGCCGAGCTGCTGACCGACGCGTGGCGGCTGCGGGCGCCCAAGCGGGTGGTGGCCGCCTTCGACGGCTGAGCCCGCGCCGGAGTGCCGCGGGGCCGTGCTCCGTGCCTCGCGGTCCCGCGCCTTGCGTCCGGTGGCTCGTGTCGCGCCGGCGTCCGGAGGCGACGAGCCGCCGCTGGACCGCCGTCCGTGTGATCGGCGGCCCGGTCCGCGCCGGCGACCGGGCGTTCGATGACGGGTGCCGGCGGTGGGGAGCGGGCGATCCCGCGTACGGCGTAGGCTGGGCCCGTCCGCGAAGGAGCCGAACGCGAAGATGCAGTTCGCGGGGGAGAGGGAGGCGAGCCGACGTTGCGTGCTGAAGGCGTCACGAGGGCCCCGGCGGTGCGGACCGCCGTCGTCTGGGACGCGCTGCGGTCGGCGCTGGCCGAGCGGACGGCGGCCACGGGCCGCGAGGCGCTCGACATCGTCGACGCCGGCGGGGGCACGGGCGGGTTCGCCGTGCCGCTGGCCGAGCGGGGTCACACCGTCACCGTCGTCGACCCGAGCCCGGACTCGCTGGCCGCGCTGGAGCGCCGGGCCAAGGAGAAGGGCGTGGGCGTCAGGGCCCTGCAGGGCGACGCCGCCGACCTGGGCGAGCTGCTCGACCGCGACAGCGCCGACCTGGTGCTGTGCCACAGCGTGCTCGAATACGTGGAGGACCCGATCAGCGCGCTGGCCGCCGTCGCGGGCGTGCTGCGCCGGGGTGGCGCCGTCAGCGTGCTGGCCGCCAATCCGGTCGCCAGCGCCATCCACCGGGCGCTCGTGGGCCACTTCGACGAGGCGCGGGCCGTACTCGACGACCCCGAGGGCAGCTGGGGCGACCGCGACCCCACGCCGCGGCGCTTCAGCGCCGAGACGCTCGTGGAGCTGCTGACCGCCACCGGGTTCGCCGTCGGCGCCATCCACGGGGTGCGGATCTTCGCCGATCTGGTGCCCAGCCGGCTCGTCGACGGGGAGCCCGGCGCCGCCGAGGCGCTCGTGGCGCTGGAGCAGGCGGCCGCGACCCACCCCGTGCTCCGCGACATCGCCACGCAGCTGCACGTTCTCGGACACCGGGCCTGAGAAACGGTGCCCGCACCTCTCTGTATCGAATGTCTGTTCGGATAGAATCGACGGCGTGTCACGTAAGCAGATCACCGGCATCGGCCCCGCTCCACGCACCGGGGCCGATGACAGCGGCTGCCCGATCCTCCACGTCGACATGGACGCCTTCTTCGCCAGCGTCGAGCTGCTCGAGCGCCCGGAGCTGCGCGGCCACCCGGTGATCGTGGGCTCGCCCGCCGGGCGCGGCGTCGTGCTCAGCGCCACCTACGAGGCCAGGTCTTTCGGCGTGCACTCCGCGATGCCGATGGGCCGGGCGCGCCGGTTGTGCCCGCAGGCCACGATCATCCCGCCCAGCCACGGCAAATACTCCGAGGTCTCCAAGGGCGTCATGGAGATCTTCCACGCGATCACCCCGCTGGTCGAGCCCATCGCGTCCGACGAGGCGTTCCTCGACGTCGGCGGCGCCCGGCGGCGGCTCGGCTCACCCGCCGTCGTCGCCGCCATGATCAGGGAGCAGGTCCTCGACCGCTACGGGATCACGTGCTCCGTCGGCGTGGCGAGCAGCAAATTCGTCGCAAAACTCGCCTCCAAGCAGTGCAAGCCGGACGGGCTGCTGGTCGTGCCCGCCGGCGAGGTGGTGAGCTTCCTCCACCCGCTGCCCGTGTCGGCCCTGTGGGGCGTCGGAGAGCGCACCGAGCAGTCCCTCGTACGTCTCGGCATCCGCACCGTCGGAGATCTCGCCAGGGTGCCCGTCGGCACGCTCCAGCGCGAGCTGGGGCAGGCCGCGGGGAGTCACCTGGCGGCGCTCGCGTGGGGGCGCGACGAGCGCTCCGTGACCGCCCACGTGCCCGACAAGAGCATCGGCAACGAGGAGACGTTCGCCGCGGACATCGACGACCCAGAGGTGATCAGGCGGGAGCTTCTGCGCCTGTCCGAGCGGGTGGCCGCCCGGATGCGTAAGGGCGGCCACGTGGGAAGAACTGTAAGTGTGAAGCTACGCCGAGCTGATTTCACCACGATCACCCGCTCGCGCACGCTACGCGAGCCGACCGATGTGGCCCAGGTGATCTACGCCACAGCCTGCGAGCTCTTCCACGCCGCGGGATTGGAGCGGGTGCGATTGCGCCTGGTGGGGGTCAGGATGGAAAACCTGCGGCCCGCCGAGGAGGCCACCCACCAGCTGGGTCTGGGCGAGCGGGAGACGGGCTGGCGCGAGGCCGAGCAGGCCATGGACAAGGCGATCCGGAGATTCGGTCCCGATGCGGTGGTCCCAGCATCGCTTGTACGTGGCAAGCTTGATGAAATAGAGACATGAGGCCGATGTCCGGATTTTGTGATGCGTCGGTGTCGCGATTTTGGGGGAAGGGGGGCGAGATGGGCCACAATGGAGCCATGACGTCACCTCCGGTTTGGTCTGCGTTGGACGTTTGCTTTCGCCTACGTCTACAGCCTCGTATTCTGGGGATAACCGACCGCGAGGTTCGGACACCCCGTGTCGTCCGTTGCCGTCTTCCCCGTCCTGGGGCCGTCCTTGGGAGGCGCCGTGCCGCTCTCTGAGCACGAGCAGCGCTTGCTCGACCAGATCGAGCAGGCCCTCTACGCCGAGGACCCGAAGTGGGCCAACACCGTAAGGATCAGTGACCCGCGCCGCCACTACAAGCGTCGCCTGATCAAGGCCTCCATCGGCTTTGCTCTCGGCGTCGTCGTCATGATGGTCGGCGTCGTGTTGAGTGGCAGTGCTCTGATCCCGCTCGGCGTCGGCGGTTTCGTGGTCATGCTCGCCGCGTGTCTGTGGGGTCTGTCCAGCTGGAAACGCATGAACGGGTTCGGCGACTCGACGCCGGCGCCCGGGACGGGCGCGCCGCCGGGCAAGCAGCCCCGCCGGGGCAGCTTCATGGAGCGCATGGAAGAGCGCTGGCGCCGTCGCCACGACGAACGCTGAGCCAGGCCCACAGGACATAGCCCGGACGGGGCCGTGACAGAGGTCGTGCCTGGATCGTAGGCCGACCGGACGGCGCCGGGCCGGCGCAACGCGACACCTGACCGGCGCGCCGGCGGGTGTCGCGTTGGTGTGTCGATGGAGCTGTGCCCGCACGGCCGACGCCTCTGTACTCGATCGGCGTCGGCGCACCCGGCCGGCATCAGCGCATCGGGCACCGCAACGGCAGAGCCGTGCGGTCATCTCCCCCCCTGGGGGAGACGGCCGCACGGCTCGTCCGGTTCGAGGGCTCAGGAGCCCTTGTGGGTCGCCGTCCGCCGCAACCGGATGTTCTCCAGCAGGTCGAACCCGTCGAGCAGCCGCTCGCCGACCCCCCGCAGCCGCCGCAGCGTCGACGGGGGCAGCAGCACCGCGCGCAGCCGCCTGCCGCGCGACACCGTGGCCGCCAGGGCCTGCCGCACCGTGCGCAGGTCCTTCTTCATGGGCCCGATCTGCCCGGGATCCCTGGCGAACAGCACACGCTCGACGGCCGAGGCGATGGCGGAGACGGCGGCCGCCGCCGCGGCGTCGAACTCGTACTGCTGGGACAGCCGCCGCGCGAGCGCCCGCGGGGTCTCGCTGGTCTGGCGGGCCATGCCGTAGTCGTACAGGATGTCGTCCAGCTCGGCCCAGGCCGCGGCGACCGACGGGTGCCGGCCCGCGGTGCCCTCGCCCGACACCATCCTGGCCGTGAGCTCGTCGGCCGGTTGGGACACCTTCCAGCCCAGGCTCCGGACGCGGCGGTTCCTGGTGACCAGCCGTATGCCGGCGGGGATCAGCAGGAGGAGGAGCAGCGCGCCGGCGCCGATGCCGATCTTGGTGATCAGCGGCATCGACTCGTCCGGCGGCAGCGTGCCGGGCAGGAGCTGGCTCTCCCGGTCGAGCTCGCGCACGTTGGGCCGGTCCTGCGGGTCGACCGGCTCGTCGGCCGACGAGCTGGTGGCGCCCGGCGTCGGCGACGTCGACTCGCCCGTGGGGCGGGGCGCGGGCTCCGTGTACGCCGGCACGCGCGCGCTCCCCTGGCCGAGCGCCCCCGCGGGAGTCGGCTCGAACGGCAGCCAGCCCACGCCCTCGAAGTACAGCTCGGGCCAGGAGTGGGAGTCGCTCGTGCTGACCTGCCACCGGTCGCCGACCTTGGTGCCGCCGGTGTAGCCGATCGCCACCCGCGACGGGATGCCGACCATCCTGGCCAGCACCGCCATGGCGGCGGCGAACTGCTCGCAGTAGCCCGTCCGGTCACGGATCAGGAAGTCCCGCAGCGCGGAGGAGCTGTGCCCCTGCGTACGCAGGTTGTAGGTGAAGCCGCCGTCCTTGGTGAAGAACCGCTGCAGCTTCACCGCGCGGTCGTAGGCCGAGCTGGAGTTCGCGGTGACGGTGTCGGCCAGCTGGTAGATCTCCGGGGGCAGGTTGCCGGGCATCTTCAGGTACCGGTCGTTCACGGCGGGCCGGGCGCTCTCCAGCGACCCCAGCAGCTCCGAGGTCGGCTCCGGCTCGCTGGAGGCCACCTCGTACTCCAGGCCGGCGGCCTCGTCGGGGACGGAGAAGACCATCAGCGTGTCGACGTCGGCGCGCCAGTCACCGTCCACCCGGATCTCCCTGGGCGGGTACGGCAGCGGCAGGAACCGCAGCTGCTCGATCTCCTCGCTGATCTGGATGTTGGTCACCACATTGTTGATCTTCGGCTTCCCGGAGAGTCCGGGAGGCGGCGGCAACGGCCCCTCGTCCGTCCTGTTGTCGGGTGCCCCCTTCGGCTGGGTCATGCCGAACTGCTGGCCGTCGAACGTGTCCAGCGCGAAGATCCGCAGGTAGCGGGCTTCGTCGTCGTTGTTGCTGTAGGTGAGGACCGTCCGCCGCTCCGGCAGCTCCAGCTGGCCCTTCAGGTTCGCGATCGGGTTGGGGATGCTGATCGAGTTGCCCCGGCCCGAGCCGCTGCCGCCCACGCCGAACTGGAAGAACGACACCGGCTCCATCGCCGGCAGCAGGGCCGGCACCAGGACGGCCAGCGCGATCGCGGCGAACCCGATGCGCTTGCCGGACAGCCGCAACCCGTTGGTGTCCGCCGCGGTGCCCGGGCCCGGGGCGGACGGCGAGACCGCGACCCGGGTACGGCGCACCAGCACCGCCCGGCCCCAGTGGCCCACCCGCTCACGCCCGTCGGAGATCAGCAGCCCGACGAAGCCGAGCGCGGCCACGATGAACGCCGGCCAGCTGATCGGGTCGGCCAGGATCGTCGCCGGGACCGTGGCCAGCGCCAGCAGCGGCAGCCCGGCCAGCGCCGCCCGCCGCAGCCGCGCGGCGAGCAGGTCCACGGTGATCGCGATGAGCGCCACGCCGCCGGCGGTCAGCAGCGTGATGCCCTCCGTCGTGGGCACGGGAGCGGCGAACCGCTGGATGTCGGCCCACCCGACGCCGAGCAGCCGGCTCAGCTCCACCACCGACCCCTTGGTCGGCACCAGCAGCGCCCACGCCTCCTCGGCGGCGAAGGACGCGGTCAGGTAGATCCACGTCGCGGCCACGCCGAGCAGCGGCGCCGCCCACGCCGGCAGCGACAGGCGGCTGCTCACCAGGCCGGCCGCCACCACCGCGAGCACGGCGCCCAGCGCCGCCCAGAACCACGTCCCGCCCTCGAAGAGCGGATAGAGCAGCACGGCGGCGGCGAACGCGGCCACTCCGGAGGCGATCGTCAATCTCATGCCGCACCTCCCGCGGGGTTGAACGTGAACCTGCCGCGGCCCGCGGCGTCCTGCCAGACCGACGCGATCGAGGTGCCCGCGGGCAGCCGCACGATCCGCCAGCCGTACCCGGCCAGCACGGTCTGCGCGGCCGTGTAGTCCTCCGCGGCCGCCGGGTCGCCGCCGTCCCACGTGCTCACGTCGAGCAGGACCGCGACTCCGGTGATGCCGCTGTGCCGCAACCTGGCCAGTTCCCTTGCCTCCTCCGCGTCCAGCGAGCCGAGCACGGCCACGATGAGCCCGTCGCCGCCGCCCTGGCGCAGGGCGGACACGCCCATCTCCAGTGAGCGGGCCGGGCTGTGCCTCACCACGGCGAGGGTGTCGAGCAGCGACCAGCTCAGACCGGTGTCCGTCAGGTGCTCGGCGCCCTGGTCGGTCACCAGCCGCAGGCCGAGCCCCTCGTGGGCGAGGTGCACGCCGATGGAGGCCGCGGCCGAGACCGCCACCTCGAACGACGAGCGCGGGCCCTCGCCGCGGTGCGCGTGCCTGCGGGTGTCGAGCAGGAGCGCGCCGCGGCTCTGCCACTGCTGCTCCTCGCGCCGCACCATCAGCTCGCCGTGGCGGGCCGTCGAGCGCCAGTGCACCCGCCGCAGGTCGTCGCCCTGCCGGTATTCACGCGGGGCCACGTCGTCGTCGCCCGCCGCGGCCACGCTCCTGGTACGGCTGTCGCCGCCGCCCGTCCACTCGCCCGACAGCCGTACGTGCGGCAGCGCCGCCACATGCGGCGTCACCACGAGCGTGTCGCTGATCGTGAACGAACGGGTCAGCTCCACGAGCCCGAACGGGTCGGCGATGCGGATGGACAGCGGCCCGATGGTGTAGCGGCCGCGCAGGTCCGAGCGCACCCGGTAGTCGATCTCCCGTACGCCCCGCGGCTCCACCCGGTCGAGCACGAACCTGGGCCGCACGCCCAGCGCGTACGGGACGGTGTCCTCGATGAGCAGCAGGCCGGTCGGCAGTCTGGTGACGTTCTCCAGCCGCAGGGTCACGGTGGCCTCCCCGCCCACCTCGGCCCGCGGCGGGTCGAGCCGCCTGGCGCAGCTCAGCCGGTAGCGTGTCCGGGCCACCACCATCGCGGCCAGCAGCGGCAGCGCCGTCACCAGCACCCCGATCCTGAACAGGTCGTTCTCGCCCAGGAAGACGGCCATCAGCAGCGCCGCGATCCCGGAGGCGAGGAACGACCTGCCCCTGCTGGTCAGCGCCCGCATTCCGGCACTCACCGTGCCTCACTGAACCCGTGCCGTTGACGGATGTCCTCGCTGCGCTGCGGATCCATCAACGGCCTCGCGTCTCCGGCACCGGCACGCGCCTGACCAGATCCGTCACCACCTGCTCGGGCAGGCGGCGCTGCCCCTGGGCCTCGACGCTGGGCAGCAGCCGGTGCGCGAGCACGGGAATGGCCAGGTCCTGCAGGTCGTCGGGGATGACATAGTCGCGCCCGGCCAGCGCCGCGTGCGCCCTGGCCGCCCTCACCAGCTGCAGCGTGGACCGGGGCGAGGCGCCCAGCCGCAGGTCGGGGGAGTGGCGGGTGGCCACGACCAGGTCGATGGCGTACTTCTTGACCGCCTGCGAGACGTACACGCCGCGTACGGCCTCGATCAGCGCGCGCACCTCCGCCGTGGTCGCCACCGGCTCCAGCTTGTCCAGCGGAGAGGCGCTGCCGTGCACGTCGAGCATCTCCAGCTCGGCCGTCGGCTCGGGGTAGCCCATCGCGACCCGGGCGGTGAAGCGGTCGCGCTGCGCCTCGGGGAGGGGATAGGTGCCCTCCATCTCAATGGGGTTCTGGGTGGCGATCACCATGAACGGCGCGTCGAGCGGGTACGTCACCCCGTCCACCGTCACCTGGTGCTCCTCCATGCACTCCAGCAGTGCGGACTGCGTCTTCGGGGAGGCGCGGTTGATCTCGTCGCCGACGACGATGTTGGCGAAGACGGGACCGGGCTTGAACTCGAACTCGCGGGTCTGCTGGTTGTACGCGCTCACGCCGGTGATGTCGCTCGGCAGCAGGTCGGGGGTGAACTGCACCCGGCGGACAGGACAATCGATGGAACGAGCCAGCGCCTTGGCCAGCATCGTCTTGCCCACTCCCGGGACGTCCTCGATCAGGAGATGGCCCTCGGCGAGCAAAACGGTCAGCGTGAGGCGGACGGCATCGCTCTTGCCCTCGATCACCGATTCGATGGCCTCCCGGATCCGGTGGGCTGTGGTGACCAGCTCATCGAGCTGGGGAGGGACGTCATGGGTTACTGCCACCAGGCCTCCACGAGAAGTGCTACGGCTGCCCCGTACGCTGGATTGCGGGAGCCATGCCATTCCTTTTCCATTGTGTGTACGACCCTACGACGCTGTTGGTTCGCGGGCGACATTTGCGGATATTCCAGCGAACCTGGGCGATGTCCCGGTTGTTGTGGCAAAGCAGTCCGAATCCCGTGACAGACTGCCCCACCCCGCGCCCCACTTTCCTCCACACGGACCTTCGCGAAGTGCCGCAGTCCCTATTTCCGCGATCTTTTGAACCCTCGACACGCCCATGAGGGTTGCTCGCACCCGTGCCGCCCTCCACCCCGCCCCATCGCCCTGACCTGCGGTAACGCATCGGAAACCGATGATGAAGACGGTTCGAATCAGTTGACGGTGGGGAGAAGTGGAGTATGGTGGTGCGCAGTGGAGAGCCCGGTGCGCCAGCGCTGAGCGCTTCACGAGGCACGGGAGGTGGCGCCGATGTTCCTCGGCACCCATCAACCGCGCCTGGACGACAAGGGACGGCTGTTCCTGCCGGCTAAGTACCGTGAGGAGCTGGCGGAGGGTCTTGTGATCACCAAAGGCCAGGAGCGATGCCTCTACGTCTTTCCCGTGGAGGAGTTCCAGCGCATTACCGAGGCTCTCCGGACCGCCCCGGTCACCGCCAAAGCGGTGCGTGACTACAGCCGCGTCTTCTTCGCCAGCGCGTCCGACGAGAAACCGGACAAGCAGGGGCGCATCACGATCCCGCAGAGCCTGCGCCAGTACGCGGGCCTGGAGCGTGACTGCGTGGTCATCGGGGCCAACACCCGGTTGGAGATCTGGGACGCGCGGGCGTGGGACACCTACCTCAGCGAACAGGAGCAGGCGTTCGCCGATCTGTCGGAGGAGGTGCTGCCAGGGATCTTGTAGGAGTCACGGTCGATCCGTCGGTGATGTCGTTCGGCGAGGTCTCCACCCGCAACCACTGTCTGCCAACTGATGCACCTTCCCCGGTGTCAGAGGGCAGGCGTCCACGAAGAGGGTGCGGATGGGGACCTGGCCGGGCGGCGCCGGGTGGGGACCCAGGAAGAACCGGCGGTCGACCAATACGCGTCATCCGCGAGCAAGGACGCGAGAGGGGGGTTGGAGATGCATGACAACGTTGGCACGGGCGGTCACGTTCCGGTGATGCTCGAGCGCGTTCTGGAACTGCTCGGCCCGGCGCTGTCCGGTCCGGAGCCGGTCGTCGTCGACGCCAACCTCGGCCTCGGTGGTCACTCGGAGGCCCTGCTCGCCGCCTACCCGGCGCTGCACCTGATCGGGATCGACCGCGACCCTTTCGCGATCGAACACTCCACCCGCAGGCTGAGCCCGTACGCAGAAAGGATCACCCTGGTCCACGCCTCCTCCGGCGACCTGGCCGAGGTGCTCGCCCGCGCGGGGCGCACCACGGTCAACGGAGTGCTGTTCGACCTGGGGGTCTCCTCGCCGCAACTGGACGAGGCGGAGCGCGGGTTCGCCTATTCCTATGACGCGCCCCTCGACATGCGGATGGACACGGAGCAGGAACTGACGGCGGAGACGGTGGTCAACACCTACTCCGCCGCGGAGCTGACGCGCATCCTGCGCGATTACGGCGAGGAACGATTCGCTCCGCGTGTCGCGGGCCTGATCATCAAAGAACGGGCCAAAGAGGCAATAACGTCGACTAAGCGGTTGGCGGACATCGTTCGCGAGGCGATTCCCGCCGCTACCCGGCGCACCGGGGGAAATCCCGCTAAGAGGACTTTCCAAGCGCTGCGCATCGAGGTGAACGCGGAGCTGTCCGCCCTGGAGGCGGCGCTCCCCGCGGCACTCGACGCGCTGCCGCTGGGTGGGCGAGTCGTCGTGCTCTCGTACCACTCACTCGAGGACCGGCTCACCAAGCAGGCCCTCACGGCGCGAACCAGGGACACCAGCCCCCCAGGACTGCCCGTCCCGCTGCCGGCTCACCAGCCGAGGTTCCGCCTGCTGACGAGGGGAGCAGAGCTCCCAAGCGAAGAAGAGCTCGCCCGCAACCCGCGGGCGGCCTCGGCCCGGCTACGGGCGGCAGAGAGGATCCGTGTTGACGACTGAGCAGCAGACCGGCCGGGGTGCGCCCGTTCGCCGCGCGACGCCCAAGACGGGCACGCGCCGGCTCGGCGCGCCGCACCAGCCGAAGCCGCGGCCCCGCCCTGACGCGGGCCCCGACCTCGACGGGAAGCGCGCCGGCACGGCGGCAGCGCGCCCGGGGACGGCCATGCGGTCCGAAACGCTCGAAACGGGCGCGCGGTCCGGCGCGGAGGATCGGCGCTCCGCGCGGCCGTCCCGTCCCGTGCCGCGGCCCGCGCGCCGGCAGCGCACGCCGTTCGTGCTGCTCGTGGTGGGGCTGATGTCCGGCGGCCTGGTCAGCCTGCTGCTGCTCAACACCATGCTGGCCCAGGACGCCATCACCGACGCGAAGCTGCGCGAGCAGATCGCGGTGGCGCGGCAGGAGAACGAGCAGATCGACCAGCGATACCTGCTCAAGACGCAGCCCGAGCCCATGGCCGAGCTCGCTGAGCGGCAGGGGCTGGACCGCGACTGGGACGACGTCAACGGCTGGAGCACCGCCGGTGACCGGACCGGCCAGGTGGACACGGAACGGTGAGGGACTCAGGCGGCAGGGGGCAGGGTCCCGGCCGTGGCGCTGGCGGCGCCGGCTCTCAAGGAGGGCCCGGCGCCGTTCGTCGTACGCCGGGCGGACCGGGACGGGCAGGGCGCCAAGGGGGCTCTGCCCGTTCAGAGGGGGCGGGCCGCCCGGCGTCGCCGGAGAACCCGCCGCGCCAGCCGCGCAAGCGACCCGATCCCCTGGACCTGCCGTTCGGGCACGACGACGACTTCCGCGGCCGTCCGCCCCAGGAACCCGCCGACGACGACCGCCCCCAGGGCGGTCCAGCCGGCCGTCCGGGTGACTCGGGCCGTGCTGGGGACGGCGCGGACCGTGCCCGTCCGGGTCGCTCCGGCCGTGCCCGGGGGGAACGGGAGGACCGGGAGGGCGACGGCCGTGGCCGCTCGCGGGATGACGGTCCCCGCGGCCGGGGGGGCGACGAGGGTGTGCGCGCCCGCCGGCGGGGCGAGGCGGCCGGCGACGGTGGCGCCCGCAGGCGTCCGCGGGACGAGGGGGACCGCCCGGCGGGCCGCCCCGCCCAGGGCCGAGACTCCGGCGACCGTCGCCGAGGGCGGGGCGCTTCCGGCCGTGAGGACGCCGGCGGCGCCCGAGGGCGCGGCGCTTCCGGCCGTGGGGACGCGGACGGCCCCAGAGGGCGCGGCGCCTCGGGGCGGGACGAAGGTGATCGCCCCAGAGGGCGCGCGGTCCCGGGCCGGGACGGCGGTGACCCCCCTAAGGGCCGTGCGGGTCTGGGGCGTGACGGCGGTGACCGTCCGAGGGGCGGTGCGGGTCTGGGGCGTGACGGCGCCGACCGTCCGCGAGGCCGTGCGACTCCCGGCGGTGACGACGGTGACGGCCTTCGTGGACGCCCGCCGCAGGGGCGGGATGACGGTGACCGGCTCAGGGGACGCGCCCAGAGGCGCGACGACCGGGCACGGGGCCGCGGAGGCGGCGGACTGCCCGACGCGGCGGCGCGCGGTCCACGGCCGCGCGCCGATCGCGTGCGGCCGGACGCCGACGACCCTCGCCGTGACGGGCGCGACGACGTGCGCGGCCGGGCTCGGCAGGATGACGACGTCCGGGGCCGGCGCCGGCAGGACGACGACCCGGGGAGCCGCGGCACGCATCAGGACGACGTGCGGGGCCGTGGCACGCATCAGGACGACGTGCGGGGCCGCGGCACGCATCAGGACGACGTGCGGGGCCGCTCCAGGCACGAGGGTGACGTCCGGGCCCGAGGACGCCAGGAGGACGACTTCCGGCAGCGGGGCAGGCGGGACGACGACCCGCGGGGCCGCGGCGGCCACGAGGACGATCCGCGCGACCGCGGCAGGCAGGAGGACCTGCGGGGCCGCGGGCGGCATGAGGACGGGCCGCTGCGCCGTACGCAGACCGGGGGGTCCCGGTCCGAGGCGGTGCGGGGCCGTGAGCGGGTGGCGGCGCGCCGCGGCGGAGACGTGCCGCCACCCAGGGGGCCGCGGCGGCCGCCCACGCCGCCGCGCCCGCCCAGGCCGCCGCTGGTGCTGCGGCTGGGCAGCCCGCGCAGGCGCATCAACATCGGCCTGATCGGCATGACGTTCGTGCTGTCGATCTTCGCGGGCCGGTTGATCCAGATGCAGGGCCTGGACTCCAAGGTGTACGAGGCCGCCGCCGTGGACCAGCGCAGGCACACCGAGACCATCCCCGCCAAGCGCGGCTCGATCACCGACGCCGACGGCCACGAGCTGGCCGTGACCGTCGAGGCCCGCGAGGTGGCGATCGACCCCTCCAAGATCGACGCCAGCGTGCGCGCGAAGGTGACCACGATCCTGGCCAGGCAGCTGGGCAGGACCGAGCAGGACATCGCCGCCAAGCTGGCCAGGACCGACACCCGCTACCAGCTCCTGGCCAGGGACGTCGACCCCGTCGTGGCCAGCCGCCTGCTGCAGGCCGGTGTGCCGGCGCTCACCGTGAAGAAGACCTACCGCAGGCTCTACCCGGCGGGCGACCTGGCGGGCAGCCTCATCGGGTTCGTCGGCGACGAGGGCAAGGGCCTGGCCGGCATGGAGCAGGCCAGGAACACGCTCCTGGCCGGCCGCGACGGACAGCAGCGCGTGGAGACCGGCCGAGACGGCCAGCGCATCCCGATGACCAGCAGCCAGCGCACCGCCCCCGTGGACGGCCAGGACGTGCGGCTGACCATCGACCGCGACATCCAGTGGGCCGCCCAGAAGTCGATCGGCGAGCAGGTCCAGAAGGCCGGCGCGGACAGCGGCACGGTGATCGTCATGGACGTGCGGACCGCCCAGATCATCGCCATGGCCAACGCCCCCGAGCTCGACCTGAACAACTGGCGCAAGGCCCCCGAGTCCGGATACGTCAACAAGGCCGCCGCCGACGTGTTCGAGCCCGGCAGCACCAACAAGGTGATCACCGCGGCCGCCGCGCTCGAGGCCCGCGCGGTGACCCCCGACACGGTCTTCCAGGTGCCGGACCGGATCAGGTGCGCCGACCAGGTGCTGAAGGACGCGCACGCGCACGCGGCCGAGTCGATGACGTTCCGCCAGGCCATGGCCCAGTCCAGCAACGTGGCCACGATCATGGCGGCGCGCAAGGTCGGCAGCGAGCGCCTGTACACGATGCTGAAGGCGTTCGGGTTCGGCACCGCGCCGGGCGGCGGCGTACCCGGAGCCGAGGCCGGCCTGCTGCCCGACTACCGGAAGTGGTCGGGCAGCCAGAGCTGCACCGTCGCCTACGGGCAGGGCGTGTCGGTGACGGCGCTGCAGATGGCCAGCGTGTACCAGACCATCGCCAACGGCGGCGTCAAGGTAGATCCCCAGATCGTGGCGGGGACCACGGATGCCTCCGGCAGGTTCGTGCCCGCTCCCGCAGGTAAGCAGACCAGAGTGGTGAGCGCGACGACCGCCGAGGAGATCACGACGATGCTGGAGAGCGCGGTGGGCGAGGAGGGCACCGGCCACCTCGCCGCCATCCCCGGTTACCGGGTGGCGGGCAAGACGGGCACGGCGAACCGCTACGATGCCGAACTCGGCCGCTACGACGGCTACACCGCCTCGTTCGCCGGGTTCAGCCCGGCGGACAAACCGAGGCTGGTGGTGCTGTCGGTGCTGCAGAATCCGAAGAACGGCCACTTCGGCGGGCAACTGGCGGCCCCCGTCTTCAAGGATGTGATGACGTTCGCCATCAAGAGCAAGAAGATTCCTCCCACAGGCTCCGCCGTGCCGCCGGTGCGTACGCGCGCCGGACAGTGACCAGGGAAGGTACGCTCTCGCCGTGCGTCCCCCGTCGTCTATGCGTCCCACGACCAGCCCGCCCCGGCCCCTGACCGGGCTCGCGACCATGCTCGACGCCGATTCGGGCACGTCGCGGTCGCCTCACGCCGCGCTGACCGGCGTCACCATCGACTCCCGCGACGTCAGGCGCGGAGATCTCTACGTGGCGCTGCCCGGCAGCAGCGTCCACGGAGCGGCCTTCGCCGCCGAGGCCATGGCCGGCGGCGCGGTGGCCGTCCTCACCGACCGGGAGGGCCGCGACGCGGCCGTCGCCACCGGGCTGCCCGTGCTGATCGTGCCGGACCCGCGCGCCCTGCTCGGGCAGATCTCCTCCTGGGTGTACGGCCAGCCGGCCCACGACATCCAGGTCATCGGCGTGACCGGCACCAGCGGCAAGTCCACCACCACCTTCATGCTCGAGGCAGGCCTGCGGGCCGCCGGGCACACCGCGGGCCTGGTGGGCGGCGTCGAGATCCACGCGGCCGGCCTGCGCTTCGAGCCGACGCTCACCACGCCGGAGGCGCCGGTGCTGCACGGCCTGTTCGCCCTCATGCGCGAGCAGGGCGTCACCGCGGCCGCGATGGAGGTCTCCAGCCACGCGCTCGCCCTCGGCAGGATCGACGGCGTCTACTACGACGTGGCCCTGTTCACCAACCTCTCCCAGGACCACCTCGACTTCCACAAGGACTTCGAGGACTACTTCGCGACCAAGGTCCGGCTGTTCCAGCCGGAGCTGTCCCGCCTCGGCGTGACGAACATCGACGACCGCTACGGGCGCGAGCTGCTGCACCTGGCGAAGGTGCCGATGACCACGTTCTCGGCGCAGGGCGACCCGGAGGCCGCCTGGCGGGCGCTGGAGGTCAGGCTCGGCGCGGACGGCAGCGCGTTCCGGGTGGTCGGCCCTGGCGGCGTCGAGGCCGACGCGCAGATCTCGCTGCCCGGCCCGTTCAACGTGGCCAACGCGCTCGGCGCCATCGTCACCCTGGTCGAGGCCGGGGTGCCGCTCCAGACCGCTGTGCACGGCGTCGGCACGCTCATCGGCGTGCCCGGGCGCATGCAGCGCGTCACGGGCGCAGGGGACGAGTTCCAGGCGATCGTCGACTACTCCCACAAACCTGGCGCCGTGGAGTCGGTGCTGCGGTCCCTGCGGGCCGTCACCGCCGGCCGGCTCACGATCGTGCTCGGCTGCGGCGGTGACCGCGATAGGGGCAAAAGGCCCATCATGGGCGAGATCGCTGCGCAGCTGGCGGATGTGGCAATTTTCACGAGCGACAATCCCCGTTCCGAGGATCCGCTCGCCATCCTCGCGACGATGATGGAAGGAGCGCTCCGCGTTCCGCAGCACGACCGCGCTCATGTGATCATTGAGCCCGACCGCGCGGCCGCCATCGGCCTGGCGATCGCCCGGGCCGGGCGCGGCGACGTGATCGTCGTGGCAGGCAAGGGTCACGAGCAGGGCCAGTACGTTTCAGGCGAGGTGATCCCCTTCGACGACCGAGAGGTGGTCGCCGAGGCGATCGACGCACGCATAGGAAGCACGGAAAGCAGGAAGCACTGATGATCCCGTTGCCTCTGGCCAGGATCGCCGAGATAACCTCGGGCGCCCTGTCGGGCATGGCCGATCCCCGCGCGGTGGTGCGCGGGCCCGTCGTGATCGACTCGCGGGCCGTCGAACCGGGATCGCTGTTCGTCGCCTTCAGGGGCGCGCGGGTCGACGGTCACGACTACGCCGCGCAGGCCGTCCGGGCCGGGGCCGTCGCCGTCCTGGCCACCCGGCCGGTCGACGCGCCCGCGGTGATCGTGCCCGATGCCGCCGCCGCGCTCGCCGAACTGGCCGCCGCCCAGGTGGCCGCGCTGCCCTCCGTCACGGTGATCGGCGTGACCGGCTCGGCCGGCAAGACCAGCACCAAGGACCTGCTGGCCAGGCTCACCGGCCGGATCGGCCCCACGATCGCCCCGGTCGGAAGTTTCAACAACGAGCTCGGACACCCTCTGACTGTGCTACGCGCGGACACCGGCACTCGGTTCATGGTGCTGGAGCTGGCCGCGCGCAACCTCGGCCACATCAAGGACCTGACCCGCATCGCGCCGCCGCAGATCGGCGTGGTGCTCAACGTCGGCACCGCGCACCTCGGCGTGTTCGGGGGCAAGGAGGCCATCGCCAAGGCCAAGGGCGAGCTGGTGGAGGCGCTGCCGCGGTCCGGCGTGGCGGTGCTCAACGCCGACGACCCGTACGTGCGGGAGATGGCCTCGCGGACCGACGCGCGGGTGACGTACTTCGGCAGGGGCGAGGACGCGGCGATCCGGGCCGAGGAGGTCGTCGTGGACGCCCGCGGGCGTGCCTCCTTCACGCTGCGCACCCCGTCCGGGACCGCGCACGTGTCGCTGCAGCTGTACGGGGCGCACGCGGTCGAGAACGCGCTGGCGGCGGCCGCGGCCGGCTACGAGCTCGGACTGCCCGTCGCCACGATCGCCGCGGAGCTGTCGCAGGCCACGCCGCGCAGCCGGTGGCGGATGGAGGTCACCGACCGGGCCGACGGGGTCACGGTCGTCAACGACGCGTACAACGCCAATCCGGACTCGATGCGGGCCGCCTTCGAGATGTTCGCGGTGCTGGGGCGTGGGCGGCGGCGCTTCGCCGTCATCGCGGCGCTGAGGGAGCTCGGTGACGAGGGGCCCGCGCTGAACGCGGAGCTCGGCCGGATGGCCGGTGGGGCCGGTCTGGCGGGGCTCATCGTGGCGGGCCCGGAGGCGGGACCGGTCCTGGAGGGCGCTCACGCCGCCGTCCAGGCCGCCCCGGCCGCTTCCGGTGCTCCACCCCTCGGCACGCCCCCTCCCGGCCCTCAGCCGCCCGCAGGGCCTCCGCCGGAGGCCCCGCCGCCCGGCCTTCACCAGGGCGCACCCCACGACGGACGGCAACAGGGCGCGCCTCAGCCCGGCGGGCAGGGGCCCGCGCAGGATCGGCAGTGGCCCGAGGCCGGCGCGCCGCACGGCCGGCACAGGGCGCCGCAGCTCGGGTGGCAGGCCCCGGGGGCCGGGAGTGTGCCGCACGGGTGGCAAGGGGTGCCGGAAGGGTGGCAGCCGCCTGTGGCCGGCGGGCCCGTGATCGGCGGGGTGCCCGCCGCGGGCGGGCCGCCCGGAGAGGGCGCCACGCGGATCGTGCACGTGCCCGATGCCGAGGCGGCGGCGGCCGAGCTCAACGGGTGGCTGCGGCCCGGTGACGCGGTGCTGATCAAGGGGCCGCGGGCGATGGGCCTGGAACGGACGGCCGAGCTCCTGCTCGGGGGTGCCGCCCAGTGACCAACATCATCATCGCCGGCGCGGTGGGCCTGATCCTGTCGATGCTGGGCACCCCGCTGGCGATCCGGCTGTTCTCGCGGCGCGGCTACGGCCAGCAGATCCGCGAGGAGGGCGTGCAGGCCCACCACGGCAAGCGGGGCACCCCCACCATGGGCGGCACGGTGTTCGTGCTGGCCTCCCTGTTCGCCTACGGGGCCTCCCACCTGGCCATGCTCGAGGCGCCGACCGTGTCGGGCATGCTGGTGCTGTTCCTGATGACGGGGCTGGGCGCGGTCGGGTTCCTGGACGACTTCATCAAGATCTACAAGCAGCGCAGCCTCGGCCTCCGCAGCGGCGCCAAGGCGCTCGGCCAGCTCATCGTCGGCGCCGTCTTCGCGTTCCTGGTGGTACGCCAGCCGAACGTCTACGGCATCACCCCCGCCGAGACCCGCCTGTCGTTCCTGCGCGACATCGGCCCGTCGATCGGCCTCGCCGGGTTCACCATCTGGGTGCTCATCCTGATCGTCGGCTTCTCCAACGCGGTGAACCTCACCGACGGCCTCGACGGCCTGGCCAGCGGCGCGGCCGGGGTGGTGCTGGCCGCGTACGTTCTGATCGGCAACTGGCAGCTGCGCAACAACTGCATCGACCAGCTCGGCCCCAACTGCTACTGGGTACGCGATCCGCTCGACCTCGCCGTGGTGGCCGCCGCCGTGCTCGGGTCGCTCATCGGGTTCCTGTGGTGGAACGCCCCGCCCGCCCGGATCTTCATGGGCGACACCGGCTCACTCGCCCTCGGCGGCGTGCTGGCCGGGCTGGCCATCGCCACCCGTACCCAGCTGCTGCTGATCATCCTCGCGGGGCTGTGCGTGATGATCACCGCTTCGGTGATCATCCAGGTCGGGTTCTTCAAGATGACCGGCAAACGGGTGTTCAGGATGGCGCCTCTGCAGCACCATTTCGAGCTCAAGGGCTGGGCGGAGACCACGATCGTGGTCAGGTTCTGGCTGATCGCGATGCTCTGCGCCGCGCTCGGGCTCGGGCTGTTCTACGTCGAATGGATGCCCTAGGCATGACCCTCACCTGTGTCGCCGGGCTCGGTGTCTCCGGCACCGCCGTGGCCAGGGCACTGGCCGAGCGCGGCGAGCGGGTCGTGGTCGTGGAGGCCGTCCAGGGCGAGCGGCAGCTCGCCGCCGCGGCCGAGCTGGCCCGGCTCGGCGTCGAGACCCGGTTCGGGGAGATGGTCCCGCCCGAGGGCGTCACCCGGCTCGTCACCACGGGCTGGGCGCCGCACCACCCGCTGATCGCCGCGGCCGCGGCCGCCGGGGTGGAGGTCGTGGGCGAGGTGGAGCTGGCCTGGCGGCTGCGCCCGGCCGAGGCCGCCCCCTGGCTGGCGCTGACCGGCACCAACGGCAAGACCACCGCCGTGCGCATGCTCACCTCCATCCTGCTGGCCGCCGGGCACAAGGCCCTGGCCGTGGGCAACGTGGGCGTCCCCGTGGTGCGTGCCGTGCGCGAGCCGTACGACGTGCTGGCCGTCGAGCTGTCCAGCTTCCAGCTGCACTGGTCGAGCACGCCGGCCCCGCACGCCGCGGCCATCCTGAATGTGGCCCCCGACCACCTCGACTGGCACGGCTCGATGGAGGAGTACGCCGCCGCCAAGGGCCGGATCTACGAGCGTGCCGGCACCGTGATCTACAACGCCGACGACCCGGAGGCGACGCGGCTGGCCGCGCCCTACGCGGGGGCCGTCGGGTTCACGCTCAGGGTGCCCAGACCCGGCGAGATCGGCGTCGTCGAGGACCTGCTGATCGACCGGGCGTTCGTGGCCGACCCGGTGGAGGCGGCCGAGGAGCTGGCGACGCTGGAGGACGTGCGGCCGTTCGCGCCCCACAACGTGGCCAACGCGCTGGCCGCCGCCGCCCTGGCCCGCTCGTTCGGCGTGCCCTCCGAGGCGGTGGCGCGCGGCCTGCGGGACTTCGTGCCCGACCCGCACCGCCTGTCCCACGTCGACAGGATCGGCGAGGTGGACTACGTCGACGACTCCAAGGCGACCAACCCGCACGCCGCCGCCGCGGCGCTGGCGTCGTACCCGTCGATCGTGTGGGTGGCGGGCGGGCAGCTCAAGGGCGCCGACGTCGACGACCTGGTACGCCAGGCCGCCCCCAGACTGCGCGGCGCCGTCCTGCTCGGCGCCGACCGCGCGGAGATCGCCGAAGCCATCGCGCGACACGCCCCGAATGTCCCCGTCGTGGACATCGCCGATCGGGACACTGGTGCGATGGAAAAAGTCGTCACAGAAGCCGCCCGCCTGGCCTCGCCGGGTGACACCGTGCTGCTCTCCCCGTCGGCGGCCTCCCTCGACATGTTCCCCGGCTACCCGGCGCGAGGGGAGGCCTTCGCGCGTGCCGTACACGAGCTGAGGCGGCGGCGTGAGCGCTGAGGAACGCCCGCCGCCGGGCGGCGGGGAAGGGCCGGGCGGCGGGCTCCGTGAGCAGCTGGCCGCGCTGAAGGAGCTGCTCGACAAGCCGCTGACCACCTACTACCTGATCATCATGTGCAGCGCGCTGCTGCTCGCGCTGGGCCTGATGATGGTGCTGTCGGCCTCCAGCGTCGAGGCGCTGCAGAAGACCGGCAGCCCGTTCTCGTGGTTCATCAGGCAGTCGTTGTCGGCGGCGATCGGCGTGCCCGTGATGTACGCCTGCTCGCGCCTGCCGGTGAAGTTCTTCCGCTGGGTCGGCTACCCGATGATGGTGCTGTCGATCATCGCGCTGGTCATGGTGCTGTTCATCGGCTCCTCCGAGCTGGGCGCGCAGCGGTGGATCTACATCGGCCCGCTCACGCTCCAGCCGTCGGAGCCGGCCAAGCTCGGGCTCGTGCTGTGGGGCGCCGACCTGCTGGCCAGGCGGGCGCGGCAGGGCAAGATCGAGTGGCGGCAGATGCTGATCCCGCTCATGCCGGGCACCGCGATCCTGGCCGTGCTCGTCATGCTGGGCCGCGACCTGGGCACCACGCTCGTGCTGTTCATGATCTTCCTGGCCCTGCTGTGGGTGGTGGGCGCGCCGATCAAGCTGTTCGGCGGCATCATGGCGCTGGCGATGCTCGCCGCCGCCATCATGATCAAGGTCGAGCCGTACCGGATGGCGCGCATCAGCTCCTTCCTCGACCCGTGGGCCGACGCGCAGGGCGCCGGATACCAGGCCGTGCAGGGGCAGATCGCGATGGGCTCGGGCGGCTGGTTCGGGCTGGGGCTGGGGAGCAGCCGGCAGAAGTGGAGCTGGCTGCCGCACGGCGAGAGCGACTTCATCTTCGCCATCCTGGGCGAGGAGCTCGGGCTCATGGGCACGCTGATGGTGGTGGCGCTGTTCGGGCTGCTCGGCTACGCGGGGCTGCGCGTGGCCGTGCGGGTCAACGACCCCTTCGTGCGGCTGTCGGCCGCCGCCATGGTGGCCTGGATCGTCGGGCAGGCCACGGTCAACATGGGGGCCGTGCTCAGCGTGCTGCCGATCACCGGCATCCCGCTGCCGCTGGTCTCGTACGGCGGCTCCGCGCTGCTGCCCACGCTCGCCGCGCTCGGCATGCTGCTGTCGTTCGCCAAGCGCGAGCCGGGAGCGCGGGAGGCCTTGGCCGCTCGTGGACCCGGACCCGCCGCCCGGGCCCTAAGCTGGCTTGGCCTGGGAGGTAAGACCAAAGGCCGAGTGACACGTTAGGGAGTGACCGAGATGAGGGTGGTCCTCGCCGGTGGGGGGACGGCCGGGCACATCGAGCCCGCGCTCGCCCTTGCGGACGCGCTGCGTCATCTTGACCGGGGCATCGGCATCACCTGCGTGGGCACCGAGCGCGGCCTGGAGACGCGGCTCGTGCCTGCCAGGGGCTACGAGCTGGAGCTGGTGCCGGCCGTGCCGCTGCCAAGGGCGATCACACCGAGCCTGCTCACCATGCCGGGCCGGCTCGCCGGGGCGATCAACGCCGTCGCGGCCGTACTCGACCGGGTCAAGGCCGACATCCTGGTCGGCTTCGGCGGCTACGTCGCGACGCCCGCCTACCTGGCGGCCAAGCGGCGCGGCCTGCCGATCGTCGTCCACGAGGCCAACCCGCGGCCCGGCCTGGCCAACCGGCTGGGCGCCCGGCTCACCGACCACGTGTTCACCGGCTTCCCCGAGTCCGCCCTGCCCAAGGCCGAGTTCATCGGCACCCCGCTGCGCCGCCAGATCGTCAACCTGGACCGGCTGTCGATGGGAGACAAGGCCCGCTCCTGGTTCGGGCTGGAGAACGACCGGCCCACGCTGCTGGTGTTCGGCGGCTCGCAGGGAGCCAGGTCGCTCAACCAGGCCGCGCTGGCCGCGTCGCCCATGCTGCGCCGGGCGGGCGTGCAGGTGCTGCACGTGCTCGGGCCGAAGAACACCGTCGACCGGGAGCCGCCGCCCGGCGACCCGCAATACGTCCTGCTGCCGTACGTCGACCGCATGGATCTCGCGTACGCGGCCGCCGACCTGGTGCTGTGCCGCAGCGGCGCGCTGACGTGCGCCGAGCTGACCGCGGTGGGGCTGCCGGGCGCGTACGTGCCGCTGCCGCACGGCAACGGCGAACAGCGCATCAACGCCGAGCGCATCGTCCGCGGCGGCGGCGGCCTGATGGTCGACGACGCCGAACTGTCACCCGATTGGATCATTCACAACGTGCTGCCGCTCCTCCACGACCCCGAGAGGGTCGCGGCCATGTCGGAGGCCGCCTCCCGGCTGGGCCGCAAGGACGCCGATATCATGCTGGCCAGGAAAGTGTTGGAGATAGCCCGATGAGTCTCGTCAAGCTGGTCGATTCCGTTCGCGTCGAAGATCTGGGACGCGTGCACTTCATCGGCATCGGTGGCGCGGGCATGTCCGGCATCGCCCGCATCCTGCTCAAGCGCGGCGTGCGGGTGTCGGGCAGCGACGCCCGCAGCTCCGAGCTGGTCACCGAGCTGCGCGAGCTGGGCGCCACCGTCCACATCGGGCACGCCGCCTCCCACATCAGGGACGTCGACACCGTGGTCGTCTCGACCGCCATCCGCGACTCCAACCCGGAGCTGGGCGAGGCGCTCAAGCAGGGGCTGCGGATCATCCCGCGGGCCGCCGCGCTGGCCTCCGTCATGGCCGGGCGCACCGCCGTCGCCATCGCCGGCACCCACGGCAAGACCACCACCACCTCGATGCTGACCGTGGCCCTGCAGAAGTGCGGCGCCGACCCGTCCTACTGCGTGGGCGGCCAGCTCGTCACCACCGGGCTCGGCGCCGACGACGGCGAGGGCGCGGTGTTCGTGGCCGAGGCCGACGAGAGCGACGGGTCCTTCCTCATGCTCGCCCCCGACATCGCCGTGGTGACCAACGTCGAGGCCGACCACCTCGACAACTACGGCGACCCGCGGGCCGTGCACGACAGCTTCGCCAGGTTCGCCGACCGGGTGGGCTCGCTGCTCATCGCCTGCGCCGACGACCAGGGCTCGGCCGAGCTGGCCCGCAAGGCGCGGGAGCGGGGGCTGCGGGTCAAGACGTACGGGCTGGAGGGCGAGGACTACCGCGTGAGCGGCGTCCGGCCCGACGGATTCGGCACCGTGTTCGAGATCGAGGGCAGGGGGGACGTGCGGCTGGCCGTACCGGGGGCGCACAACGCGCTCAACGCCGCCGCGGCGCTCGCCGTGGCCGACGAGCTGGGGCTGCCCTTCGAGGAGATCAGAGAGGGCCTGGGGGCCTTCACGGGGGCCAAGCGGCGCTTCGAGGCCAAGGGCGAGGCGGGCGGCGTCGCCGTGTTCGACAGCTACGCCCACCACCCGACCGAGCTGGCCGCCGACCTGCGGGCCGCCCGTGACGTGGTGGCCTCCTACTCCGGCACCGGGCGGGTCGTCGCGGTCTTCCAGCCGCATCTCTACTCGCGCACCCGGTTCTTCGCCGACGAGTTCGGCTCGGCGCTGGGGCTGGCGGACGAGGTCATCGTGCTCGACGTCTACGGCGCCCGGGAGGATCCCGAGCCGGGTGTGTCCGGGGCGATGGTGGCCTCGCGCGTGCCGCTGCCGGCCGAGCGGGTCTCGTACGCTCCGGATCGGGGGGCGGTGCCCGGGCTGGTGGCCGAGCGGGCGCGGCCCGGCGACATCGTGCTCACGATGGGCGCGGGCGACGTCACGGAGCTCGGCCCGCAGATCGTGGCCCGCCTGTCCTGAGCGTGCGCCGATCCCGGCCGGTGTCCCCCGGCGGCGGGAAGCGGCGTCCTGCGGCGGACGGGCGGTGAGCCCCGTCCTTCCCGGGGGGCCGTGACCCCGGACGGCCCTCTGGGGACGCGGCGGTCGCCGGTTGGGCGTGGCGTGCGGTGCCGGGGCGTACGTCGGCGTAGGTTCAGTGCCGATGCATGGGAGGGCGATGAAGGCGCGGACGGCGTTCCTGGTGCTGCTCACGGCAGGGGTGGTGGGAACGGCCGCATGGCTGGTGTTCTTCTCGCCCGTGCTGGGTGTGCGCTCGATCGAGATCGTGGGAAATCTCACAGTTCCCAGCGAGCGTATCAAACAGCAGGCCGGGGTGGCCGATCTGCACCCGCTGGCCACCGTCAACCTCGCCGACGTCCAGAGCCGGGTCCTCGGCATCAGGCAGGTCGCCAGTGCGAAGGTGGACCGGATCTGGCCGGGCACGCTCAAGATCGAGGTCGTCGAGCGGGAGCCCGTCGCCGCCATCCCGGCGGGCGACACGTTCGCGATCGTGGACAAGCAAGGCGTGGTGATCGAGCTCAAGCCGGCGCTGCCGCCCATGCTGCCGCTGCTCAAGGTCGACCGCCCCGCCGCGGGCGACCCGGCCATGATGGCGGCGCTGCAGGTCATCCAGGCCGTGCCGGACGAGGTGCTCCCCAAGGTCAGGCAAGTGCGCGCGGGAACGGCCGAGGGCGTGACCCTGGAGCTGTCCGACGGGCGCAGCGTCGTCTGGGGCGGTCCCGACCGCCCCGAGGAGAAGGCCCGCATTCTCGCCTCGCTGCTCAGGCGGGAGAAGGCCACGGTGTACGACGTCAGCTCCCCCGACGTGGTGACCGTGAAGTGATCAAGAGTGTCAGGGTCTGGCAAGTCCGTGGCAAGGGCATCGCCGAGCCTGTCCGAGGTGGGGGTCGCGGCGTGAGAGCCTAAAGTCGGACGTTGGGCAGAGGAGTGCCCCGACCAGGCGCGACTTCGGAGCGAAACGGACAGCCCGCGACACGCCGGACGTGCTTGCGGCGAGGTTAGTTGACCCGCCAGGTAGGGGACTCCTACTGTCCGTATCAATCCTCAGGTTGACATAAATCTAAATCTCAACCTGAGGTTGAGAGTTACCCGAACTGACAAAAAGCGGAGACAACCCGCACCGAAATGGCAAGTCAACGAGCGGAAAGGCCCCTCGTCGTGGCAGCACCGCAGAACTACCTCGCGGTCATCAAGGTCGTCGGCATCGGCGGCGGCGGAGTCAACGCCGTCAACCGGATGATCGAAGAGGGACTCAAGGGCGTCGAGTTCATCGCGATAAACACCGACGCCCAGGCGCTGCTGATGAGTGACGCCGATGTGAAACTCGACGTGGGCCGTGAGCTCACGCGCGGACTGGGCGCGGGCGCCAACCCCGACGTCGGGCGCAAGGCGGCCGAGGACCACCGCGAGGAGATCGAGGAGGTCCTCAAGGGGGCCGACATGGTCTTCGTCACGGCGGGCGAGGGCGGCGGCACCGGCACCGGCGGCGCGCCCGTCGTGGCCAACATCGCCCGGTCGCTCGGCGCGCTCACCATCGGCGTGGTGACCAGGCCGTTCAGCTTCGAGGGCCGCCGCAGGGCCATGCAGGCCGAGGCGGGCATCGAGACGCTGCGCGACGAGGTCGACACCCTCATAGTGATTCCCAACGACCGGCTGCTGTCGATCTCAGACCGGCAGGTGAGCGTGCTGGACGCCTTCAAGGCGGCCGACCAGGTGCTGCTGTCCGGTGTCCAGGGCATCACCGATCTCATCACCACGCCCGGTCTGATCAACCTGGACTTCGCCGACGTCAAATCGGTCATGTCCGGCGCCGGCTCGGCGCTCATGGGCATCGGCCACGCCCGCGGCGACGACCGCTCGGTGGCGGCCGCCGAGATGGCGGTCTCCAGCCCGCTGCTGGAGGCGAGCATCGACGGCGCCCACGGCGTGCTGCTGTCCATCGCGGGCGGCTCCGACCTGGGCCTGTTCGAGATCAACGAGGCCGCCCAGCTCGTGTCCATGGCGGCGGCGCCCGACGCCAACATCATCTTCGGCACGGTCATCGATGACGCGCTCGGCGACGAGGTGCGCGTGACGGTGATCGCCGCCGGCTTCGACGACGTCCCCGGACCGACGCAGAAGGAGGTGCCGCGGCCGGCGACCCGTCCCGCCGCGTCGCAGCCGCCCGCGCCGCCCGTGTCCTCGCCCGTACGGCCGAGCGTCCCGTCGTCGCCCAGCGTGAAGTCCGAGCCGCCTCCGCTGCGCCCTGAGCCGCGCGCTGAGGTGCGTCCGGAGCCGCGCCCCGACTTCAGGTCCGAGCCGCGGCCCGAGCCCCGTCCTGAGCCGCGTGCGGATTTCAGGCCCGAGCCCCGTCCGGAACCGCGGGCCGAGATCCGTCCCGAGCCGCGGGCCGAGTTCAGGCCCGAGCCCGTGCGTCCCATGGAGCCGGTGCAGGCCTCGATCGAGCCGGACGACGGCCCCGTGGCCGGCGAGCCGTCCGGCCCCGTCTCGATCCCCCGGCCCGCGCCCGAGCCCGCCACCCCGCCCACGCCCATCACCTCCCGCATGTCGGAGCCCCCCAAACGTCCTCGCGTGATCTTCGAGGAACAGGAAGAGGAGCTCGACGTTCCCGACTTCCTCAAGTAGCACGGACGTCCCACGCCGCTCCCTCGACGGACACGGGAGCGGCGCCGTCATGTGCGCCGAGGGCTGTGGCGGGAACGCCGGTATCGAGAGGGAGAGTCACGTGAGAAGGGACGAGATCGCGGCCGGGCTCGCCGAGGTCGACGCGCGCATCGCGGCTGCCTGCCGCGCGGTGGGCCGAGACCGCGGCGAGGTCACGCTGATCGCCGTCACCAAGACCAGGCCCGCCGAGGACATCCGGATCCTGGCCGACCTCGGCGTCCGCGACGTCGGCGAGAACCGCGACCAGGAGGCCGCGTCCAAGGCGCACGAGCTCGCCGAGCTCCAGCTGACCTGGCACTTCGTCGGCCAGCTCCAGACCAACAAGGTGCGCTCCGTGGTCGGGTACGCCGACGTGGTCCACTCCGTCGACCGCCTCAGGCTGGTGGAGGCGATCAGCAAGGAGGCGGTCCGCCAGGGCCGCAGGGTCGGCTGCCTGGTGCAGATCGCGCTGGACGACGACCCGGCCAGGGGCGGCGCGCGCCCCGCCGACGTGCTGGAGCTCGCCGACGAGGTGGCGCTCGCCGAGGGCGTGTGGCTGGGCGGCGTCATGGCCGTGGCGCCGCTGGGCGAGGACCCCGCCAAGGCGTTCGCCAGGCTGCGCGACATCGCCACGCGCGTACAGGAGCAGCATCCCCGTGCCACGATGGTCTCGGCCGGGATGAGCGAAGACATGAACGAGGCGATCGCGTACGGCGCGACACACGTACGGGTCGGTACGGCGTTGCTCGGTCGTCGCAAGCCCTTCGTCAGGTAATGTCCCCTCAAGTGGGCGTCCAGGCCCATGATCAGGTAGAGGTCGATCGGCGGTGAGCTCCAAGGGGGTACGGCCACCGCCTCGGAACCCGGTGACGGGCCCCGAGCGAGGGCGACCATGAGCAGGAGGACGACGTAGCGATGGCCGGCGCGATGCGCAAGATGGCGGTCTACCTCGGTCTCGTGGAGGACGACCGCTACGAGAGGTACGAGCCCTACCAGGACGACTACACCTACGACGACGAGGTGCAGCGAACCGGCGAGGAGCGGCCCGTCGCGGTCCAGGAGCGTGATGAGGAACCCGAATCCGGGGTGCCCGCGCCCAGGCCCGCCACGACCATCCTGGAGCGCCGTACGACCGATCTGGCCCGCATCACCACGCTCCACCCCCGGACGTACAACGAGGCGCGCACCATCGGAGAGCACTTCCGCGACGGCACCCCGGTCATCATGAATCTGACCGAGATGGTTGACAGTGACGCAAAGCGGCTGGTCGATTTCGCGGCAGGTCTTGTCTTTGGCCTACACGGCAGCATTGAACGTGTTACCAACAAGGTGTTCCTGTTGTCCCCTGCCAATGTCGAGGTGACCGCCGAGGACAAGGCCCGAATCGCGGAACGCGGGTTCTTCAATCAGAGTTAGAGTCTCTGTATGTCTATCGCACCCAACCAGGTCTCACCGAGACCGGGAGGGCTCATCGGAAGTGGAGGCGTGGCCGGGCCGTGGCGATCGTCGGTCAGATCTTGGTCGTTGTCCTGTCTCTCTACCTGGTGCTGCTCATCGGCAGGATGATCTTTGAGACGGTGCAGGCTTTCGCCCGCCAGTGGCGCCCCTCGGGCGTCATCCTGGTGGTGGCGGAGGCCACATACACCGCAACAGACCCACCACTCAAGTTCCTCCGCCGTTTCATTCCTCCGCTCCGGTTGGGTACGGTGGCCTTTGACCTAAGCTTCACTGTCCTGTTCATCGTGGTCCTGATCCTGATCAACATCGCAGGGTCGCTGCCACGATGACCGGAGACGGTGGGGCGCCGGTCGTGATCCAACTCGTGTCCGCGCTGAAGTGATTCGGGTTACCGTCCCTCCGGACAGACTCCAGAGCGCGCCAAGGAGACCAAAACATGCCGCTGACGCCCGCTGATGTGCGGAACAAGCAGTTCAGTACCACCCGGTTGCGGCCGGGCTACGACGAGGAAGAGGTCGACGCCTTCCTCGACGAGGTGGAGGCTGAGCTCGACCGCCTGATCCAAGAGAACGAGGAGCTCCGCGCCAAGCTGGCCGAGTGCCTGCGCGGGAAGGTGCCGGGCGGCATGAACATGCCCATGGCCTCCGCCCCGGTCCAGGAGCAGCCCAAGCCCGAGATGATGGGGCCGCCGCAGCCGGAGCCCATGCGGGCCCCCGAGCCGCCGCCGGTGCAGCAGCAGCCGGTCCCCGTGGCCATGAGCATGCCTCCCGCCGAGGACAACATGGACACCGCGGCCCGCGTGCTCGCGCTCGCCCAGCAGACCGCCGACCAGGCGATCGCCGACGCCCGCCGGGAGGCGGACGAGACGGTCACCCGCGCCCGCCGCGACGCCGACGAGATCCTCTCCAAGGCCCGCCGCCAGGCCGAGCAGGTTCTGGGCGACGCCCGCGCCCGCGCCGAGACGCTCGAGCGCGACGCGCAGGAGCGCCACCGCCAGGCGATGGGCTCGCTGGTGCAGACCCGCGACGAGCTCGAGCGCAAGGTCGAGGAGCTGCGCAGCTTCGAGCGCGAATACCGCAGCAGGCTCAAGCTCTACCTGGAAAACCAGCTCGCCGAGCTCAACGTCTCCGCTGAGGGCAGCGGTGGGTTCCCGGTGATGTCCGGTGGTCCGCAGCAGCAGGGTCAGGCTCCCGCCATGCACGCCGTGCCGCAGGGTGGCCAGCAGCCTCTTCCCGGCAGCCCCAACCCGTTCGGCGGCGAGGCTCCGCAGGGCGCCTTCCCCGGCGGTGACGGTCCTCACAACGACCGCCGGTAAAGTAACGGGTCACTAGGACCTGTCACTCGAAAGAGCCCCTCTGTGATCCTTATCAGTGCTGGTTTGGTGCTCGCGGCGGTCGTGCTGCTGATCGCGGGCTTCGTACTGGCGAAGCCGTTCCTGATCATGTGGTCCATCGTGGTCAGCGTCCTGTCCGCGCTGTTCCTGGTGATCGGGGCTTTCCTGCGGCGTCACGAGCTGTTCCCCGGTGGTGGGCGGGCCGCTGCGCCGGCCACCCCTCCGGCAGGGCTCATGCCGCCCGGCTTGCCGTACAACCAGACCGGTCCGGTGACCCACCAGCCGCCCCCTCAGGCCCGTCCGCACCCGCCGCAACGGACGGTGGCCACGCCGGCCGCCGCCCCTCGCCGCCCCCCGGCAGGCGGCCCCGCGCCGGACGCGATCGTGCTGGTGATCCCGGGACGCAAGCGCTACCACGTGGCCGGCTGTCGTCAGCTGGCCGGCCGGGAGCACGAGGAGCTCACCTACGAGGAGGCACGCGAGGAGGGCTTCACGCCCTGCACCACGTGCCTGCCCGACGCAGCGCTCGGCGGACGGCAGCTGCCGCCTGCCGCCGACCCCGAGCCCGCTGCCGCACCCGGCTCCGCGTTCGCCGCGGAGAGCCGGGCCGATACCTCCGCGGAGACCCGCGACGTACGTCCGCAGGTCGCCTCGCCGAAGCCCGGCACCAAGGCTTCCACCCCCAGCCCGGAGCCCGCCGCCGCCCACGAGGAAGGCGCCACCGGGTGGTTCGGCCGGCCGGCCGCCGCACCCACCGGCCAGGCCAAGGCCCCCTCCACCGCCGTCCCGGAACCGGAGGACGAGCAGGGGGAGACGCAGACCTCCATCTTCCGGCCGCCGCCGTACGCGCTCAGGTCCGAATCGGCGCCTTCGAGCGAGCCGGGCCGCCCGCCCGCCGGCGAGACGTCACCGGGGACCGGCAGGACGCCGCCCTCCGGTAAGACTTCAGAACCGTCCGGTAAGACCTCGCAGCCCGCCGGTGAGCCTTCCCGGCCTGGGGGCAAGACCGGGCCCGCCGTCGGCAAGAGCGGGGCTCCCGCCGGTCCGGGCGGGAAGTCCTCGGGCACGGGCGCGACGTCCTCGGACGAGACCGAGCCCTCCGCGGAACGGTCAGGACAGGCCGCGGCCGCCGAGGGCAGGACCGAGCCCGCCCTGCGCCCGCCCGGCCAGGGCGGACCGTCCGGTGGTCAGGCGCGGCCGGGCGGAGGCGAGGTCCGGCCGTCCGGCGGCAAGCCTGAGGCGCCCGCAGGCAAGGGAGAAGCGCCTGCAGGCAAGCCTGAGGTGCCCGCAGGGGCGCCTGGCGCCACCGGGGGCAAGCCCGGGGAGGCCACCTCGCGGACGTCCGGCCAGGCGCAGTCCGGCAGGCCCGCGCAGTCCGGCAGAACCGCGCCGTCCGGTCAGCCGGGGCAGTCCGGTCAGTCGCGGCAGGGTGGTCGGCCGGGGCAAGGCGGAAGCGCCGCCGAGCCGGACGACTCCTCGGGACCCGCCACGGCTCCGCAGCCCCGCGTGCCTTCTTCCGCGGTGCCGCCCCGCTCGGGGAGTCCTGCTGGGGCGTCGGGCGGGTCCGCCGTGCCGTCCCAGCGCCCTTCCGGAGCGCCCAAGACGTTCGCGTCGGTGGAGCCGGAGGAGGAAGTGGTGCTGGAACGGCCCGCGTCCTCGGCCGAGTCACAGGCCAAGCCCAAGGGGCCGCTGCCCACGGGGTCCGGTGCTCCCGGCAGGTCTACGCCGGAGCGGCCGTCCGGTACGGCCTCGAAGGCCGACGCGCCCAAGCCGGGCGCCTCGAAGGGTGAAGCCGCCAAGCCGGGGCCTCCCGGAGCAGGCGCGCCCGTCGCGGCGTCGAAGGGCGGCGACGAGCCCGCCACCGGCTCCAAGGCCGCTGGTTCCGGGGGCAAGGGAGAGCGTCCCGGCACCGTGAAGGTCATCGTCGGCACCCGCCGCTACCACAGCACCGCCTGCCCGCTGATCAGGGGCGCGGGCGACACCGGCGTGGAGACGATGACGATCGCCGCAGCCGAGGCGGCCGGGTTGACGAGCTGTTCGGTCTGCCAGCACGACCGCGAGACGGTCAGCTGAGACGGATCACGGCCACGGCCCTCGGCTTGGAACCGGGGGCCGTTGTCGTGTCCGGGGGCCGGGCGGGTCTGTCCGGGAGACTTGTGACGGGCCGGCCGGGGTCGTCCGTGCGTCCGCTTGGTCGTGGCCGCGGGCATCCGGGACGGCCCGTGAGATGGGTGATGGCCGGCTGAGAGGGTTGCGGCGCGGGCCGGGCGGTGCCGCCGGTCGTCGTCGCGGCGAGGAGTCGCGCGGCGTCGCGTGGCCGGCCCAGCGCGCCGCGCGGACGGCCGCCGCCTGGCGTTTGGGCTGGTCACCGGCTGTCGCGGGGCTGTTTCCGCACTCGGCCGATCTCCGATCGCCGGCCGTGGTGCCCGATCCGCGTGGTGGCCGTGTTGTTTGACGATCTGCTGATGGGAAAGCTGAAGAGAGCCCGCTTATCGACGTTCCCAACCCCAGCGGGTGGCGTGATCATGAATGTGGATTTCGAGGTGTGCTGTCCCGTCAGCCCCGATCTCGGTAGCATCCGGGACCTGGTGCGGATGCATGCTCAGCGTGGCGGGCTGCGTGGTGAGCGGCTGGAGGACTTGGTGCTCGCGGTCAACGAGGCGGTCACCAACGTGCTGGACCACGGCGGCGCGGCCGGACTGATCACCGCCCGCGGCCACTCCGGCGGGTTCACCGTGGAGGTCCTCGACGTCGCCGGCCGGCTGACGGCCGAGCAGGTGGCCTCCGCCCGGATCGATCCGACCCGTTCGCACGGGTTCGGCCTGTGGGTGATCCAGCACCTGTGTGACGAGGTCACCGTGGTGCAGACGGACCTCGGTACGCTGCTGCGCCTGCGGATGCGCGTGCACGCCACCGCCGCCGCGGGGCGCGATCGCCGTGTCAGGCACGGCGGCCAGGAGACGCAGCCCGCCGCTTGAGCGGCGGTCGCCGGACGTGTGACAGAGCTTGGAGTATCAGAATCGACACAGTGGGTTTAGCGTGCGTGCATGGGCGCCTCCGGGCGGCATCTGTCCGTCGCGTCGTCCCGCGAGAGTGGTGACCGTGTTGCTGACGCTGACGCACCAGCATCTTCCCGGCATGAGCGTGATCGCCGTAGCGGGCGAGGTGGATCGTACCAACAGCGCCCAGCTGGCCGACTACATCGGCCGAATCCGCCGCCCCGGCGACCATGTGGTGTTCGACCTGGCCGAGCTGTCGTTCCTGGACAGCTCGGGGCTGCACGTCATGCTGGCCTGCGCCCGGGAATGCGGCGCCGACGGCGCCGGCCTGCACCTGGCCGCCGCCCGGGGCGCGCCCGCGCGCTTGTTCACCATCACCGGCGTGGAACGGCAACTGCCCATGTACACCACCGCGGAGCAGGCCATCACCGCCATCCTGACCGCCCGCGGCAGCTGAGCCGGTAGTGCCGGGGCGATCTCGTCATCACGCCCGATGTGGGAGCGGCTGCCGCGTTCCTACGCCGCAGGGGTGTCACCATTCCGCGGCGATCGGCCGAGAGCCGCAAGCGCACCGACTCGTGGACAGGCCGCCTGAGCCTGGCTCCTGCTGACCGGCCTGCTCACCCACCTCGCCGGCCTGGCTTGGGACCTGCGATGGCAGGCCGACGCCGGCCCCGGCTTCTTCTTCACCGGCCCCACTCGATCATGTACCCGGGCAGCGCCGTGATCGGGATGATCTCGCTCGTCATGGTCCCGCTCGTCACGACCGGGTCACATCGCCCTCGCGTGGTCGGAACTGCCCGGCATCGCCTGACCCTCTCGCGGCTCAGGCGATCTCGTCCCACAGGGCGGGGGTGATGGGATGGTTCAGGGCCCGGAGGTCGGTGGTGACGTGCTCGGGGGCGTGGGCGCCGACGAGGACGGTGCTCACCGCCGGATGCCGCAGCGGGAACTGCAGGGCCGCGGCCAGCAAGGGCACCTCGTGGCGGGCACACGCGGCGGCGAGCTCGTGCGCCGCGTCGGGCGCGTCCCCGGGCGGCCGGTCGGCGGCCAGCACGCCCCGGTGCAGCAGGCTGGCCGCGATGACGGGGATGCCGCGGTCCAGGCAGAGCGGGAGCAGCTCGTCGAAGGCCGTGCGGCGCAGGAGCGTGGCCTGGTTGGCGGCCAGCAGCAGGTCCAGGTCGGTGTGCTTGACGAAGTCCACCAGCATGGGCGACTGGTTCATGCCCACCCCGATCCAGCGCGCCACGCCCTGCGAACGCAGCTCCGCCAGCGCGGGGTAGGCCTCGTCGAGCGCCTGCGGCCAGTGGCGGTCGGGGTCGTGGATGAAGAGGATGTCCACGTGGTCGAGGCCCAGCCGGTCCAGGGACTCCGAGACGCTGCGCAGGACCCCGTCCCGGGTGAAGTCCCACTCGACGTGCCGGTCGCCGGGCACGGCGAAGCCGCCGTTGTCGCCGGGTCCCGGCCGTACCAGCCGGCCGACCTTGGTCGACAGGACGAACTCCGACCGGGGACGCCCGCGCAGCGCCCGGCCCATGCGCTGCTCCGACAGGCCGAGCCCGTAGAAGGGGGCGGTGTCGAAGTAGCGGATGCCGGCCTCCCACGCCGTGTCCATCACCGCCTCGGCCTGCGCGTCGGAGACGGGGTGGAGGTAGTTGCCGAGCGGGCCGCCGCCCAGGCCCACGCGGGGGAGTGGCGTCACGCCGGTTCCAGGTGCAGCCAGGTGGTGACCACCTCGGTGACGGCTTCCAGGTGGTGGTCCTCGCCGGGCTCCACGATGAGCACGTCACCCCCGGCGAAGTCTGAAATATCGCCGTTTATGTGGACTTTTCCGGTGCCTGAGAGGATGAGGAAGATCTCTGGATCCGGGTGCGTGTGACGGCCGGCGGAATGGCTCACCCGCCCGGGCGGGAGCGTCGAGACCCCGCCCGACGCCACGCGGAAGCCGGGCAGCGTCACCCCGGCGCCCATGGCCGCCAGCGTGCTCCTACGCATGGACGTCAGCCTCCTTGGCGGCGCGGTCGATGGCCGCGAGCTCGTCGCCGGTGAAGCCGAGGTGGTCCACGGCGGCCACGTTGGCTTCCAGCTGCTCGGGGCTGGAGGCGCCGACCAGCACCGAGGTGACCCGTTCGTCGCGCAGCGCCCAGGCCAGCGCGAGCTGGGCGACCGTCTGGCCGCGGGCGGCGGCGATCTCGGCCAGGGCCCGCACGAACGCCAGCACCTGGGGGGTGACCCGGTCCGGGGTCAGGAAGCGGCCCTCGGCGGCGCGCGAGCCGGCCGGGATGCCCTCCAGGTAGCGGTCGGTCAGCAGGCCCTGGGC
>NZ_JBITMD010000006.1:0-498441 GCF_044465905.1 Nonomuraea sp. NPDC049480
GGTTTGCCCTCGCCGAAGTTGTGCCACAGGCCGAGCGAGATGGCCGGGAGGAGCAGGCCGCTGCGGCCGCATCTGCGGTACGGCTGACGTTCGTAGTCCAAAGGATGACCTTCCCACCGATGAAAACGTTTTACGGGGCCACGTTACCGATGGCCGAGAACCTTCTCCACTTCACCGGCCCCGGGTCGACCTCGCCCACGGCCAGGACGACGTGCCAGGCCCGGCCCGCCGCCGCCCGCAGCACCGTGCGATAGAAGTCGGGCCGGTGGTTGTAGCCGGTGCCGAGCGAGACCAGCGCGACGGGCAGATCGCCGGCGGCTCCGATCCGCCCTGGTAGGCACGCTCGGTGAGGGCCGGGCCGACGGCCCCACCAGCACATCGGCCCGTCATGAACCACCAGGCCGGGACGCTCGGCCCGCTCCAGCCGGCCGAGCGTCGCCCTGGTCTCGTCCAGCAGCAGGCCCATGGCCCGGATGAACTCCTTGCCGCGCATCTGCGGCGGCTCGATGTCGCGTCCCTCCCAGGTGGAGGTGATCGGCACGACCTCGGCGCCGGTGTCGGCGACCCGCTCGGCGAGCGTCCCCGTGGTGGCGTAGGTGACGCGGTGGCCGCGCCCTGGACATGCCGGAGCTGGCGACCGTGCGCTACCACCTGGACCGGCTGGCGCAACCCTAGTTCTTTACTGATCTGTACAGAATCCGATTACCTCCCCTCATGGGCAGGCCGCGCGAGTTCAGTGACAGGGCGGTGGTCGACGCCGCGATGGAGGTGTTCTGGGAGAAGGGCTACGAGGCCACCACCACCCAGGACCTGTGCGCCCGCACCGGGCTCGGGCGTGGCAGCCTCTACAACGCCTTCGGCTCCAAGCACCGCCTCTACGAGGAGGCGATCCGCCGCTACGCCGAGACCCGGGCCGAGGCCCAGCTGGCGATGCTGGCCGAGCAGGGCTCGGTGCGGGAGCGGCTCAGGGACCTGATGCTGGGCGTGATCGACGCCGACATGGCCGACCCCGGGCGGCGCGGCTGCCTGGCGCTCAACGCCGCCACTGAGGCGAGCGGGCGCGACGAGGCCGTCGCCGGGCTGGTGCGCCGGCAGTTCACCGACCTGGAGCAGGCGCTGCACCGGTTGGTGGCGATCGGGCAGAGCACGGGCGAGCTGTCCGGCGACCGGCCGGCGCTGCAGGTGGCCCGGGCGTTCCAGAGTGCCTACTACGGCCTGCGCGTGCTCGCCAAGGTCACCGACGACAGGAAGGCCCTGCTGGACGTCGTCGAAGGCGCCATCGCCGCCCTCTGACCAGCCACGTAGCCGCTATGGGCATCTTTGTGCCCGTTTTCTGTACTGAACAGTCAAGAAAGAGAGTGACGTCGATGCGATCAGGTGTGGTTCCCTCGCTGATGGTGTGCGTCTTCGGCATCACGACGGGCCCCGCCGGGACGGCAGGCGTCGGCGGTGTCCAGGCTCGCGTTCGGCATGAACCTGTCGATGATCCTCGGCGCGCCGATCGGCACCGCCATCGGCGACGACCACGGCTGGCGGGCGACGTTCGCCGTCATCGCCGCGTGCTGCGCGCTCGGATTCCTGCTGGTGTGGTGGGTGGTGCGCGACGTCGGCGGGGCGACGCCCGCCACGTCCGCGGTGGCGGAACTGCGCGTGTTCCGCAGCCGGGACGTGCAGCTGGCCATCGCCGTCACCGCCGTGGCGAACGCGGGGCTGCTCATGGTGTTCACGTTCTTCGCGCCGCTGGTCACCGAGGTCGCCGGATTCGGCGCCGGCGCGGTCGCGGTGCTGCTGCTGGTGTACGGGGTCGGCGCCGCCGCCGGCAACCTGGTGGGCGGCCGGCTGTCGGACCGCGCGCCGATGCGGTCGCAGCTCGGCCTGCTGGCCGCCCTCGCCGGGGCGCTGGTGCTCATGTGGGCCGCCGGTGCCGGCGCGGCGGTCACCGCGGTCATGGTGTTCGTGCTCGGCGCGCTGGGCTTCTCCGTCATCCCCGGCATGCAGGCGCGGGTCCTCACCACCGCGGCCGCGGCGCCGACCCTGGCCATGGCCGTGAACGCCTCCGCCTATCAGCTCGCGGCAGCCTTCGCCGGCTGGCTCGGAAGCCGGGTCATCGACGGCGGGCTCGGCCTGCGCTCGATCTACCTCGTCGCCGCCCTGGTCACCGCCGCCGGGATCGCCGTGAGCGGCTATACCTGGGCCCGCGACCGCCGGGCCGTACGCGCATCCGCTGAATCCCCTGTGACGTGAGTCAGAAGCGAAGCCGCGCCCGGACGGCACTCAGCGTGCCGTCCAGCGTGGTGTGCACGACCTCGCCCGGGCGCGCGAGCCGCGCCTGCCAGCGGACGTCCTCGACCCGCCGGTACCCCGGGTCCGCCCCGATCGTCAGCCGGCGGGCGGGGTTGTCCAGCGCGGCCCCCAGCTCCAGCAGCGCGATGGGCTGATCGCTGTCCCCCGGCGGGAACCAGAACATCGTCAGCACCTCCGGCAGGTGCAGGTGGTGATGCTCCCACGCGATCTGCGCCGGCGCCTGCGCGGGATCGTCGATCGGGAAGCGGCGGCGGCGCGGGTTGAGCACGATCGCCCCGAGCCGCCCGAGCTCGGCCGCCGCCCGCCGCTGCCAGTCCTCGACCCCGGTGATCCCGCCCGCCAGGAAGACCGCGGGGGGATCCCCGGCCGCCGGCTCGTAGGGATCGGGGGCCTCGTAGTACGTGCGAATGACACTCATGGACTCATGCTTATTGACGTGCTCCTCCACATGAATGAATGTGGAGGATTCCTGTGCTGCTTACGCAGCAGCTCGCACCGCGGGTGCGGGCGAGACTGTGGGACAGGATGCTTGACGCTTCACAGGCCCCGGTATCCCGGAGTCTCCACGTCCTGTGACCGCCCGTCCGGCGGCAGAGTTGTACCGATGAAGCTGGTTTCGGGCGGCGTTGGTATCAGCGTTGCCGATCCATCCGCACGCCAGGTTCTTGCACGCGAACCGCGACTGCGTTTCGCGTGATCCTGGAGTGGTGGTGTGGCAGCGGTGGCACTCTTGGCTGGTGCCGTGCGGGCGGACCTTGGCGACCAGGCCGCCACGGTCTGTGGTCTTGTAGGTCAGGAAGTCCACCGTCCGGCCCCACGCCTCGCCTGCGATCGAGCGGTTCAGGCCCCGCTTTTGGGCGACGTTGGCCCCCGGCTCCTGCACAGTCCCAGACGCCGAGGCCATCATGTTGGTGATGTTCAGGTCTTCGACCAACCTCGCGCTGAATCGCCGCGCGAGGTTGGTCGTGCTCTGATGCTGCCAGTCGACGGCTCGGCGCTTGGCTGTCGCGCGGAGCCGGGCGATCTGGTCGTAGGTGCGGCGTTCCCGGTTGGAGACCGGGTCGCCTTTCTGGCGGGTGGCACGCTGACGGGCGCTTTTGCGCTCCAGGCGCAAGAGCCGCTCGCTCTCCCCGCTGGTGAGCCACGGGCCGTGCCGAAGGTGTTGCCCGTTGGAGAGGGCGAGGGGGACCGTGATGCCCCGGTCCATGCCGGCCTTCGGCCCGGTGTGCAGGACGGGTGCGGATACCTGCAGTTCGATACGGAAGACGATGTTCCATCCGTGGGCTTCTTTCACCAGGCGAGCCCCGGTGACCCTCCCGGATGGTCCGCCCTTGGTGAGGCCGGGCAGGTCTTTTGTCCACCGGAACTTCACCCGCCCGACCTTGGGCAGGTTCACCGCGCCCCACCTGCGGTTGATCCGGGTGATCTGCAGGTCGCGGGCCTGGGGGACGTCCACGGCCGGCCGGGATCGGAACCGGCCCTTGAACGTCGGGCGCTTGGCCGGGTGGTCGGGGTTGAAGAAGTTCGCCCACGCCTGCCGGTAGGTCTTCAGTACGGCTTGCGCGGCCTGAGCGGGGAGCTGTCCCATCCACTCGATCTCGTGGCGGGCTTGGCGAATCGCCGTGTCGCACTCCTGCAGTGATGCCAGCCGGCCCTGGCGGAAGGTGGTGAACTCATGAAGCAGGTTCCACAAGGCACGCGCGGTGTGGGCTTGACCGTCCAAAACGGCCACCTGGGCCGGGCTGAGGTCGAGTCGCGCCACGTGTGCACGCGTCCGCTTCACCTTCTCCACACACTGATCATCTCATTTGGTTTATGTCACCGCGATGGAATCCGAACCCCGATGTGAGAACGGGACGGCATGTCGTCTACAGCCTCCACGCCCATTTGGTTTTTGTCACAAAATATCGGCGTGGGGCCTTCACCGACGAGATGCTGATCCGCTGCGAGGAACTCATGCGCGAGGTATGCGCAGACTTCGAGGTCGAACTGCGCGAGTCAACGGCGAGCACGACCACGTCCACCTGCTGGTCCACTACCCGCCCAAGGTCGCCCTGTCCAAACTCGTCAACTCGCTGAAGGGGGTCTCGGCCCGGATGCTTCGCAAGGAATACAGCGCACACGTCCGCAAATACCTTTGGGGCGGACATTTCTGGTCTGGTTCCTACTTCGCCGGGTCGGTAGGCGGGGCGCCGCTCACCGTGCTCAAGCAGCACATCGAGCAGCAGAAACGACCTGTGTGAGTGAAGCTGCCGGCAAACCTGAAAGGTCAGGGCACACTCGCGCCCCAGCGGGCACTCCCGCGTGGGCCTTCACCCCCGGCGTGAACGCCGGAGCACTGGCCCACATTCTGGTAGATGACCGATCCATCCATCGTGCGGTTCTACAAGGACAACGGGTACGCGCTGGTCAAAGGCCTGCTCACCAAGGAAGAGGCGCGGGCGTACCGGGAGGAGTGCCATGGGGTGCTGGCGCGGCTGCGGCGGACGGACCCCACCTGGGGCAGCGCCCGCGAGATCGCCGGCCGCCCCACCGAGCTGCGGCACTGCCACGACGCGCAGTTCTACTCGGCGGCGTTCGCCCGGCTCATGGTCGATCCGCGTTTCACCGACGTGGCGGCGGCCCTAATCGGGTCGGAGAACGTGCAGCTCCACCACACCAAGATCTTCGTCAAGCCGGCGGAGAAGGGGTCGCCGTTCCCCCTGCACCAGGACGCCGCGCATTTCCCGCACACCAGGCACACGGTCGGGGCGGCGATCTTCCACTTCGACGACGCGCCGGAGGAGAAGGGGTGCGTGCGGGTGGTGCCGGGCAGCCACAGGAACGGGCCGCTGCCGCACATCGAGGAGGGCGGCTGGCACCTGCCGCCGTCGCAGTGGCCGCTGCAGGACGCCGTTCCCGTCGAGGCCGAGGCGGGGGACGTGCTGTTCCTCGGCTATCTCACCGTGCACGGGTCCGGGATCAACCGGGCGGACGAGGCCCGTACGACCCTGCTCATCCAGTTCCGCGACCCCGAGGACCCGCCCGCCGGCGACGTGCACCACTCGCGCGGACAGGGGATGATGCTGCGGGGCGTCGATCCGGCGATGCGCGGAGGGTGAACAAACCATGCGAGCGCGATGGATGTGGGCGGCCCTGGCCGGGCTCGTGGCCGTGGTCGTGGTGGTGGTCGTCGCCGTCGTGGTGTTACCCGGCTCCCCGGCCGGGGAGCGAGCGGGCGGCGCGCGGATCGTGGCGCGGGAGCAGGCCGGAGAGCGCGGTCAGGACCTCACCGTCCGGTCCCCGGGACTCGGCCGGGAGACTCCCGTACGCGTGCTGCTGCCGGAGGGGTGGACGCGGGGGTCGGGCCCGTGGCCGGTGCTCTATCTGCTGCACGGCTGCTGCACCTCCAGCCACCTCGTCTGGGTGGACGAGGGCGGCGCGGAGCGGCTCACGGCCGGGCTGCGGGCGATCGTGGTCGTCCCCGAGGGCGGCCCGGCCGGATGGTATTCGGACTGGCTCCGCGGCCCGAAGTGGGAGACCTACCACGTCAAGGAGCTCATCCCGCTGATCGAGGCCGAGTACGGCGCGGGGCCCCAGCGGGCGATCGCCGGGCTGTCGATGGGCGGGCTCGGCGCCATCGGGTACGCCGCCAGGCACCCCGGCACGTTCCGAGCGGCGGCGTCGTTCTCCGGGGTGCTCGACACGACCGGCGACCGCAGCGAGACACGCGCCCTCGTCAGACGCAACGGCGAGAACCCCGACGACCTGTGGGGCGACCCCCACAGGGACAGGCACGTGTGGGAGGCCCACAATCCCACGGCGCTCGCCGCGCGGCTGAAGGACGTCCGGCTCTACGTGTCCTGCGGCGACGGCCGGCCGGGCCCGCTGGACCCGCCCGGCGCGACGGCCGACTACGAGGGCGCGCTGCTGGACCAGGCGCTGACCTTCGCCGAGCGGGCCAAGGCGGCCGGCGCGCAGGTCACCACCGACTTCTACGGCGCAGGCACGCACAGCTTCCCCTACTGGGAACGCGCGCTGGAACGGGCGCTCCCGATGCTGCGCGCGGCCATCGGCGCGTAGCGCGTTCAGGCCTTGAGGTGCAGCGTCGCGGGATCGACCGCGTGGCGCAGCGGGCGCCCGGCCGCGATGCCGGCCACCTCCGCCACCGCGCCGGCGGCCAGCCGGTGCAGTTCGGTGCCCACCGAGCCGGCCACGTGCGGCGTGAGCAGCGCCCCCGGCAGCGTGAACAGGGCGTCGTCCGGCTCGATCACGTCCAGCACCGCGTAGACGCGGCCGCGGGCCACGGCCTTGGTGAGCGCGTCCTGGTCCACCAGCGAGGGCCGGGCGGTGTTGATCAGGGTCGCGCCGGGGCGCATCAGGCCGATCTCCTCCGCGCCGACCAGGTGGTGGGTCTCGGGCAGCGCCGGGGCGTGGATGGTGACCACGTCGCTGCGGGCCATCAGCTCCGGCAGCTGCACCAGCTCGGCTTCCAGCCCGTCGGCGGAGCCGAGGGTGGGGTCGTACAGGAGGGCGTGCAGGTCGAAGGGGCGCAGCAGCTCCAGGAGTTTGCGGCCGACGGCGGAGGCGCCGATCACGCCGACCGTGCGGCTCGCGTTGCCGCCCGCCGACCAGATCGTGTCGAGGCCGGGCGCGCGCCGGCTCTCGGTGTACGCCCGCGACAGCTGCCACACCTGCTTGTTGGCCAGCAGGATCATCGCCAGGGTGTACTCGGCCACGGGGACGGCGTTGGCCGCGGCCTGTGAGCTGACCTGGATCCCCCGGGCGAACACCTCCGGCCCGGCGATCCACTTGACCGTGCCGGCCGTGTGCACGACGTACCGCAGGTTCGGCGCGGCCTCCAGGGCCCGCGCGTCCAGTGGCGGCGCGCCCCAGCCGGTGAGGAGGATCTCCGCCCGCGCCAGCGCCGGGCCCTCGTACGCGGTCAGGACCAGCTCCGGGTCGATCTCGACGTGCCGGCGCAGCTCCGCCAGCAACTCGGGGGTGAAGAAGCGCTCGACCTGCGAGGGCGGATCGAAGACGAAAACCGCGATCATCCAGTCTGCTTTCCGTCGATGGGTGCTTGCCGGATCGGGCCGGGGTACGCCACGAGTGTTTCATGATCGGCCGTGGCCATGGGGGACAGGCGCGGGCTCAGTGCCGGTGGTATTGGTGGACCACCGCGTGCCCCTTGCCGCGCGAGATCATCCACTTGTTGATCGGCGTGGTCAGCACGAACGCCACCAGCAGCGACCCGGCCAGCGACCCCCAGAACAGCCAGCTGGCCAGGCCCGCCTCCATGGCGCCCGGCACGGTGAGCATCACCAGGTTGTCGAGCACCTCCATCACCGCGATCGACACGGTGTCGGCGGCCAGCGCGACCTTCAGCGCCGTGCGGAAGTTCACCCCGGCGCGCAGCACGCCGCGCATGGTGAGCGCGTATCCGAACACGAACGCCAGTGCCACGGCCAGCACCACGGTGGCGGCGTTGGACATGCCGGCCGCGGTGCCGATCACCATGCCGAGCACCTCGCCGATGGCGCACCCGGTGAGGCAGTGCGCCGTCGCCTGCGCCGCCATTCCCCAGGTGGCCGTGGCCGCGGCCGCGTTCTCGTGGTGTTCGTGGTGTTCGTGAACGCCGTGGTCCATGCGAAGTCTCCTCGGTAGTCGTATCAGAATACCCAGGCGGGGTATAGGGCAACGCTACTCGCACCCTGCCCGGAATGTCTACTACGTATGCTCGTAGACGCCGGCACCGCCGGGATCGGCGGCCGGGAAAACCGGTCGCCGAGCGCCCGGGACCCGCCCTAGCGTGATCACCATGCCGGACCTGCCCGACCATCCGCCGGACCGCCCCCAGTCGTGGGCCGACTGCGACCCCGACATCCGCGACCACGTCACCGGGACCCTCGACGCGGCCGGCGTCCCCCTGCTGGGCGCCTACCTGCACGGCTCGCTGGCCATGGGCTGCTACCACCGGGCCAAGAGCGACCTGGACCTGCTGCTCGTGACCCCCGGGCCGCTGACCGGCGCGCAGCGGGCGAGCGCCGCCCGGGCCCTCGCCCTCAGGAGCGCGGGCCGCCCGGTCCTGGGCGATCTGGAGGTGTCCGTCCTGACCCGCGAGCAGGCGGCGGCACACGAGCATCCCCGCCCGTACGAGGTCCACTACTCGTCCGCGTGGACCGAGGACATCCTCGCCGGCCGCGTGGACCACGACGCGCCGCGCGCCGACCCGGACCTGGCCGCCCACATCACGGTCGTCAGGGAACGCGGCGTCACCCTGCTCGGCCCGCCCGCCGGGTCCGTCTTCGCACCCGTGCCCCGGGACGACTACCTGGCCGCCATCACCGACGACCTCGCCTGGGCCGTGGAACGCTTGCCGCAGTCGCCGTACTACGGCGTGCTCAACGCGTGCCGGGTGCTCGCGGTCCTCGACGGCGGCCCGGCGACCGTGCCCAGCAAGGAGGAGGGCGCCGCCTGGGCACTGGGCGAGCTCCCGCACGCCCTGCGGCCGATCGTCCGGCAGGCGCTGAGCTGCTACCGCAGCGCGCGCCCGGTCTCGGCGCAGGACAGGGAGACCGACGGGCACGCCTGGGACGAGGACGCGCTGCGCGCGTTCGGCACGTACGTTCTGCGCCGGGCGGGCCCGTCCCCGCACGGTCAGGCTGGTGCGGTGGCGCCGTCAGTGGCCGTGCCCGTGGCCGACGAACGCCCCCGCGGGCTTGCCAGGCGGCACCAGGCCGAGTGACACGACGGCCGCGACCCCGGCCGCCACGGCGCAGAGCGTGAGCCCGGCGACGAACCCGCCGATACCCGTCGATCCGGGCGCCAGGCTGGAGGCGGCGACCGTGGAGACGACGGCCACGCCGATCGAGCCGCCGAGCTCGTGGAAGGTGTTGATGACGCCGGACGCGACGCCGTTCTCGCCCGGAGGGATGTTCGCCATCGTCGTCGTGGTGGCCGTCACGAACGCCGGCCCGATGCCCAGCGCCGCCAGCGCGAACCCGGGCAGCAACGTGGCGTACGCGTTCGCGTCGGGCGAGATGCGCGTCATCAGCAGCGCCCCCGCCGCCGTCACCACGAACGAGCCCACCGCCACCGGCCGCCCGCCGAGCCTGCCGATGAGGTGCCCGCCGAGTTGCGTGCCCAGCGTGATCGCGATCGCCACGGGGAGGAAGAGCAGCCCGGTCTCCAGCGCGCTGAAGCCCATCACGTGCTGCAGGTAGAGCGAGCTGAGGAAGAACAACCCCAGCATCAGGCCCGTGGCCAGCAGCATGACGAACGTCCCTGAGATCACCGGGCGCCGGGCGAGCGTCTCGGCGCGCATCAGCGGCGCCCGTACCGACCGCTCGACCACCACGAACAGCACGTAGCACAGCACCGCGCCGGCCAGCGGCAGCAGCGTGCCCGCCGACCCCCACCCGGCGTCGCCCGCGGTCACCAGCCCGTAGATCAGCAGCGCCGTCGCCGTCGTGACGACCAGGGCGCCCGGCACGTCGAGCCGCTCCGGCCTGCCGGGCGCGGCCGGCACGACGGCGGGCACGGCGGCGAGGACCAGCAGCCCGATCGGCACGTTCACGAAGAACACCCAGGTCCAGCCCGGACCCGCGGTCAGGATCCCGCCGAGGAGCACACCCAGGGCCGCACCGGTGCCGCCGATGGCCGCCCAGACGCCGAGCGCGCGCCCGCGCCGCTCGCCGTGGAAAGTGCTGGTGATCACGGCCAGCGCCGCGGGGGAGAGCAGCGCCGCGCCGACCCCCTGGAGCCCCCGGCCGGCGATCAGCACGGCGCCGCTCCCGGCCAGCCCGCACATCAGCGAGGCCGCCGTGAACAACCCGAGCCCGGCGAGCAGCGTCCGGCGGGCGCCGAGCGCGTCGGCGAGCCGCCCGCCGAACACCATCAGGCCGCCGAAGCACAGCGTGTACGTGGTCACCACCCAGGTCAGCGACTCGCGGTCGAGCGCCAGCTCCGCGCCGATCGTCGGCAGCGCCACCTGCACCACGGTGATGTCGACGATCAGCATGAACTGCGCCAGGCAAAGCAGGACCAGCACGGGCCATCCGCCCGCCCGCGCCTTGACGGGAGACGTGTCGGTTTTCATCCAGAACCTCCGCTAACTCGTACACTCATGTTCAAGTTAGCACACACGGCGAACCATACGCAGGTAGGGTTTCTGGAAGAGCCGTCGGAGGAGGGACCTCGCAGGCAGGAGTGCTCGCTACCGGGCTCGTCGGCAGTGTTCGGGCCTTCAGGCCGGGGCCGACTAGCCCGCGTAGCGGGGGCAAGAGCAGCCGATTCGCCGCCAGGCGGACCGGCGTCCTCCGGGCTCAGACCGGTCGATTCTGCTGCTCGATGTACTGGCGCACGATCGACAACGGTGCACCGCCGACAGAGCCGGCGAAGTAGGAGCCCGACCACAGTTTGCTGGCCCGGTAGTAGTGGGCGGCCAGTTCGGGGAACTCTTGCCGCATCCGCCGGGATGACACTCCCTTGAGGCTGTTGACCAGCTTGGACAAAGCGATCTTGGGCGGGAAATTCACCAGAAGATGGACGTGGTTGTCCGCGCCGTTGAACTCTCGCAGTTCGGTTTCGAAGTCGGCGCACACGGAACTCATGATCGCTTCCATGCGGGTCAGGTGGGTGCCGGCGAAGACCCGGTGGCGGAACTTCGTCACGAAAACCAAGTGTGCGTGGAGCATGAAAACGCAGTGCCTGCCGGTCCTGATATCACTGTATTCGGCCATAGCCCAACTGTAGGATGAGGCCGTGCAGCTTCGTTACTCCTTCCGCCTGGACCCGGCCCCCGCCCAGCGCATCGCGCTGGCGCGAGCGTTCGGGTGCGCGCGGGTGGTGTTCAACGACGCACTCGCGCTACGCCGCCAGGCGCACACCGACGGGCTGGCGTTCATCACCGATGGCGAGCTGTCCAAGCAGGTCATCACCGAGGCCAAACAACGTCCCGATCGGGCGTGGCTGGGCGAGGTGTCGGCGGTGGTACTCCAACAGGCCCTCGCAGACGCCGCCATGGCCTACCGTAACTTCTTCGCCAGTCTGTCCGGCAAACGCAAGGGACCGAAGATTGCCGCGCCTCGGTTCCGCTCCCGCAAGGACAAGCGGCAAGCGATCCGGTTCACCAAGAACGCCCGGTTCAAGGTCGGGGAGAAACTGACCCTGCCGAAGATCGGTGACATCGCGGTCCGCTGGTCACGCCCCCTGCCGTCCGATCCGTCCAGCGTGACGGTGATCAAAGACGCGGCGGGCCGGTACTTCGCTTCGTTCGTGGTCGAAGTCACCGAACGGCCCCTGCCCCGCATCGAGGCTGAGACCGGTATCGATCTGGGGCTGGGGCATTTCGCGGTGCTGGCCGATGGCCGGAAGATTGACTCGCCCCGGTTTCTGCGCCGGGCGGAGAAGAAACTCAAGCGCCTTCAGAAGGTGTTGTCGCGCAAGGAGAAGGGATCTGCGAACCGGGTCAAGGCCCGCAGGAAAGTGGCCCGTCAACATGCGAAGGTCGCCGATGCGCGCCGGGAGTTCCACCACCAGACCTCCACGCGGATAGTTCGCGAAAACCAAGCGATCTATGTGGAGGCCTTGGCGGTCAAGGGGCTGGCACGCACGAGGCTGGCCAAGAGCGTGCACGATGCGGGCTGGTCGGCGTTCGTGAGCATGCTGGAGTACAAGGCGAAACTGTACGGTCGCGCCTTCGCCCGGATCGACCGGTTCCATCCCTCCTCCAAGCTCTGCTCGGCGTGCGGGAACCTGGCGCAGGTGATGCCGCTGAACGTCCGGGAGTGGGAGTGCGCCTGTGGCGTGAGGCATGACCGGGATGTGAACGCCGCGATCAACATCCTGGCCGCCGGGAGGCGGCAGGTCGCCGCTGGACGGAAACCCGGACCTGAGATGGGCGGGAAGCGGAGACCCGAAACGCCTGTGGAGGCAGGTAAGACCCCACGCCCAACGCGCAAGCGCCGGGCACGGGGCGCGGCCGATGAAGCAGGAAGCCACCGAAGTGCCGCATGACACCATGTGGCACAGGCGGAATCCTCGGGATTCATCCCGAGGAGCGCGTCAATCGGTGCGGGACCGCACGCCGGACGTCAGGAGCGACAACATCGTCGTGACCAGCACCCGCTCCACTTCCTCGGATGCGATCCGCCCCGCCTCACGCTCCTGCGCGGCACTGTGGATGATCGCGAAGAACGTCGTCACCAGCCAGGGCAATGGCAGGTCGGTACGGAAGTCGCCGTCCCGCTGCCCGCGCACGATCAGCCGCTCCACCCGCCGCAGCGGCCGGTCGTGATGCTCCCTCATCCGCTCGGTGGCCATGACCCGATCAGCGGCCACGAACAGGCGGCGATGCCGGTCGAGGATCTCCCACGACGACCGCAGCAGGGCGGCCATGGCCTCGGGCGCCGGCGCCGTGTCGATGGAGGAGTCTTCCAGCACCGTGTCCGCCACCCCGACCGCGTGGTCCATCACGGCGTCCACCAGCGCCTCCCGCGAGGGGAAGTGCCCGTACAGCGTGACCCTGCCCACCCCGGCGGCCTTGGCGATGTCGGCCACGCTGGCGCCCGGATCGGCGCTGAGCAGGCGGGTCCCGGCCTCGAGGATCGCGGCGATGTTGCGCTCCGCGTCGGCCCGCCGGGCGGGTACGGGCTGCCGGGCGGGTACGGGCTGTCGTGCCGCGGTCTTCCCCATGCGACCACCCTACGACGCCGGGCGCGGAAGGCCGCACGACACGCTTGCATCGGACGCGGCGTCAGGGTCTACCGAGCGTTCGGCGGACGGGCACCGCGTCTCCGCCCCCGCGGACGTACGCGCAGCGCGGGACTGCCCCGGCCGCGCGTGCCGGGGCCGGCGTGACGTCGCTACCGCCGGGGAAACGTACGATCGTAGGCCAGGTCGAATGTCTGCTTGACCCAGCCGGGGGCGCCGCGCCGGCCGTCCGGGTCTGGGATCTCGCCGCCGACGATGGAGCGGCGGATCTCGACGATCTCGCGCGAGCGGTCCCGCCGCTCCGTCACGTGGCCGCCGTCCAGGACCAGCTCGATGACGTGCTCGTACTTCCAGCCTGGAGCGAAGCCCATGTGCATGTACAGGCCGCTGATGAAGTCCCGCGCGGCGAGCAGCCGGCCCGAGAACGGGATCTCCAGCCGCAGCGGCGCCGCGGTGTATTCGCCGTATCCGTCGTCCGCGAAGCCGGCCCCGAGGAATCTCGGACGGGCGGAGACCGGATGGCCGTGTACCGTCGTCTGCGGGCCGAGCGTCAGGGCGTGGAGGTGCAGGCGGCTGTCCCCCACCGTGTAGGCGCAGATGTGGCCTCGCCAGCAGCCGGTGTGCAGCATGGCGACCTTGATGCCGTGGCGGGCGGGATCGAAGAGGGGGCCGCCATCGATCGCCACGATCGCGTGCTCCGTGCCGTCAATGGCGACGGTGTCCGGGATCTGTGCGGTCACCGGGGCAGGGTCTCACGCCCTTCTGTAATCGGGTAGCCGTGGGGTGGGCGGGCACGGGAGCATGGCGGGTGATGGACGAGCGGCGCATGATTCGCATTTCGAAGTACCTGGCCCGGCATCTGCGGCACGATCCGCAGCGCATCGGCATCACCCTCGACGAGGGCGGCTGGGTGCCCGTCGACGTGCTGCTGGGGGCCGCCGCCGAGCACGGGTTCCCGATCACGGCCGCCGAGCTGTGGCACGTGGTGGAGTCCAACGACAAGCGGCGGTACACGATCGAGGACGGCAGGATCCGGGCCAGCCAGGGGCACTCGGTGCCGGTGGACCTCGACCTGCCCGCCGTCCAGCCGCCCGAGATGCTCTATCACGGAACCGTGGCGCGGTTCCTGGGGGCCATCAAGGAGGAGGGGCTGCGGCCGATGAGCCGCCATCACGTGCATCTGTCGCCGGACCGGGAGACGGCGACGCGGGTGGGGGCGCGCCGGGGTGTTCCGGTCGTGCTGGTAGTGGGGGCCGGGGCGATGCACGCCGACGGGCACGTGTTCCGGCGCAGCGCCAACGGGGTGTGGCTGGTCGATCACGTGCCGCCCGGTTACCTGCGCTTCCCGTCGTGAAGGGCGTCGCGGGCGGCCATCAGGGCGAAGCCGAGCAGATTCAGGCCCTGCCACGTCGCCGGTGAGGCGGCCCGCTCGTCGCCGGCCGTCAGCCCGATGCCCCACACCCGGTCGCGCGGGCTGGCCTCCACGAGGACCCGGTTCGCCGTGCCGAGCAGGAACGCGCACAGGTCCGCGTGCTGCCCGAACTTGGCGGCGTTTCCCCGCACGACGATCCCGAACCGCCGCGCCTCCCACGTCGCCTGGTCGAAGCCGCGTACGGTGCGGCCGAGCGTCTTGGCCTCGCCGGGGTGGCCGGCCGCGAGGATCTTGGCCGCGCTCTCCTCGTCACCGAACAGCCATGCCTTGTGCGCCATCATGTAGTGCTCGGCCGAGGCGAACGCGTGCCCGTCCTCGGTGAAGGTCACCGGCCACCACTGGCTGAGGCAGCCGGGGCCGACGCCGCCGTCCCGGGAGGGCTGGTGGCCCCAGAAGTACAGATATTTGAGCTGCCGGCCGGATCGCTCGGCGGCGACGGCCTCGTCGACGGTCATGGGGAGATCGGACATGTCCCCTACCGTGCCACAGGTCTCACCGGGCGGCGCGGCGGAGCCGGTCGGAGAGCTCGCGGAGCACCGGCACCAGCTCCGGCGGGTCGAGGACCTCGAAGTCGAAACCCTTGACCGCGATGTAGACGGCCAGCTCGTCGAGCGAGTTCGAGCCGGTGGTGTACAGGCACGTGTCCGCGTCCACGGCCTCCAGGCGTCCGGCACCCGGAGTTCGACCACGGCGGGCACTTCGCCGCCCTGGAGACGCCCGGCGTGATGGCCGCCGAGCTGCGCGCGTTCTTCCGCTCCCTCTCCTGACCTGCCCCGCCGCTGCCTTGGAGAGGGGGCGTCGATTCGGGGCCATCCGCCTGGCCTGTTACCTTAGTGCGCGGTGCGCCGGGAAGTCGGGTCGGCTCGGACTGTCGGCTGAGCTTCTCGCGGAGGGCGTTCACGGTGTGTGACGCGTATGGCGGTGATCGATGATGGCTGCGGCACCGCCGTTCTTAGCCAGGTTCGGGCATCCGACCCAGGCGGTGGCCGCCGGCTTCGGGCTGGCCATCGGGATCGGCACGGCCCTGCTGTCCCTGCCCGTCGCCACCACGACGGGTGAGTCGGCCGGCTGGGTGACGGCCATTTTCACGGCGGCCTCGGCCGTCTGCGTGACTGGACTGGTGCTGGTCGACACCGAGTCGCACTGGTCGGTGTTCGGCGAGCTGGTGATCGCCGGGCTGGCCCAGGTGGGCGGCCTCGGGATCATGACGATGGCCACGCTGTTCACCCTGCTCGTCTCGGGGCGGCTGGGGCTGCGGGCCAGGATCGCGGCCCAGGCGGAGACCAAGACGCTGAGCATGAGCGACGTGCGTCAGCTCGTGCGCAAGGTGGTCCTGTTCAGCCTGGTGTGCGAGCTGGTGGCCGCCGCCGTGCTCACCGGGCGCTTCGTCATCGGGTACGGCGAGCCGTTCGCCCGTGCGCTCTACCAGGGCGGCTTCCACGCGGTCATGGCCTTCAACAGCGCCGGGTTCACGCTCTGGCCGGACAGCCTCATGCGGTTCGTCGCCGACCCGTGGATCTGCCTCACGATCGCGGCCGCGGCCATCGTCGGCGGCCTGGGCTTCCCCGTGGTGTTCGAGCTGGCCCGCCACTGGCGGCGCCCGCGCAAGTGGACGATCCTGACCAGGATCACCGTCGGGGCGACGGTGTTCCTGCTGGTGCTCGGCACGCTGGTCTTCCTGGCCACCGAATGGCGCAACCCGAAGACGCTCGGACCGCTGGACGACTCAGGCAAGCTGCTGGCCGCCTTCTTCACCGCCGTCATGCCGCGCTCGGCCGGGTTCAACACGCTGGACATCTCGCAGATGTACCCGTCGAGCTGGCTGACCACGGATCTGCTGATGTTCATCGGCGGCGGCAGCGCGGGCACGGCGGGCGGCATCAAGGTGACCACGTTCGGGATGCTGGCCTTCATCATCTGGGCCGAGATGCGCGGCGAGAGCCGGGTGAACATCGGGCACCGGCGGCTGCCTGAGGCCACGCAGCGCCAGGTCATCACGATCACGGTTCTGGGCGTCGCGCTGGTGGCCTTCTCGACGTACCTCCTGCTCGCGCTCACCCCGCACGGGCTGGACCAGGTGCTGTTCGAGGTGATCTCCGCCTTCGGCACGGCCGGGCTGTCCACCGGCATCACCGCGAGCGTGGGGCCCGCCGGGCACGTCCTGCTGGCTCTGCTGATGTTCATCGGCAGGATCGGCCCCCTCACGCTGGGATCCGCGCTGGCGCTCAACCGGCGCGCCCGCCACTACGAGCTACCCGAGGAGCGTGTCATCGTTGGGTGAGTACACGAGTAACCCGGTCGTCGTCATCGGGCTGGGGAGGTTCGGCTCGTCGCTGGCTCTGGAGCTGACCCGGCGCGGCACCGAGGTCCTGGCCATCGATCACCGGCCCAAGATCACACAGGCGCTGGCGGGGCAGATCACCCAGATCGCGACCGCGGACGCCACCGACATGGAGGCACTGCGCCAGCTGGGCGTGCCGGACTTCTACCGGGCGGTGGTGGCGGTCGGCAGCGACATCGAGGCCAGCATCCTGACCACGTCGCTGCTGGTCGAGCTGGAGATCAACGACATCTGGGCCAAGGCGATCAGCACCCAGCACGGCCGCATCCTCAGCCGCATCGGCGCCCACCACGTCGTCTTCCCCGAGCACGACATGGGCGAGCGCGTCGCGCACCTGGTCAGTGGCCGGATGCTGGACTACATGCAGGTGGACGAGAACTTCGCGCTGGCCAAGACCAAACCGCCGAAGGAGTACGTCGGCCTGCCCCTGGGCCAGTCGAACCTGCGCCGCAAGTTCGGCGTGACGATCGTCGCGGTCAAGGCCCCCGGCGAGGACTTCACCTACGCCACCGCCGAGACCGAGCTGTCCTACGGCGACATCATCCTCGTGTCGGGGCGTACCGAGCAGGTCGAGCGCTTCGCCGAGCTGCCGTGAGGCCCGGTTTGGCTAGGCTGAGAAGCGGAGGCCATTGATGCGCGCACGCGATCTCGCCGTCGAGTTCCCGACGGTCACGCTGGACAGCCCGGCGCTGGAGGCGGCCAAGCTACTGGCCGAGCAGGACCTGCCGGGTCTCATCATCGTCGACGACGACAGCCGGCCGCTCAGCATCCTGCCCGGCACCCAGGTGCTGCGACTGGCGGTGCCACCGTACTGCCAGGATGATCCGGCGCTGGCGCGGGTGGTGGACGAGGCCCACGCCGACCTGTTCCTGCGCAGGCTGGGCGGCAAGACCGTCCGCCAGTGCCTGCCGGAGCAGTCCCGGGAGCTGCCGGTGGCCGATCGGAAGGCGACCGTGCTGGAGCTGGCGGCGCTCATGGCCCGCACGCGCAGCCCGCTCGCCGCCGTCGTGGACGGCGACGGGCGGCTGGTGGGCGCGGTCACGTTGCAGTCGCTGATGGATCATGCCCTGGAGCTGTGACCGGCCGGCTCTTCGGCTCGCTGGACGCCCCGTATACCGGCGCAGATCCAAGACGACAGCCACGACGGCTGATCAGTTCAGCCCCAACTGTCTCCGGACGGCCTTGATCAGTTCCAGCAGAGCGCCCATCCCGACGCCTATGACCATTTTGGTCTCGCCGGCGACGAGCAGGCTGCGAATGCCTTCCGGCGACGTGGACGGCTGCACCCTGACGAGTTCCTCGATGGACTTCCGGAGGGGCTCCGGGACAGGGCTCCCCAAGGAGGAGGGGCCTCTGCCCCCAGGGCGGCCCCTTAGTGGTTGGTTGGTCACGACGACGTAGAACGGCGGCACGTTGGGATTGCCCATGACGACCTCCTAGCGGGTCGCCCCAGACGCTAGGAAGCGCCTGCCCGGCAGGTCCATGAACAGTTACGGGCGCGAACCTGACGACGGGCCGCGGGAACCTGCCGGATCGGCGCGACGATCCTGGGCACTCGGCAATCTTGATGCTTAGGCTCGTAGCCTGTCCAGAAGGGATCTCCTGCCACCGGTGGCCGTCCACGTCGCGGTTGTCGACCGCCTGCCCATGTATCGGGAGGGGGTCGCCGCCGTCTTGTCCGCTGCAGGTCATGCCGTCGAGACGCCCGCGGATGTGCTGTCATGGGTACGCCACGGACAGCGCCGGGTGGTGTTGTTGACGTTGGAGCGCGAACACGATTGGGAGCTCCTCAGGAACTTGTGTCACACCGGCGGGACGCACGTCGTGATCGCACTGATCGGTGAGGAGTCCGCGGCGCTCGGGGCTCAGGCGATCCACGTCGGCGCCCGCTCGGTTCTCCCGCGTGGAGTGACGGCGGGAATGTTACGCCGCACGGTGGAGGCGACGTCCGAGGGGCAGTCGGTGATGCCGGCGGTGGTGGCAACCGCGCTCGCCGCCGGAACGGGCAGAGCCGGCGCCGCCCCGACGTCTCTCACCACGCAGAAGGTGTCGTGGCTGCGGCAACTGGCGGAGGGGTCGACGGTGGCCCAGCTTGCCAGGCGGGTGGGATATTCCGAACGCGCGATGTTCCGGCTCTTGCAGGCCCTCTACCAGGAGATGGGCGTGTCCACGCGCATCCAGGCGATCGTCCGGGCGCAGGAAGAAGGATGGCTCCGCGCCGAGGCGGACTCTCCCGAGGACGTGCGGGCGGGCTTCAGGCGGACGAGCGGCTGAAGCCCGCGTGCGGGCTCAGGCCTCGGCGGGACGTGTTCCCGCCGCCGGCAGAGCCTGGATGACGGGCTGCAGTCGTCCAGGTGACCCACCGTATTCATCAAGTCGTTCGAGCAGGCGGACGAGGGGATCGACGCGGTTCGGCGCGGGCGGAGTGGTCTTGACACAGGCCGTCTCGAACGCCTTGCGGGCGTCGTCGAGATCGCTCTTGCCGTTCAGACCGCAAAGGGCGAAGCCACGGTAGTTCCATGCAGTGATGTCCCGCCTGTCCCGCCTGTCGCGCTTGATCCGCTTCTCCGTCTCCGCGAGCAGTTGTCGGAAGAGCGTGGTGGCGTCGTCACTCTCGCTGACCTGTTCCGGTGCGGCCAGCGAGATCAGCGCGCGCAGTGCCGGCACGATGAGCGGGCCGCCCTGCCGCCGGTATCGGGCGGCGCCTTCGATGTGTCTCGCCGCTTCGGCGAGATCGATGTCGTCCCGCATCAGGTACGCGGCACCCAGGGTCGCCCGTGCCTGCGGCAGGGTGATCGGATCGCCGTATTTGAGTGCAAGTTCCACCGCTTGTTTCGCCGCGTCGATCGCTTGATCGAAGTGGTGGCGCTGGAGCCGGTAGCCGGCGAGCCCGGCCAGGTACGAGGCCCACAACCAGTCCTCGTTGCGTGCGTTCATCTCTCGCCCGGCGATCATGATGAGAGGCTCGACGGTATCCGTCTCGCCCAGTTCAACGCGCCATCGGGCCATCTTCAAGGTGATGCCGATGCGCCGGGCCGCGTGATCCCGCGCTTCGGCGGTGTCCGGGTACTCCGGCTTCTCGGGCACGCCGAAGGCCTCCTCGGCGAGCTGGATGGCCTCGTCGTACCGCCCCCAGTGCCGATGGCAATCGGCCATCTTCTCAAGGGTCCCCATCTGGACTATGAGGAGGTCGCGACAGCGCTCAGGGTCGCTGCGCATCAGCTCCTCGGACTCGTCCCGAGCCCGCGCGTAGGAGTCGTAGGCGCTGTTGACGTCGTTGTCCCACCAGTACGCTCCTGCCAGGTTGGCGCGAATCCTCGCCCGATTGTCGAGGTCTTGCCGGTCGTCCGCGCAGCGCAGCGCGTCGCCGTACGCCTTGCTCGCTTTGCTGAAGTCCCCGTCCGACGCGTAGAGATGGCCGAGCGCGTTCTCGTTGCGCATGAGCCGATCCGTGGTGCCGAGCTGCCGCCTGAGCGTTTCGCGCTGCCTGAGCAGCAGGAAGCCGCAGTTCCACCTGCGCAGCTCGCGGTCGAGGTCCTCGAGCCGCCGGAAGGCCCAGGTGGGCATGCCCGTCCGCATCATGGCCCGCAACTCGGCGAAGTGGAAGCGCAGGTCTTCGACGCCGCCGGGATTCCGCACGTGCCGATCCGCCAGTTCGATGCCGGCACGGATCAGCAGCTTCGTCCGCTTCTCGGCGTTGGGCCGGTCCGCTTCCGCGATGCCTTCCAGCAGCCAGGCGGAGTCGGACGGCGGCACGTAATACCGGCCATCGGGGGTTTCCCGCACGACGCGCTTGCTCACCAGCGACGTTAGCGCGTCCACCACCTCGTTCTCGGAATGCTCCTCGGCGAGGAGCGTGGAGACCGCGCCTGCGTCGATCGACGTGCCGAAGGCGTCAAGAGCTTCGAGAACGTGGGCCCCCGCTGGATCAAGGCTTCTGACCAGGTGTCCAGTGAGGACCCTCGAGACGTCCCCGGCCCCGGTCAGGCTCCTGGAGAGCCGGATGGGATCGTACTCCGGCGATTCGAGGATCGCGTGAGCCATCTCGGCAAGGCGGGGATTGCCTTGCAACCGGTCGTAGTGCCGGGCGAGTGCGCCGGTCAGACCGTGTCCGCACACGTCGTCCAGCGTGCGGAGGTATTCGGTGAAATCCTCGCGACCAAGCCCGCGGACCGTGATGGGAGGCCGCGCCGCAGGCCATTTACGGTGTGCGGGGGCTTTCGGTGGCAACCGGGTCACGAGAACCACGGTGACCCGGTGTTGTTGTGGAGCGGTCGTGAGAAATTCGAACGCCGCGTCCAGCTCGGAATCGAGGAGTTGTCCGGTTTCGGGGTTCAGCAGGTTTTCGGCATGGTCGATGATGCTCACCATGGAGACGTCCCCGAGCGCTTCCAGAGCCGCCTTGAGCCGATCGAGTGAAGACGCGCCGATGAAAGCGTCCGGTGCTGTGGGCCGCTCGTCGAGCAGGCGCCCCATGTCGCCGATCAGAACGTCGAGGCGCACCTGCAGGTCCGGGTCGGCCTCGTGCCGGAAAATTCGTGGGCAGGCCTGGCCTTGCCTCTCCTGGGAACTCTCCAGATCGGCCAGGACCTCCGCCACGAGCCTTGACTTTCCGACCCCTCGTCCGCCGCTGACCACGACGATGCCTCCTGGGCCGTCGAGCAGCCTCGACCGGAGTTCCGCCTGTTCGCCATCGCGGTCGATCATCTCCGTATCCGGGACGATCGTCTTCACAGGCGGTATGTCGGTGCCACGGTCCGGAGTCGCGGCGGGCTCGCTGCGGCCGGTTTCCTCCGCTCGTACCTCTCGGCGGTCTTCCTCGTCCGAGCTGGAGCGCGGCCGTTTGAGCGTTTTATCGAGAACGTAGAAAATGATCATGAGGAGGACGCCCACTATGGCCGCTATCCAGCTGGCCTGTTCCAAAGGAGGGTTGTTCTCCTCGGCGGCGGCCGCAATATGCCGCCGGTCCGCCTCGTTCGCAACAGCAAGGAGGAAGGTGATAACGCCTGTATTCGATGCCCCCCGTTGCCAATCTTGTCGCCCCACGCGGTCATCATTGCGCCATTCACAGCGCCGAAAAAGTCAGCATCATGACACCCTGCTCCCGGCGTCAGGAGTCGAGGCTCAGGGCCAGGCGGCGGGCCAGACCGGTGTTGCGGCGGTGGCCGATCCGGTGGACCGCCATCTCCAGGGCCTCGCGCTGCCCCACCAGCACCACCCACGCCTTGGCCCGCGTCACCAGCGTGTACAGCAGCTTGCGGCGCAGCATGATCCCCCCGGACTCGGCCACGATCGGCGCCACCACGAACGGGTATTCGCTGCCCTGCGACCGGTGCACGCTGATCGCGTACGCGTGGGTCAGGTCGTCGAGCTCGTCGAAACCATAATGGACGGTCTCCCCGTCGTCCGTCCGGATCGTGATCGTGCGCTCGGAGGGCACGACCGCCGTGACGGTCCCCGTCTCCCCGTTGAAGACGCCCTTGTCGTAGTTGTTGCGGATCGGCATGACCCGGTCGCCCACCCGGAACACGGTCGCCCCCGACCAGTGCTCGGGCTTGTCGTCGGCGGCCGGGTTGAGCTGGTCCTGGATGAGCCGCCCGAGCGCGGTGGCACCCGTCTCGCCCTTGCGCATCGGGCACAGCACCTGGACCTGGCCGGGCTCGACCCCCTGCTTGCGGGGGATGGCCACCATCGCCAGGTGGGCCACCCGCTGGGCGACCTGCTCGGGATCGTCCAGCTCCTCGAACCAGAACCCGCCCCGGCCCGGCGTCACCGGCATCCGGCCGGCGCGCACGCGGTGCGCCGCCTCGATGATGCCGCTGCCGCCCGCCTGCCGGAAGACGTGCGTGAGCTGGACCCGCGGGATCTCCGGGACGCGCAGCAGGTCGGCCAGCACGTCGCCGGGCCCGATGCTGGGCAGCTGGTCGCTGTCGCCGATGAGCAGCAGGTGGCTGCCGGTCGCGACGGCCGCCGTCAGCCGGGTGGCCAGGTGCAGGTCGAGCATGGACGCCTCGTCCACCACGATGAGATCGGCCTGCGCCGGCGTCTCGTGGAACAGCGTGTCCGGGTCGGGGTCGGGCTGCTGGGCGAGCATGCGGTGCACGGTCATCGCGGGCATCCCGGTCAGCTCGGACAGTCGCTTGGCTGCCTTGCCGGTCGGCGCGGTGAGCGTGACCGTGCCGCCGGCGGCCCGGACGGTGGTCGCGATGGCCTTCACCGTGTGGCTCTTGCCGCACCCCGGGCCACCGGTGATGACCGAGACGGTGCTGGTCAGGGCCATGGTGACGGCCGCGCGCTGGTCGTCGTGCAGCGTCGGGTCCTCGCGGAACGAGCGCAGCGGCAGCGTCGAGCGGGCCTGCGCCAGCCTGGTCAGCTGGGCGGCCAGCGCGATCTCCCGGGCGTGGACGTGCTTGGCGTACGCCACCATCTGGCCCGGCTGGTCGGGAGAGGTCTCGACGACCAGCCGGCGGTCGGCGACGAGCGCGTCCAGCATCGGCCGCACCAGGTCCTGGTCCTGCTCGATCAGCTCCGCGGTCTCCCTGACCAGCGCGGCCACCGGAAGGTAGCAGTGCCCGTCGCGGGTGGCGGCCGCCTCCAGCCGGTCCAGCAGCGCCGCCTTGACCCGCTGCGGGCTGCGCTCGGGCACCCCGGACTGCAGCGCGATCCGGTCGGCGATGCGGAACGCGATGCCCCTGACCCGCCCGATCAGGCGGTACGGGTCCGTGGCGAGCACCTCGTCGGCGTCCTGCCCGAACGCCTGGTAGATCTTGGCGGCCAGCAGCGGGCTGACCCCGAGCCCCTGCAACGTCACCATGAGCGCGGCGATGGCCTTCTGCTCCCGCCACGCCTCGACGATCTGCGCCTGCCGCGTGGGCCCGATGTTGACGACCTCCGTGAGCCGCCCGGGCTCGGTGTCGATCACCTTGAGCGTGGCCTCGCCGAAATGGTCGACGATCGCGTACGCCAGGCGCGGCCCGATCCCCCTGACCAGCCCCGACCCCAGGTAGATGCGGATCGCCCGCACCGACGACGGCGTCACCCGCTCGCACCCGGAGACCGCGAACCGCCGGCCGTAGCGCGGATGCCGGCCCCACTCGCCGAGGATCCGCAGCGTCTCGCCCGGCTGCACCCCGGCCAGCGCCCGTCCCGTGGCCACGAAGTCGGGCATGCCGTCGGCGCTCATGCGCGCGACGGTGTATTCGTCCTCCCGGACGTACACGAGCTGCTCGACCGAAGCCTCCACAGCAGAGATCAAACCACCCGCCACTGACAAACGGGTTCACCCGGCGGGTCACATCGCGGTGGGATACGTCTCCGGTTCGGCATCACCCCAGGGCTCGTTGTGCAGGGGATGCAGGGCCTTGGTCTCGTCGATCCAGAGGAACGCGTCGTAGCGGCGGCCCGCCACCGTGGGCACGTAGTTGCCCCAGCGCTCCCGCTCCGGGCGGTACACCACGCCGATGGCCCGGTGCCCCATCGGCTCGTCGTACCAGACGGGCCTGGGGCCGGAAGGGACCAGGAACAGGGCGCGCGGGGCGGCAAGGGACTCGTGCAGCAGCGCCTCCAGGGACGCGGGCCGCGCCGGCGGCACCGGCATGACGTGGTGCTGCTCGCCCCACCGGCTCCCGGCCACCACCGACCCCCGATGGCTGCCGAACCCCACCAGCACCGCGTCCTCGCCGTGCCGTTCCCTGGCCAGCTGCCCGAGGTTGGTCATCCCGGCGGCCGCCATGTCGGTGGCGCGGGCGTCGCCGATGTGCGTGTTGTGCGCCCAGACGACAGCCTTGGCGTCGTGGTGGCCGGCGAGCCGGTCGAGGGTGTCGGCCATGTGCACGTCCCTGACATTCCACGAGTCGGGGCCGCCGCGCAGCATGGCCCGGTAGTAGCGCTCGGCCCCCGCCACGACCTCGGCGTTCTGCCGGATCCCGAGCTCGCCGGGCGCGGCGCGGACCACGGCGGCCAGCAGGTTCACGACCTCGTCCTCGCACGTGCCGGGGATCAGCCGGGTGGCCATGCCGTACTGCTGGGGGTCGTGGCCGTAGGACTCGAAGCAGTACAAGGCGTCCATCACCGCGTCGAGCTCTCCGGGCAGGTTCGCCGCGGCGTAGCGGCGGATGGCGCGCAGGGAGTCCCACAGGCTGTAGACGTCCAGGCCGTGGAAGCCGCAGCGCTCGACGGGCGGCCGGCCCGCGTTCCAGCGGCGCAGCCAGCGGCAGAAGTCCACGACCTCGTGGTTGGCCCACATGAACGTGGGCCAGCGCGCGAAGGCGTACAGGGCCTCGAAGGGGTCCGTGTCGGACGTGACGGCCCGGTGCACCCGCTCGCAGTCGGGCCAGTCGCCCTCGACCGCGACGAACCGGAAGCCCTTCTCGGCGATCAGGCGGCGGGTCAGCTGGGCCCGCCAGACGTAGTAGTCGTGGGTGCCGTGGCTGGCCTCGCCGATCAGCACGAACCTGGCCTCGCCCACGCGGTCGAGCAGCGGGTCCAGGTCCTCGGGGCCGGTCAGCGGGAGCGCGGAGCGGCGTACCCCCTCCAGCTCTGTCATTCGTCCTCCTCCGCGAGCACGCGCAGGCATTCGCGGGCGAGCTGGAGCTCCTCGCGTACCTGCACCACCAGGACGGGGACGGCGGCGCCGTACGCGCTGACGGGGCCGTCGTCGTGACGGTCGCCCCGCACGGGCGGCTCGACGCCGAGCAGGCCGAGGCGGCGGCAGACCGCCTCGCGGACCTCGGGCTGGTCCCAGCCGATCTCCCCGGTGAACACCAGCGCGTCGATCCGCGTGAGCGACGTGGCCGCGGCGGCGATCTCGCGGGCGACCCGGTGGCTGAACACACGCAGCGCCAGCGCGGCCGCCTCGTCCCCGTCCCGCTCGGCGGCCACCAGCTCCCGCGTGTCCCCGGACCGCCCGCCCGACAGACCGAGCAGTCCCGAGCGCCGTTCCAGCCCGTCGCTCAGCTCGTCCACGGACAGGTGGCCCTCGGACAGCAGCCACATCAGCATCCCGGGATCCACGCCGCCCGAGCGTTTGCTCATGGGCACGCCGTCCAGCGGCGTGAACCCCATCGACGTGTCCACGCTGCGCCCGCCCGACACCGCGCACACCGAGCACCCGCCGCCCAGGTGCGTCAGCACCAGCTCCAGCTCGGTCACCGGCCGGCCGAGCAGCTCGGCAACCCGGTCGGCGGCCCACGCGTAGGACAGGCCGTGGAAGCCGTAGCGGCGCAGGCCGTGCCGCTCGCGCCATTCGGGCGGAAGGGCGTACGTGGCGGCCGTGTCCGGCAGGCCGGCGTGGAAGGCGGTGTCCGGGCAGAGCACGTGCGGGATGGCCGGGAGCTGCTCGCGGGCCGCCTCCAGCAGCGCCAGCGACGGCGGCAGGTGCAGCGGCGCCAGGCTCGTGATCTTGCGGAGCGCCGCCGCGGTCTCGTCGTCGGCCACCGCCGGTGTGCGCACGACCTCGCCGCCGTGCACGAGACGATGTGCCACGGCCTTGATGTCCCGGTCGAAGTGGCCGCCGAGGAACGCCGCCAGCTCCTCCCCGGCCGCCCCCTCGTCGACGGCGCGCTCGGCGTGCGCGCTGTCCAGCACGCTCCCGCCCTGCACCAGGTCCAGCCGGAGGCTCGACGAGCCGGCGTTGACGGTGAGTATCGCCGCCGACTCGGTCATCTGATCGTCGAACGCCTCGCCCATGCGGCACGGCTACCCGTCACCGTCATCACAAAACGGACATTCGGCTTTACCGCCCTCAGAGGTTGCCGCGTGAGGACGTCGGGTAGGCGAGCGCCATGGACATCACCCTTCAGGTCAACGGCGTGCCGCGCTCAGCGGACGTCGACCCCCGGATGTCGCTGCTCGACCTCCTGCGCGAACGACTCGGCCTGATCGGCTCGAAGAAGGGGTGTGACCACGGCCAGTGCGGGGCCTGCACGGTGCTCATCGACGGGCGGCGGGCCAACTCCTGCCTGGCGCTGGCGGTCGCGGTGGACGGATCTGAGATCACCACCGTCGAGGGCCTGGCGAACGGCGACGAACTGCATCCCCTGCAGGCCGCGTTCATCGAGCACGACGCCTTCCAGTGCGGCTACTGCACGCCGGGACAGCTCTGCTCGGCGGCCGGGATGCTCGGCGAGCCGGGGCCGAGCGCCGTCACCGAGGACATCCTCGCCGACCCGGGACTGACGCCCGAGGAGATCAGGGAGCGGATGAGCGGCAACCTGTGCCGGTGCGGCGCGTACGCCGGGATCGTCGGCGCCATCTCCGAGGTGGCATCCGGGGAGACGCGGTGAAGCCCTTCGAGTACGCCCGGGCCGGCAGCCCGTCCGACGCGGTGCGCCGGTTCCGGCCCGGCACCATGTACCTGGGCGGCGGCACCAATCTGGTCGACCTCATGCGCCTGGGCGTGGCCCGGCCGGAACGGCTCGTCGACGTCAGCCGCCTGCCGCTCGACGCCATCGAGCAGGTCCGCGACCGGCTGCGGATCGGCGCCGCCGTCCGCAACAGCGACCTGGCGGCCGACCCGCTCGTCCGCGGCCGCTACCCGATGCTCGCCCGCGCCGTCCTGGCCGGCGCGTCCGGGCAGGTCCGCAACATGGCGACGGTGGCCGGCAACCTGCTGCAGCGCACCCGTTGCGCGTACTTCCAGGACGTGAGCAGGCCGTGCAACAAGCGCCGCCCCGGCTCCGGCTGCCCGGCCATCGAGGGCGACCATACGAACCTGGCCGTGCTCGGCGCCTCGGACGCCTGCGTGGCCACCCACCCGTCGGACCTGGCCGTCGCGCTGGCCGCGCTGGATGCCGAGGTCCACGTCACCGGGCCGGGCGGCGACCGGATCGTCCCGATGCCGGGGCTGCACCGTCTGCCCGGCGACGCGCCCGAGCAGGACACCGTCCTGGAGCCCGGCGACCTGATCACCTCCGTCGAGCTGCCCGCGCCGCCGCCCGGCGCCTCCGCCTACCGCAAGGTACGCGAGCGCGCGTCGTTCGCGTTCGCCCTCGTATCCATCGCCGCCGTGCTCGACGTCCGCGACGACGGGATCGTCGGCGACTGCCGCATCGCCCTCGGCGGCGTGGCGCACGCGCCCTGGCGGGCGGAACGGGCCGAGCAGGCGCTGATCGGCGGCCCGGCGACCGGCGAGGCGTTCCTGGCGGCCGCCGAGGCCGAGCTGGAACAGGCCCGCCCGCTGCCGCGCAACGCCTACAAGATCCCCCTGGCCCGCAACCTGATCGTCAACACGCTCGAGGAGCTGGCATCGTGAACCGCGTCGAGGGCCGTGTCAAGGTCACCGGGCTGGCCACGTACGCCGCCGAATACCCGGTCGAGGGCGTCACTTACGCCTGCCCGGTGCAGTCGCTGATCGCCAGGGGCCGCGTCGCCCGCGTCGACGTGAGCCAGGCCATGGAGATGCCCGGCGTGCTCGGCGTGCTGTCCGTCGACGACCCGCCCGAGCTGGCCGAGGACGCCGACGGCGAGCTGGCCCTGTTCCAGAGCCGCGACGTCGCCTACCGTGGGCAGCTGATCGCCGCCGTCGTCGCCGACACCTACGAGAACGCCCGCGCCGCCGCCGACGCCGTACGCGTCGAGTACGAGCCCGCCGACCACGACGTCGGCCTGCGCGCCGACCACCCCCGCCTGTACCGTCCGGACGTCGTCAACCCGAACCTCCCGGCCGACACCGAGCAAGGGGACGTCGAGGCCGGGCTGGCCGGGGCGGCGACCGCTGTCGACGTGACGTACACGACCCCGGTCCTGCACAACAACCCGATGGAGCCGCACGCCTCGCTGGCCCTGTGGGACGTCGAGGGCAGGCTGCTGGTCTACGACTCGGCGCAGGGAGCCTCCCCGGACCGCGACACCATCGCCAAGACGCTCGGCCTGCCGCCCGCCCGGGTCCGCGTCGTGTCCCGGCACGTCGGCGGCGGCTTCGGCTGCAAGGGCACCACCCGGCCGCAGGCCGTGCTCGCCGCCGTGGCCGCCAGGGCCGTGGGCCGCCCGGTCAAGGTCGCGCTGACCAGGCAGCAGATGTTCGACGTGACCGGCTACCGCACGCCCACGATCCAGCGGCTGCGGCTGGGCGCGGACGACGAGGGCCGGCTGACCGCGCTGGAGCACGTCGCGTACGAGCAGAGCTCCACGCTCGTGGAGTTCGCCGAGCAGACCGCGACCCCGGCCCGCACCATGTACGCCGCCCCCGCGCTGCGCACCGCGCACCGGCTGGTCCGGCTGGACGTGGCCACCCCGTCGTGGATGCGCGCCCCCGGCGAGTGCCCCGGCATGTACGCCCTGGAGTCCGCCATCGACGAGCTGGCCTGCGCCGCCGGCATCGACCCGGTCGAGCTGCGCGTGCGCAACGACCCGGAGACCGAGCCGGAGAGCGGCCTGCCCTTCAGCTCCCGCAACCTGGTGGCCTGTCTGCGGGAGGGCGCCCGCCGCTTCGGCTGGGACCGGCGCGACCCGGCGCCGGGAGTCAGGCGCGAGGGGGAGTGGCTGATCGGGACCGGGGTGGCCGCCTCCACCTATCCGGCCAGGCGGCGGCCGTCACAGGCCGTGGCCAGGGTGCGTGACGGCGACTTCCTCGTCCAGGTGGCCGCCGCCGACATCGGCACCGGCGCACGTACCGCGCTGACCAGGATCGCGGCCGAGACGCTCGGCGTCGCCCCCGGCCGGGTGCACGTCGAGCTGGGTGACAGCGACCTGCCGGACGCGCCGGTCGCGGGCGGCTCCATGGGCACGGCCTCGTGGGGGTCCGCCGTGGTGCGCGCCTGCGAGGAGCTGATGAAGAACGGCAAGGAGGGCCGCGCCGACACCACCGAGGAGATCAAGGGCGAATCGGAGCTGGCCAGGCACGCCTTCGGCGCCCAGTTCGCCGAGGTCAGGGTCAGCGCGGTGACCGGTGAGGTCCGCGTGCCGCGCCTGCTCGGCGTGTTCGCCGCCGGCCGCATCGTGGACGCCAGGCTGGCGCGGTCGCAGTTCGTCGGCGGCATGACGATGGGCCTGGGCATGGCGCTGATGGAGGAGACGCTCACCGACGAGGAGTTCGGCGGTTTCCTGCGGCGCGACCTGGCGCAGTACCACGTCCCCGCCTGCGCGGACGTGGAGAGCATCGAGGCGGTCTGGCTGGACGAGCAGGACGACGCGCTCAACCCGATGGGCTGCAAGGGCATCGGCGAGATCGGCATCGTGGGCACCGCCGCCGCCGTCGGCAACGCCGTCCACCACGCCACCGGTCACCGCGTCCGCGACCTGCCCATCACCCCTGCCAAGATCCTCCTGCCGGCGTCCTGACCCGTCTGGTCGAGCAGGGTTTTCGAAGGGGAGGCCTTTCCGTCACTCCCGCCAAGGGGGTCTTGACCTTTCCCGGGGAGGAGGCCCGAGGTTTTGACCCGCTTTGGGGAGGAAGTAGAGGTCTCTTGTGGAGGAGGACGGAGGCCGCGTGAAACCGGAGTCGGAGCAGGCACGCGATCGCGGGGAGTCGGAGCAGGAGCGCGCGGACCGGAACTTCGTGGAGCTCCTGCAGGGCGCTCGCGTGGCGGTCACCGGCGTGCAGGTGCTGTTCGCGTTCCTGCTGACGGTGCCGTTCTCGCCGGGTTTCGCCCGGCTCGACCTGGCCGACCGATGGCTGTTCTACGTGGCGCTGGTCAGCGCGGCCGTCGCGTCCATCTGCTACATCGCGCCGACCGCGCAGCACCGGGTGCTGTTCCGGCAGGGCCGCAAGGAGACGCTGGTACGCCGCTCCAACTTCTACGGCATCCTCGGCGCGCTCGCGCTGGCGGTGTCGATGACCACGGCCACCATGCTCGTGATCGACTACCTCTTCGGCGTCACCCTGGCCTGGGTCACCGCCGGGATCCTGGCCGCGCTGTCCCTGTGGACGTGGTTCGGCCAGCCGGCGCTCAACCGCTCCGACGGGGACGATCAGGACGGCAAGGCGGTCCCGTCGCCGTCATCGTCGTCGCCCGACGACTGACGCGCGTAGGCGGCCCGCGCCACCATGTACGCCGCCACCGCCACGGTGACCACCTGAGCGGCGGCCACCAGCAGCAGCGGCCCCGCGGTCGCCCACGCCGGCCGGTGCAGCCACATGCCGAGCAGCACCAGCAGCACCCCGGCGACCTGCGGCTTCGTCCCGGCGTGCATGCGGTCCAGCGTGGTACGGAACCGCACCAGCCCCACCCCGGCCGACAACGCCAGCGCCGCCCCCAGCAGCAGGCAGCAGCCCGCCGCCGCGTTCACCGCGACGGCCCGGCGAAGAACCGGGCCAGCGACACCGACCCGACGAACCCCAGCAGCGACAGCACCAGCATGATCGGCAGGTCCGAGTAGTCGTCCCTGGCCACCGCGAACGCCCCCACCCCGCACATCGCCAGCGACGTCGCCACGTCCAGCGCCACCGCCCGGTCCAGCATCGACGGGCCGCGCGCCGCCCGGTAGAGGGTGGCCGCCGCCGCGCATCCGAGCAGCGCCAGCGTCACCGCGTACACCAAGGTCATCCCAGCTCCTCCCGGTCCCGGCGGGTGCCGAACGCCGCCACGATGCGCGACTCCAGCCCGGCCACGTGCGCCCGCACTCCCTCGGCGGCGTCGCCGCGCAGGCCGAGCACGTGCAGCAGCAGGCGCCGTTCCCCGACGTACGCCTCCACGACGATGCTGCCGGGCACGTTCGCCAGCGCCGCCATGATCAGCGTGATCATGGACTCGGACGAGGTGCGCAGCTCCACCCGGACGAACTGCGTCGGCGGCGGCCCCGGCCGCACCACCCACCACACCACCCGCGCCGTCGAGACCACCATGTCCCACCCGAACCAGGCCAGGAAACGCGCCAGCGCCACCGGCCGCAGCCGGATGCCGGGGTCGAGGAAGGGCAGCGGCAGGAGCCACGTCACCAGCAGCGCGGCCGCCACCCCGCCCAGCACGTTGCCCGGCGACACATCGCCCCACAGCGTCACCCACACCAGCACCAGCCAGCCGATCTGCAGCAGCCGCGGGCTCATCGCGTCCTCCCCAGCACGGCCGTGACGTAGGGGTCGCGGGCCATGAGCTCGCCGGCCGCCCGCTGCGTCAGCGCCGACAGCGGCCCGGCCAGCACCGTGAGCGACAGCCCGAGCGCCACCAGCGCCGCCACCGGAACCGACAGCGCCAGGGGGAGCGTGGTCGTGACGACGGTCGGTTCCTGGCCGGTGTACTCCTCGCTCTCCACCACCGCGCCCGCCCTGGCCTCCCTGGGCGCGCGCCAGAACGCCTTGGCCCACGTCTTGGCGACGGCGTACAGGGTGAGCAGGCTCGTCACCAGCCCCGCCGTCACGAGCACGACCGGCAGCGGCCCGCCGTCGGCCAGGCCCGCCTGCACCAGCATCAGCTTCCCCAGGAAGCCCGACATGGGGGGAATGCCGGACAGGTTCATGGCGGGGACGAAGAACAGCACGGCGATCAGCGGGGCCGTCTTCATCAGCCCGCCGAGCCTGCTCACCGAGGTGATGCCGGTACGCCGCTCGATCAGCCCCGTCACCAGGAACAGGCTCGTCTGCACGGTGATGTGGTGCATGACGTAGAAGATCGCGCCCGCCATCCCGGCCACCGTGGACAGGGCCACGCCGAACACCATGTACCCGACGTGGCTGACCAGCGTGAACGACAGCATCCGCTTGAGGTCCGTCTGCGCGACCGCGCCCAGCACGCCGGCCAGCATCGTGGCCAGCGCCACCCACATCAGCAGCGTCGACACCGGCCCGCCCGGGAACAGCAGCGCCTCCAGCCGGATGATCGAGTAGACGCCGACCTTGGTGAGCAGCCCGGCGAACACGGCCGTGGCCGGGGCGGGCGCCGTCGGGTAGGAGTCGGGCAGCCACGCCGACATCGGGAACAGGGCCGCCTTGATCCCGAACACCAGCAGCAGCATGAGCTCCACCAGCAGCTTCACCTGCTCGGGCAGCGTGGCGAACCGCTCGGCGAGGTGCGCCATCGACAGCGTCCCGGTGGCCGCGTACGTGACCGCCAGCGCGATGAGGAACAACATCGACGAGGCCAGCGCCATCAGCGTGTACGTGGCCCCCGCCCGGATCCGCGACTCGGTGCCGCCGAACGTGAGCAGCACGTACGAGCCGCTCAGCAGCAGCTCGTACGCCACGAACAGGTTGAACAGGTCCCCCGACAGGAACGCGTCCGCCACCCCCGCCACCATGACCAGGAACGCCGGATGGAAGATCGCCATGGGCGCGTCGTGCTCCTGCTCGGCGTAGGCGTTCGCCACCGAGTACGCCATCACGCACAGCGTCACCGCCGACGACACCACCAGCACCAGTGCCGACAGCCGGTCGGCCACCAGGCAGATCCCGATCGGCGCCGGCCACCCGCCCAGCTCGGTCACCAGCGGCCCGCCCGTGTCCACCGCCACCAGCAGCAGCACCGACACCACCAGCGACACGGTGAGCGTGCCGAGGCTGATCAGCGACTGCAGCCGCCGCAGCCGCCCGCCGATCGCCAGCTTCACCCCGGCCGCCAGCAGCGGCAGCAGCACGGGCACGCAGACGAGACTCCCAGTAATGTGCGCGGGCGCCGTCACGAGTCCTCGCCCTCCAGCTCGGGGTCCTGCGCCAGGGCCTGGCGTTCGAGCTCCTCCCTGATGGCGGCCCGCATCTGCCTGCGGGCCTCCCGCTGCCGCGCCTTGAGCCTCCTGCGCAGGTCCCGCTCCCCGGCCGCCTGGGCCTCCCGCCGCCGCTCGTGCTCCTCGCGCAGTTCCTCGATGCGCAGGACGTTGTCCATGGCGGCGGCGTCCGCGCGCAGCGCCGCCTCCTCCAAGCGGGTGTGCAGCTCCTCCTCCGTCAGGCCCTCCTGAAGGAGCCCGCGCGTCCAGCGCTCCAGCTCGATGTGCACCCGGGAGATGCGCCGCTCCAGGTCGGCCTCCTCCAGGCGCTCGCGCTCGGCCCACTCGGCCTCCAGGTGCGCCATCTCGGCCCGCTGCTCGAGGACGAGCCGCCGGTAGGCGTCCCGCCTCCGGCGCACGGCGTCGCTCAGCTCGCCGCGGCGGGCGCGCAGCCGCACGCGCCGGTCCTCGGTGTCGTCCTGGACCTCGTCGCTGCCGGTGAGCTGCCACGAGCGGTGCACCACGGCCAGCAGGAACGCCGTCACGCCCAAGGTGATCACGATGGCGGTGAGCACCATGGCCTGCGGCAGCGGGTCGGCCATGCCCGTGGTCCCCGCGAAGGGCGGGCCGCCCGCGCCGCCGCTCGCGGTCACGATGAGCAGGTTCACCCCGTTGCCCAGCATGATCACGCCGGCCAGCACGCGGACCAGGCTCCGCTCCAGCAGCAGCGTCACCCCGGCCGCGATCATCGCCAGGCAGGCGGCGAACGGCAGCAGCGGCACGGTCACGGCCGCTCCCCGGCGTCGATCTGCCGGTCCAGCTCCGCCCCGAGGCCGCGCAGCACGTCCTGCACCATGCCGATCACCGAGACGTACACGCCGATGTCGAACAGCAGGCCCGTGGACAGGTGCACGTGCCCCATCAGCGGCACCGTCACGTCCGCCGCCAGCATGTCCAGCGCCGCCCGCCCGAACAGCAGCCCGGCCAGCGCCGCCCCGGCCGACAGCGTCAGCCCCGCGCCCATCAGCACGCCCGCGTGCACCGGCACCGCCGTGGCCAGCTCGTTGCGGCCGCCCGCCAGGTACCGCACCGTGATCGCCAGCCCGGCCACGATGCCGCCCGCGAACCCGCCGCCGACCCCGCTGTGCCCGATGAACAGCAGGAACACCGACAGCACCAGCACCGTGTGGAACGTCAGCCGGGCCGCCACCTCGAACGCGATCACCCGCTGCCCGCGTGGCAGCGTGGCCGCCAGCCAGTGCGTGCGCTCGCCTGCCAGGTGCTCGCCCGGCTCGATGTGGTACGACCTGCGCCGCAGGAACACCAGGCTCGTCACGCCCAGCGTCAGCACGACCAGCACCGTGCTCTCGCCCATGGTGTCCCAGGCGCGGATGTCGACGATCAGCGCGCTGACGACGTTGCGCATGCCCGCCTGCTCGGCCGCCGCCTCCATCAGCGCACCCACCGGCTCGGTGTCGCGCGCGCCCATCGCCAGCATGCACGCGCCCGTCGCCACCACGCCCACGGCCAGCCCGAGCCCCGCGCGGAACGGCGCCGCCAGCCTGCTCCTGACCGGGGTGAGCGGCAGCCGCCGCAGCACCAGCGCGAACACCACCAGGCTCAGCGTCTCGGCCAGGAACTGGGTGAGCGCCAGGTCGGGCGAGCCGTGCGCGAGGAACAGCAACGCCGTGCCGTAACCGGCCAGGCCCACGACGAGTGCCAGGAAGATGTACGCGCGGGCGAACAACGCGAGCACGGCCGCCGCGATCGTCAGGACGGCGACGACCGGCTGCTCGGGCCGCTGCCAGCCGACGACCGGCACGTCCAGGCGGGGCGCGCCCCCGTACCCGAGGGAGAACAGGCCGACGCCGACCGTGGCCAGCAGCGTGAGGATCAGGTAGTCCGGCACCGAGCCGCGCTGGATCAGGCCGGTGACCTGGATGGCGAGCCGGTCCAGCCGGCGTACGGCCGCCCAGAAGACCTGGCCGGAGTCGATGACGTGCAGCGCCGCCCCGGCCCTGGCCACCGGCTCCCTGGCCAGGAACAACACCGCGCCCGCCGCCAGCGCCCCCGCCGACAGCAGCAACGGCAGCGGCTCGGCATGCGCCGGCCACGAGGCCAGCCCCAGGCCGGACAGCAGCGCCGCCGGCGCGAACATGGCCGCGGGCACCCCATGCACCGGCCGCGCCGCCACGCCCGGCTTGGCGGCGAACGCGCCCCACAGGAACCGCAGCGTGTAGGCCGCCGTCAACGCCGACCCCGCCACCACGCCCGCCAGCGTGAGCGGCTCGCCCAGCAACGCCTCGAGAGCGGCCTCCTTCGCCACGAACCCGGTCAGCGGCGGCAGCCCGGCCATCGACGCACCGGCCGCCACCGCGACCGCGCACACCCACGGCATCGCCCGCCCGACCCCGCTGAGCTCGCCTGCCTCCCGGGTGCCGGTCGCGTGATCGACGATGCCCACCACCAGGAACAACGCCGCCTTGAACAGCCCGTGCGCCAGCACCACGGCCGCCCCGGCCCGCGCCGCGGCCTCGTTCCCCGACCCGAACAGCACCACCATGAATCCGAGCTGGCTCACCGTGCCGTAGGCCAGCAACCGCTTCAGATCCGTCTCACGCAGCGCCCGCCAGCCGCCCTGCAGCATCGTCACCACGCCGAGCGGCACCGCCACCGCCCGCCACAGCGGCACGTCGCCGGCCACGGGGCCGAGCCTGGCCAGCAGGTACACGCCCGCCTTCACCATGGCGGCCGCGTGCAGGTACGCCGACACCGGCGTGGGCGCCGCCATGGCGGCCGGCAGCCAGGTGCTGAACGGGAAGATCGCCGACTTCGCCAGCGCCCCGGTCAGGATCAGCGCGACGGCCACCGGGCCCACCGCCCCGATCTCGGAGATCCGGTACGTCCCCGCCGCCTGCCCGGCCAGCACGAACCCGGCCAGCATCGCCAGGCCGCCGGACGTGGTGACCATCAGCGCCTTCATCGCCGCCTGCCGGCTCATCCGGCTCCGCGGGTCGTACCCGATCAGCAGGTAGGAGAAGACGGTGGTCAGCTCCCAGAACACGTACAGCAGGAGCAGGTCGTCCGCCGTCACCAGCCCCAGCATCGACCCCGCGAACGCCACCATGGCGCCCCCGTAGCGCCCCAGCCCGTCGTCCCCTTCCGGGAAGTAGCGGACGCTGTAGACCAGCACCAGCACCCCGACGCCCGTGACCAGCCCCATCATGAGCACGGCCAGCGGGTCCACCCGGAAGGCGAGCCCGAGCCCGATCGCCGGCGCCCAGCTCGTGCTGTGCGTGCCGGCCGCCCCCGGCCAGAACGTGTAGCAGAAACCGGCCGCCGGGGGGACGGCCAGGAGGACGAAGGAGCGCCGCCCCATGCGGCGGGCCAGCCAGGGAGCGCACGCCGCCGCCACCGCGTGCAGGATCAGCAGCGACTCCATGAGCTCCTCGGGCGGCGATTTCCGGCTACGTCCGCCCAATCTCCCCCGCCGCACCACCACCGCCACGCAGGCACGACGGGGGTTGACCCGCCCTTTAGGCGGCCGGTGCGGATCACCTGCGACAAGCGCGGCCACGCGGGTAGCGGGTGGGGACGGAACGACTCACAGGGGGGCAGTCCCATGGCGCTACAGCACCGGCCGGTCCGCGGCGAGCACAAGTACGAGCAGGTCATCACCTCGATCGAGGAGCACGAGGAGCGGCCAGGACGCAGCCTCATCACGACCGAGCACGAGGTGATCCGCCAGTGGGCCGAGGAGCGTCACGCGCGTCCCGCCAAGGTGCCCGGCACCGAGCACGAGGGCAGGGCGGGCGTGCTCAGGTTCGACTTCCCCGGCTACGGCGGGGAGGACCTGGAGGAGATCTCCTGGGACGACTGGTTCAGGACGTTCGACGAGCGGGAGCTGAACTTCATCTTCCAGGAGCACAAGAAGGACGGCTCGCAGAGCAATTTCTTCCGGCTGGAGAACCCGGACCGCGAGGACGCCTGACCCCCGCTCATGAGCCGGGGGCGGGCCCCGTGCTGTGCCGCTCCACCAGGACGCTCGGCACGAGCCGCTGGGCCGGCTCGGCCTCGGGTGCGGCCAGGTGGTCGATGAGCGCCTCCACCGCGGCGGTGGCGATCTCGGTGGCCGGCGGCGTGGCGGTCGTCAGCTCCGGGTCGGTCGACTCCGGCTCGCCGTTGGAGCACAGCACGAGCGACAGCCGCTCCGGGATCGGCCGCCCGAGCGCGCGTGCCTCGTGCATCGCGCCCAGCGTGGCCTCCCAGTTGTAGGAGATGACGCCCGTCGTGTCCGGCGCGGCGTCCAGCAGTCTGCGCAGCGCCTCCCGGCCCGCGCGCACGGTGTGCCGGCTTTCGACGACCGTGCACTCCAGCCGCCGGCCCGCGCAGGTGCGCCGGACTGCGTCGGCGAAGCGGACCGCCGCGCCGATCCCGTGCGTGCCGCGCTCGTACGGCGCGTTGAGCATGCCGATCGTCCGGTGCCCGAGACCCGCGAGGTGATCGACCACCAGCCGGGCGATCTGCTCGAAGTCCGCGTCCGCGAACGGGACGTGGCCCGGCGTGCGCGTCCGGCCGATCAGCCCGACGGGGATGCCGGCCGACCTGAGGAACTTCACGCGCTCGTCCGAGAGCGCCACCTGCATGAGCAGGAACCCCTGGACCAGCCCCGCCCGGACGAGCTGGCCCAGTTCGTTGAGGTCGTCGGCGCCCGAGGTCCACAGGACCACGTGGAAGCCCCGTGCGCGGGCGGCCTCGGTGGCGGCCAGGACGTATTCCAGGTCCGATCCGACGATCGTGCGCGGCTGGGAGGGGAAGACGACGGCGATGATGCGGCTGCGGCCGCCGGCGAGGGCGCTGGCCATGGCGTTGGGGATGTAGCCGAGCTGGTCCATGGCGTCGAGCACCTTGCGGCGGGTCTCCGGGCGGATCGAGCGCGCCCCGGTGAGCACATGCGAGACGGTGCCGGTCGATACACCGGCGAGTCGAGCGACGTCAGCTCTGGTGACCATGCCTGAAGTGTCCTGAAGGTCGGGGGGACGGGACTGACGACTACCACATGTTGCGTAAATGTTACCGAGAGATCGGTTCGTCGTCCGTAGATCATACCGGTCGTTGACTCGCGTCATTTCACCGTGGAGCGTCGCCCCGCGGCGCTTCTTCGTCCGCGCGCTGACGGCCGGGCCGGTAAAAGCCTGACCGGCCGTCCGCCGTCAGCCGGAGTCGTGGACGCGGCGGGTGACCTCGTCGGCCAGGCGGTCAAGGGAGCGGTCCAGCAGCTCGCGCACCTCGTCCGCGCGGGCTCCCGAATCGGGCTCGTCGAGCAGGGAGATGTGGACGGTCACCTCGCTCGTCCCGGCGGCCGAGTCCGCCACCTGGAGCCAGCCGGCGTAGTCGGGATGGTCGCGGCCGCCCCACTCCACGCGGAGCTGCTCCTCCGACGCGCGGAACAGGCCCTCGTGCGCGCCCGCGCCGGGAACCAGGTCGCCGTCCGCCTCCACCGTGCCGGGTCCGGCGTCGGTGACGTGCAGTCCCTGCGGCAGCCACCGGTCCATGACGGCGACGTCCGAAGCGACGCCGTACACGATCATGCTGTCGGCCGGCATCCCACGTGTTGCCTCGAATTCAGCCACTTCGGCCCCCGTTCTCATGCTTCGTTCCCCGGGCCAATGACAGCGCCGTACCCGTGTGATCTGGCGGCAAACCGCGGCCGTCCGGCGGGGGTTCACCGCTACGGTTGCGGGGGTGGGAAGCGTGCGGCGAGGGGAGCAGGGCGATGGCGGAGCTGCCACGGGTGCCGCCGGAGATGTTCCGGTTCACCACCACGGAGCGGGCGGATCTGCACACGGCGGTGCTCTACGCCTTCGGCGAGGCCAACGAGCGGCTGGAGACGGCGCTCACCGTCGACGAGGTGCGAGAGCGGCTGCGGGCGGTCGGGTGGTACGCGCCGGTGGGCGAGCAGGACCTGGCCGGGACGCTCAAGCAGCTCGTCGGGTGGGGGCTGCTGGACGTGATCTTCAACCACGCCGGGAGCTTCGCCACCGCGGAGGAGTATGAACGGAAGAACCTGCAATATTCGCTGACCAAGCGGGGCGAGGCGGCGTTCGCGGGCGTGCAGCACGCGATGGCGATGCTGGCCTCTGCGGGGGCGCTGCAGACCGCGGTGCTCGACGCCATCGGCGACCGGCTCGGGGAGCTGGAGGAGCTGCTGCGCGATCCCGATCCCGGGCACAACCGGCGCGTCTTCACCAGCCTGCAGGAGCTCGAAGGGCACCTGGACGGGCTGCGGAGCAACACCAAGCAGTTCAACGGGGAGCTGCAGCGGCTGCTGCGCGTCGAGGGGACGGATCTCACCACGTTTCACGAGGTCAAGGCCGCCACCGTGGCCTACCTGCAGGAGTTCGTGACCAATCTGGAGCAGCGGGGTGACACCATCGCCCAGGCGCTGGAGGCGGTCGCCCGGCACGGGGTGAGCGTGCTGCACGCGCGGGCCCTCGACGGGGCCGACCTGCCCGACGTGCCGGGAGCCGATCACGCCACGCCGTGGCTGGCCGTCCGGGCGGCGCGCTGGGACGGGCTGCGGCTGTGGTTCGCGCCCGCGGACGGGAGCGTGCCGCGGGTGCGGCAGCTGCACGACGTGGCCCGGCGGGCCATCGTGTCGCTGCTCCAGGTGCTCGATCGGATCACCGACTCGCGGCGGCGGTCGTCCAGCGCGGCGGCCGACTTCCGTACGCTGGCCCGCTGGTTCGCCACGGCGGCCGGCGAGGACGACGCGCACCGGCTGTGGGACGCGGCGTTCGGGCTCGGGCCGGCCAGGCACGCCCATCTCGGGCACGCCGACGCGGAGCTCGTCCCGGCCGGGGTGCCGTGGGCGGAGGCGGAGCCGGTCGAGGTGTCGGCGTTGTTGCGGGCGCGGGGGCGCACCGAGCGCATGGGGCGCACCGGGAAGGTGCGCGACGTGGTGGCGCTGCGGGCCGAGCGGCGGGCGCGGGCCGAGAAGGAGCGGGCCGAGCTGGAGGCCGCGTGGTCGGCGCTGGCCACCACGGGGGCGATGCGGCTGTCTCAGCTGGCGGAGCTGGAGCACGACACGTTCGGGCGGCTGCTGGATCTGCTCGGGCGGGCCCTGGCCGAGCGGCCCGACTCCACCGGGTTCCGGCGGGCGGTGACCTCGGACGGGCGGGTGGAGATCGTGCTGCGGGACCCGGAGGACGGCGCGGTGGCCGTGCTGCGCACGTCCGAGGGGTGGTTCCGGGGGCCCGACTATCTCATCGACATCCGGTCGCTCGGACGGCGGCCCAGCCGCGATCAGCGGGTGGTGGGCGCGTGAGCACGCTCGCCAACCAGCTCGTCAGGGCCGAGAAGGAGGAGATCGCGCGGGCGATCAAGACCCTGCTCGGGCGGCCGCTGGTGTCCCAGCACGACGACCCCGCCGCCTTCGACCTGATCAGGAAACGGCGGCAGCCGCTCACCCAGTGGTTCGACTACTTCTGCGGATGGCGGCTCGTCGTGGAGCCGCGCCAGGGCTACGCCCGCCTCGTGAAGGTGCGTTCCGAGGCGAGCGCGACGCGGCCCGCCCGCCGGCGGCGCACGACGCGGGCGCCGTTCGACCGCCGCCGCTACACGCTGCTGTGCCTGTGCGCGGCCGAGCTGCTCACCTCGCCGGTCACCACGATCGGGATGCTCGCCCAGCGCGTGGTGCAGGCGGCGGCGGTGGAGGCGGAGGTGCCGGCGTTCGACCCGGTCAGGGCGGAGGAGCGGGCGGCGTTCGTCGACGCGGTCAAGCTGCTGGAGCACTACGGGGCCGTCTCCGCCATGGACGGCACGACCGACTCCTACCTGGCCGACGAGGACGCCAAGGTGCTCTACCGGGTCGACACGACCCGCGTGATCCGGCTCCTCGCCGCCCCGGTGCCGCCCTCCCGGGCCGCGGACGTCACCGCGCTCACCGCGGAGGCCAGGTACGGCGGCGACGAGCCGACCGAGACCCAGCGCAACCTGTGGGCCAGGCACTCGATCATCCGCCGCCTCCTCGACGAGCCCGTCGTCTACCGCGACGAGCTCACCCCCGCCCAGTCCGCGTACGCGGCCTCGCTCACCGGCCGCCAGATCATCCGCCGCGCCGCCGAGGAGGCCGGATTCGTGCTGGAGGAACGCGCGGAGGGCTTCCTGCTCGTCGACCCGGACGCCACCGCCACGGACGCCAAGTTCCCCGACGACGGCAGCCACGCCAAGGTCGCCGCCCTGCTCCTGCTCGACCTGCTGGTCTCCGCCGGCCCGGTGACCGCCGCGCGGCTCGACGCCGAGGCCGCCGGGCTGCTGCGCCGCTTCCCGCAGTGGGCCAGGGCGTACCAGTCGGACGGCGGCGGTCCGCGGCTGGCCGAGGACGCGCTGGACATTCTCACGCTGTTCGGGCTGGCCCGCCGCAGCGGCGACCGGGTCGCCGCCCTGCCCGCCGCCGCCCGCTACCGGGTCGATCGTGGTACGGATCTCGTGGAGGATTGATGACTGTCACCGAGCTCGCTCCCGCGCGCCCCGCGCCGGGGGGAGAGGCCCGATGGACGCCCGTACGCGCCGGGATCCTCAACGTGTGGCGCTACTACGACGAGGTGTTCGAGTTCCACCGGGGCCGGTTGCTGCTGCGCGGCCCCAACGGGAGCGGCAAGTCGAAGGTGCTGGAGCTGCTCCTGCCGTACGTGCTGGACGCCAGTCTCAAGCCGAGCCGGCTGTCGACGTTCGGCGGCACCGAGCGGACCATGCACTGGAACCTCATGGGCGACGGCGCCACCGGCACCACCCGCGTCGGCTACGTATGGCTGGAGTTCCAGCACGCGGACGGGCGCTGGTTCACCTGCGGCGCCCGGCTGCAGGCGACCATCCACACCAAGAACGTCACCGCCACCTATTTCACGACAGAAGCCCGCATCGACCTGCCGGACGGCGTCCAGCTCAGCGGCGAAGCCGGCCAGCCCCTGACCAAGGCCCAGCTCATCGAGGAGCTCGGCACGTCGGGCAAGGTGCACGAGTCCGCCGAGGCCTACCGCACGGTCGTCCGCCAGACGCTCTACCGGGGGCTCAACGAGCAGCGCTACGACTCGCTGCTCACCGCCCTGCGCCAGCTCCGCACCCCCAAGCTGTCCGAGCGCCTCGACCCCGGCCTGCTGTCCGAGCTGCTGTCCAGCGCGCTTCCGCCGCTCGGCGAAGGCGAGATCCACGAGATCGCCGAGGGGTTCGAACGGCTGGACCGGCAGCGCGAGGAGCTGCGGCTGCTCGACCGGGACGTGGAGGAGGCCGACCGGCTCGCCGGCCGGCAGCGCGGATACGCCCAGCGCGTGCTGCGGGCCGCGGCCGCCGCCGTCACGTCGGCGGGATACACCATGGACTCGCTCGCCGCCGAGGCCAAGGCCAAGCGGGAGGCGCTGAAGGAGGCCGAGGGCGAGCTGCTGGCCGCGACCGCGCGGCTGGGGGAGGAGGAGGCGCAGGAGCTGGCGCTGGCGGCGCAGATCGACGGGCTGAAGGAGAGCGAGGCGTACAAGGCGGGCAGTGACCTGCACCGGCTCCGCATGGAGGCGCAGACCGCCCACGAGACGGCCGCCGGGCTGCGCGACCAGGCGGGGGTGTCGGCCCGGTCGTCGGCCGCCAAGCAGGAGGCGTCGGCCCGCGCCGAGACCGCCGCCCACACGGCCGCTGCCCTCGCCGACCGCGCCCGCGCCGAGGCGCGCCAGGCGGCCGAGCGCGCCGGGCTGCTCGCGGTCCACGAGGAGAGCGAGCGCGCCGGCGGCACTGACAGCGAGGAGGGCGTGCGCCGGGGGCGGGAGCTGTTGCGGGCCGCCGTGACCAGCCGCAACGCCCAGATCAGGGAGGTGAGGGCCGCGGCCCTGGCGCACGAGGAGGCGATCAACCGCCGCACCGCCGCCGAGCAGGACCGCGACCGGGTCAGAGACGATCTGGCCACCGCCCAGGAGGCCCACGACCGCGCCGTGCGCCTCCGCGACGACCGGCTGCGCGACCTGGCCGGCGCCCTGGCCGAGTGGACGCAAGGCTGCGCCCAGCTCCGCCTCGACGCCGAGGAGCTGGCCGGTCTGGCCGACCGGTTCGAACAGGCCGACGAGCTGGTCAGCACGGCCAGGGCCACGGCCGCCGTCCGGCTGGCGGCCCGCGAGCAGCACCTCACGACCCTCCGCGACGGGCTCGTGGACGAGCGCGCCGAGCTGGCCAGGGAACGCGAGGGCCTCGACGGCCAGGCCGTGCTGGAGCCGCCCGCCCCGCACACCCGTGCCGCCGCCAGGCAGGGACGCGCGGGCGCGCCGCTGTGGCGGGCGGTGGCCTTCAGATCGGGCGTCGACCCCGTCGCCCAGGCCGGGGTGGAGGCCGCGCTCGAAGCCGCGGGCCTGCTGGACCTGTGGCTGCTGCCCGACGGCGGCTTCGACGCGGGCGAGCACGACGCCTTCGCCGTGGCCGCGCTGGCCGCGCCCGCGCCCGGCTACAGCCTCGCCCACGTGCTGTTCACCGAGGCGGGCTCCCCGGCCCCGGCCGACGCCGTGCTGGCCGGGATCGCGTTCGCGCCCACCGCGATCGGCGTCGACCACCCGGCGGTCGTGGGCGCGGACGGCACGTGGCGGCTCGGCCCGGCGGCGGGCCGCTGGGTCAAGCCCGAGCCCTCCTACATCGGCGCCGCCGCCCGCGAACGCGCCCGGCGCCGCCGCGTCGCCGAGCTGGACGACCGGCTGAGCGACCTCGCCGGCACGATCGCCGAGTGCGACCACCTGCTGGCCGTGGTCGAGGCGGACCGCGAGGCGCTGGCCGCCGAGCTGCGGCGCAGGCCCGGCAGGAAGCCGTACGCCGACGCGGTCCAAGCGCTCGACGGCGCGGTCAGGAAGGTCGCGCTGCTGGAGGACCAGCTGCGGGCGTACGAAGGGCGGCTGCACGAGCGCGAGAAGGACGTCGGCAGATCGCTGCGGCGGCTCACCGAGCTGGCGGCCGGTCACGCCCTGCCCACGGGGCTGTCCGCCCTGGACAAGCTGGAGGAGGCGCTGCGGACCGCCGAGACCACCGGCACCGTCTGGCACGACCGCCGCGGCGACGCCCGCACCGCCCGGGAGCGCGCCGAGCACGCCGCCGAGACCGCCCGCGAATACCAGGACCTCGCCGTCCGGGCCGTCGAACGCGCTGAGGAGGCAGCGGCCGCCGCCGTCGTGCTGGCCGAACGGCTGGCCGCCATCGAGTCCACGGTCGGCGTCGAGCACTTGCGCGTGCTGGAGCAGCTCCAGGAGACCCAGGCCGCCTACCAGGCCTGCCGCCGGCTGATCAAGTCGGCCAACGACGACCTGGCCCGGCTCAACGCCCGGCTCGGACAGCTCAGGGGCGAGCTGGCCACGGCGGAGGACAAACACGCCGAGGCGGGACGGGTGCGCGAGGCGGTGTCGGAACGGTTCCGCCGCCTGGCGGCCGGGCACCTGCCGGCGGACGCGCGGGTGACGGTCGAGCTGGCCGCGGACTCCGGGGTGCGGGCCGTGCTGGAGGCGGCCAGGGCCGTGGCCGAGCAGCTGGCGGCGGTGTCGTACGAGCAGAAGAACGTCAGGGAGGCCGAGGCGCGGCTGCAGGACGCCTTCCACCACGCCAGGGAGATCCTCGCGAACCGGGCGGATCTGGAGCTGGCGCCCGACGACGACGTCCAGGTGCTGACCGCCACCGTGGGCGGCGTCCGGGCGGGGGCGGCGGCGCTCAGCACGGCGTTGCGCAAGGAACGCGACGAGCGGCGCTCGGACATCACGGAGGCCGAGCGGGACCTGTTCGACCGCACGCTGGCCGGCGACACGCGACGCCATCTGGCCGACCGGATCAGGCAGGCGACGGCGCTGGTCGAGGGCATGAACCAGCGCCTCGAGCGCGTCCGCACCGCCTCCCGGGTGGCCGTGCGGCTGGTGTGGCAGGTCGACCCCGCCCAATCGGCCGGCACCCGGGCCGCCCGCGACCTGCTGCTGCGCGACCCGGCCGGGCTGAACGAGGCCGACCGGGAGGCCCTGTACGTCTTCTTCAGGGACCGGGTGGAGGAGGCGCGGGCCGACGACTCCTCGGCGAGCTGGGAGGACCAGCTCATGAAGGTGCTCGACTACACGGCCTGGCACCGGTTCGTGGTCAAGGTCGACCGCGGGGACGGCCAGGGGTGGCAGGACCTCACCAGGAAGCTGCACGGGGCGCTGTCGGGCGGGGAGAAGGCGATCGCGCTGCACCTGCCGCTGTTCGCCGCCGTGGCCGCGCACTACCAGACCGATCCGGGGTGCCCGCGGTTCATCCTGCTGGACGAGGTGTTCGTGGGGGTGGACCGGACGAACCGGGGGCAGGTGTTCGACCTGCTGGTGGATCTGGGGCTGGATCTCGTGCTCACGTCCGACCACGAGTGGTGCGAATACCGCGAGCTGGACGGGATCGCGATCCACCAGCTCATCACGGGGGACGGCGACGACGCGGTGACCACGGCCCGCTTCGTCTGGAACGGCTACCGGACGGTGCCCGGAGAATGACCGCTTCCGACACGCCCGCCGTACCGGAGCGGCTGCGGGTGGCGGCGCTGCGGCCGATCTGGCAGGCCCTGCACGAGCGGCTCTCGTCCGGCCACCAGGTCAGCCGCGTCAAGGTGACCGGGCTGGCGGACGAGGAGCAGGCCGCCGTCGCCGACCTGCTCGGCCTCGACCGCTACCCGGGCCCGTCGATCACCCTGGACGTGGGCAGGCTGGAGGGCGTGCTGGGCGGACTCGACGTACGCACCGTCACCGAGGCCCTGATCGGCCCGCTCGACGACCGCAGGCGCCGGCGGGCCGAACGACGGCTGGAGCGCGAGGCGCTGCTGGACTGGTTCGCCACGCACCCGGTGGTCGCCGCCGAGCCGGCGCTGCTGGCCCTGTCCGCCGTCCGCGCCGGCCGCGACCTGCTCGAACAGGCCCTCGCCGTGCTCGCCGCCCTGCCCGCCTCGGGACGGCCGCTGGCGGCGGTGGCGGCCGACGTCACCGGCGACCCGCACGCCCTCGACGAGGGCACCCGCCTGTCGTCGCTGGTGCTGAAGGCCCTGTCGGTGCTCTATGACATCCCCGCGCCGGAGGGCGCCGAGGCCCGGCGGGCGCTGTGGGAGCGGGCCGGCGTGGCCTGCGACGCCCTGTCCACGACGGTCCTGGTCGCCGGATTACGGCCGCGAGGGGACTCCGCCCTGGCCAGAGTCCTGCGGATCTGGGACGGCCAGGCCAGCGTGATCACCCTCGCCCAGCTCCGGGACCCGCTGGAGCTGCGGGAACGGGATGTGTGGGTGGTGGAGAACCCGACCGTGCTGGCCCTCGCCCAGCAACGCTTCGGCCTGTCGTGCCCGCCGATGGTGTGCACCTCCGGCTGGCCGAACAGCGCCGCCGTCCGCCTCCTGCGTTCCCTGCCGGGGACCAGGCTGCACTACCACGGGGACTTCGACGGGGAAGGGCTGCGGATCGCCGCGTACACCATGGCCAAGACGGGTGCCGAGCCGTGGCGCATGTCCACCGCCGACTACCTGCGGGCGATCGGGAGCCGATCCGGCGAGCTGCCGCCCGGCCGGGTGACGGATGCACCCTGGGATCCCGGGCTGGCCCCGGCCATGCGCGCGCACGAGCTCGCCGTCCCCGAGGAACTGGTCGCGGAGCCCCTGCTCGACGACCTGGCCTGATCGCATGGAACGGAGTGCATTGTTCGAACAACTCGTTCACCGGCTCAGCGGATCCGGCGTCATCGGCTCGCGGCGGACCCCGCCAGCTGGGCCGCCCAGGGCGGGTTGGCGCCCGCCACCGAGCAGGTCAGCGCCGACACCTGCGCCGCGAACGCCGCCGCCTCCATGGCCGTCGGCAGGTCCAATCCGTCCAGACGGCCGCCCAGCAGTCCCTTCGCGCCCAGATGGTGCAGGAGCCCGGCCGTGAAGGAGTCGCCCGCGCCGACGGTGTCCACGACCTCGACCTTCGGCGCCGGCACGGTCGCGCGCTCGCCGTCCAGCGACACCAGCGCGCCCGCCGCGCCCCTGGTGATCAGGATGAGGCGGGCGCCCGCGGCGTGCCAGATGTCGCAGGCACGTTCCATCGGCACGTCCGGCAGCAGGAACCCGAGGTCGTCGTCGCTGAGCTTGAGGATGTCGGTCCACTCGCACCACCGCGTGACGTGGTAGTCGTCCCTGGAGGCGAGAGTGGGGCGGACGTTCGGGTCGATCGAGATCGTCGCGTGGGCGGCGGCGGACCGCACCAACTCCTCGATCGCCGTCCGGCCCGGCGGCCTGACCAGGGCCAGCGATCCGGTGTGCAGGCAGCCGGCCGGGCCGAGGCGGGCCGGATCCAGCTCGTACGGGGTCCACTGCCAGTCGGCGGTGCCCTCGGCGTAGAAGCTGTATTCGGCGTGGCCGCCCGCGTCGAGCGCGGCGACCGCGAGCGTGCTCGGCTCCTCGGCCTCGACGCACGCCGACAGGTCGACGCCCGAGGCGGCCAGGTGCCCGCGGAACAGCTCACCGAACACGTCGCCGGAGATCCGGCCCAGGAACCGCGTGGGGGAGCCGAGCCGCGCCAGCGCCACCGCGGTGTTGGCAGGCCCGCCGCCCGGCAGCACCCGCATCGCCAGCCCGCCCGCGGCATCGCCCGCCGCGCCCGGATGCGGGCCGGGGGGACGCCGGTCGGTGAAGCCGTCGGCGACGCATTCGCCCAGGACAGCGATCATCGGGCTCGCCTTTCTGACACGTTGCCGATTTGTTACGGCGTGGGGGCATTGACGTTTCTCGGATCGGAGTCCATCATCGCAGCACGGCGGATGTCAACGTTGACATATGTCAACGATGACATTGAATCCCCCCAGATAGGAACCGCTCATGAACGCACGACTTTCAGCAGGCCTTCTGATCACCGCGCTCCTCGTCACCGGGTGCGGCGGTGGCGGTGGTGAGACCACGACGTCCACCACGCCCAAGGTCGGACTGATCACCAAGACCGAGACCAACCCGTTCTTCGTCAAGATGAAGGAGGGCGCGCAGAAGTCCGCCCAGGCCAACGGCTTGGAGCTGATGACCGCCGCGGGCAAGTTCGACGGCGACAACGCCTCGCAGATCACGGCGATCGAGAACATGGTGGGGGCCGGCGTGAAGGGCATCCTCATCACGCCGAGCGACACCAAGGCCATCGTCCCGGCGATCAAGAAGGCTCGCGACGCGGGCGTCCTCGTGATCGCGCTCGACACGCCCACCGAACCGCAGGACGCCACGGACGCGCTGTTCGCCACCGACAACTTCAAGGCCGGCGAGCTGATCGGCCACTACGCGAAGGCCGCCATGGCCGGCAAGCCGGCCAAGATCGCCACGCTGGACCTGGCGCCCGGCGTCACGGTCGGCCAGCTCAGGCACGACGGCTTCCTGAAGGGGTTCGGCGTCCCGGCGGGCGACCCGTCCGTCGTCTGCTCCCAGGACACCCAGGGCGACCAGTCCAAGGGCCAGACCGCGATGGAGAACTGCCTGCAGAAGGCCCCTGACATCAACGTCGTCTACACCATCAACGAGCCCGCCGCGATGGGCGCCTACACCGCGTTGAAGGCCAAGGGCCGCGAGAAGGAGGTGCTGATCGTGTCCGTGGACGGCGGCTGCACCGGCGTCAAGGCCGTGCAGTCCGGTCAGATCGCCGCCACGAGCCAGCAGTACCCGATCAAGATGGCCGAGGACGGCGTCAAGGCGGTGGCCGAGTTCGCCAAGACCGGCAAGAAGGCCGCCGGCTACACCGACACCGGCGTCACCCTGATCACCGACAAGGCCGTCACCGGCGTCGAGGCCAAGGACACGGCTTTCGGCCTGGCCAACTGCTGGGGCTGACATGGCCGTCATGGAAGCGACGCTGTCGCGCCGCCTCATCTCCACACCCGTCGCGGGCCCGCTGGCCGCGCTCCTGCTGGCCTGCGTGTTCTTCGGCCTGAACAGCGAGCAGTTCTTCACCGGGTCCAACTTCTCGCTGATCATCCAGCAGGTCATGGTGGTCGGCACGCTCGCCATCGGGCAGACCCTGATCATCCTCACCGCGGGCATCGACCTGGCCAACGGCGCGATCATGGCGTTCGGCGGGATCGTGATGACCAAGCTGGCCGTGCAGAGCGGGCTGCCGCCGCTGCTCGCGGTGGCCGCCGGGCTCGCGGTGTGCGCCGGGTTCGGGCTGGTCAACGGGCTGCTGGTGACGCGGATCTCGTTGCCGCCGTTCATCGTGACGCTGGGCATGCTGAACGTGGCCTTCGCGCTCACCCACATCTACTCCGAAGAGCAGACGATCACGGACCTGCCGCCGCTGCTGACGTTCCTGGGGCAGACGTTCCAGATCGGGCAGACGAACGTCACGTACGGCTCGCTGCTGACGATCCTGCTGTTCCTGCTGTTCGCGTACCTGCTGGGGTCCACGGCGTGGGGCCGGCACGTGTACGCGCTCGGCAACAGCCCCGAGGTGGCCCGCCTGACCGGCATCGGGACGCAGCGGCTCACGATCGGCGTCTACACGCTGGCCGGCTTCGTGTACGGCATCGCGGCCCTGCTGCTCGTCTCCCGCACCGGCGTCGGCGACCCGCAGGCCGGTCAGACCGACAACCTCGACAGCATCACCGCGGTCGTGCTCGGCGGCACGAGCCTGTTCGGCGGCCGCGGCCTGGTGATCGGCACGCTGGTAGGGGCGCTCATCGTGGGGGTCTTCCGCAACGGCCTGCAGCTGATGGGCGTACCGTCGATTTACCAGACGCTCATCACCGGCATCCTGGTGATCCTCGCCGTCACCGTCGATCAGCTCTCCCGGAGGAGGAACCGATGACGAGCTCCCAGACACCGGTGCTGTCAGCCCGCGGCCTGGTCAAGCGGTACGGCCACGTGACCGCGCTCGACGGCGCCGACTTCGACCTGATGCCCGGCGAGGTGCTCGCCGTCATCGGCGACAACGGCGCCGGCAAGACCAGCCTCATCAAGGCGCTGACCGGCGCGCTCGTGCCCGACTCCGGCGAGATTTTGCTCGACGGCGAGCCGGTGCGCCTCCGATCTCCGATCGACGCGCGCCGGCACGGCATCGAGACCGTCTACCAGGACCTCGCGGTCGCGGCCTCGCTCGACATCGCCACGAACATGTTCCTCGGCCGGGAGCTCCGCAAGCCCGGCCTGCTCGGCAGCGTCTTCCGCATGCTCGACAAGAAGCGCATGCGCGAGGAGTCCGCCAAGCACATGGCCAGCCTCAAGATCGGGCTGCGCTCGCTCACCCAGCCGGTCGAGTCCCTGTCCGGCGGGCAGCGGCAGGGTGTGGCCGTGGCCCGGGCGGTGGCGTGGGCCACCCACGTGGTCGTCATGGACGAGCCCACGGCCGCGCTCGGCGTCAAGGAGTCGGGCCAGGTGCTCGACATGATCAAGCGTGTCCGCGACGGCGGCACGCCGGTCGTGCTGATCAGCCACAACATGCCCCACGTGTTCGAGATCGCCGACCGCATCCACGTCCAGCGCCTCGGCCGCAGGGTCGCCCAGATCAAGCCGGGTGACCACAGCATGGCCGAGGTGGTGGCCATCATGACCGGTGCGCTCCAGGTGTCGGAGGGCAAGGCCGTGGTGGCGGACAAGGACGCGGCGGAGGCGATCGGCCTGTCCTGAGATGCCCGTTCTGATGATGATCGCGAGCCATTAGCATGGGCCAAGTGCGGCGTCCGACGATGACTGACGTGGCCCGCGAGGTCGGCGTCACGGCCAAGACCGTCTCGCGGGTGCTGAACGACGAGGGCCCGGTCGCCGTCGAAACGCGCGAGCGGGTCATGGAGGCCGTCAGGAAACTCGGCTACCAGCCTAACCTGATGGCCCGCAACATGCGGGTGGGCGCGCGGGACGCCGCGATCGGCCTGGTCATCCCCGAGATGGGCAACCCGTTCTTCGGCGCGGTCGCGGGCGGCATCGAGAGCGTCGTCCGCGCCCGCGGCCTCACCCTCATCGTCGGCTCCTCCAGCGAGACGGCCGACCTGGAGCAGTCGCTGATCGCGACGTTCCTGGCCCGCCGGGTGAGCGCCCTCATGGTGGTGCCGTCGGCCACCAGCGACCACCGCCACCTGCGCAGCGAGCGCGTGGCCGGCCTGCCGATCGTCTTCCTCGACCGCCCGGCCGTCGGGCTGACGGCGGACTGCGTGGTCAGCGCCAACCGGGAGGGCGCCAGGGCCGGGATCGCCCACCTGATCGCTCACGGCCACCGCCGGATCGGCTTCATCGGCGACCTGCCCGCCACCCTCTACACCCGCCGCGAACGTTTCCAGGGCTACCGCGACGCCCTCGACCAGGCGGGACTCCCGTTCGATCGCGCCTTAGTCGAGACCGGCCACGACCAGGAGGCCGCCGAGGCCGCAGCGCTGCGCCTCATGGCCCTCCCCGACCCGCCGACCGCCCTGTTCGCGGCCAACAACCTCGCCTCGACGGGCGCCGTGGTGGCGCTGGCGCGGACCGGGCGCAGGGACGTGGCGCTGGTCGGCTTCGACGACCTGCCCCTGGCCGAGTGCCTGGATCCGCCGCTGACCGTGGTGGCCCAGGACCCGGCGGGGATAGGGGTCGCCGCGGCGGAGCTGGTGCTGGCCCGGCTGGACGGCGACAAGTCCAAGGCCCGCAGATCATTGGTCTCCACGCGCTTGATCGTCCGAGGCTCGGGCGAACTGCCCGCCCCCCGGCCGATCGACTGACCATTGTCCTCCGCAGTTATTGCAAATTCTTCGCATGTAGGGTGATCAAGCAACAAGCCCCAGAGCGAAGGAGGGCAGATGTCCCACCCCTGCCACGTGCACGACGGATCCGGCATCGCACCGATCTCCGGGCAGGTCATCGACCTGTACCGGGAGTGCTACGCCGCCCCGCCGTGGTCGGAGACTCCCGAGCAACTGGACGCGTACCCCGCCCGGCTCGCCGCGGTAACCGAGCGGGCGGGCTTCAGGGCCATGACCGCCCATGACGACGGAGGACGGCTCGCCGGCGTCTGCTACGGCTGGCCCACTCCCGCCGGCCTGACCGGCGGCGGCCTCTACGACGCCCTGGTGGAGACCTTCGGAGCCGCGACCGTGGCGGCGTTCACGCGAGACGCCTTCGAAGTGGCAGAGCTCTTCGTCCGGCCGGGTAGTCAGGGACAGGGAATCGGGCGGCGGTTGCTCACGCGGCTGACCGCCGGATGGCCGGCGGCCTGGCTCATCACGGATCCGCACAAGCCGGCCGCCGCTCTCTACCGCAAGCTCGGCTGGCGGGAGGCCGGGCAGTTGCCGGCCGGGTTCTATCCGGGGGCCAGGCTCTCCGTCTACGCGCTGGACGGGCGCCACGGTCCCGCGGTCACGCCGGAAAGTCGATCCGCATGACCACCCGCCGGAGGGTGGGGTGGTTGACCTCCTTGAACCCGGCGTCCTCGAACACCTGACGGGCACCCACGTGCACCTCACCCCAGGTGATCTCCTTGCCTGGCTGGGTGATCATGGGGTAGGCCTCGAGCGCACGGGCGCCGCCATCGCGGGCGAAGCCGATCGCCGCCACCGCAAGGGGATAGGTGAGGCCGCGGCCCCGATAGCCCTTGCGGACGACGAAGCAGGTCACCGCCCAGACGCCGTCATCGTCCTTGTCCTCGTCCCGGCCGGCCCACGGGACGCGAAGGGTGCGGAGTTTGGGGTACGCCGTCCGCGGCTCGACCGCGACCCAGCCCGCCGGGTCGCCGTCGACGTACGCCACCAGGCCGCTCGTGGCCGGGGCGTCCGGGTCGCCGCAGGCGGTCTGCGTCCGCAGCATCGCGGTCCGCCCCTCCTGCGTGGAGTCGCGCCAGATCCAGCCGGCGATCTTGAACCTCTGGCACATGCACCGGCCCGCGTCGGCGGTGCCGAAGATCGCGGCGAGGTCGTCCCATGACGCCTCGTTGGCGGGGACGATGCTCAGCCGCTCGGCCGGGATCGGCGCCGGCACGGCCCTCATCATGGCGCCGGCCGTCATCGGAGGCTCGTGAATCGTGGTCTCCTCGGTCATGCTCCGCATGTTAGGGTCTTTTCCGGACGTTCTGCTTCCGGATTGCGGGGACGTTGTGAGCCCTGAGACGAGCCCCACGGCACGGGCACTGCTCACCCTCGAGCTCCTCCAGGCCGCCCCGGGCATCACCGCCGACCGGCTCGCCGGCGAGCTCGGCGTGTCGGAGCGCGCCGCCCGGCGCTACGTCGAAATCCTCCGCGAGGCCGGCATCCCGATCGAGTCCGTACGCGGGCCGTACGGCGGCTACCGCCTCGGCCGCGGCCTGCGGCCGCCGCCCCTGATGTTCACCGCCGCCGAGGCCCTCGGCCTGGTCATGGCGGTGCTCGACGGTCACCACGACGCGAACGATCCCACCGGCCCGATCGGCGGAGCGCTCGGCAAGATCGTGCGGGCGCTCCCGGAGCCGGTGGCCGACCAGGTCGAGGCCGTCCGCCGGACCACGGCGCCCGCCCCCGACCGCGCCGCCGCCCGTCCCGACCCGGCGACCACGACCACCCTCGTCCAGGCCTGTTCCCGCCACCGCCGGGTGCGGCTCGGCTACCGCTCCGAGGCCGCCAGGGAGCGGGTCATCGAGGCCGACCCGTGGGCGGTCGTCGTCCGCCACGGCAGGTGGTACCTCCTGTGCTGGTCCCACCACGCGCGCGCCCGGCGGGCATACCGGATCGACCGGGTCCGTGACGTGGAGGTGCTCGACGACGCCTTCAGCCCGCCCACCGGACTCGATCCGGTCGCCGCGCTCGAAGAACATCTCGCCGTCGGATGGGAGTACGACGTCGAGGTCGTCATCGACGCGCCCGCCGACGCCGTGGCGCGTTGCCTGCCCCGCGCCCTCGGACGGCTCGAGCCGCTCGACGCCGGGACCACTCGCCTGACCGGCAGCACCAGCAATCCGGTGTGGTACGCCGAGCAGCTCGTCGTGATCCCGGCGGCGTACCGGATCGTGAAGTGCCCCGAGATCCAGGAGGCCGCGCGCTTGCTCGGGCGGCGGCTGCTGGCGGCGGGCGAGGGTGCGGATCCGCGCTTCGTGCCAGACTCCGAGGTATGACCCACACCCATGACGAGGACCCGGCGTGTGAGGTGGCCCACAGCGAGGCTCCGGCCGAGGAGGGCGGGCGGACGCTGGTCGCCGTCTTCGCCTCCCCGGTGGCCGGCTGCCTGCTGAGGTTCGGCGCCGAGCTCGGCTTCCACCCGATCCTCCTCGAGCCCGATCCCGGGCGCCGCCTCGACGGATTCACCGCTGAGACCCGGATCGGCGGCTACATCGACGCCACGGCCGACGTGGTGCTCACCGACCATCACCGTGAGGAGATCGGGCCCATCCTGCGCGACCTGCTCGAGTCGCCGGCCCGGTGGATCGGCATCATGGGCAGCCCCCGCCACACCGGGCCGCACGTGCGGGCCCTGGCCGACCTCGGCGTGCCGCAGGAGGAGATCGCGCGGGTGCACCGGCCCATCGGCCTCAACATCGGCTCGCGCACCCCTCCCGAGATCGCCCTCGCCACCCTGGCCGGCCTGATCGCCGACCGCAACGCCCGCCCCGGCGGCTTCGCCTTCCAGGCCACGGACGCGACGGCGTAGCCGCGGGGACAGGCACACGTCAGGGCAACTCGGTCAGTATGCTCAGGCTTCCACGGCTCGGGGCCGGGGCGCCGGTGCCGGCGACCAGGCCGGCCGGGGCAGGATGGCTTCGACGCCGCAGACTTCGGATACCGGAGGTGACGCACATGGCGCACTACAGCAGGCTCTGCACGATCGTGATCGACGTCCCCGAGGGGGACCACGACAAGGAACTCGACTTCTGGGAGGGCGCGATCGGCCGGCGGCTGACCAGAAACGAGCGCTTTCCCGAATACCATGGCGTGCCGCTGGTGGACCAGGCCATCAGCCTCATGGTGCAACGGATCGAGGAGGGACCGGGCCGGGTGCATCTCGACTTCCACACCGACGACCTGGAGGCGGAGGTCGCCCGGCTGGAACGGCTGGGCGCCAGGCGCGTACAGCAGGCGCACAGGTGGTGGATCATGGAAGACCCGGCAGGCCTGCCCTTCTGCGTCATCCCCGACCCCCCGGGCACCCTGAACGACGGCAACGCCCAGCGCTGGGAGTAGGTCCCCGCCCGGCAGGAGCCGGTCGCCTGGTCGAGGCCGGCCGTCACCGCAGTCCGGCGAACAGATCCTCCTCGTGATCGGGGGCGTCCACCTTGCACAGCACCCGCTCGAACGCCTCATTCGAGAACGCCTGCTGCTGCGCCTCCTCCGGCATGCGCAGCAGGAAGATGTTCTCCCCCTGGCTCTCGTGGGCCTTGAGCGCCTTGAGCTTGCGCTCGGTGTAGGCGGCCACGTCGATGATGCTCGTGACCCGCTCGTCGGGGGTGCCGAAGTCGTCGGAGGGCTCGAAGCCGCCGAGGTCGACCCCGTGGTCGCGCATCATCTCGAACATGCGCTTGATGGCAGAGCGGGGGATGGCCGTGTAGTAGAACTTGTCCGGGATGCCGGTCGACTCCACCGCGGCGGCCGTGATGCGGTGCGCCTGGACGTGGTCCGGGTGGCCGTAACCGCCGCCGCCCGTCTCGTCGTATGTCACCACGACCTGCGGGCGGTAGTGCTCCATCAGCGCGGCGAGCTTGCCGGCGGCCACCTCGACGGGCACGTTGGCGAACGCGTCCGGGTGGCCGTTCGCCGTCCAGCCCTCCATGCCGGAGTCGCGGTAGCCGAGCAGCTCCAGGTGGTCGAGGCCCAGGTGGGCGACCGACTCGCGCAGCTCGGCGAGCCGGCGCTCGGCCACCGCCGCGTCGTCGTGGCCCGCCTCGCCCGGCTTGACGCCGTCCTGGTCGTCGCCCTGCTCGCCGTTGGTGCAGGTGACCAGGACCGTGCGGATGCCCTCCTCGGTGTAACGGGCCAAGATGCCCCCGGTGCTGAGGCACTCGTCGTCGGGGTGGGCGTGCACGACCATCAAAGTGAGTTGCCGATCCATGTGCCGAGACACTACCGGCCGCCACCGACAACCTCGCTCCCGCCCTGGCCGCCGGCCGTGAGCGGAGGATGAGCGGGGCGGCCGTCCCCAGGGCGATCCGGCCTCGCACGGGCGTGCGCTCACCGTGATCCTGAACCGGCGGGGGACATCCTCCTGGCCGGTTCAGGATCGTGTCACGAGCCGTGGAGGCCGGCCTCCTGAAGGAGATCGGTGACGGTGGTGGCGCGCAGCATGTTCGGGTGCAGGCGGCGGGCCCGCTGCTCGGGGATGCCGCCGGCGAGCGCGGCCTCGGTCAGCGCGTCCCTGAGCCAGTCCAGGTCCGGCGGGCGGCCGTCGGACCGTCTGATCAGCGGCTCGCCGGCGGGGCGGCTGGCGCACAGCAGGCGGAGCAGCGGGCGGGCCATCGGCGGGACGCGGAAGGCGGCGAGGTCGTCGCGGCCCTGGCGTACGATGATCACGACGGGCACGGTGCCGCCGCCGGCGCCGGGCCCGCTGTGGACGTCCTGCCGTGTGAGAGCGGCCAGCGCGTCCGCTGAGGCGCCCGTGGACTCCAGCAGCGCGACCGCGGCGGCCTCGCCCGTCCGGCCGTCGGCGGCCAGCCGGGCGATGCCCTGGCGGAGCAGCCGCCGCTCCTCCCGGGTGAGCGTGCGCGTGCTGTCGGCCCGGTGGACTCTGGCCGCCCTCGAGCCGGGGACCGGGTTGTGCCGCACCACGCCGCACTGCCAGGCGAAGGTGTAGAAGGACAGCAGGGTGGAGCGTTTCCTGGCCACCGTCTTGTCCGTCAGGGGCCTGCCGGGGGTGCGGGGGAGGGCGCCGATGCGGGCGGCCGCGCAGTAGGCGTCCAGGTGGGCTCCGGTGACGGAGAGGAGTTCGAGCGCCGGCTCCTGGGCGCGCAGCCAGCGCAGGAACGACGCCAGGACCTGCAGCCCGACCTGCCGCGTGGCCAGGGATGGCCTGCCGTGCAGCCAGGCGGCCACCGTGCGCCAGGTCAGCGGGTCCAGCGCGTCCATCAGGTCCATGTCGGCCCCGGCCACCTCGCCCCCGTCACGGGGCCGGCGCCGTGGCCGCAGCCCCGGCAACTGCCCGACGCTCGTCATCCCGGGAGCGGGCGGCGGCACCTGCCCGGCCCCGGGCGTTCCGGGACCAGCCGCCGCGGATTGCCCGGCTCCGGGCGCCCCAGAACTCGCCGCCGCGGATTGCCCGGTTCCGGGCGTTCCAGGAGCAGCCGCCGCGGACTGCCGGGCGCCGGCGACACCGGCTCTACGTTGCGGTAACCGGCTGGGGCCGGTCATGTCCGGGGCAGGCGGCGGGGCCTGGCCGGCGCCGGCGGCAGGCGGCGGCGCGGGCTCAGGGCGGGGGTCGCCGGCGGGGAGGGAGTCGGGGGTCGGGTCGGTGCGGTCCCCTTGCTGCATGGTCAGCATGCGATCGAGGTCGTGCCCGCGCGCGCGGCCCCGAGATGGCCGCGTGCGCCGATCCGCGTAAGCGCTCCTGGCCGGCCAGGCATGAGACTGGCGCGGGAGGAGCTCATCGGCACGATGATCATGGGGATGGCCGTCGCGAGGGCATGGCAGCCGCGACGGCCCGAACCTGGCAGACCGATCATGATCTCGATCTTCTCACGGAACGCGCCCCGCCCGTTACCCCGAGACCAGGCCCCGAGAGATCAGACCCGAGATCAGCCCCCGAATCAGGCCCTGAATCACGCACTGCGTACAAGCTCGTCCGCCCGCACCCGGGCGGCGGCCGCGGCGGCCCGGTCGCCGAGCGCGTCGGCCAGCGCCGCCTGCTTGAGCCAGTTGTACGGGCTGCACGGCCGCACGCTGACCCGCTCGCTCACCAGCACCCGCGCCACGTCCCGCGCCCCGGCCCGCAGCGCCGCCTCCAGCAGCGTCTTCTGCACGGCGTCCCGCTGCGCGTGGCTGCCGCCGAACTCGTTGATCCGGTGCCGGATCGGATACAGCAGGTCCACCACGGAGGCGTGGTCGCCGCGCCCGAACGCCACGATCGCCCGGCACACCGGCAGCCCCACCCGCAGCGTCATGTCGTGGTTGGTGACGCCGGGGCGCGGCGCCAGCACATAGTCCTCCCGCGACGCGATCAGCTTCTGCGCGTCCCCGATCCGCCCGGCGCCCACGTAGGACATGACGGCGTGCATGTCGTTGAACGCGTAGAACGGCTCGGCCACCCGCACCGGCCACGCGTCGGCCAGCGCCCGCCACCGCTCGTCGAGCTCCGGCCGGCCGGCGCCCTCCAGGTGAAGCCGCCACAGCAGGGCGGCCGCGTCCAGCAGCTCCATGCACGACTGCCCGTCGGCCAGCACCGAGTCGTAGATCGCCAGCACCCGCGGCAGGTCACCGGCCTCCAGCGCGTACAGGCAGTAGTGCCACCAGTTGTGCACGTTGAAGAACGTCCCGGTGGACCAGTCCGGCGTCCGCGCGTCGAGGTAGCGCAGCCCGTCGCCGAACCTGCCCTGCATCTCGTACGTGTGCACCACCGCGTGGATGCCCCACACGTCGCGCGCGTTCAGCTCGACCGCCCGCAGCCCGGCCTCCTCGGAGCGGTCGTAGTGCCCGGCCTCCTCCAGCCCGAACGCGTACATGCCGAGCACGTGCCCGAAGTGCGGGTCGTCCTCGCGCCACGCGCTCAGGGCGCCACCGATGCGGTCGCGCAGCGAGCGGGCGTCGCCGGTGAAGAAGTCGATCTGGTGCCCGGCGGCCAGCGCCAGCGCGTCGCGCGGATGCGCCACCGAGATCTCGCCGAGCAGCGCCCCGCAGGTCAGGAAGTCGCCGTCGAGCAGAGCCTGCAGGGCCGCCACGTGCGCGCGCTCGCGCGGCAGCAGCGCCGATTCGTCGATCCTGCGGCGGAAGGCCCCGAACCGCGCCCGGGCCGTCCGCGCGTCCTCCACCTCGGTGGTCAGCAGCCCGAGGTAGGCCGCCAGGACGTTGCCCATCGGGAAGTCCGGCGACTCGGCCAGCGCCGCGTTCGCCTCGGCGTCGACCTCCGCGCGGAAGTGCAGCAACTCGTCGATCGCCTGGTCGTAGTGCCGTGCCGCGGCGGCGCTCGCCCCGCTCATCGCCAGGCCGTGCTGGTCGGTGGTCACCCGATCACTGTAGACCGCCGCCGGGCCGAGGCGTAGAAGGCCGTTTCCCGGGCACTGCGGAGGTCCGGGGCGAGCTCTTGGAGGAGCGGTGAGCACTGCGGAACGGGCGGGACGCGAGATGACGGGCGCGGCGCGGCGGGCGGCCCGCAGCCGGGCGCTGGACGTGGCCACCCGCGTGGGCCTGGCCTGCCGCGGGGTGCTGTACGCGCTGATCGGCGTGGTGGCGGTGCAGATCGGCCTCGGTGACGGGTCGCAGGAGGCCGACAAGGCGGGAGCGATCTCCACGGTCGCGGCGCTGCCCTTCGGCGCCGTGCTCCTGGGGATCATGACGGCCGGGTTCGTCGCGCTGGCGCTGTGGCAGGCGTCGGAGGCGGTGTTCGGCGGCGGGGAGGCCATCGAGAGGGTGGAGGCGGTGGCGCGGGTCGCGGTGTACGTCCTCGTCGTCGCCACTCTGTTCAGCGTGCTGACGGCAGGCAAGTCGTCCTCGGACGACGAGAAGTCGCGGGACCTGACCGGAACGCTGCTCGGTCTGCCGGGCGGGCAGCTGATCGTGGGCGCGATCGGGCTCGGTCTGCTCGTGCTCGGCGTCTACTGGGTGCGCCAGGGCGTCACCAAGGGTTTCAGGGAGGAGCTCGCCCGCGGGCGCATGTCGCCGCGCGCGCGTACCGCGATGGACCGGCTCGGGACCGGCGGGTACGTCGCCAGGGGCGCGGTCGCCGCGCTGGCCGGGGTCCTCGTCGGCCAGGCGGCGATCACGTTCGACGCGAACCGGGCGGGCGGCATCGACGCGACGCTCAGGCGCTTCGCCGACACGCCCGCCGGGCCGCCGCTGCTCGTGGTGGTGGCGCTGGGGCTGCTGCTGTTCGCCGCCTACTGCTTCGGCGAGTCCCGCTGGCGCCGCACCTGACCTACGGGGACCGCCTGGCCACCACGGCCCTGCCCATGGCCGGGTCGTCGCAGAAGGCGCCGTCGATGCCCAGCTCGACGAGCCTGGACAGCCAGCCCATCACGTCCCCGGTCGCCCGCGCGTACACGGGGCTGGCCTGGTTCCCCATCCGGTAGTCGGCGGGGAGCTGGGAGTTCTCGTTGCGCACGGTCCAGACGTGCACGTCGAGCCCCTTGCGGTGGGCGTCGGAGACGAGCGTCGTGGGCGGCAGCGTCTTGCCCGCGGCGTCCAGCGGCACCACGCGGCGCGTGTCCACGCCGATCCCGTCGGCGTAGCCGGCCACCTCGCGCAGTCCCTCGGGCTTCACCATGTCGTCGTAGGTGCGGGTGCTGCCGGAGGCCACCCAGTCGTACGGCGCGCCGGTGGCGGTGATCAGCTGGATCAGCGGCAGCCGCGTCTTGCCGCTCAGCTCGCGCAGGTTCGCGGTCTCGAAGGACTGGATGTACGCCTTGCGCACCCGGTGGCGGTTCAGCACCTCCAGCAGCGGCTCCTCCAGGGACAGCCCGATGGAGTCGAAGTAGGTGGGGTGCTTGGTCTCGGGGTAGACCCCGACGCCGTGCCTGAGCGCGAGCTGCACGACCTCCTCGAACGTCGGGATCTCCGCCAGCCCGTCGAACGCGGTGTTGTCCGGCCGCAGGTCGGGCACGCGTTCCTTGGCGCGCAGCGTCTTCAGCTCGGCCAGCGTGAAGTCCTCGGTGAACCAGCCGGTGACCGGCCGGCCGTCCACGGTCTTGGTGGTGCGCCGGTCGGCGAACTCCGGCCGCGCGGCCACGTCGGTCGTGCCGGAGATCTCGTTCTCGTGCCTGGCCACGAGCACGTGGTCCTTGGTGGGGACGAGGTCGGGCTCGATGTAGTCGGCGCCCATCGCGATGGCCGCCTCGTACGACAGAAGGGTGTGCTCGGGCCGGTGAGCGCTGGCGCCCCGGTGCCCGATCACGATGGGAGCGTGGCCGCGGCGGTCCGCCGTGGCGGGTGGTGTCTGGATCAGCACGACGGCGACGGTACCGCCGGCGAGGACACCGGCCAGCACGCTCGCGAGTAACCTGCGCATCGTCATGCGCGCACGGTAGACCTCCGAGGTGGCCCGCGAGTTACGGGTGGGCACACGGGGACTGACGGGGCCGGGGGATCCGCACGGGGAACAGGCGTCGAACCGTTCCGCGATGGTGCGCGTATCTCCGTACATGCGTGTGAGGATGGTGCTCGTCGCACTGGTGGGCCTGCTGTCGGTGGCCGGGTGCGCCGCGGCGGCGGAACCGGCCGAAGCCTACGAGCAGGCGGACGTGCGGTTCAGCCAGCAGATGATCACCCATCACCGCGAGACCATCCAGCTGGCCGAGCTCGGGGCCGAGCGCGGCAACGCGTACGTCAAGGAGCTGAGCGGGAAGATCATCCCTGCCGAGCAGGCCGACATCAAGACCATGTCGAGCTGGCTGACCTCCTGGAAGGAGCAGATCCCCGCGGAGGCGGAGGCCGCGAAGCGGGGATCCGAGCTGCCGGCCGGGTCGGGCTTCGAGCGGGGCTGGCTGACCCTGCTGTCCGGGCACCTCGAGCACGGGATCCACATGGCCAAGGAGGTCCAGTCGGCGGGCAAGCACCAGCCGACCCGCAGTCTGGCCGATCGGATCGTCCGCGAGCAGGGCGAGCAGCTGGCGGAGATCGGCAAGCGGCTGGCCTGACCCCGGCCTAGGACGGCACTGCCCGGAGGGCCGCCTCGAACAGCGACGGCTCCCGGCCGGGGCGGCAGACGAGCTGCAGCCCGACGGGCAGGCCGTCCACCGTGCCTGCCGGGACGGTCAGCGCGGGCAGGCCGAAGACGTTCCACGGGCTGGTCAGCGCGAGCAGCGCGGCCCGGACGGCGGCCGGCTCGCCGTCGATCATCATGTCGCGCTGATCGATCGGCGGGGCGGTGATCGGCACGGTCGGCAGCGCCAGGACGTCATGCCGGTCGAACAACGCCCCCACGGCGCCGGCCAGGCCGGCTCGGGCGTCCATGGCGCGGACGTACCGCCAGCCGGGGATCTCCGCGGCGGCACGCACCCGTTCGAGCAGCTCGGGGTCGAACAGCTCGGGCGCGTCGGCCAGGCGGCCGGCGTGCACGGCCACCGCCTCGCAGCTCTGGATGACGGTGTAGGTCTCTCTCAGCTCGCCCGCGACGCCCTCGGGCATCCGCACCTCCTCCAGCGCCCCGGCCGCCGCACGCACCGCGCTCACGACCCGCGGGTCGCCGGGGAAGATCCCGGCGGGATCGAGCCAGGCCACGCGGACCCGGCCGGCGCCTTCAGGGCCGTGGGGCCGGACCCGGCGCTCCCCATCCGCGTCATCACTGTCGTGCGGCCAGGCGGGTTGTGCCCCGCCGGGGCCGGCCAGGCAGTGGTAGGCGAGCAGGCAACCTTCCGCGTCGGCCGCCAGGACGCCCACGTGGTCGAGCGTCCGGGACAGCGGGAACACGCCGTCCGCCGGGATGGCGCCGTAGGCGGGCTTGAAGCCGGACACCCCGCACAGAGCGGCCGGGATGCGGACGGAGCCGCCGGTGTCGGTGCCGAGCGCGAGCGGGACCAGGCCCGCCGCCACGGCCGCCGCGCTCCCGCCGCTGGAACCGCCCGACATGCGCGCGGGATCCCAGGGGTTGTGCACGGGACCGGTGGCCGAGCGGTCGGCCGTGGGGCCGTAGGCGAACTCGTGGGTGGTGGTCGTGCCCACGATGACCGCCCCCGCCCGGCGCAGCCGGGCCACGCACGCGGCGTCGGCCTCCGGGACGTGGCCGGCGAAATGCCGTGAGCCCATCGTCACCGGAAGCCCGGCCACCATGATCAGGTCCTTCACGGCCACCGGCATCCCGTGCAGCGGCCCCCGGTCGGTGCCGCCGGCCAGTTCCTCGTCCGCCCGCCGCGCGGCGGCCAGGGCGCCGTCCGCGTCCACGGTGACGAAGGCGTTCAGCCGGGGGTTGAGCGCGTCGATCGCGTCGAGGGCCGACCGGGTGAGGCCGGCCGACGTGGTGCGGCCGCGGCGCAGGTCCTGGGCGAGGCCGGCGAGGGTGCGGCCGGTGAAGGGGCCGGAGAAGGAGCGAGGGGAGAACGCCATGGGGTCATTGTTTCCGCGCGGGCCAGGTCATGGGCCGCGGAACGGAAATCGCCGGTCACGCCGCGCCGAGCCGGTGGGCCAGGCGGTCCAGGGCCAGGTTGATCAGGATGAAGATGGCCGCGATGAGGATCGCCGCCGGGATGACGTTGGAGAAGTTGGCCGCGATCCCGTTCAGCCCCCGGTCCACCAGCTCGTCGTAGCCGACGATGAGCCCCAGCGCCGAGTCCTTCAGCAGCACGATGAACTGGCTGACCAGGGCGGGCAGCATCGCCCGCAGCCCCTGCGGCAGCAGCACCAGCCGCATCACCTGGTTCTTGCGCATGCCCGTGGCGTACGCCGCCTCCTGCTGCCCCTTCGGCAGGCTCCGCACCCCGGCCCGGACGATCTCCGCGATCACCGACCCGTTGTAGAGGGTGAGCCCGAAGACGACCGCGGCGAACGCCGAGACATGGAGCCCGGTGAGCACGTACGACCCGAAGAACGCGAAGAAGATCAGCAGCAGCAGCGGGACGGACCTGAAGAACTCCACGACCACGGCCGCGGGCACCCGGATCCACCGGTGGTCCGACATGCGGGCGGTCGCGAACACCAGCCCGAACAGCCCTGCCAGCACCACCCCCGCCACGGCCGCGCCCAGCGTCCCGGCCAGCCCCGGCAGGATGAACGTGGCCCACACGTCGCCCCGCAGCAGCGGCGTCCACTTCTCCGCCGCCCACTGGTCCTTCTCGTCGAACCGCACGTACACCACATAGGCCAGGCCCAGCAGCCCGAGGGCGACGGCCGCGGCCAGCGCCCGGTTGCGGCGGACGCCGCGCGGCCCGGGTACCTCGTAGAGGTTGGCGTAGCTCATCGCGCCACCGCCATCCGACGCGACAGCCAGCCGAACACCAGCCCCATCGGCAGGCACAGCAGCACGAACCCGGCGGCGAAGCCGAGGAAGATCTCGATCACCTGGTCGCCGTACGTCTCGATCATCTCCCGCATCCGCACCGACGCCTCGCTCACGCCCACCACCAGCGCGATCGTGGTGTTCTTGGTCAGCGCGATGAGGATGCTGCCCAGCGGCGCCACGACCGCGCGGAACGCCTGCGGCAGCGTGATCAGCCGCAGCGTCTTGACGAAGCCCAGCCCCAGCGACCGGGCCGCCTCCGCCTGCCCGACCGGCACCGTGTTCAGCCCGGACCGCAGCGCCTCGCACACGAACGCCGAGGTGTAGGCGGTCAGGCCGATGACCGCCAGCCAGAAGTTGTTGGTCGCGATGTCGTCCGACAGCTCCACGCCCAGGTTCGCGCCGACGCCGAGCCCGGTGAACAGCAGCACCAGCGTGAGCGGAGTGTTGCGGGCCACCGACACGTAGCAACTCGCCGCCCCGCGCAGGGACGCCAGCGGGGCCACCCGCATGGCGGCCAGCAGCGTCCCCAGCACCAGGGAGCCGAGCGTGCTGACCGCCGTCAGCCGCACCGTCATCCAGAACGCGGCCAGGACGGTGTCGCGTTCGATCAGCAAGGCCTCCACGTCAGTACCGCTCCAGCGCCGGGGCCTGCGGCAGGGCGAAGCCGGAGGCGCCGACGCTGGCCTGCAGCGCCTTGGTCCAGCTCCCGTCGGAGAACATCTTCTGCAGCGCGTCGTTGACCGCCTTGCGGCCCGCCGTGTCGTCCTTCTTCAGCCCGATGCCGTACTTCTCCGTGCTGAAGGTCTTGCCGACCACCTTGAGCTTGCCCGCGTGCTGCGCGGCGTAGCCGGCCAGGATGACGTTGTCGGTGGTGATGGCGTCGAGCTGGCCGCCGAGCACCCGGTCCACGCATGCCGAGTACGTCCGCTCCTCCTGCAGCTGCACCTGCTCGGCGTACTCCGACTTGACCTTCTGCGCGGGGGTGGAGCCGGCGACCGAGCACAGCTTCTTGCCGTTGAGCGCCTCCGGCCCGGTCAGCGCGCCGTCGCCGGCCCGGACGAGGAGGTCCTGCCCGGCCACGAAGTACGGCCCGGCGAACGACACCTTCTGCTTGCGGGCGTCGGTGATCGAGTACGTCGCCACGACCATGTCCACCTGGCCCTGCTCGATGAACGCCTCCCGGTTGGCCGACACGGTCTCCTTGAAGGTGATGTCCGCCGGGCCGACGCCCAGCTCCTTGGCCACGTACTTGGCGACCTCGATGTCGAAGCCGGTGAACGCGCCGTCCGGCGTGCGCAGCCCCAGTCCCGGCTGGTCCGCCTTCACCCCGATGACCAGCTTCTTGTCGTTCTTGGCCTTGTCCACGACGGAGGCGTAGGTCTCCTGACCGCTTCCGCAGGCGGTCGCGGCGAGGGCGAGCAGAGCGAACGTCGCGTACAGGGATTTTCCAAACATGGGGGGCTCCTTAGTGGGTGAGGATCTTGGCGAGGAAGGACTGGGCGCGGTCGCTGCTCGGCGCGCCGAAGAAGCCGTCGGGGGTGTCCTGCTCGACGATCTCGCCGTCGGCCATGAAGACCACCCGGTCGGCGGCCCGCCGGGCGAACCCCATCTCGTGGGTGACGACGACCATGGTCATGCCGTCGCGGGCGAGCCCCGTCATCACCTCGAGCACCTCGTTGACCATCTCCGGGTCGAGCGCCGAGGTGGGCTCGTCGAACAGGATCACCTTCGGATCCATGGCCAGCGCCCGGGCGATCGCCACCCGCTGCTGCTGGCCGCCGGACAGCTGGGCGGGGTACTTGGCCGCCTGCCCGCCGATGCCCACCCGGTCGAGCAGTTGCCTGGCCTTGGCCACGGCGGCGTCCTTCGGCCGCTTCAGCACGTGGACCTGCCCGAGGACGACGTTGTCCAGGACGGTCTTGTGCGCGAAGAGGTTGAACGACTGGAAGACCATGCCGACCTCGGCCCGCAGCCGGGCCAGCGCCCGGCCCTCGGCGGGCAGCGGGGTGCCGTCCAGGCTGATCGTGCCGGAGTCGACGGTCTCCAGCCGGTTGATCGCCCGGCACAGCGTCGACTTGCCCGCCCCCGACGGGCCGATGATCACGACGACCTCGCCCCGCCGGACGGTCAGGTTCACGTCCCTGAGCACGTGGTGGTCGCCGTAGCGCTTGTTGACCTGGTCCAGGACGATCAGGTCCGCCTGGGTCATGCGTCACGCTCCTTGTCTCGGTCCGCGTTGGCGTAACCGTAGGAGCCGCATGTTCCGTGAAAAGAGTTATGCGCTTTCTGCTCAGAAAGTGGTTATTCTGCTCACCGATGCGCAGGCTTGGACTGGTCGGACGTCGCCCGATAGACGCCGATCGTGTCCCGGTAGGCCCGGTCCCACTGGCCGTCGCGCAGCCAGCGGGCGATCAGACCGTTGAGATGGTCGCGGAAGACCACGTCCCCCTTGCGGATGCCCATCCCGTACGGCTCCTGCCCGAACGGCTTGCCGACCAGCCGCAGCCGATCCTGCTCGGCCTGCAGGCCGAGCAGGATGGTGTCGTCGGTGCTGATCGCGTCGACGCGGGCGGCCAGGAGCGCCGGCACGCACACGCTGTAGGCGTCCACGATCTCCAGCTTCGCGCCGGGGGCCTCGGAGTTCAGCCGCTCGACGGAGGTCGATCCCCTGGCGGTGCACACGGTCTTGCCGTCGAGGTCCGACACGCCGCCGATGCGGGTGTCGTCCACTCTGACCAGGAGGTCCTGCCCGGCGGAGTAGTAGGGCTCGGTGAACGTCACCAGCTCGGCCCGCGCCGCGGTGATCGAGTACGTGGCGATGACGAGGTCCACGACCTGCTGGGCGATGAAGTTCTCCCGCTCCCGCGAGACGGTCTCGACGAAGCGGATGTTGCGCTCGCTGCCGGTCAGGTCCTTGGCCACCAGCCGGGCCATCTCCGCGTCGAACCCGGTGATCCGCCCGCTGACCGGATCCTTGTAGCCGAACAGCGGCTGGTCGAACTTGATGCCCACCACCAGCACGCCGCGGTCCCTGATGCGGTCCATGGTCGAGCCCTCGGGGAACTCGCCCGGCCCGCCGGAGCCCGCGCAGCCCGTGGGCAGCAGGCACAGCAGCGCGGCCAGCAGGACCCTGAGCGTGCTCACCGCGCGCGGTACCGGTGCTGGGGCCGGCCGGTCGGCCCGTATCTGGGCCGGGCCTCGACGAGCCCGCGGTCGGCCAGGTGCTCCAGGTAGCGGCGGGCGGTGGCGCGGCTGACGCCGATCGTCGCGGCCAGCTCGTTCGCCGAGGCGTCCTCGACCTCCGCCAGCGCGTCGAGCACGGCCTGCTCGGTCGCCGCGGAGATGCTCTTCGGCCGGGTCGCCGGGTCGAGGTGGAGCAGGCGGAAGATCCGGTCGATCTCCTGCTGCTCGGCGAACCGGCCGCCTGACTCCAGCTCATGGGCCGTGGCCGCGTACCGCAGCAGCGTCTGCTCCAGCGTCCCGGCCCGCGTCGGCTTGACCAGGTAGTAGAGCGCGCCCCGCTGCATGGCCGCGCGGACCGTCGCCGACTCCTTGCGCCCGGAGATCACGATGATGTCGGCGGGCGGCTGGTCGGGCCGCCGCAACCGGTGCGCCACCTCCAGCCCGGGGAGGTCCGGCAGGTGCAGGTCGAGCAGCACCAGCCGGGGCGCGAACCGCTGGGCGGCCGCCAGCGCCGCGTGCCCGCTGTGCGCGATTCCCACCACTCTGAATCCGAGGACCCGGTTGACCTGCGCCTGCAACGCGGCCGTCACGACCGGGTCGTCGTCCACGATGAGAACGGTGATGTCCCTGGATACAGGCACCGCACCCTCCTCGCTTCTTATGACAGAGGTTCAGTGCAGCTTAGGTGGCTTTTCGTAAATAAGATCGACTTTAGCGCATTCTGCTCACGCCCATCCTCCCGCGTGCGCCCGATCCCTCCTACTCTGTACCCCGGGGTGACAGGGGAGGAGACGGACGCCGGTGAGATGGCTGCTCGCGGTGACGGCCCTGTGGACGCTGCTCGGCCTCCTGCCCCTGGCGTTGCTGACCTCCTCCAGCATCTCCCTCTCCGAGAACGCGGTGAACGACGAGATCTACGGCCGGGTCAGGACCACCGCTTCGGTGAGCAGGGTCGTGGTGGAGCAGCAGATGGGCTCGCTCAAGCAGCTCGTCTCCGCCTTCGCCCAGCAGCCCCGGGTACGCGACGCGGTGGACCGTCCCACCGCCGAGACCATGAAGGGCTATCTCGACGAGCTGAAGCGGATGCGTGACGGCGTCAGCGGGCTGATGCTCATCTCGCCGGAGGGCGACATACGCCGAGCCGAGCCGGAGAGCGCTCTGCCCCAGGACATCAGCAGCACCGACTGGTTCGAGGCGGTGCGCGACGGGCGGCAGGCGCACATCTCGCAGGCGTACACGCCGACGATGCAGGACGTGTCCAGAGCCGTCGCCGTGGCCGCGCCGATCCTCAGCGACGACAAGCAGCGCATGTTCGGCATCCTCGCCGTGGTCTACAGCCTCGACGCCATCCAGGTGTTCGCCAAGGGCGCCGCGGACGCCCAGGGCGTCAGCCTGCTGATCACAGACCGGGCCGGCGTGCTCGTCGCCGACCCCGGCAGGAGGTTGTACGCCCTCACCTCGCTGCGCGAGGACCCGCGGGTGGACGCGGCGCTCGCCGGCCGCACCTGGAGCGGCCCCTTCAGCGGCATCGACGGCATGGTGCTGTCGGCGTCCGTGCCGATCCCCGGCATCGGGTGGACGGTCACCGCCGAGGTGTCCGCCGCCGAGGCCCTCTCCTCCGCCGAGAAGCTGCGCGGCAACGTGCTGACCGTCGCCGCCCTGCTGGCGATCCTCATCCTGGCCGGCCTGGGGATCCAGATCCACACCACCCGCGGCCGCCGCCGGGCGCAGGCCACCCTGTCCAGGTACGCCGCCGAGCTGGCCGCCGCCAGGGACGAGGCGGTCAGCGCCTCCAGCGCCAAGTCCGAGTTCCTGGCCAAGATCAGCCACGAGATCCGCACCCCGATCAACGGCGTGCTCGGCATGAACTCCCTGCTCATGGGCACCCGCCTGGACGACGAGCAGCGCCACTACGCCACCACGGCCGAGGAGTCGGCCCAGAACGTGCTGCGCCTGCTCGACGACTTTCTCGACCTGTCCAGGATCGAGGCCGGCCACCTGCAGGTCGAGGACGCGCCGTTCGACCTGCCGCGGCTCTGCGACGAGGTGGTGGCGCCCCTCGCGCCGCACGCCTACGAGCAGGGACTCTGGCTCACGCTGCGGCTGGAGGAGCACGTGCCGCGGCAGGTGGCGGGGGATCCGGCGCGGTTGCGGCAGATCCTCTCCAACCTCGTCGGCAACGCCCTCAAGTTCACCGTCAAGGGCGGCGTCGACCTGCACGTGACCCTCGACGAGGGGGAGCCCGGCGACGAACGGGTGATGCTCAGGTTCGACGTCTCCGACACCGGCATCGGCGTCGGCCCCGACGACCGGGAACGGGTCTTCGGCGTCTTCCGCCAGGTGGACTCGCCGATCACGCGCAGGACCGGCGGCAGTGGCCTGGGGCTGGCCATCGCCAGGCAGCTCACCGAGCTCATGGGCGGGGAGATCGGGCTCGACAGCGTGGAGGGGGTGGGCAGCCGGTTCTGGGTCCGGCTGCCGCTGGACGTCCTGACCTGGTCCGAGCCGGGGGCCGGGGTGCTGGAAGGGCGGCGGGCGCTCGTCGCCGACCCGCGGCCCGAGGACCGGGCACTGGCCGGGCGGTTCCTGTCCGACGCGGGGCTCGCCGTGGAGGAGACCAGGGACGCCCGGTCCGCGCTGGTCCTGCTGCGCACCGCCGCCGACGGCGGCGACCCGTACGAGCTGGCCGTCGTCGCGCTCGACCTCGGCTCCGAGGAGCCCGGCGCGGACGGCGAGAGTGTTGCTCTCGCCCACACCATCCTCGGCGACCCGCTGCTCCAGGCCACCAGCGTCGTCGTGGTCGTCACCCCCGGGCGGGCCCGCTTCGCCTGGCCGGTCGCCGCGGGCGAGCGCGCCGTGCAGTCGATCACCCGGCCGCTGAGCCGGCGGCGCCTGGTCGCCGCCGTCGAGAACGCCCTCGGCACGGGGGAGAGTCCCGGCGAGGTACGCGAGGGCGTGCCGGAGACCGTCTCCGGAGGAGTGCGCATCCTGGTGGCCGAGGACGACGAGGTCAGCCGCCAGGTGGCGATGCTCGTCCTGCGGCAGGCCGGGCACGAGGTCGACACCGTCCACGACGGCGCGCAGGCCGTGCGGGCCGTGCTGGCCGGCGGCTACGACCTGGTGTTCATGGACTGCCAGCTGCCCGTGCTCGACGGCCTGGCCGCGACGGCCGAGATCAGGGACCGCGAGGAGACGCACACCCCGATCATCGCCATGACCGCGGCCGCGATGCCGGACGACCGGATCCGCTGCCTGGAGGCGGGCATGGACGACCACCTGGCCAAGCCGGTGGACTGGCCGCGCGTGCTCGCCCGGATCCCGGAGTGGGCCGCGTACGCGAACCTTCCGCCCGAGCTGGCGGGCCTGTCGCCGGAGGCGGTCGCGGACGTCGCGCAGGCGTACCTGGCGACCGCCCGGCGGACGTTCGAGGACCTGCGCCGGGCGGTGCGGGAGGGGGACCTGCCGGAGGTGGCCGCGCTCGCGCACCGCCTCAAGGGCAGCTGTGCGACCGTCGGCGCCACGAGCGAGGCCGCGCTGTGCGGGCGGGTGGAGGACCTGGCGCGTACGGGGGCCGTGGAGGAGGAGCTCGTCGAGGAGCTGGGCGAGCTGCTCAAGGTGACCCCGGAGTGGATGGGCCATCCGGCCGGCTGAGCGGGCGCGTCAGGCGACGACGACGTCCAGGAAGATCGGTTTCTTGGCGGCGAACAGCTCGTGCCCGGCCTCGTTGGTTATCTTCCAGTAGATCTTGCACCGGCCGGGGGAGTCGGCGGCGCGGACGCGTACCTCGATGTCGACGGACTCGCCCGGCTCGACCGGGCGGATCTCGACCCGCTCGGGGGCGCGGCACGAGGTGTCGTTCAGGCGGGTGAGAAAGCGTCCCCTCCACGGGACGGTGCCGGCGTTCCTGATCCGCCACACCTTCGTGAACTGCGTGCCCTTCTTCACCACTGTCCCGTCCGGATGGGTGATGTCCCCTTCGAAGACCGAGTCGTCGTGCGGCGAGACGGTCGTCGCCGGGGTGCTCCGGGCGGCGGGCTCACCCTCTCCGACGAGCGGGGACAGCCACGTGAACAGGCCGGCGCCGACGCCTGCCGCGGCGGTCGCGACCGCCGCGATCACGGCCGGCCTCCTGGCAAGGGGCGGCCGGGCCTGGGGAGGTATCTGGGGTTGCTCCGCCATCGGGGCCTCGGTCTCGGTGTGTGCGGCGCTCGCGGCCCGCTCCCAGTGACCGCGCCACTCGCGCCTGGTGTCCTCCGCGTCCTGCCCCAGCCGGTCGACCGCCAGGACGCGGACGAACTCCCACGTCGTCTCCCAGGTCGGCAGCACCTGCCCCCGGGCGGCGGCCGCCAGGGACGACTTCGAGGCCGCCGCGCCCAGCCGGGCCGACATCTCCGCGAAGGAGGGGTCACCCGCCTCCGCCTTCAGCTCCCACAGCCGGTACGCGAGCGCCGCCACCGGCCCCGCGGCCGGATCCGGCCGGACCGGCTTCCGTCCTGGCCGCGTACCGCGTTCCGTCCAGCGCGAGTCAGGCTCATCTCCATCCAATACCGGCATCTCCCCTGCTCCGTCCAGCGCCGTCACCCGGCTGTGCCGACGATTCGGCACAGCCTGCGATACACCTTGAGAGCGAATAAGATTACCGGATTTGTCCAAATAGCTCCGGAATTCCGGGGGTTATCCCGGGCGGCGTGATCACTCGCCCGCGCACGCCCGGAAGCCGTATTCCGCGGCGAAGGTTCGCAGCGCCTTCTCGTTCTCGTCCGGTTCCAGGGACCGGTCAACCGCCTGCCTCGCCTCGCCTTCCCGGCCCGCGCGCATCGCCGCCTCCGCCCTTGCGCTGAAGTCGCGCACGCTCGCGGCCAGCGCCCGGGCGGGCGCGTAGAACCCCTCCCGTATCCGCGCGACGTCGGCGCCGGGCGGCGCGATCGCCTCGATCGCGGCGATGGTCCCGGTCATCGACTCCGATGCCCGGCGCAGTTCGTCCACCTCCTCGCGCAGGTTCGCAGGCTGTTCGGCGTGGAGCTCCGACTGCCGGGAGGCTTCCTCGCACACCGCGTCGACGGCGGCGATGTACCGCTTCTTGACGTCCGCGTACGTTTCCTCCGCCGCCATCGAGACCGTCGCCCCCAGCACGACGGTCACGACCAGCACGATCCCGCCGGCGACCACACCCCACACCGGGACACGTCTGTCGCGCGACCTCATCGCCGCTCACTCCTTCGGAAGAAAGGCCCTTGGCGCTTTGACGGGCGCCAAGGGCCGGCGTTCGGCAGGGCTGGGTCCGGCCCGGGATCAACACCGGATCCGACGCTCATCCGTTCGCTGCTGCAGGGTCCTCGCTTTGCTGCCGCGCAGGACGGAATAGAGGTGCACCTTCGTCTGGTTGCGGTAGAGCTGGCTGCCGCCGGAGCACTTCCAGGAAGCGGTCGTCGTCACCGTGAACGCGTCTCTTCCCTTCTTCTCCGTGTCAGTGGCCTTCGTCCGCCATAAACCGAGCCCGCGGTACTGCTGGAGGCTCGTCTTGACCACGGACTGGCGGCCCCACTCGCCCTTCTTGCAGTGGACCTGCCGGCTCGTCTTGATGTGGTTGCCGCTCCTGTACGGGGGGATGATCCGATACCAGCCCTTGCAGCGATCGTGGTACCCCATCAGCAGCTGCCGCTTCGCCGACCAGCCCGGCGCCATGGCGGCCGAATTGTCCCCGGCGGCGGCATCCGTCCGCGCCTGTGCTGCCGACCCCGTCATGAGCTGGGCCGCTGTCAGCCCGGCTACGAGAGCCACCCCCGCGATCCCTTTTCGTCCGATCATCGGATCTCCTTTCAAAGAAATCCTCTGTGCTTTCCGGCTCGGGAGTCCCCATCAACCACGCGCGGCGATTCGGCGCGGTTTCCGTGAACGGGGAACGGCATCACTGTGACCGGCTGCACTCCCGCACGGCAAGCGGCTCATAGTCCAAACATTGTCCAGAGCCATTCGGACAACCAAACCCGCAGGTCACAAAACTTGGAAATGAATATCCGGCGTGCCGCTGGAATACACCGTCCGCAGTTGCGGAAATTCCGGCACCCGCAACAATCCGCGTGCCGGAAACAGCACCGGCCGCCGATGTCCTGCGCGGTGCGCGGGCGAATGATTCCGGACACGCGACCTCGCAAGGGGGAGAACACCTGGCAGCGCATCGCATGAAGAACCTGCGCGATGGCGGAGAGCACAGTGCGGACGGGTATTTCTGCGCGGTCACCCGCCAGGCCGCGGACTTACCGTTCGTGGACAGGCCGGAGGCGTCCCCGTTCGCTTCCGGCCTGACGACTTACGGTTTCCCGCCATCAAGGTCGGCGCCCTGACCGCCAACCCGGCCCGGCAGGCGCTGCTGGAGGAGCGCGTCAGCTGGGCTCAGAACGCCATGCGGGCCAGCCAGTGCTCCAGCAGCACCCCATCTCCGGTGACCTCCACCCGCTCGTCGTCGAGCGGAAGGCGGCGCGAGCACACCAGCATGAGGTCGGCCATCTCACCCGACAGCACCACGTCGGCCTCCACCGGCCCGCGCTCGTACCGAATCCCGCCGGGCGTCCTGATGATCACCCAGCCGTCCATGCCGCGGGGCCGCACCCCGATCCGCTCGCCCCGGCCGCGCAGCTCGACGAGCTCCGGCTTGAGCGTCTCCGCGCCCGGCGCGGCCAGCATCTCGACGCCCTCCGCGAACACGTCGGCCGCGAGGTCGCCGGCGATCTCGAACGCCACCCCGGTCGTGACCGCCGCGTCGTAGTGGTGGACGGCCGTGTCGGCCAGCATCCGCCGCAGCCAGAAGCGCGCGGGCCGCGGCCCCAGGAACGTCCACCGCTCGGTGTCCGCGCCGGTCTCCCTGACCGCGCCGATCAGGTCCTCGGTGCTCTCGCGCAGCCACGTCTCCCACCCGGCCGGCGCGCCCGGCTCGGCCTGCCACGGGTCGGGCACGGGCGGGACCTCGCCCTTGCGCACAACGCGGGCCGCATACCCGTACGCCTGCCCGATGTGCCCGACGAGCACGCGCAGCGGCCATTCCGGGCAGGTCGGCACGACGGCCTCCGGATCCCCTCCGGCGACCGCGCGGGCGAACCCCGCGGCCACCTCCCGCAGCCCTTCCTCGAGCCGCACGTCGTCCAGCGTCGACGCCATGATGATCTCCTCTCGAACGTCCATGCCGGTACCGTAGAAACTCCAGTCCGGTGGAGGTTCAAGTGCCTGAGATCGATCCGCGGCGGAGCGAGGACATCGATCTCAGGATGCCGGGCTCGGCTCGGCCAAGGGTGCTGCTCGAAGACACGCTCGGGATCGGCGACCTGTCCAGGATGACCGGCGTGCCGGTGCGGACGATCCGCTTCTACTGCGACGAGGGCCTCATCGACTCGATACGCAGCACGGGCGGCCACCGCAGGTTCGACCCGGCGACCGTGGAGCGGCTCGGGCTGGTCAGGCGGCTGCGCGGGCTCGGGCTCGGGCTGACCTCGATCAGGCATGTCCTCAGGGGCGAGCGATCCGTCGGCGAGGTCGTCGCCGCCGAGCGGGCCGCGCTCGACGTCCGGCTGGCGGACCTGGCCTGGCGGCGGGCCTCGCTGCGCGCGGTCGAGGAGGCGGGCCCGGCCGAGCGGGCGGCCCGGCTGGAGCTGCTGGCGGCGGTGGAGCGCGGGCCCGCCGCCCGCGACGTGGTGGTCGACTTCTGGCGGCGGGCGATGCTGGCCCCGATCTCCGGGGAGATGTTCGCCGCGTTCGTGGCCATGGCCGTGCCCGAGCCGCCGATCGAGCCGACCCCGCCGCAGGTGGTCGCGTACGCCGAGCTGGCCGCCCTGGCCGCCGACCGGTCGCTGACGCGCCGCCTGCTGGAGCGGGCCCGCGTCAACATCGAGCTGATCTCCGACGAGGAGGCGCTGATGTCCGGCGTCGGGGAGGCGTGCGCGCTGGCCGAGCCCCTGGTGCTGGCGGGGGAGCGGCCCCGCGAGGGTCCCGAGCTCGACCGGTTCGTGGCGGCGCACGCGTCCGTGCGGGGCCGCGGCGACACCCCGGAGTTCCGGCGCCGGCTGCTGGCCGACGTGGCGCACGACCGGGAGCCGTGGATGCGCCGCTACTGGCGGCTGGTGACCGAGGTCAGCGGCGAGGTGGTCACGCTCGGCTCCACCCACCTGTGGCTGGCCGATTCACTGGAGCGCTCGCTCACACCTCACCGCTTGTAACACACGACGCCATCGCCCGAAACATAAATTTCCTAAATTCCGGGCATGGCGGACATCTTTGATACATATGTCATGGCCGGTGCGTGGGATGAGATGTTCGAGCGGCCGGGCGTCCCCCGGCGTCAGTACCAGGCGCTGTTCGCGGCACTCCAGCCGCTCGGCGCTCACGAGCTGAGGTCCAGGGCCGACCAGCTCGCCAGGATGTTCACCGATCGCGGGGTCACCTTCGACTACGCGGGCGTCGAGAGGCCCTTCCCGCTCGACCTGGTCCCGCGCGTCATCGACGCCGCCGAGTGGGACCTCGTGACCCGCGGCGTGCGGCAGCGGATCCGCGCCCTGGAGGCGTTCCTCGACGACGTGTACGGCGAACGCCAGGTCTTGCACGACGGCGTGGTCCCCTGGCGGCTCCTGCACTCCAGCCCCCACTACCATCGGGTCGCCCACGGCTGGCGCCCGCCCAACGGCGTCCGCGTCCACGTCGGCGGCACGGACCTGATCCGCGACGAGCAGGGCGTCCTGCACGTGCTGGAGGACAACGTCCGCACCCCGAGCGGGGTCAGCTATGTGCTGGAGAACCGGCTCGCCATGACGCGCACCCTGCCCACGCTGTTCTCCGAGCAGTTCGTCCGCCCGGTCGAGGAGTACCCCGCCAGGCTCCTGGCCGCGCTCCGCGGGGCCGCCCCGGAGGGGATCACCGATCCCACCGTGGTGCTGCTCACGCCCGGCGTCTACAACGCCGCCTACTTCGAGCACGCGCTGCTGGCCCGCCTCATGGGCGTGGAGCTGGTCGAGGGCCGCGACCTGGTCTGCGAGAACAACCGCCTCTTCATGATCACCACGTACGGCCGCCGCCAGGTCCACGTCGTCTACCGCCGCGTCGACGACGACTTCCTCGACCCGCTGCACTTCCGCGGCGACTCCGTGCTCGGCTGCCCCGGGATCGTGAACGCCGCACGCGCCGGCAACGTCACCATCGCCAACGGCGTGGGCAACGGCGTCGCCGACGACAAGCTGATCTACACCTACGTGCCGGACCTGATCGACTACTACCTGGGGGAGACACCGCTGCTGCCCAACGTGGAGACCTACCGCCTGGACGATCCGGACGTGTGCGAGCAGGTGCTCGCCGACGCCGCCAAGGTGGTGCTGAAACCCGTGGACGGCGCCGGCGGCAAGGGCATCGTGATCGGGCCCATGGCCACGCCCGAGCAGCTGGCGGCCGTGCGGGAGGCCGTACGCGAGGATCCGCGCGGCTGGATCGCCCAGCGGCCGGTGCTGCTGTCCACCTCGCCCACCCTGGTCGGCGAGCGGCCCGCGCCGCGCCACATCGACCTGCGGCCGTTCGCCGTCAACGACGGCGACGACGTGTGGTTGCTGCCCGGCGGGCTCACCCGCGTCGCTCTGCCCGAGGGCGAGCTCGTGGTCAACTCCAGCAGGGGAGGCGGCTCCAAGGACACCTGGGTGCTCGGCGAGCCCTCCGCACCCGCACCCGCCGCCGCCTTCCCGGTCGCGGCCGGCGCCGCCCAGTGGAGCCCCATCCGCACCGCCGCATGGGAGGGAGAGCAATGACCCGTCCGCTGCTCAGCCGCATCGCCGAGACGCTCTACTGGATCGGCAGGTACGTCGAGCGCGCCGACGACACCGCCCGCCTGCTCGACGTGTCCGTGCACCGCATGCTCGACGACCCGGAGACCTCCCGCTCGCTGTACGCCGTGCTCGGCCTGAATCCCGCGGCTCCCGCCAGCGCCCAGGCCCTGATCCGGCGGATGGCCTACGACCTGGACGAGCCCGCCTCCATCGCGTCCTCCGTCCGGTCCGCCCGGGACAGCGCGCGCGGCGTGCGCGAGGTGCTGTCCAGTGAGGTGTGGGAGTGCCTCAACGTCACCTGGCACCACCTGTCCGGCCTGGAGTCGTTGCCGCCGCACGCGTACCTGGCGTTCGTCCGCGAGCGGGCCGCCCTCTTCTTCGGCCTGGCCGACGCCACGATGAGCAGGGACGACTGCTGGCGCTTCATCGTGCTCGGCCGCAGCCTGGAACGCGTCGACATGACCACCCGGCTGCTGGCCGTGCACCTCACCAGCGACTGGCGGCTGCTGCTGCAGGCCAGCGGCGCCGACGAGTCGTTCACCAGGACCCACGGCGCCAGGGACGGCGAGGTGCTGGAGTTCCTGCTGCTCGACCGGCTCTACCCGCGTTCGGTGGTCTACTCGCTGCTGACCGCGGAGAAGTGCCTGCGGGCCCTGGCGCCCGACACGGCCAGGGCCGGCGTGACCGACTCGGCGCAGGCCGCGATCGGGCGGGTGCGCGCCGGGCTGGAGTACGCCGACCTGGACGAACTCCAGGACCGGCTCCCGGAGCTGCTCGGCACCCTCCAGGAAGCGTGCGCGGCCGCCGGAGAAGCGATAACGAAGCGGTTCTTCCAGCGCAGGGAGGCGATGGCATGGGTTGGCGCGTGAAGGTCTCCCACGTGACGCACACGGAGTACGACGGCGAGGCTCACTCCTCCTACAACGAGGTCAGGATGACGCCCGCGCACCACGTGCTGTCCAGCCGCATCAAGGTCACCCCGTCCGTGCCGGTCTACACGTACGAGGACTACTGGGGGACCACGGTGAAGGCGTTCGACGTGTCGGAGCCGCACCGGTCGCTGACCATCGAGGCCGTCAGCAGGGTGGAGACCGGCGGGCCGCGCAAGCCCAGGCGGACCGCCTACGACCCCGACCCGTCGATGGAGGAGCTGCTGCGCCGCACCCCGATGACGGCCGTGAACGCCGACCTGGAGGAACTGGCCAGGACCCAGGCGAAGGGCCGCGACGTGCACGAGACGGCCGGGACGATCTGCGAGCTGGTGGCGGCGCGGGTGGAGTACATGCCGGGCTCGACCGGCGTGCAGACCTCCGCGCAGGAGGCGTGGGACCTGGGGCAGGGCGTCTGCCAGGACATGGCGCAGCTGACCGCGGGGCTGCTGCGCGCGGCCGGGCTGCCCGCCCGCTACGTCTCCGGCTACCTGCACCCGCGGCCGAGCGCCGAGATCGGCGAGCCGGTCGTGGGGCAGAGCCACGCGTGGGTGGAGTACTGGGCGGGGGAGTGGCTGCCGCTCGACCCGACGAACCGGACGTATGTGGGGGAGGCGCACGTGGTGGTGGCCCGCGGCCGGGACTATTCGGACGTGCCGCCGCTCAAGGGCGTCTACCAGGGGCCACCGGGCAGCCGCCAGGAGATCACGGTGACCGTCACGCGGCTGGGACCGGCTTCGCCCGCGCTCGGCCGGCTGTGAGGATTTCCCGCCTCAACGCGGGCTCGGCATCTCGTCAACGGCCGCCTCCGCACGCTGGGCGGGCCGGCTCGGGACACGGGCCGGGTCACAGGCGAGGAGAACCAAGAGCGTCGCCGGTGATGAGCTGCGACGTTTCCCGTCAGACTGGTCCCATGACACAGGACGGAGACGGCGGCCCGGGACGGCGTGCTGACGTGGCGGCACATCCTGGCCGAGGAGGTGCCGGAGGCGTGACCGGCCGGTTCCGGGCCATCGTGGACGTGCACGTCATGCTGGTGCGCGGTGACGAGCTGCTGCTGGCCCGCCGCGAGGGCACCGGCTATGGCGACGGATTGTGGCACCTGCCCTCGGGTCACCTGGAGGAGGGAGAATCGGTCACCGCCGCCGCCGTCAGGGAGGCGGCCGAGGAGATCGGAGTGACGATCGACCCGGCCGACCTGACGTTCGCCCACGTCATGCACCGCGCCCCCGAACGCGTCGGCCTCTTCTTCACCGTGGAGAAGTGGACCGGCGAACCGTACAACGCCGAGCCGCACAAGTGCTCGGAGATCGCCTGGTGGCCCATGGCCGCCCTGCCTCCGGACATGGTCGCCTACCCGGCCGCGGCCATCGCGGAGATCCTGGCCGGTGTCCCGTTCGCGGAGCATGATTGGTCTACAAATCATTGATGGCTCGTTAGAGAGTTGTATACAGTCGGAGGCATGCTCGACGGACGACTGCTCATCGACGCCCACCTGCATCCGCCCAGGATGTCCACGCTCAAACCCGCCTGGACCCGGTGGGCGGAGCAGTACGGAGCCCCCGGATGGCAATCGGCCTTCGACGACGACGGCGTGATCGTCCCGGCGGCGTTCGACGCGCTGCTGGAGGCCGAGGGCGTGGACCGGGCGATCCTGCTGTGCGAGTACAGCCCGAAGGCCACCGGGATCCAGCCGGTCGAGGACCTGCTGCCGATCGTCAAGCACAACCCGGACCGGTTCGCGTTCCTGGGCAACATCAACCCGCACCTGCACTATCCCATCGCCGCCGAGGTGCACCGGCAGGTGGACCTGGGCGCCGTGGGACTCAAGCTGCATCCGGTCCACGGCGGCTTCTCGGCGGCCGACCCCATGCTGTACCCGGCCTACCAGGCGTGCGTCGAGCGTGGCGTCCCGGTGGTCGTGCACTGCGGCACCAGCACGTTCCCCGGCTCGGTGAACGCCATGGCCGCGCCCGAGCTGCTCGATCCCGTCCTGCGCGACTTCCCCGAACTCACGCTGGTGCTGGCGCACGGCGGGCGCGGCTGGTGGTACGACCAGGCGGCCTTCCTGGCGCTCATGCACGACAACGTCTGGATCGAGCTGTCCGGCCTGCCGCCCTCCCGGCTCCCCGACTACTACCAGCGGTTCGACTTGCGGCGGCTGGCCCGCAAGTTCATCTTCGCCACCGACTGGCCCGGCGTCCCCGGCGTGGCGCGCAACGCCCGCGCCGTGGCCGCCCTGGACCTCGACGACGACACGCTCCGCGGGGTGCTCGGCGGCAACGCGATGCGCGTCTACTTCTCACGTACTACATAGCCTTGACGCGGCGACGGGTCGCCGTTGAAGTTGGAAGCATGGCGGGCATTGACTACTCCGAGCGCATCCCGAACAACGTCGACCTCGCGGAGGACCGCCGGTTGCGGCGGGCGCTGGAATCCTGGCAGCCGCGCTTCCTGCAGTGGTGGTCGGAGATGGGGCCGGCGCTGCCGACCCAGGACGTCTACCTGCGCACCGCCGTCTCCGTCGGCCGCGCGGGATGGGCGCACTTCGACCACGTGGCGCTGCCCGACTACCGGTGGGGCATCTTCCTGGCCGAGCGGGACGCCGACCGGCGCATCGCGTTCGGGCAGGACAAGGGCCGGCCGGTCTGGCAGCAGGTGCCCGGAGAGCACCGCGCCGACCTGCAGCGGCTCATCGTCATCCAGGGCGACACCGAGCCGGCCAGCGTCGAGCAGCAGCGCCGGCTCGGCCTGACCGCCCCCTCGCTGTACGACCTGCGCAACCTCTTCCAGGTGAACGTGGAGGAGGGGCGGCACCTGTGGGCCATGGTCTACCTGCTGCACGCCTACTTCGGCAGGGAGGGCCGCGAGGAGGCCGACGCGCTGCTGCTGCGCAACTCCGGCAGCGAGGATTCCCCGCGCATCCTGGGGGCCTTCAACGAGGAGACGCCGGACTGGCTGTCGTTCTTCATGTTCACGTACTTCACCGACCGCGACGGCAAGTACCAGCTCGGCACGCTGAAGGAGTCCGCGTTCGACCCGCTCAGCCGTACCTGCGAGTTCATGCTCAAAGAGGAGGCCCACCACATGTTCGTGGGCACCACGGGCGTGGACCGGGTGGTGGAGCGTACGGCGCAGCTCATGCGCGAGCACGACACCGACGACGTCGCCGCGCACGGCGGCATCCCGCTGGACGTCATCCAGAAGTACCTCAACTTCCACTACAGCGTCAGCGTCGACCTGTTCGGCAGCGAGACGTCCACCAATGTGGCCAACTACTTCACCGCCGGGCTCAAGGGCCGCTGGCAGGAGGAACGGCGCGCGGACGACCACGTGCTCACCGAGGCGTACGCGGTCGTGCCGCAGATCGAGCACGGACGGCTGGTGGACGTGCGGCTGCCCGCGCTCACGGCGCTCAACGCGGACCTGCGCGGCGAGTACATCGCCGACTGCGCCACCGGCGTCACCCGGTGGAACCGCATCCTCGCCGGGCACGGCCTCGATGCCGCGCTCTACCTGCCGCACATCGGGTTCAACCGCAAGGTCGGCGCGTTCGCCGGGCACCGCATCGCCCCGGACGGGCGTGTCCTCGACGAGGCGGCCTGGGCGGCGGGCAGGGATCGGTGGCTGCCGACGGCCGACGACAAGGCGCACGTCGAGGCGCTGATGCGGCCCGTGTACGAGCCGGGTAAGATCGCCGCCTGGGTGGCGCCGCCGCGCAACGGGATCAACGGCCGACCCTTCGACTACGAGTACGTCCATCTTTAATGCTACAAGCGGTTGACGCCACATCCGATCTATGTAGAGGATGCGCCTACGAATGTCCGCCTGGGGATGGGGACGGCCATGATGCCCGAGTCGTTCAACGCCAGCGTCTTTCTCGTGGACCGCCAGGTCGAGGCCGGCCGCGGCGATCACGTCGCGGTGACGGGGCCCACGGGCGCCATCACGTACGCCGAGCTCGCCGTCCGCGTCGCCGAGCTGGCCGCCGGTCTGCGGGAGCTGGGCGTCCGGCCGGAGGAGCGGGTGCTGCTCGTCATGTCGGACCGCCCCGAGACGGTGATCACCATCCTGGCGGTCATGCGGATGGGCGCGGTCGCCGTGCCGATCTCCACGATGTACAACGCCGCCGAGCTGGCCACGCTGTTCCGGGACTCGCGGGCGCGGGTCGCGGTGGCCACGCCCGAGTTCGCGCCCGCCGTGCGCGAGGCCGTCCAGAGCGCCCCCGAGGTGAGCACGCTCATCCTGATGGAGGACGCCGGGGCGCCGGCCCGGCTCTGGTCCGACGTGCTCGCGGCCGGACGGGCGGGCGGGCCCGCGTACGACAGCTGGCGGGACTCGCAGGCCCTGTGGCTCTACACCTCCGGCACCACCGGAGCCCCCAAGGCCGCCATGCACCGGCACGGCGCGATCCGCGACGTCTGCGAGACCTACGGGCGCCAGGTGCTCGGCATCCGGCCCGAGGACCGGTGCTTCTCCGTCGCCCGCCTGTTCTTCGCCTACGGCATCGGCAACTCGCTGTTCTTCCCCCTGTCCGCGGGCGCGACCGCGATCCTCGACCCGGCCAGGCCGACCCCCGCCGGGGTGATCACGCGGGTGATGGAGGAGCGGCCGACGCTGTTCTTCGCCGGCCCCACGTTCTTCGCGGCGCTGCTCGCCTCCGACGCACCCGCGGACGCGTTCCAGTCCGTACGGCTGGCCGTCTCGGCCGGTGAGGCGCTGCCCGCCGAGATCTACCGCCGCTTCACCGAGCGGTTCGGCGTCGACATCATCGACGGCCTCGGCTCCACCGAGGCCCTGCACATCTTCGTCTCCAACCGGCCGGGACAGGTCCGGCCGGGCAGCTCGGGCACGGTCGTGCCCGGGTACGAGACCAGGCTGCTCGACGACTTCGGCGCCCCGGCCGCGGACGGGGAGCCCGGCCACCTGTACGTCAAGGGCGACTCGATCGCCACCGGCTACTGGTGCCGCACCGCCACCACCCGCCAGGTGTTCCAGGGCGAGTGGCTGCGTACCGGCGACACCTACATCCGCGACGAGGACGGCTTCTACCGGTGCCTGGGCCGCTCCAACGACCTCATCAAGGCGGGCGGCATCTGGGTGTCGCCCATGGAGGTCGAGGCCAGGCTCCTGGAGCACTCGTCGGTCGGGGAGTGCGCCGTGGTGGCCCACATCGACGGCGACGGGCTCGAGAAGCCGGTGGCCTGCGTGGTCCCCGCCGCGGGCCGCGCGGTGGACGCCGCCGAGCTGGTCGCGTTCTGCCGGGAGGGCCTGGCCGCCTTCAAGCGCCCGCGCGAGGTGCTGGTCGTGGACGAGCTGCCGAAGACGGCCACCGGCAAGATCCAGCGCGTGGTGGTCCGGCAACTCGCCGCCGACCTGCTGGGCAAAAGCCACGCCCAGCCCGGATCCGCACCCGAGGATCGATCCAGCTGATCCCACGCCACCCGGTCATAAAAGCCGATCACGCTCGCCATCGGCTCACGATCCTGCCGCAACTCGACGTCGCCCACCCGGCCCACCGGCGCCACGCCGCGCGAGTTGCACAGGAAGACCTGGTCGAGGTCCGGCAGAGTGGACACCTTCAGCGGGCGGCGCCCCTGCGGCACATCCATGCGCTCCAGCAGCCTCATCGTGATCCCGTGCAGCATCGGTGCGTCCGGCCAGACCAGCCGGCCGCCCGCGAAGCCCCCCAGGTTGGTGATCGCGCCCTCGCTGATCAGCCCGTCCGCGGTGGTCAGCAGCACCTCGTCGAAACCCTCGCGGGCGGCCTGGCGGACGAGGTGCAGGTTGGCGCTCTCCAGCCGCTCGACGTGCAGGTCGAGCCCGCGCACGCGCCGGTCCCTGACCTGCATGGCGGTGAAGTGCCCGTAGCGTGCCTCCAGCGCGAAGCGCGCGTCGGCGTCCACCAGCCTGCTCTCGATCGCGGCGCGTCCCATCACATTGATCTACTTTGCGTAGACCGCGGTCGACCAGCGGACCGGGCGGTTGGTGTGATCGCCCCACATGCCCACCCGCCCGGTGATCGTCACCCGCTTGCCCTTGGGAACCGCGAACTCGCTCATCGCCATCGGGTACGGGCCCTCCTCCCAGACGGCGCAGCCCTTCACCGAAGGGTCACCCTTGCCGTTGACCTTGTAGGTGAACCACATCCGCGGTGCCAGATCGCCCGTGCAGAGCTGCTCGAGGCCGATCTTCCCGCTCGTGCTCTCCACCACAAGGGTGAAGGTTGTGTCCTCCCCCCACATGCCGGACACTGTGTCGCCCAGCTTCATGCCGCCCAGCTTGCCGGGGAAGTCGCGGAGCGGACCCGGGTCGACCGGCTCGGTGGGCGGCGTCCACTCGTAGACGGCCAGCCCCCAGTCGCCCCGCTTGGGCTTGACCGACACACAAGGTCCGCCCTTCTTCGCGACGGTGCACCCCCAGCCGGAGGTCTTCGTGTCGAACTCCACCGTGACCTCCGTGGCGTCCTTGGGCACGACGAGGGGGTGCAGCCGCATCTTGTTCTTCTCGAAGCACGGCCCGAAGCCTGGAAAACCCGTGTGCTTGCCGTTCACGGAAACCCTCGGAGTGACGATGCCGGGGCTGCCGCTGCAGAGCCCGGCCACGTCGATCGGCTTGCCGGAGACCGGCACGGTGACCGACACCTTCTCCGGACCGTTCGCCTTCATCGTGAGCGTGGCCAGCCGGCGGTACTCGGTGCCGTCGCCGGAGGCGAACGACTCCGGCAGTGCGGGCATGGGCTTGGCCGCCGCGGTCGTCTCAGGCGGCTGCTCCGTCGCGCCCGGGATCAGGCTCACCCCGGCCGCGACCGCCGCCACCACCGCGGCCCCCGCCGTCATCCGCCGCCGCAGGCGGGTCCTGCGGATGCGGGCGCGGACCTGGTCGTGGCGGCGCGGGTTCGCGGGCGACGGCGTTCCGGCCCGCTCCCGCAGGACGTCACGCAGGTCTTGCACGGTCATCGGTGCAGCTCCTTCACGATCGACTCGTCCACTCGCAGCTTGGCCAGCGCCTTGGCGGTCTGGCTCTTGACCGTGCCCTCCTGGCAGCCGAGCACCCTGGCCACCTCCGCCACCGGCAGGTCCTCGTAGAAGCGCAGCACGATCACCGCGCGCTGCCGGGCGGGCAGGCGGCCCACCGCCTGCCACAGCTCCTCGCCCGGCCCGGCGTGCCGGTCGTGCGCGGCCTCGTCGGGCAGGTCCGCGCTGGGCAACTCTCGGCGCCACCTGCGCCGCCACCAGGACGTGTACGTGGTCACCAGCACCCTGCGCACGTACGCCTCGGGCTCGTCGATGCCCGGCCACGCGAACCACGCCTTGGCCAGGGACTCCTGCAGCAGGTCCTCGGCCGTGCCCCAGTCACGGGTCAGCAGGTACGCGGTGCGTAACAGCCGGTCGGACCTCGCGACCACAAAGTCTAGAAATATCGCCCTATCCGCCAAGTGGATGCCTCCCGTCGAAGCCTGCTGACGGTAGTGACGCATCGAGTGCGACGCCAGGTTGCCCATGTGTCAAGCCACTTTGAACCGTACGAAGACCGCCCGCGGCAGAGGCCGGGCCGTATCCCGGCCGGCACGGGACGAGTCGGTGGGGTGGATCTCCGGCATCTTGCGACGGGCGGCGTGGCCGGTCAGGTGGCGCCTGCCCGGACGACCGTGAACGGCGCCAGCTCGCCCAGCCCGCGCACCGACAACCGGCTGACCGGCCGCAGCAGGAAGGCCCGGTCGCCCTCCAGTTCCTCGGCCAGCGCCGGGTCGGCCAGGATCGTGCCGGGCAGCGCCAGTGCGGTGAGCCTGCTGGCCAGGTTGACGGTGGTGCCGAACACGTCGCCCATCCGCCAGATCACCGGCCCGGACGCCAGCCCCACCCGCAGCTCGGGCAGGCCTTTGGCACGCGCGTGCAGCTCGATGAGCCGCAGCGCGATCTCGGCCGCCACGTGCGACTTCTCGGCCACGAACAGCACGGAGTCGCCGAGCGTCTTGATCACCCGCCCGCCGGACGTCGCGTATCTCTGGGACAGCAGCGGTCCGCCGACGGCCTCGTCTGCACAGAACAGCGACGGTAGGCAGTCCGGCGCCGCGGTGGCCGATATTCCGTCCCCGCCCGCCAGCGACAAGCATTGGCAGTACGGCTTCAGTTCGATATCGCTGCAGAAGAACTGGATTCTCGGCATCGCGATGGCCTCCCATTGGGAGCCGTTCCCAAACTGTTCGCCCAGTTCGTGCTCGAACAACGTGGTCCAGTGGAAACTCGACCCGGTCAGGAACGCCATGAAGTTCTACCCGAGGGGGTCGTAGCTGGGGCACCGGTCTCAACGCGCCGACGGCGAGCTGGACCAACGCGCTCGGCAAGTACATTCTGAAGAACTCCTCGGCTTCGATCACCTCCACGTTGTGCTTCAAGGTGGCGAAGAAGAGCACGACGTCCACGATCGGGTTCAGGCTCGGATTCGAGGGGAGGCAGGGAGCAGGCGACGTCAACGGCAGCTTCCAGGTGTCGACGTCGATGGATGACATCTGCCAGAACGTTACCGCCAAATGGAAGCGCGGCTACGCGAACAAGCCCGTCACCTTCGACCCTTATCTCGGGCGGGGCGAGTGCGCGGATGTCCTGGGCAACTGCAGGATCATGGCCTACCGATCGGAGCTGACCGGCCATCTCACCTTCGCGTACTACACCGACAAGGACGGTAAGGAGAAGACCTATCAAGAAGAGCGGGTCGGCATTTCCTGCAATTGGGCGGTGCCCAACGGCACGCAGGCCGGCTCACTGACGAAGAACTGCCTCAGAAGCCTCTGATACAAGCGATCCGGGACGGGGCGCGGGCCCCGCGCCCCGTCCCGGGCCCATCAAGGAAAGGTGTGATGCCGAAAGTGCGCGGAATAGCGATGACGGCAGGATTGTGTTCGGTGCTGCTGATGGCGTGCGGCGCCGCGGACTCGATTCCCCGGTACACGGACATCGATCACTTCGGATATGTCATGGCCAACGCCTTCCGTGCGTCTCACCCTGAGTACGTCGTGGGCTCCGGCGACTATGCCTTCGAGCGGCGGCCGGACGAGATGGCCATCGACCTGCACGCCTCGCCCAACGGGGAATCGAGCGGCGCCGTCGCGGCGTTCGGTATCCGCCAGGACCGGGACTCGGGAGGTTTCTCCTGCACGATCGGCGGCGACCGCGAGCCGGTTCCGCTTGAAGCGGCCGTCCGGCGGCTCGACACCCCCGAATCCCAGGCTTTGTCCGCCGCGCTGCGCCGGGTCGGGCAGCGCGGCGGGTCGGCAAAAGAGGACGTCGACGCCGCTTTACAGCAGGCGAGCCGCACCAAGGAGGTCACGGCGGTCGTGGAATTGACGCAGCCTTTGACGGCGGACGAAATCCGCGGCCGCAAGCATCTGCCCGTGAACAACGGGGTCTTCTCCCCCGCGCTCGGCGGGACGCCGGTTTACTGGGACAGCCGGGTCGGCCTGTTCTGCCACGTATGCGGAGGCGACGGCGACGCGGTCACGCGAGACTTCCGTCATTGGGTGGATTCCTTGCTGCCGTCCGACGAACCCGCGCTTCAGCACTTCGGGCTGGGCCTTGCCCGGTTGAATGAGGCGGCACGGGCCGGAAGGATTCATGCCTACATTCAGCATGCGGAGAATCCTGCGCTTCTGCGCAAGCTCCTGAAGCAGGACTATGTCAAGACCATGTACATCGTGCGCGTCGCCGGCCATTGCGCCGACGACGAACCCGATGAGTGCTCGTGGCCCGGCGACGGGCAACTGTACGGCTGACGGGCGAGCGCGTCGCCGGCTTCCCGGGGAGGTCCTTGTTCGGCGGGCGCGAGCCTGGCGACCGGCCGTCTGCCGCGAAGATGACTCGACCCCTGGAGCACCGCATGCGAGCGAGACCAGGCGTGGACGGCTGCCGAGCTCACCGGTTCATCCGTGATCGCGCTCAGGATCGCGTTGGTGGAGATCGTTTAGCTCACGGCGCCCATGACGATCAGCTTCCAGAGATCGAGGACGTCCAGCCGCCTCCTGTCGCGCCCGGTCTCCATGATCGTGGGCTCGCCGGACTCGTGATGCTCCGTCCGGCGGATCACGTCGCTCCCACCTTCAATGCACAGCTCGTACTCCACGTTCCCGCGCGTGGCGAAATCCCTCACCCGTGATCGCGGCACCCTTCGGAAATCGTACGGGCTCCACTCCGCGGCGATTGTCCCGGAGACGGCGGTCATGCCCACCGCTCCGGCCCGCTGCCGACCGCCGTGTGCCGGAGACGGTTCAGGTATGTCGTCGGCCCGTCGATCCGGCCCAGGTTTTGCGACCATCGTGGGCAGGTCTTGAGCGCCACATCGAAGGCGACGACTTCGCCCCAACCGCCCTCGGCTAGCCCTTCGATCAGCCACGTCCACGCGAACATGAGATCCGTCGTGAGAATCGCCCCCGAAACCTCCTCAGGCTTCACCGAGTTGACGTGAGCCTGCACGAGGTAGACGTTCAGCGCGTTCGGGGGCACGTAGATGACCATGCCGTTGATCTCGACGGCCACTTTGTCAGCAGGCGGCGCTTGTGCCACGTTTTCCATCACATCGAGCCCCTCAGGTCTGACTTGCAAGAGCGTCGCCTGCGCCACGACGCTGAGCACGTTCCGGCCGGTGCCTTGAACAAGGGCGTGTAGATCGGCGTCGGTCATCGGCTTTCTCCGAGTAGCTGTCGCTGGTCGTAGTTGTGCAGCTACCGTGAAGCATGTTCCGCTGTGTGCCCGTAGATCGAGAGGTTGCCTGGACGGGGCAACAGGCAACGGAGAGAGGCAACGATGGGATTCGGCGAGCAACTGCGACACTGGCGGGAACGCCGCAAGGTGTCACTGTCAGGGCTCGCCCGTGCCACCCACTACTCCAAGGGGTACCTGAGCCGCGTTGAAAGGGGCCTTCGGCGCCCCGAGCGGCTGCTGGCGGAACTCGCCGACGAGGCTCTGGGCGCGAACGGCAAGCTCGTCGAGGCATGGGTGAGTGAGTTCGGTGAGAAGCCTATGCTCAGGTCAAGCGCAGGAGGTGAGACAACGAAACGGCGTACGTTCCTCAAGAGCGCGAGCACGGCACTGGTCGCGCCCGCTCTGGCTGAGCCGAGCCCGAGTGCCGATGCTGTCTCGCGGCTTCGTGATGCTCTGGTTCCAGACGCGCCCGCCCAGGTCACGACCCTGGTGCCCGCGCACCTCGCTCGTGCGGTCACCCGCGCGCGCCGCGACTTCACCGCGGCCCGTTATCAGGGCCTGGCCGATGATCTCGCCGAGCTGATACCCGTTGCCCGCAGTGCCGCCGACCCGGCAGGGCACGCGCTGGCCGCGCAGGTCTACCACCTGGCCGCCCGGACGCTCATCAAGCTGTCCGCTCCGCCGTATGCGTGGGTGGCGGCGCACCAAGCCGAGCAGGCGGCGAGAGTGAGCGGCGACCTCCGCGCCATCGCCGAGGCGCGACGAGACATGGTCAGTCTCTTCCACCGTGCTGACGACTACCGCAAGGCTCGCGACCTCACCGCCAGTGCCGCCGAGCTGCTGCGCCCTCATCTGCCCGAGGTGACTCCCGCTGCGCGGGGTGCGTACGGAGCCCTGATGTCAACTGGTGCCATCGCCGCCGCCCGGTTGGAGGATCGGCACAGCGCCCTGAGCATGCTGGAAGAGGCCGACGAGGCGGCCCAGCACGCGCCCAAGCTCGTTCTGTCGGCGGGGCATGTGATGACGTACCGAATCGGTGTGTCCATCATCCTCGGAGACGCAGGAACGGCCATCGACCACGCTCGGCATGTCACCCCTGACGAGATCCCAACCGTGGAGCGGCGCGCGAGCTACTACATAGGGATCGCAGAGGCGTACACGCTGTGGGGCAAGACGGACAGAGCTGTCCGCGCCCTGCTGGTCGCCGAGAAAATCGCGCCCGCCGAGGTACGCCGGTCGAGCCCACGACGAGTCATTGAGGACCTGCTGCATCGCGACCGGCACAGCAACCTGTCGGGACTGCGGGCACTCGCACGCCGTGTATCCGTGACGTTATGAGCTGGCTTGCCGGCGAGCGGCTGACCCCGACGGGGCGGGCATTCGCACTTTGCTAGCATGTTGATGTGTCTGGGATCATCTACATTCGCGATGTCGACGACGATGTCATTGAAACCCTGAAACAGCGCGCGGTCGAGGCACGCATGTCGCTGTCGGCCTATGCGGGGCAGCAGCTAGCCATGATCGCCAGAAGGCCCAGCAACGCTGATGTGATCCGGCGTGCCCGCCAGCGCGGAGCGGCCCGGCGCGAGCGTGGAGCCGTTACTCCTTCCACAGAGGAGATCGTCGAGGTGGTACGGGCCGGGCGGGATCGCGATGCCATGGGTGGCGCTGAATGATCGTCGATTCCTCAGCGCTGGTCGAGGCGTACACGTCCAGCACTCCCGATGACGAACTGCTGGGGGCGTTGGAGTCGGGAGATCTTCATGCTCCTCATCTGCTGGAATTGGAGTTCGCGTCGGTGCTTCGCGGACTTGCGCTCGGCAAGAAGCTGGACGCGCAGGTGGCCGAGGAGGCCAGGCAACTCTATGCCGAGACGTGGATTCAGCTTCAGCCGGTCACAGGGCTGATAGATCGGATCTGGGAGCTGCGCCACAACTTCACCCCCTACGATGCTGCTTATATCGTGCTGGCCGAGGCGCTTGAGATGCCACTGGTCACCTGCGACGCCAAGCTGCTTCCTGAACAGGGCAACAAACGCTTGCATGGTGCCGAGGTCCTTCTGTATCCGAAGACGGCGCAGTAACAACCCGCCTCTGCGGTCATGAGATCCGCCGGATCGGGAGCTATGATCTGGCAACCGTGATACCTCCACCCGTGCCCAAGCTGGACGTCGGGCGGCATCTGCGGGATCTCCCCGTCCCGCTCGCCTACGACGGCCCCTGTCCCGGAGGCCAGGTCGGGGCCGCCTACGTGCGCTGGCCCGACGGGCACCGCTCCGTCCTCACCCGCGGGCCCGACGTCGGCCCGCTGCTCGCGGTGGCCCGCGCCCACGGCATCCCCGCCCCGGCGTACGAGCTCGTCCACCCGCCGGTCGTGGTCCAAGAGCTGCTGCCGGGCGTCACCCCGCGGGAGCCGGACGCTCGGACCGTCCGGTCCATGGTCGAGATCAACCGGCGCTGCCGCGGCGTTCTCGCGGGGCGCGCCGACCTGCCCGCGCTCCGGCTGCATCTGCGTGCGGACGGGCCCGGCTTCTGCCTGCATGGTTCGCTGCGCGCCTACGACAGCCGCACCCGCCGCCTGCTCGACCAGATCGAGGAGATCGGCCGGGCCTTCCCGGACACGCTGGAGGGCGACGACCTCGTCCACACCGACTTCCATCCGGAGAACGTCCTGGTGGACGAGGCCGGCACGGTCACCGGCGTGATCGACTGGGACGGCGCGACGCGCGGCGATGCCGACTTCGACCTGGTCACGCTCCGGTTCGACCTGGCCAACCGCGCCCCCGGCCTGTTGTCCCGCGTACCGGGCACGGTCAACGCGGTGTGCTGGGCGCACATGAGCCTGCGTCAGGTGGACTGGGCGATCCGCCACTTCACCGCCTCCGACGTCAGCGCCTGGCTGTACATCGCCGAACGCCTCAAGCCGGCCGAGTAGCACGCATCCGTCAGGTGGCGCCTGCCCGGACGACCGTGAACGGCGCCAGCTCGCCCAGCCCGCGCACCGACAACCGGCTGACCGGCCGCAGCAGGAAGGCCCGGTCGCCCTCCAGTTCCTCGGCCAGCGCCGGGTCGGCCAGGATCGTGCCGGGCAGCGCCAGTGCGGTGAGCCTGCTGGCCAGGTTGACGGTGGTGCCGAACACGTCGCCCATCCGCCAGATCACCGGCCCGGACGCCAGCCCCACCCGCAGCTCGGGCAGGCCTTTGGCACGCGCGTGCAGCTCGATGAGCCGCAGCGCGATCTCGGCCGCCACGTGCGACTTCTCGGCCACGAACAGCACGGAGTCGCCGAGCGTCTTGATCACCCGCCCGCCCGTGGAGGTGACGATGTCGGCCGAGCGCCCCTCGAACCTGTCGATCAGCCGGGCCAGCTCGCTGCCCGTGATCTGCCGGCTCAGCCGGGTGAAGGCGACCAGGTCGGCGAAGCCGACGGCCAGGCGTACCGAGCTCATGTCCTGGTCGGCGATGCGGCCCGCGGCGGCGGCGAGCTGCCGCTGCCAGGCGTAGACCAGCAGCTTGGCCAGGTCGGGCACCACCCGCTCGGCCCGCCTGCGCCAGGCCCGCGTGCGGTCGGCCAGCGGCACCCCGGCCTGGTCGAGCACCTCGACGCCAAGCTCGGCCTGTGACTCGGCGAGCCGGGCCGTGGCCGCCCCCAGGGAGCGGGCCATCAGCAGCACGTGTTCCTCGTCGTAGATGCCCGAGCTGACCATGCCGAGCAGCGTCTTGAGCGCCTCGACGTCGGAGTCGGTGAACTCGACCGCGTCGTCGGCCACGTTGGCGAACCCGAGGGCACGCCAGAAGCGCCGCGCGCGGTAGACCGGCACTCCCGCCATCTCGGCGACCTGGTGGCTGGTATAGCGGCGCGGCTCGCGCAGAAAGGCCTCTGCCAGCCCGTCCCCATCGCGCGCCACGTGGGAAAACATAACACCCTGTGGGGCAAATCACTCCAGAAGCGTCCGCAGCGCCGCGCCGGTGGACATCGACTGTGCAGGCGTGTACGCCTCTTGACCGGAACGGCCGCTGACTGGCAATGTGCGTAGCCTACTGGTCCGACCAGTGCACTGGCCAGGAGGCTGCAGGACGTGAGGCGCATCGGACTCCCGGCCGGCGACCGGCTGCCGAGCCGCTGGACGCGGTCGGGGCTGCCCGCCGGCGAACCGGTCAGCGCCCTGGACGTATTCGTACGAGGGCAGATACTCAACCTGCCGGCCGGCCTCGTCGGCGAGTTCTGGCTGACGCTCGTGTTCGTCTCGCACGACCTGTCCGTGGTGCGGCACGTGCGCAGGCCGTACCCACCTTGGAGGGATTGTTGTGATCGACGTCGATGCCGACGGAGTCGTGGAGTTCACGCAGGCGCTGGTGCGCATCCCCAGCACCAACGACCCGGGGAGGCGTGAGCGCCTCGCCGCCGAGCTGGTGGCCGCCAAGATGCGGGAATGGGGCTGGGAGCCGGCCGTCTACGAGGTGGCGCCCGACCGGCCCAACGTGATCGCCGTGGTCGAGGGCGGCGGCGGGGAAGGGCCGACGCTGATGTTCGAGGGGCACACGGACGTCGTCACCGAGGGCGACCTGTCCACGTGGACCGTGGACCCGTTCGGCGGGGAGATCCGCGACGGGAAGCTGTGGGGCCGGGGCAGCGCCGACATGAAGTCAGGCCTGGCCGCCACCCTGTACGCCACCCGCGCCCTGCAACTGGCCGGGCCGTTCCCCGGGCGGATCAAGGTGTGCGCGCCGGCCGACGAGGAAGGTCTCATGCTCGGCGCCCACCACTTCGTCTCCGAAGGGCTGGCGGCCGGCGTGGACGGCGCGATCGTGGCCGAGCCGGAGGCCGGCGAGATCTGCGCGGTCGCCAAGGGCGCGCTGCGGCTGCGGGTGGACCTCGCCGGCAAGATGGCGCACGGCGCGATGCCGCAGCACGGCCGCAACCCCATCCAGGCCGTGGGCCCGCTGCTGGTGGGCCTGCGGGCGCTGCAGGAGGAGCTGCAGCGGCGCCACCCGGCGCACGTACACCTCGGCGAGGTGTACGTGACGCCGACCGTGCTCCAGGCCGGCTCCGAGCCGCAGGTCAACGTCATCCCCGCGGTCGCCTCGGTCTTCGTGGACGTGCGGACGATCCCCGGGGCCGAGCACAAGGACATCGCCGACCGGGTGGCCGCGCTGGCCTCCCACGACGGGATCGCCGCCGAGGTGTCGGTGCTGGTGGACCGGCCGCCGGTGGACGTACCCGTGTCCGACCCGGTGGTGGCCGCGCTGGCCGCCGCCCATCGGGCCGTCACGGGGGAGGAGCCGGTGTACGGCGGGGTACCCGGCTCGACCGACGGGACCGTGCTGACGCACTGGGGCGGGATCCCGTCCGTCGTGTACGGGCCCGGCGGGAAGTGGATCGCGCACCAGGCGGACGAGTACGTGGAGGTCGACGAGATCGTCCGCTGCACCCGGGTGTTCGCCGAGGCGGCCCGGCGTTTCCTCGGCGGTGACCACTGATGGCCCGCCCTGGTCCGACGAACTCGCTGGTGGACGTGGCGGGGCTGCGCGTCGGCCACGTCCACCGGGTGGGCGGCGGCCACCGCACCGGCACCACCGTCGTCCTCGCCCCCGCCGGGGGCGCGGTGGCGGGGGTGGACGTGCGGGGCGCCGCCCCGGGGACCCGGGAGACCGAACTGCTCGACCCGCGCAACCTGGTGGAGCGGGTGCACGCCGTGGTGCTGACGGGCGGGAGCGCATACGGGCTGGCGGCGGCGTGCGGGGTGATGGAGCGGCTGGCGGACGCGGGCATCGGCTACCCGGTGAGCGGCGGCGTGGTGCCCATCGTCCCGGCCGCCGTCATCTTCGACCTGGGCCGCGGCGGCTCGTTCCGCGCCGTCCCGGACGCGTCCCTCGGCATGGCCTCCTATGACGCCGCCACCACCCCTCCTCCCGGAGGGGCCGCGCCTCCGGACGGCGGGAACGTCCACGTCCTCCCTCACCCTCAGCGGACCGCACCTTCGGACGGCGGGCGGTCTTCCTCACCCTCCTTCTCTCAGGAGACGGCGCCACCGGCGGCGAGCGGGTCGATCGGGGCCGGGACCGGGGCGGCGGCGGGCGGGCTGGCCGGAGGCGTGGGGACGGCCAGTGTCGTCCTGCCCGACGGCACCACGGTCGCCGCCCTGACCGTCGCCAACCCCGTGGGCTCCGTCCTGGACCCCGCCGACGGCACCCTGGCCGGGGCCCGCTACGGCCTCCCGGGCGAGTTCGGCCACCTCCACCCTCCGGCGCGCCACGAGGTCGAAGCCTGGAATCCCCGGAAGGCCCCGTCCTTCAACACCACCATCGGCGTGGTCGCCACCGACCGCACCCTCACCAAGGCCCAGTGCGGCAAGCTGGCCGCCGTCGCGCACGACGGCCTGGCCAGGGCCATCAGACCGGCCCACACCATGACCGACGGCGACACGATCTTCGGCCTGGCCACCTGCGCCCGCCCCGCTCCCGCCCAGGACGCATTCCAGGACGTCCTCGCGGCCGCGGCGGACGCGTTCAGCCGCGCCGTGGCCCACGCGATCCTCGCCGCCACCGGCCGCGAGGACGCGCCCGCGTACCTCGACGTGTTCCCGAGCGCCACAGTGTTCCCGGACACGGGGGGATCTTCATGACCATCGACAACGCGTGGGCATCGGCCTGCCCACCGGGGACGGATGGCAGGAAACCGGCCGGACCACGGACGTGAGATGCGGGGACGCGGGACCGCACCCAGTTCGCCATCCACGTCGCCAAGTCCAGGTGACCGGGACGAGCGGCGTCGAGGCCGGCCGGCCGTCGATGCCGCTCGCCGGTGCGAACGACGCTACTTCCTGAAGGCGTCCTTCACCTTCTCCTTCGCCTGCCTGAGAGCGGCCTTGGCCTTCTCTGCCTTCCCCTTGGCCTGCAGAGACTCGTTGCCGGTGACGTCTCCGAGACGCTCCTTGGCCACACCCCTGGCCTCCTCGGCCTTGCCCTTGGCCTTGTCCTTGCGAGCCATGTCGGCCTCCACCTGATTGCGGCTCATGTGCGGTCTCTCCTGCCCGAAGAGCCGACGAAGACCGCTACATGTCGCAAAAATCCCTTTAAAGCCATTGTTGTCCCTTATGTGTTTGTTCGTCCAGTTCGGAGGGTAGGTGGGGCACGTCAATGGCGGGGCGGGAGTTGCTCCCTTCCCCAGCGGCACTCTTGCGATCGCTTCTCAGCGCACAGCATCCCCGTCGAGGCGAGGCAGGAGAACGAGGAGCAGGAATCATGAAAGACAACATCCGCCTGGCGCTGGCCATCGCGGCCGGCTACTACCTCGGCAGGCGCCACAAAATGCGTTTGGCGGCCACACTGGTGGCGGCCGGCGTGGCCGGACGAATGCGACGAGGTGGCGGCGGCCTGCTGGAGCAGGCGCTGACGACGCTCGGCGCGTCGCCCGAGATGGAGGAGGCCTTCGAACGCCTGCGCGGCGACCTGACGAAGGCCGGCAAAGCGGCCGCCGTGGCCGCCACGAGCAGGCAGATGGAAACGCTCAGCGCCAAGGTCCACGATCGCGCCGAAGCGTTGCGCGTGCCCTCCATGTCCGGAGCGGAAAGCGGCGAGGAGGAGTACGAGGAAGAGGAGCGCGAGGAAGAAGAGCCCGTGGCCAAGACGAGGCGCAGGCCGCGCATGGCCGGCAGGGACCGGGGGTGAACGAGGTGGCTCAGGAGACGAAGGTCAAGCCGGAGATGGACGCCATGCGGGAGCTTCCGACGGATCGGCTGACGCACGAGCTGCGGAACCTGGCCCAGGCCATGGCGGAGCGGTCGCTGATCTCCTTGACGAAGCGGGTCGAGGGAGCGACCGGCCGGCTGACAGATTACGCGGAGGGAACCGGATCGGGTCTCGTGTCCACGCTCACGGGAGACGGCGGATCAGTCGCGCAGGGCGCCGTCAAGGGTGGACTCAAGGGCGGACTCAAGGGCGGACTCAAGGGGGCGATCAAGGGAGCGTTCGGAGGGTTGTTCAAGCGCGGCAAGAAGGACAAGAGCAAGAAGCTGAAGCTCACCAACATCGTGGAGACGGTCGACATCGGGGCACCGGTACGGGTCGTCTACAACCAGTGGACGCAGTTCCAGGACTTCCCGAGCTTCATGAAGAAGGTCGAGACCGTGGAGCAGGCGTCCGACGACAAGCTCCGGTGGAAGGCGCAGGTCTTCTGGTCGCATCGGACGTGGGAGTCGCAGATCGTCGAGCAGGTGCCCGACCATCGGATCATCTGGCGGTCCAAGGGGAACAAGGGCCACGTCGACGGCTCTGTGACGTTCCACGAGATCGCGCCTGACCTCACCCGGGTCATGCTCGTGCTCGAGTATCACCCGCAGGGGCTGATGGAGCGCACGGGCAACATGTGGCGGGCGCAGGGCAGGCGGGCACGCCTGGAGCTCAAACACTTCGCGCGGCACGTCGTGACCGCGACCATGCTGCACCCCGACGAGATGGCGAAGGGCGGCTGGCGCGGCGAGATCCACGACAGCAAGGTCGTCAAGGACCACGAGACCGGTCTTCGGGAGGAGCAGGCCGAAGAACGCGCGGAAGAGGAAGAGAAGCCGGAGGCGGCCGCTGAGGCCGAAGAGCCGGAGGAAGAGGCCGAAGAGGAGCCCGAGGAAGAAGAGCTCGAGGAAGAGGAAGAGGAAGAGGAGCCGGCGGAAAAGGCCGAACTCGAGGAAGAGGAGCCTGAGGAAGAGGCCGAAGAGGAAGAAGAGCCTGAGGAAGAGGAGCCTGAGGAAGAGGCCGGACCCGAGGAAGAAGCCGAAGAGGAAGAGGCCGAGGAGGAAAAGGCCGTCCGGGAACGTCCGCAGAGGGAGCGTGCCGAGCGTCCGGAGAGAGAGCGTGCCGAGCGTCCGCAGAGGGAGCGTGCCGAGCGTCCGGCGCGTCCGGTTCACGCGGAGGAGCCGGCCTCGCGGCCGGTGCGCCGCAGGCCGGCCGCCCGGCGGGCATGACCGGCTCGGTGCGGCACGCCACGCAGCCGGAGGCGGTCGCCTCCGGCCCAGACGCCGGTGTGTACGTGTACGGCCTGATCCCCGAGGACGTCGAGGTGGCCGAGGACGCTCGCGGCGTGGGCGATGAGCCGGGAGAGGTCAAGGTCATCCGGCACGGTGAGATCGCCGCGCTGGTGAGCGAGGTCCCCCTCGATCACCCGCTGGGCACGCCCGACGATCTCCTCCGGCACGAGGGGCTGCTGGACGCCACGGCGGCCGAGGTCCCGGTGCTGCCGCTCCGCTTCGGTGCGGTTCTGACCAGCCCCGAAGCCCTCGTGGAGGAGTTGCTGGCCCCTCATCACGATGAGTTCCTCGCCGCGCTGAAGGAGATGGAGGGGCGGGCGGAGTACGTCGTCAAGGGCCGTTACGTCGAGCCGACGATGCTGCGAGAGGTGCTGGAGCAGATCCCCGAGGCCGCGCGACTGCGCGAGGAGATCCGCGACCTGGGCGAGGACGCGGCGCGCGACGCGCGGATCCGGCTGGGGCAGTTGGTCGAGAGTTGGATCTCGGCCAAACGCGAGGCCGACACCCGGGCGCTGCTCGACGCCGTCGAGCCGGTGAGCGTCCTGTCCGCGGTGCGGGAGCCGTCTCACGAGGAGGACGCCGTCCACCTGGCACTCCTCCTGGACAAGGACCGGCAGGGCGAACTGGAGCAAGTGGTGGAGGAGTTCGCCGGCCGGTGGGCGGATCGGGTGGAGTTGCGCCTGCTGGGGCCGCTGGCGGCGTACGACTTCGTGGGATCCCGGAAGGGCCGCGACTGATGGCTCGTGGGGCCGTGGCCCGCCCGCGTCGGGCGGGCCACGGCCCCACCTGGGGTGTGCCGTTACTGTTCGGCACGCACCATGCGGAGGTGGTGCCGGATCACGGGGGCGCTGTCGCGTGCCAGGTCCTCGACCCACCGCGAATGGCCGCGTCGTAGTTCGACCTGAACCAGCCGGAGCGACCGGTAATGGGATTCGGCCTGCAGCCGCAGCCATGCCCGGTCGAAGCGCTGACCCCACCTGGCGGTCACGTCACGCAGGGCGGCCCGTTGCTCGGCGCTCGGTGCGCTGGGCAGCCGGACGTCCAGCCGGTCGGCGACGTCGCGCAGCCGCGCGTCCAGCCTGCGGTGATCGCGGATCAGCCGCCAGGCGATCTCGCGTATGTCCCTGTCACGGGACTTGCGCAGCGCGGCCCGGCCCGCCGCGATCTCAGCGAGGTGCCCGCGGTGCGCCTGCCGCAGGTACGCCTTGTCCTGGGCAGAGGCGTGCAGCGCCTGGCCGGACACGGCGATGGAGGCGGGCCCGGGGGCGGCGGCCGTCTGGGCCTGTGCCGCCGGGGCGATGGTCAACGCCAGCACGGCCGCGATACCCGCGGGTGCTAATTTCCGTGCCGTACTCATGGGTTGGGTCTCTCCTTTCTTGGGACCCGTGCCTGCTGCCCTATTGGGGCGGGGCTATTCACCTCAATTCGGCGGGTCGAAACGGCCGTCCCCGGCGGTCCAGCCGCCGTCCACGTACAGCACCGACCCGGTCACGAAGCTCGCCGCGTCGCCGGCCAGGTAGACCACCCCGTGCGGCCCGAACTCGGTGGCGGCGGTCCGCAGCAGCAGACGCGCTGCCCCGGCTCGGTGACGGACGCCCGGATCGACGCGAAACCGATGATCGACCCGCCCCCCACCCCCCGCTCCACCGTTCCCGCCCCGAACGCCCGCACCACGTCGAACGAGGCCCGCGGATTCAGCCCCACCATCCGGTCGAGTTCCTCGCCGGAGTAGTCGAGCAGCCGTTTGCGCACGTTCGTCGCGGCGGTGAAGACCAGCACGTCGGCCGGTTCCTGCGCGGCGGCCGCGTGTACGGCGCCCGCCGCCCGTCCAGGCGGAACAGTGCGTCATATAACTGGTCTGACCAAGTTATCCGTCCGCGGACTGTCGGTGGCCACCGGCATGATGGCCGTCATGACGAAGTCCGCCGCCTTCTGGGACGCCGCCGCCGACTCCTTCGACGAGGAGGCCGATCACGGGCTGCGCGACCCCGGGGTGAGGGCCGCCTGGGCCGGCCGGCTGGCCGCGTGGCTGCCCGAGGGGCACCTCGACGTGCTCGACCTGGGATGCGGCACGGGGTCGCTGTCGCTGCTGCTGGCCGAGCGTGGGCATCGCGTCGTGGGCGTGGACCTGGCGCCCCGGATGGTGGCGCGGGCGCGGGCGAAGCTGGCCGGCAGGGAGGCGACCGTGCTGATCGGAGACGCCGCGCGCCCGCCTGTGGGGGACCGGCGTTTCGACGTCGTGCTGGTCCGGCACGTGCTGTGGGCCCTGCCGGAGCCGGAGGCCGCCCTGGCCCGGTGGGCGGCGCTGCTGCGGCCCGGCGGGCGGCTCGTCCTCGTGGAGGGACGCTGGAGCACGGAGCAGGGCGACGAGGGCCTGCCCTGGGACGGGGGAGTGCGCGCCGTTGACCTGATGGCGGCGTTACGGCCGATCATCGCGGACCTGCGCGTCGATCGGCTCACCGATCCGGCGCTGTGGGGCAGGGAGATCGACGACGAACGTTACGCGGTCGTGGCGCGGACCTAGATCGATCTTGCGGCAAGCTCACGTCCGGCGCCGGGCCTCCCAATCGGCGCGCACCAGCTCATACTCGACCTCGCCGAGCTCGGCGCCCTCGAGAGGCTCGGGCCAGTCCACGAAGAAGGTCCGTGCGTACTTCAGCCCGCACTTCTCCATGACCCGCCGCGAGCCCTGGTTCACCGCCATGGTCTGGGCGAACACCCGGCGCGCGCCCAGCTCGCCGAACGCCTCGCCGATCAGCGCGATCGACCCCTCGGTCGCATACCCCTTGCCCCAGGCCGATTTGTGCAGCCGGTAGCCCAGCTCCGGCTCGTCGGCCGGCATGCCCTCGGGCGCCCGCAGGTGGAACCAGCCGAGGAACGCCCCGGAAGACTTCTCGATCGCGGCGAGGAAGCCGGCGCGGATGAACGCGGGCAACGTCTCCTCCACGATCACCTCGCGCGGCGTCGGCTTGCCGCCGTTGAGGTGCCTCATGACGTCCGGGTCGTTGTGCAGGGCGAAGAGGTCGTCGGCGTCGGAGTCCGTGAAGTGGCGCAGGATCAGCCGGTCGGTCTCCAGGTAGATGTCCACGCCGAAACGTTAGCCAGTGGGCGGACCCGGGCTCGACGGGTTTTTGCGTGGGCCGGGTCAGGTTCTTTCGGGTGGGTCAGGTCAGCCTCATTCGGTGCGGATCAGGTCAGGCGGGGATCGATGAGGATCTTCGGGGCGTCGCCCCATTCGGGCCGCCGCTTTCCCGCCAGGACCGCGGCCGCCTCCTCCAGCGGCACGGTGGCGGCCACCAGGGGGCGGGGATCGACGGCGCCGGAGGCGTACAGGTCGACGGCGCCCGCCAGGCCGCCGGAGGCGCTGAGCACGCCCACCGCCGTCACGTCCTTGAGCACCAGGCGGCGCGTGTCGGCGAGGCTGGGCTCGGCCGACAGCCCGATGAAGACGACGCGGCGTCCCGGCTCGACGACGTCGAACGCGAGCGCGGGGGAGCCGGCCCCGGTCGAGGCGTCGATCACGGCGTCGAAGCGCGGCCGGTGGGCGGTGTCGAACCACGGCACGTCAGCGCCCGCCCTTGCCGGCGCGCCGGCACCCGCCTCTTCCACCGCGCCGGCACCTGTTCTCTCCGGCGGGCCGGCAGGCGACCTTTCCAGCCCGCCGACGTGCGATCTTTGTGGCACGGTGGCGTGCGGCCATGCCGGTCCGCCGGCGATCGGCCCGTTCGGTCCGGTGGTGCCCGGTTCCGGGGTGGTGGCGGCCGAGCTTTCCGGTGTGCCGGGTCCCGGATGGTGCGGCGGCATCGTCCACAGGTGCGTGAAACCGAGTGAGCGGGCGAAGCCGAGCGAGCGCTCGGTGAGCCCCAGCAGGTGCACCTCGGCCCCCTGGGCCGCCGCGATCATGGCCGCCAGCAGCCCGATCGTTCCCGGCCCGATGACCAGCAGCCGCTCGCCGGGCTGCAGCGCGGCGGCGCGTACGGCCCGCAACGCGTTCCCGCCCGGCTCCACCAGCGCGCCGAGGACCGGGTCGACGGGGCCGGGCAGCGGCTGGAGCGCCCGCACGGGTACGGGCAGCCGCTCGGCCAGCGCGCCCGGCCACCCGTTGCGGATGCCGATCTCGTGCCGGTCCGCGCACAGATGCTGCCGTCCCGCCGTGCACCGCGCGCAGCGCCCGCACCCCAGCATGGTGTCGCCGGTGACCCGCCGCCCCAGCCAAGCCCGGTCGACGCCGTCGCCCACCTCGCGCACGACGCCCGCCCACTCGTGGCCGATCCGCATCGGATAGCGGGCCTCGCCCGTCCGCAGGTACGCCATCGCGCCCGTGAAGAACTCCATGTCCGTGCCGCACACCCCGGCCCGCTCGACCTCGACGACCACCTCACCGGTCCCCGGCGCGGGCGGTTCGGCCTCCTGGACCTCAGCGCGTCCCGGACCTGTGATGACGAAGGCACGCATGCGGGCAGACGTTACCGCAGCCCCGACACCACGTCGACGATCATGCGGAAGCGCGCGAGCCGGTCGCCCGGCCCGCGCGCCTGCCCTGACGGGTCACCCGCACGTGACGTGGACGTCGGTCCCCGTCCTGGCACGTGTGCCTGTCGCCGTGCGGGTCACTCGCACTTGCTCTCGACGTCGGTCCCCGGGCCCCCGTTGCAGGAGTCCGTGCCGGGTCCGCCATTGAGCTCGTCAGCCCCCTGGCCGCCGTACAGCTCGTCGTTGCCGGCGCCGCCGCGGACGTCGTCGTCGCCCGCGCCGCCGCCGAGGTCGTCGGCGCCGTCCCCGCCGCGGATCTCGTCGTTGTCCCCGCCGGCCCGGATCCGGTCGTCGCCGTTCCCGCCGCGCGCGAGGACGTCGCGGCCGTGACCCTCACCGCCCCGCCCGACTTCGGGCCGGGCAACCCGTAGCGTCTCTGATCGGCCCTCCGGGCGCCGGCCGGCCCCATCAACGAGCCTTCTTCCCTGGAGGGGCAGGCTGGGGCAATGTGGGGATGAACCTCAAAGTTGTCCAAGACCAGCTGAGAGGAACAGGAACATGCACGCGAACATCGGTGACACCTTGCTCGTGCACGGTCACAACGTGGGTCACGGCGACAGGAAGGCCGTGATCGTGGAGGTCCGGGGCCCGGACGGCTCGCCGCCCTACATCGTCCGCTTCGACGACGGGCACGAGTCGCTGGTCTACCCGGGTCCGGACGCGGTGGTCATGCCGGCCGCCGGCCAGCCCGGGTGACGCCACGGCGGCGGCTCGGCGAGGGCGCGCAGCGCCTCACGGGCGCTGCGCCCTGCCCCGGCCGAGATCTCGGCGCCGTCCTGATCGCGGGCGACGGCCACGACGAGCTTTTCCACGGGATCGTGGGAGAGCGTGATGGTGTGGCCGCCGGCCAGCAGCGCGTCGGCGTCCGGATGGTCTGAGGCGGCGGCCCGGTCCAGCAGGACGCGGGCCGCGACCAGGCCGGCGACCGGGGTGCGGTGGCGGCCCAGCAGCACGGGCTCGCCGTACGGGTCGGCGACCTGGCGGACGAGGTCGCCGAGCTTGGACCGCGCCGTCGACAGCGGCACGAGGGTCAGGCCGCTCCACACCCCGCCCACCTTCGACAGCGGCACCAGCGCGGCCCACTCCCAGCGCTCGCGGGTGATCATGATGGTGCTGCCGTTCTTGGCCGCGTCCACGAGCGAGCTCCAGCGGGCGCGGGCGTCCTCGACGGAGACGGGGACGCCGAGCAGCGTCACGAGCTCGTCGTACGACGGCCGTTCTGCGTTGATCATCGGGGCATCGTAAGGCGCCTTACAGAATTTTCGCAAGCCGCCTTACAAAATGTCGCGATGTGCGGACGTTGACGTTCTTCGGTTTCGCTTCTTAAACTCATCATGTAGTGAATTCAGTGGTGAGGAGCGATCCCATGCGCAGGACTCCCGCAGCCGTCGTCAGCGCCGCCTTCTGGTGGCCGCGCCTGCGTCCGTATCACCGCTGACGCCCGGAGGTTGGAGCCCCATGTCCGGCACGGTTTGACTATCAGTGAGGAACTATGGTCGTCTCGTGACCATTGTTGCTGAAGGTAGAAATTAGACCGGTCCGGGGGAGAACGTTTCATGCCGCGCACCCTCCTGCGCGTGCTCGCTTCTGCATCCATAGCAAGCACCGTCCTGGTCGCCGTGCCGTCCGCGGCCGCCCAGGCCCAGCCAGTGCCCGCGACTGCCGTCCAGGCCCGGACCATGCCCGCGACGGCCGTCCAGGTCCCGCCCGTGCCCGCCGTCGAAGAGCCGCCCGCGGCCGTCGTCGCCGTTCCCACGCGGCCGTCGCTCGCCGTGCGGACGGCCGGGAACGAGCGGGTGGGGCCGGACGCGCCCGAGGTGACCACGCCCGCGGGGGCGGGTCTCGTCGACCGGATCACCGCCGACGCGGCCGCCGTCCAGGAGGAGCAGGGCCTGGGCGGGGAGGCGCCCGACGTGCGGAAGGTCCTTCCGGACACGACCGACGCCCCGACGCTGACGCTCATCAAGCCCCTGGCCGCGGTCGCCAAGCTGTTCGACGATCTCGGCAAGGCCCTGCCCGGGCTGACGTACCGGCTCTGCGTCGAGAGCGCCGACGTGCCGGTGTCCTGCTCGATCAGGCAGCCCGTCGGCGTGCCCGTGGCCGCCGACGTCACCGGCGACGGCAGCCCCGACCTGGCCGCCGACCTGGTCCCCGCCGCCCTGCCGGGCGAGGGCTCGGCCGGGCTCGGCTTCGCCGTCAAGCGGCTGGGGCGGGAGAACCTCAAGGCGCGGGTCTGGGCCGAGTACGACGGCAAGGTGGCGGTCGGATTCGACGGGCTGCGGCGCGGCTCGTCGCTGTCGGAGTTCGACAAGGGCACGTTCACGGTGGACCTGACGGGCAAGCGGGTCAAGGCGGAGCTGGAGCGCACGGCCCCGGGCGCGTCCGCGGCCGTGGTCGCGGGGCTGATCGGACGCAGCGCGGTGAGCCTGCGCCAGTCGCCGGCCACCGAGAAGCTCACCGTGAACGCCGCGCTCGACCCGCCCGCGCTCGACGTCGCCGCCTCCGCGCCGGCCAAGCTGGACGCGCTGGCCGTCACCGGACGCCAGTTCACCCGGGCCGTGCTCGACCGGATGCCCGCCCGCGCGAAGGTGCGGCTGTCACATGGCGAGATCCGCTTCGCCAGCCCGTCCCCGATCGCCCGCGCCGAGGTCCACCACCACACCTACCGCGACGGCCACCTGGCCCGGGTGCTGAGCGCCCGGCTCCGGAAGGCGCCGAAGACCCTGACCGCCGAGTACGGCTCCGCGAACGGCAGGCAGACCCTGTCCGTCGACGCGGGCCGCCCCCGCGCCGGCGCCGCCGAGCTGCTCTTCTTCGACAGGAACGCCGACAGGACCGTCCTGCGCGCCGAGCTGAGCGACCTGCCCGCCAAGCTGCGCCTGGTCAACGACCTGGCCGAGCACCGTGTCACGCACAAGACCAGCTCGCCGATCGGCAGGTTCGCCGTCGTGTTGCAGCGCAACGGAGGCGCCATCTCCAGCCCTCGCGGCGGTCACGTCACCATGATCAAGGACGGCGCCGCGTTGGGGGTGTCGGGGCTGCTGACGGGCCTGTCCGGATTCGACGTCACGTACGGGGCCGCGCCGCACGCCCATCTGGAGGTGGGCTCCAGCGGCCGGTCCTTCGTGGGCGCGGCCAGCATCGACGGCACCCACGTGGCCCGGCTGGAGATCTCGAACACGCCCTCCACCGTGGACGTGACCCTCGACCCGGCCGCCAGGAAGGCCTCCTACCAGGCCAGCGGCGTGATCGAGAAGCTGCGGGCCGCGTACGCGAACCTCAGGTCGGGACCCACGATCGACGGCACCGTCCTCGGCGTGCACGACGACGTCAAGGCGTCGTGGGACCTGGGGGAGCGCACGACGGTCAAGGTGGAGACCTCCGCCAAGATCAAGCAAGTGCAGATTTATGCCAATAAAGCACACGTGACCTCGGCCGGCGGCACGGGCGACGACCTGCGCGCCACCGTCGAAGGGGTGCGCAAGCACGCCGAACTCGTCGCCGACACCAAGGCCCAGACCCTCCAGTGGACCTCCGACGCGCCCGTCGCCAAGGTCACGGCCCTGGCCAGGGCCAGGATCGGCGAGCGCTACGCCAGGGCCGCCGCCGAGGTGACCGGCGTGCCGGCTCGTTTCGACGCCTCCTGGAACGCCGCCTCGTACCGCTTCCGCGGACTGTCCGGGCCCGTCGGCACCGCCGCGCTGGCCTTCACCAACCACGACGGCGCCAAGGCGCCCACGGGAGCGCACCTCGCGGCGCACTACGACCAGGCCTCCGGCGACCTGGACGCCAGCGTGCTGGTCAAAGGCCTGTCGCAGGTCGAGTTCAGCCCGGCGGCGCAGGGGTTCACCGCCGACTTCCGCTCGGCGCGGCAGACTCTCGCCGTGGACGCCGACGTCACCCAGGGGGACCTGCGCTTCGGCCTGATCGGCAGCCTCGGCCCCGTGCCCGGCCGCCTTGCGGTCTCCGTCGCCGACGGCAAGCTCACGTACTCCGGCTCCCGCCTGGACGTGCGCGCCCGCGCCTGGCTCGGCAAGACCGGGGCCCTGCAGCGCATGCGCGCCGCCCCCGCCGTGCCGGGCGGCGTGTCGCTCGTGGACGGCGGCTGCGCGGCCGGCACGCCGGGCTGCACGCAGGGGCCCTTCTGCACGCCCGCGCGCGGCTGCTTCGGCCTGCAGGGGTACCTCGACGTGACCGGGCTGCCCGACCAGGTGTCGGTCGACCTGGCGGGCAAGACGTTCACGTTCTCGGGCTTCCAGCCGCGCCGCCGCAGCCTGGGCGTCTACCTCGCCAGCAGCGTCCTGTCGCCCGTGCCGATCAAGGCCATGGCGACCCTGACCGGCCTCCCCTCCAAGATCACCAGCATGTCGCTGGGACCGTTCGGCGTCAGTCAGGGCAACACCGTGCAGGCCGGCTACCGGATCGAGCCGGCCGCCACGCTCGGCGCGCTCGACGTGCGGGCCGAGACCACGGGACTGCGTGGCCAGGTGGCGATCAACCCGGTGCCCGCCGCCCTGTCCGTCCAGGGCACGTACGGCGCCCAGACCCGCATCCGCGTGAACAACTCCGCCGCCGTCGAACGCCTCACCGCCAAGGTGACGTCGGCCGGCAAGGGCACGGGCGAGCTGCGGTTCGGCGACGTGCCCGCCGTGTTCGGGGTGGACGCCGACGCCTCTGCCGCCGGGCTCAGCGTGCCGGCCGTCACGTACAAGGCGGAGGGCGGCGCCAGCACCCTCGACGGGTACCTCGGGGTGGAGGGCGGCCTCGCCGACCCCTCGGGGCGGCTCGGCGACGTGTCGTTCGCGGTCAAGGACCTGGCCGCCGACACGACGATCAGGCTCAACCCCGACCAGACGCTCGACCTCCTCTCCAAGCCCGTCCCCACGGGCCGCGTCGCGCTGCGCGCCGGGCTGAAGGTGGACCCCGTCGCCCGGCAGAACATCGGCGTGAGCAAGGAGGTGCCGTACACCAAGGGGTTCCTGACGTACCACGTCGGCGGGAGCTTCGGGCTCGGGGCCAGCTCCGTCCAGGACCTCGGGCTGTCCGTACGGCGCGTGTCCTGGCTGCGCGTCCGGCCGGGCAAGGTCCCCTTCGGGATGAAGGCGCCGCCCGCGCTCGGGTACATCGCGCCCGGCTTCGAGGGGAACTACGATCGCCTGGACATCGCCGCCAAGGGCGTGAACCTGCGGCCTGACGTCGCTCTGGACGTCAAGCTGAGCAGGGAGATCGGCGACGACGTCTTCCACGAATCCATGCGGCTCGGGCCCGCCACGTCGCTCGCGCTGCGCCGCTACGACCAGCGGATGCGGCGCATCGGAGCCAAGCAGGAGATCAAGGCGGGCGGGATCAGCCTGGCCTGCGTGACCGTGGACGCCAAGCCCGGCTTCGCCGCCGGCAACGGCACCAACACGATCACACTGCGCGGCGCGGACGGCCCCCAGATGGTCTCCCTGCTGGATCCGGGCGGGCAGGTGCCCGACTACGCGGTGGACCTGCTGACCCACTTCATGAGCCCGTTCCCGGGGGCGGAGTGGAAGGTGGCCGGTGCCGAGGCCGGCTCCTGCACCACCGACCGTCCGGCCCGCCCGTCCCCCCAGCCCCAGGCCCACTCCTGAGGCGGGAGATCACGAACAGGGCGTGCCCGAACCGGTTGACCATGAACGCGGGTGTCGATATTCGTTTGTCGGCCGCCATGCGCATCGTCGATGATTGCGGCCATGGCTACTACACGACGAGCCGACATGTTCACCGCGGACGGCAAGCCGTCTGACGACGACCCGCGTGAGAACGGGCCGACGTTGGGCGACGAGCGCGCCACGCTGGTCGAACACCTGCGCTGTGCCCGCCTCACATTGGAGATGAAGTGCTCAGGTCTTGACGCGGAGGCCATGGCGCGGCGTTCCGTCGAGCCGTCGACGATGTCGCTCCTGGGGCTGGTGCGGCACCTGGCCGAAGTGGAGCGTGCGACGTTCCGGGTGCTGATGGCGGGACAGGACGTGCCCCGGCTGTACTCCACCGAGACCGACCGTGACGGTGATTTCGATGGTGCTGTTCCCGACCCTCAGGTGGTGGCGGAGGCGTGGGACACATGGCGTGCGGAGGTGGACTTCGCCGAGCGGTTCGTGGCCGAGGCGCCCAGTCTCGGCATCACCGCCGACGATCCCTCGAATCTGCATGGCAGCGGTGGAGGGCTGATGTCGCTGCGCGAGGTGCTGGTCGGAATGATCTGGGAGTATGGCCGCCACATGGGTCACGTCGACCTGTTGCGCGAGCGGATCGACGGACGCATAGGCCAGTAATGATCACGGGTAGGGCGCGCCGCACCTACACCGCCACGCTTTCCGTGCGGGCGGAGGCCGTGCTGTAGCTCGCGAGGCTTCCGGTGAACGGTGAAACCGGTGCCGAATGCGTGAAACCAGGTCGAGGGCATCGTGAAACCCGGGCCGTCGAATGTGGAGCCATGAGCATCACAGAACATGACGGCGCCGGGGGCCGGCTCGCCCTCTCCGGGGGAGCCGACCTCGCAGTCCGTGCTGAGGCGTTGGTGAAGACGTTCGGCGATCAGCGTGCCGTCGACGGGATCGACCTGGCTGTGCGCCCCGGTGAGATCTTCGGCGTTCTCGGGCCGAACGGTGCCGGCAAGACCACCACGCTACGCATGCTGGCGACCCTGCTGAAGATCGACGCCGGCCGTGCCGAGATCTTCGGTGTCGACGTGGCCGGCAGCCCGCACGTGATCCGGCAGCTGGTCGGCGTCACCGGACAGTACGCGTCGGTCGATGAGAACCTGACCGCGCGCGAAAACCTCTGGCTCTTCGGCCGGCTGCAAGGGATAGCCTCCGCGCGCGCCCGGCGGATCGCCGCCGAGTTGCTCGGCCGGTTCGGCCTGGAAGAGGCCGCGGACAAACCGATCGCACAGTTCTCCGGCGGCATGCGGCGGCGCCTCGACCTCGCCGCCAGCTTGATCAGCAAACCACCGCTGATCTTTCTGGACGAGCCGACCACCGGTCTTGATCCGCGCACCCGTGGCCAGATGTGGGAGACCATCCGCGGCCTGGTCGCCGACGGCTGCACGGTGCTGCTGACCACGCAGTACCTCGACGAGGCCGACCAGCTCGCCGATCGGATCGCCGTGATCGACCACGGCCGCAAGGTGGCGGAGGGAACCCCCGATCAGCTGAAGACCGCGGTCGGCGACTCCACTCTTCAACTGCTGCTCGCCGAACCGGGGGAGGTGCTCGCTGCCGCGGAGGTCGTCCGGCGCGTCCTCGGCTCCGATCCGGTCCTCAGCCCGGAGCGGGGCCGCCTCAACGTCGCTCTCGACCAGGCCGACCTGGCCGCCGACGTACTGATCGCGCTGCGGACCGCCGGGGTCTCGATCTCCTCGGTGAGCGTGGCCAAGCCCAGCCTGGATGAGGTGTTTCTCGCCCTCACCGGCCACGAGACCGGCGGCGGCAACGAGCCCGGCAACGAGCCCGGCAACGAGGCCGGCGCGAAGGAGAACCGATGAGCACCACGATGGCACCTGCCCGCGAGACCGTGCGGGCGGCGGACCGCGTGGCGGCCGCCCGGCGGCAGGTCTCCATGGGCGAGACGATCGGCCAGACCCTGACGATGGCGTGGCGGGCCCTCAAGAAGATGCGCCGCAACCCGGAGCAGTTCTTCGACGTGGCGCTGCAGCCCATCCTGTTCACCGCGATGTTCGCCTACATCTTCGGCGGCGCCATCGCCGGTGACGTGGAGAGCTATCTGCCGCTGATGATCCCGGGCATCCTCGCCCAGACCGTGCTGACCACGTGCATGGCCACGGGGACGCAACTGCGCGAGGACATGGAGAAGGGGGTTTTCGACAGGTTCAAGTCGTTGCCGATCGCCCGGATCGCGCCGCTGGCCGGTCCGATGGTGGCCGACCTGCTGCGGTACACGATCGCGGCGACCCTGACCTTCGGCATGGGCCTGCTGATGGGTTACCGGCCCGGCGGGGGAGCGTACGGCGTGCTCGGCGCGATCCTGCTGGCGATTTTCACGGGCTGGTCGCTGGCGTGGGTCTTCACCTGGGTCGGCACGATCGCCCGGAGCGCCCAGGCCGTGCAGGGCATCTCCATGATGATCCTGTTCCCGCTGACGTTCCTGTCCAACGCGTTCGTTCCGATCGAGACCTTGCCGCACTGGCTTGCCGCATTCGTCCGGATAAACCCGGTCTCACACCTGGTCACGGCAGCTCGCGACCTGGCCAACAGCGGTCTCGTCAGCGGGGCGGTGGCCTGGACGCTCGTGGCCTGCCTGGTCGTCATCGCGATCTTCGCGCCGCTGTCGGTGCGCAGCTACAAGCGGCACATCTGACACCTTCTCGACGAGCCTGCGCGCCTCGTCGAGAAGGTCCGCGCCACGCCGATCGCCGTACTCGTCGCGCACGGCGGCGATCATCCCGGGCGCGGCCCCTTCGGCGTACGGTTCGATCCGCTCGAAGGACATGCTGGGCATGTGGTTGTAGGCGAACCGCTCGGCCAGCACCAGCAACCTGACCGCGTCGCCGGGCGCCATGGCACCGCGCAGCAGCCCCCAGACGCCGAACGCGAAAAGCATCGACCCCCACACCGGGTAGTCGAGGAAAGGGCTTCCCGCGGACAGCACGTCGCCGGCACGGACGGAGGCACGGGAGTGAAACAACTCTTCGCCGTACGAGAGGTCTGCCGGCCCGGCGTGGTAAGCGTGCGCAGTCAGGGCGAGTGCCTCGGCGGTCACCACCCACGGCTCGAATCCTGTCTGCGGCACCCCGGGCAGGCGCATGTCACGTGCCCGTTCTACGGCCAAGCGGTATTCCGCCAGGGCGTCGGCCGTCTGGCCGCGGGCGAGGGCGAGTTCGGCGGTGCACAGCGGGACGATCGCCAGCCCGCCGAGGACCGCCTCGCTGTCACTCATCCGAGAGATCTCCATGAGCTCGGCTTCCGCGGTCGCAAGGTCGCCTTCGGCGAGCGCGGCGACCATCAGCACGGATCGCAGCTGAGTCTCGTCGTCCGTGGCGCCGAGCCGGCTCAGAACCGGAAGGGCGGTGCGCGCGTGGCCGACCGCCCGCCGGTGGTCGCCGAGCCGCATGACCAGGTGCGCCAGTATGGCATGCAAGGTCGCCGCGAACCACGGTCCGTCGTCCTCGCGTATCAGCGCGAGAGCTCGCTCGGCTGCCGCGACTGCCCCTGCCAAGTCGCCCGCGTTCTCCAGGATGTGGGATCTCATCTGCGCCGCCATCAGCGCTACGTCAGGGTCGGCGCTCCTGGAGAGTTCCTCGAGCCGGTGGTGGAAATCGGCGCCTTCGGATGGGTCGGATGCGAGCATCACCGTAGCCATCGCCGCCATGCGGGTGTCCGTTGTGTCACGGACGGGCAGCCTGCTGAGCAGGGTGGTCAGGCCCTCGTCGCGATTGTCGGTGAGGACCATGATGTTCATGAGAGTGACCAGCAGGGCCACTCGGGTCACGTCTTCGAGCTCTGGCGGTGGATACCAGCCGGTGACCGCCTGCGTGATCGCGTCTCTGAGGGCGATGATCCTGGGGTGGTCGCCGCGGACGGTCCACAGCGCACCTACTCCGGCCAGCAGTTGGACCGCCGTGGCCGGGTGGGGCTCAGCGAGCGCCTGGCGGAGCAGCTCGGCCAGGTTGCTCTCCTCGGCCCGCAGCGCGTCGACGGCCGCGAACTGGGAAGTGCCGAACAGCACGGCGGCGTTCTCCAGGGCGTAAGCGGTTGCCCAAGCCCGTTGCGCCGCCCGTGCTGCCTCATCCTCGCCGGTCTCCACCAGTCGCATCCGGCCGAACTCCCTGACGGTCTCCAGCATCCGGTAGCGAAGGCCGTACCTGGTCTCCCGGACGCTGAGCAGGGACTGCTCGGTCAGCGCGTGTACGGCATGCAGAGCGTCGGCCCCGAGCACGTGCTCGGCAGCGGCCAGCGTGAAGCCGTCACCGAAGAGCGAGAGCCGGCGCAGGGCCCGCCGTTCCGGCTCGTTCAACAGATTCCAGGACCAGTCGATGACCGCGAGGAGCGTCTGGTGCCGGTCGGGAGCGCTGCGATTCCCGCCGCGCAGCAGGGCGAACCGGTCCGCCAGGCGCCGCGCGATCTCCTCCACGGACATCACTCGCACCTTGGCCGCGGCCAGCTCGATCGCGAGCGGCAGCCCGTCGAGCCGGGTGACGATCTCGACGGCCGCCTTCTCATCGATCCGCACATCGGGGCGTGCGGCTGCGGCGCGCTGCCAGAACAGCTCCGCAGCGTCGCCGGGCCTCAGCTCGCCGAGAAGGTAGACCTGCTCGGCGGGGATCGACAAGGGGGCGCGGGAGGTGGTGAGCACCCGCAGGTCACGGGTGGTCGCGGTGAGGAAGGCGACCAGGTCGGCGACGGCCTCGATCACGTGCTCGCAGTTGTCCAGGATGAGCAGCGCCGGCGACTGGTTGAGGTGCTGGGCGATCCGGGCGCGAACGTCGGCGCGTTGCCCGGGGGTGAGGACGCGCCGCCCGCTGACCGAGTCGCGAACCCCGAGCGCCGAGCCGACCTCGCCGACCACGCCCTCGGGTGAGGAGACGCCGACGAGCTCGACGAAGTGGGCGATGGGCTGCGCGGCGTTCCTGCCGGCGACGTGGGCCAGCCGCGTCTTGCCCAGTCCACCCGGACCGATGATGGAGAGCACCCGGTTGTTCTGTAACAAGGCCTGGATCGCGCGGATGTCGTCGTCGCGACCGAGCAGTGAGGAGCCGTCGAACAGGATGCCCTCGCGCACCGGCCGATCCGCGGCCAGCAGTCCGGCATGTACGCGGGCGAGCTCGGGTCCGGGATCTGTGCCGAGGCGCTCGGCCACGCCGGCGCGATATCGCCCGTAGCGTTCCAGCGCCGCGGCCGCGCCGCGCACCGCGGCCTCGCTGCGCAGCAGGCATGCGAGCAGTTCTTCATCGTACGGGCGTACAGCCGCGGCCTCCTCCAGCAGGGGCAGCGCACCCGTGTGGTCGCCGCTCCGGCCTCGCGCGACGGCAAGTACGTGGCGCGCCTCGGCCAGCTGCCCGGCCGCGACGGCCACCACGTCTGCCAGCGGGCCGGTGGACGTCACCAGGCCGTTCGCTCCGAGGTCCATCGCCTCCTCGGCGAGACGCTGGGCGACGGCGGCTTCGCCCTCGCCCAGCGCTCTACGCGCTCGCTGCACCAGATCGCCGAGCAGGAGCGCGTCCACGTGCTCATCCGCGAGCCCGAGCCGGTAACCGCCCACCGTCCGCACAACGGCGTCGGCACAGGTTGCCGCCCGGGTCCGGGAGACCACCACCTGCAACGCCTTCGTGGGGTTGGCCGGCGGTTCGTCACGCCACAACTCCTCGATCAACCCCTGGTCACTGGCGCCTGATCGTCCGTGCAGCGCGAGCATCGCTAGCAGGGTCTGCGCGCGGTCGCCGATCACGCGCGAGCCTCGCCAGCGGACGCCGTCGAGCAGGGTCAGGACTGGATCCACACACCCCACCTTACGGGGCGGCTTCCGAAGGCATGATCGCCCGCCGCCGCGCGCGCCGGCCTGTTACCGACCCGGATGGAGCCCCGGCCATCCGGGGGTCGGTTCGCCCTTGACCTCGCCGAAGTACAGGGCGAAGGTCTGCTTCAGCTGCTCGACCCGAGCGCGGTCCTCCATGAAACAGGGGAACCCGGTCATCCGGGTCTCCGTTCACGATGGGTGAGGCGTCGAGCGGCACTACTGGCGGCTTGTCATTGAAGGGGCGGAACGCGGACAGCGGTACCGCAGCCTGGCCTGTACGGGATGGCGCCGAGCATGACGTGTCAAATGATGTGTCATCGACACTAGCGCAGACGATGTATGACATGTCAAGAGCTTGGGTGGACTCGCCGCATATGAATGAGCGGAACCCTGGGTGGCTGAGCCCGGCAGGCACGCACGCCTGGCGCAGCTTCATCCGCCTGCAGGGAACGCTCGCCGACGTCCCGGATGGCCGGGCAGCGATTCCAGGACCGCTCTCGACGCCGGCCAGACCGGCCACATGTTCGGCAAGATCCTGTGATCGCAGGCCAAAGGGTTTCTGGCCTGCGATTTCTTCCCCGTGGACACGATCGTTCTGAAGTTTTTGTACGTGTTTTGTTTTTTGCAACAAAAAAGGTCCCCCGCAGATGAATCCGCAGGGGGGACCCAAGGTTGCACGTGCTGGTTGGCTAGGCCGTGCGAACCCGCGCCGGCCGGCCGCACGGTGCCGCAGGTGGTGACGAGGTCGGCGTTTCGGCCCATGGCCGGCTGTGGCGGCGACTCGCGGTGATGCTTTCTCCTTTTCGGGTGGTTGTCGAGCTCGGATTACTGGATGGGTGCCTCAGCGAGTGACAGGCTGTTGCCGTCGGGGTCGAGGACTTCCACGTGGCGCACGCCGTTGCCGTAGGTTTCCATGGGCTCGTGCTCGATGCCGTGCGCGGCCAGCCGGGCCACGATGTCATCGAGGTCGGTCACGCCGAGCGTGATCATGGTGCCGCCCACCCGTGCGGCCCGCACGTGCCGGTCGTCGATGACGACCCACGCGTTCTCGCCGACCTGCCACAGGTACTCCTCGCCGATGATCTCGTCCGCCGGCCGCCCGAAGAACACCTCGAACCACTTCAGCGATGTCGCCCGGTCACGCACGCACACGACGCTGTACAGGTCCACCCGGAATCTCTCCTTCCAGTCGTTTCAAGAGTGAGACCACTCAAGCGACTGAAACTCATCGGCGTCAGGCTTGGGCCATCCCGGGGTGCTGAGCGGGCGGCGGCGTACGTCTCCTCGGGGCTGCGTTGCGGGGCGTTCCGTCCGGTGGTGGACCGGCTGTTCGCGTCAGGAGATTGCGCGGGCGCATCCGCACATGGAGTCCGGCCCGCGGTTCGGCAGATCGTGGTCGCGGTCTGATCAGCAGCGGGCGGGCGGCGTCGCCGGAGGCAGGGGAGTGGCGCCGTCCGGGCGGAGGGCGTCCAGCAGGAGCACCAGGGAACGGCGCCAGCCCCCATCCGGGCCCTTGGCCGGCCGCAGCGTGCTGAGCAGCATCACGAGCATCTGCTTCAGGTCATCCGGTTCCAGGTCCGCGCGGACCTGGCCGGCCGCCTGGGCGTTCCGCATGAGCTGGATGAGCGGCTGGACGAACCGGGGTGTCAGGTCGGCGGCGAGCGCCCCGGCGTCCCTGGCCGTGGCGAGGATGCCCGGTTGCCCCGACGCCAGGGCCAGCACCGTCTCCAGCATGATCGACATGCCGCGCAGCGGATCCTGCTCGGCGAGCGCACGGGTGATCGCCGGCTCGATCTCCTCGCGCATCAGCTCCTCGACGACCTCGCGGACGAGCCTGTCCTTGCTCGGGAAGTGGCGGTAGAGCGTGGCCAGCCCCACCCCGGCCCGCTGGGCGATCTCCTCCAGCGTGATGCCGCCGCCGGCCTCGGCGAACGCCGCCCGGGCCGCGCGCATGATCCGCTCCGCGTTGCGGGCGGCGTCGGCGCGCCGGCGGCGAGGCGCATCGGTACTCGTCACTCACCCAGCGTAACAGGTGAGAGTAGGGTCTCACTTCGTGTGTTACGGTGGGAAATGAGAGGTTGATATCAGTTAAGTGGACAAGGAGCCGGCTGATGACCGAGATCCCGACCATTCCGTTGCCGCCGCTGCACAGCGACCCGACCCCGTACCACGCCGAGGACTATCGGCGGCTGCGCGCCGAAGGGCCGGTCGTCCGCCTGCCCATCGCCACGGGGGGCCCGGACGTGTGGCTCGTCACCCAGTACGCCGAAGTCCGCAAGGTGCTCAGCGACCCGGCGCACTTCAGCAACGCCGCCCTCCAGCCGCAGGGCGGGCCGGCCGACCGCTCCGACGAGTCGTTGAAAGGCTTCGTCATCGGCAACCCGCTGATGTACGACCCTCCGGAGCACACCCGGCTGCGCCGCCTGCTGACCGGCCAGTTCACCGTGGCCAGGATGCGGCACCTGCGGCCGCGCATCGAGCAGATCGTGACCGAGCACCTGGACGCCATGGAGGCCGCCGGGCCGCCCGCCGATCTGGTGCAGGCGTTCTCGTTGCCGGTCCCCTCGCTGGTGATCTGCGAGCTGCTCGGTGTGCCGTACGCCGACCGGGAGGACTTCCAGCGGCGCAGCACCCGGCTCCTGGACATGACGCTGGACCGGGAGGCGCATGCCGCCAACACCGCCGAGATGAACGCGTACATGTCGGAGCTGATCCGCCGCGAGCGCGCGGAGCCGGGGGAGGAACTGCTCGGCCTGCTCGTGCGTGAGCACGGCGGCGAGCTGACCGACGACGAGCTGCTCGGCATCGGCAACACGCTGCTGGTGGCCGGGCACGAGACGACCGCCAACATGCTCAGCCTGGGCACGTTGCTGCTGCTGCACCGGCCGGACCAGGCCGCCGTCATCCGCGACGAGCCCGACGCCGTCACCCCGGCCGTGGAGGAGCTGCTGCGCTACCTGTCCGTGGCGCACCGTGGCGGGCCGCCCCGGCACGCGACCGAGGACATCATGCTCGGCGGATGCCAGATCAAGGCCGGTGACCTGGTGATCCCCTCGCTGCTGGCGGCCAACCGCGACGAGGCGTTCGTCAAGGAGTCCGACGAACTCGACGTCACCCGCGATGCCGGCGGGCACATCGCCTTCGGGCACGGCGTCCACCACTGCCTGGGCGCGCCGCTGGCCAGGGTGGAGATGCAGGTGGCCTTCCCCGCGCTGCTGCAGCGGTTCCCCGGGCTGAAGCTCGCGGCGCCGTTCGAGAGCCTCCGCTTCCGGCTGCAGTCGACCGTTTACGGGGTGGAGTCCCTGCCTGTGACCTGGTGATCAATGGGTGTTCGAGCAGGCGGCGTGGAGAGTCCAGGCGTGCCGTCGTCCCCCGCGGCCGGATGGTCGTCGATCACGCCGGACAGCCTGGTCGGGCGGGCCAGAGGTCAGGGGAGTGAGCGGCCCAGGCGGAGACGGACGCGGTCGCCGTGCCGCGCGGCCTCGCGTACCGTCCAGACGCGCTCGTCGATGACCGTGCCCCGGGCCGTCATGTACCCGCCCAGCCGGAGCACCGGCCGCCCCGTGTCGTCGCGCAGCAGTTTGGCCCGCGACTCGGAGTCGTCGCCGAAGAGCACGAGGAAGTCGTCGGTGTCCGCCGGAGCGTCCAGGATCAGTCCGGGATGGAGGTGCGAGTAGGGGACCTCGATGACGTATTGGCTCACATGATCACTTCTACCCAGACGTCGCGCTTTAAGCGATCACGCCGGAAGGCGGGCCGGGATAGCGCTTTCCGAGGTGATGAGGTGAAATATCACCATCGTTCTACACGTTTGGAGAGCCCGTGCCACTGTTCGACTTGCCGCTTGAGAAGCTCCGCAGCTACCTCCCCGACCGCGACGAGCCCGCCGACTTCGACGACTTCTGGGCCCGCACCCTGGCCGAGGCCAGGCAGTTCGACCTGGCCGCCGAGTACGTCCCGTACGACCTGCCCTTCGCCGCCGTGGACGTGTACGACGTCTCCTTCGCCGGCTGGGGCGGTCACCGGATCAACGGCTGGTTCCTGCTGCCGCGCGGCCTGGAGGGGCCGGTGCCGTGCGTGATGCACTACATCGGCTACAGCGGCGGGCGCGGGTTCCCCAAGGACCACCTGATGTGGCCCGCGGCCGGGTACGCGGTGTTCGTGATGGAGACGCGCGGCCACGGCGGCGGCAACGCCAACAGCCCCGGCACCACGGGCGACCCGCACGGCAGCGCCGGCCCGCAGGCTCCCGGCATGATGACGCGCGGCATCCTCGACCCCGACGACTACTACTACCGGCGCGTCTTCACCGACGCCGTCCGGGCCGTGGACGCGGCGCTCGAGCACCCGGCGGTGGACGGGGGCCGCATCGTCGTGGCCGGCGGCAGTCAGGGCGGCGGTATCGCCCAGGCCACGGCGGCGCTGCATCCGGCCGTCAAGGCGGCCCTCATCGACGTGCCGTTCCTGACCCACTTCCGGCGCGCCGTCGAGATCACCGGGCGCGACCCGTACCAGGAGCTGGTCCGGTTCCTGTCCACCCGCAGGGACAGCGCCGAGCAGGTGTTCCGCACGCTGTCATACTTCGACGGCATGAACTTCGCGGCCCGCGGCCGGGTGCCCGCGTTGTACTCCGTCGCGTTGATGGACGACGTCTGCCCGCCGTCCACGGTGTTCGCCGGCTACAACCACTGGCAGGGCCCCAAGGAGATCACCGTCTGGCCCTGGAACAACCACGAGGGCGGCGGCGGCTTCCAGTCCGAGGAGCAGCTGCGCTACCTGCACAAGCTGCTGGCCGGCAGCTGAGCGACGCTCCCCGCCGCGGCCGGGCCTGGCCGGCCCGGGCCGCGGCGGGTGCGCGTCAAGCCGGCTGCTCGGTCACCAGGAAGGACACGCTTCCCTGGTCGTCGGCTCCGGCGTCGAGAGACTTGTCCTCCAGTACGGTGGCGGCCACAGGGTCGAGGTAGACGCGAGCGCCCTCCGATTCCACGATCGCGTCTGCCGGTTCCGGTGCGGTGGCCAGGGAAAGGGTGAGCGAGGTCGCGCCCTCGCCCTGAGACGAGATGCGGATCCCGCTCTGGGTCGGCTCGGGCGCGGACGCGGTCAGGTCGCGAATCGCCTGAGCTGCGTTGGCTGTCAGGGTGAGCACTACGGCTCCTCCTCACGGTCGACGTTCAGGAGTTGCCTGCCCTTCCCCCTTAATCTCACCCCAACCCTTTCTGACTGTTTCTTTACCAAGAATTCCCGCGATCTCGTACGGCACTGGACGTGTGCCGCCCGCGTGGACAATGGGGTCATGGACTTCGCGACGCAGAGGGAAACCATGGTGGCGCTGCTGCGGCAGCGTCACGACGTCAGCGAGCCTGTGGCGGAGGCGCTGCGCACGGTGCCGCGCCACCTGTTCGTGCCCGGCGCCGACCCAGATGAGGCGTACCAGGACGGGCCCATCGTCACCAAACGCGACGCCGAGGGCCGGCCGATCAGCTCGTCGTCGCAGCCCGCCATCATGGCCATCATGCTCGACCAGCTCGGCGTGGAGCCGGGGCACCGGGTGCTGGAGATCGGCGCGGGCACCGGCTACAACGCCGCGCTGCTCGCCCGCCTCGCCGGGCCGGAGGGGCGCGTCGTGAGCATCGACATCGACGAGGACCTGGCCGCCCAGGCCAGAGAGCACCTGGCGGCCGCGGGGGAGTCCCGGGTCGAGGTGGTGTGCGCGGACGGCGCCGGGGGTCACCCCGAGCTCGCCCCGTACGACCGGCTGATCGCCACGGTCGGCGTGTGGGACCTGGCTCCCGCCTGGCTGGAGCAGCTGAAGCCGGACGGGCGGCTGGTCGTGCCGCTCGACCTGCGCGGCGTGCAGGTGTCGGTGGCCATGGAGCGCGAGGACGGGCACTGGGTCAGCCGTTCCGTGGCGCCGTGCGGGTTCATGCGGATGCGGGGCCCGTACGCCGGGCCCGAGGTGCTCACGGTGCTGCGGCGGGATCCCGAGCTGATGCTGGGACTGCCCGAACGGCGCGAGGTCGGCGACGTGGTCGCCGCGCTCGACGCCGTGCCCACCGAGATCACCACCAAGGTGGAGGAACCCGCGCCGGGGCCCGTGATCGGCATGGACATGTCGCTGTGGCTGGCCCTGCACGAGCCGCGCTGGTGTGTGCTGAGCCGGCAGGGGCCCGGCGGGCCGGCCATCACCGCGGGCATCGTCGAGGGAGACAGCATCGCCGTGCTCGCCGCCGAGGGTTTCCTGATCACCCGCGGTCACGGGGCCGGCGGCGCCAGGCTCGCGGCCGAGCTGGCCGGGCACGTCACGGCGTGGGACGAGGCGGGCCGCCCGCACGCCGGAGGCCTGCGCGTGGAGGCGTACCCGGGGCAGGTGGACGCCGAGGGGATCGTCATCCGCAAGCGCCACACCACCTTGGTGCTGAGCTTCCGCTAGGGGAGCACCACGTGGCGGGACGCGCCCGGGCGGCCCGAATACCGGTACGTCCCCTCATTCGCGACTACCCTGCGTAGTGGATCAGTGTCGCCATGTCATAGGAATGCCCATGCGTACTCGCCTGACCCTCTTGCTGGCCACCGCCGCCCTCGCCGGCTGCGCCCAGGCCCCGACGAACACCGCCGCCCTCGAGCCGAAGCCCGACACGCCGCCGTCCGAGCAGGACCAGGCCTGGCTGCGGACCATCCACGAGGGCAATCTGGCCGAGATCCAGGCGGGGCGGCTGGCGCGGGGCAAGGGCATGACGAAGCGGATCAAGGCGATCGGCAAGATGCTCGTCCAGGATCACGCCAAGCTGGACGTCCAGGTCACCGGCACGGCCACGCGGCTCGGCGTCCGGCTCCCCGCCTCTCCGTCCGCCGAGCAGCGCGCCGAGATCGCCCGGCTGCGGGACTCGACGGGCAAGGACTTCGACCAGGACTTCCTCGCCGCCATGACCAACGAGCACATGGCCGCGATCGCCGCCACCAAGACCGAGATCTCCGGCGGATCGTCCCAGACGGTCGTGGCCCTGGCCAAGGCGGCGGCGCCCAAGCTCCAGGAGCACCTGGACGCCCTGCGGAATGCCCACGGCGAGTGACGCGCCGAGCCGAAATCCCGCCCCGGCGAGGTGTACTCAGGCGGGCATATGGGGTATTTGTCCCTTTTGGGGAGGAATGTCGACGCGTCGGGGGATCGTCATGGCCACGCAGGCGGAGATTCGCAACCTGCTCGAATGCCATGTCGTCGGAGAGGACGGACGCCTGATCGGGAAGGTCGGCCAGGTCTACCTCGACGACCGCTCCGGCGAGCCGGAGTGGGTGACTGTGCGCACGGGGTTCTCCGGCATGAGGCAGACCTTCGTGCCGCTGACCGGCAGCCGGCGCTCCGCCGAGGAGATCCGGGTCCCCTTCGACCAGGAGAAGATCAAGGGTGCTCCGAGCATCGACGTGGACGGCCGCCTGACCGCGGAGGAGGAGATCGGCCTTTATCGGTATTACGGAATGTTGCCGATCGTCCCCGCCCAGCGCACCGGCGACCATGACGCCGACCGCCCGTGAGTGGCCGGTCATTTCCATTTTCACCTTCCCCGAACGGGAAATTCATCCGGCCGGTTGAAACAGCTCCACGAGGTTTCCCGAGGGATCCTCCAGCAGAATCTGAATGCCGCCCCGGCCTGTGACGAGGTCGCCGCGGAATCGTGCGCCGCTCTCGCGCAGCCGCGCCGCCTCGGCGGCGACGTCGGCCACTTCCATCTGGATGCGGTTCCATCCGCCGGGCTCGGGAACGCTGCCGTCCGGCATCGGCCGGGCCGCCCCACCTGGGCCGCGAGGGGCGCTGAGCAGCAGGCGCAGCCCGTCGCGGGCCACGATCGCGAACGCGGGGGACTGGTCCGCAACGGCCTCGAAACCGAGAAGGCCGGTATAGAAATCGACGGCGGCGGTGACGTCGTCGACGATGTATCGGACGCTGGGCGGGGCCATTGACGCCTCCGGTGGTTGACTCGTCATCTTCCACATGAAGGATATTTCTCAGTTCAACGGACTTGGGGTCCAATCGCTGATTTTTCCTGAAATAAAGGAATAGAGCTCGCCCCTGAGCATGGCGCAGGTAGGCCTTTTTCCGGACCGCAATCGGCGCGGGCTCCAAGGCGATCTTGACGTGCCCGGCCGGTCCGGGAGGCGCGGCCGGTGCGGGCCGGACGGCCGCCAGGCCGGTGCGGCCGGACAGGCCGTGGACCTGTGACCAGGCCCGCCCAGCCGCCGCGAGGCCGCCGGCCCTGTGCGGCGGGAGGCGGATCGGGATGAATCGAGTCTAGTGACGAATCACTATCGATCGGGTAAGGCACGGACTGCTGGGAGTGATCTGGTAGCGGTCAGTAGCGGGCCTCCGGCCTGTCCCGTGCCGGGCGCCGCGGGCGGTCCGGAGACCGGCGACAGGGCCGCGACCACGGCTCCGGGCATCGGCGGGGCCTGCTTTCCTCGCCTGTCCCTCGCCGTTCGCCGGACGGTGCGGACTCTAGATCATCCACGCTCCGTGACGCGGCATTCATCTGCGGGAAGCCCCCCGTTCACGCCGCCGCCCGCCTTCGCGGCAAGGGATCCATGCTCTATCTGTTAAGTGCCAGTTGACAGAAAACCGCCCGCTGCGCACGATCGGAGCGGCAGTATTAAGTGTGAATTTACGAAGATCGCATACGGCCCACGGGTCAGGAGGTGGCCTCAGATGAGCATCGAGCCAAGGGCGAAAGTGGCCCCAGAGCGAGTGCCGCCTGCCTGGGAGGTCCCGGTGCCGGTGGCGCCGGAGACGGCGGCTCAGCAGCGCGTGGTGCAGCGGATCTGCGCCAGGGTCGCGCCCGAGGGCATCGACGTCGGCGTCGGCGAGCTGCCCCCCGGCGGCCTGCAGGTGTGGATCGACACCCCGGCGCCGCCCGGCGAGCAGGAGGGCTGGGTCCTCTACCACCGCATGGCCCGCGAGGTGTCGCTGGTCGGCTGGCACTGCGAGGCCGACAAGGACCGCCTGCTGGTGCTCGGCTGGAGCGCCGCCTGCCTGCACAACCGCGTACGCCTGCTGCAGAGCGGCCTGCGCCGCCTGGCCGGCTTCGAGCACACCGCCCAGCGGGCCGTGCAGCTCGAAGGACGAAGCCCGGACGACGGGCCCGCCCCGGAGATCGTGGCCACCACGTGCGCCTCGATCGAGCGGCGCCTGCGCTGGCCCGAGCGCCTGGCCGAGCTCGACGGGTTCGAGCGCAGCTCGGAGCTGCCCCACCTGCAGCTGCTCCTGGCCCAGGTCATCGGGCTGGAGTCGAAGGTCGCCGCGGCCTGCCAAGAGCACCTGGTCATGGCCCGGGTGCTCGCGCGGGCCGTCTGCGAGCAGTACGCGCGGCACTGCGACCTGCGCCGTGCGCAACGAGACGTGCTGGCCGAGTCACGCCGATGGGTGCACGCCAGCTCCTTGATCCGTGGCTCGGCCGCACGGCCGAGCTCCACCGGCGGCGGCCGTCCCCACATGGGACTGGCGGAACGCCGGATCGCCGCGAGCGTCATCAACCACGGCGTGCCGCGGGCCACCCCCGCGGCCGTCACTCCACGGGCCGGACACACCGGCCACGAGGAGGGCCGAGCTCCGGCGCGCTGACCACAAGCCGCTCAACGGCGAGTGGCCACCCGGAAAACCCCATTTACATCCGGTAGGAGAGCTCCCGTCATGCGAACCCCCCCGCACCTGCCCGGCCGCACCAGGCACGAGTCCCGCGACACCGGCACCGCCGTACATCCGCACAGGCCCCGGCGGCACCCCTACGGCCTGCACGAGGTCCCCGTGCAGTCCCCGCCGCGCACGAGCTCAGGCACGCTCGATTTCCCCGACGCCGTTCCCGAGACGGACCTTCCCGAGACCGACCTGTACGTCGAGCAGCGGCTGCTCGGCATCAGGGAGATGTCCAACCAGGCCATCGGCTCCATCGACGACCTGCTCCAGCACACCGCCTGAGAAAGCCAGAGGAGAACCATGCAGGAGCTAACGCGAGTGGAGCTGATGCCGCGTGACGTCGGGGGTCACCAGCCTCGCTCCATAGTGGGCACCGAGACGCCGCGCACCCTCGACGAGGTACGCGCCCTCGTACGGCGTGCCATGACGACCAGACGCCGCCTCTACCCGATCAGCACCGGCAGGAACTGGGGGATGGGCTCGGCCATGCCGGTCACCGATGACAACGTCGTCGTCGACCTCAGCGGCATGAACCGGATCCGCAGCCTCGACCTGGAGGCCGGGTTCGCCGTCATCGAGCCCGGCGTGACGCAGGCGCAACTGGCCGCCGTGCTGCGCGACACCCCGTGGATGCTGAACGTCACCGCCTCGTGCGCCGACACCTCGGTCGTCGGCAACGCCCTCGACCGCGGCGACGGCTGCATCCGCTCCCGCGTCCATGACGTGGCCGGGCTGGAGGCCGTGCTGGCCGACGGCAGCGTGGTCACCACCGGCGGGCTCGACCCGTCCGGCCGTTACCACGGCCGGGTCGCCGGGCCCGACCTGACGCCCGCGTTCGTCCAGCACAACCTGGGCGTCGTCACCGCCATGGCGATCGCGCTGGTGCCGCGCCCCCAGACCGTCGGGCTCGTGCACGGGCGCATCCCGCGCGACCAGGTCGCCGTCGCGCTCGACGCGGTCGCCGGCTTCCTGCGCCGCGGCAACCCGGCCGAGGGGCTGCTGCGCGTACGCGAACTGTCGCTCTTCCCGAGCCACGGCGACTGGCTGCTGCCCGCGGGCGTCGACCCGAGCCTGTTCACCATCATGGGACCGCTGATGGGCAGCGACGCCACGGTGGAGCTGGCCGAGGAGCTGCTGCGCAAGGCGCTGGTCGAGGTCGAGGGCGCCGAGGCCCTGCGCGTCCTCGACGCCGCCGAGGTGCGGCCCGACGACCCGCTGTACCCCAGAGCGCTCATGGCCCAGGGCATCCCCACCTGCCTGGGCGTGCGCAACGCGCTCGGCGTGGCCTCCTGCGACGGGATCGACGAGGGCCCGATCGGCTTCCTCGCGCTGCTGCCGCTCATGCCCACCCACGCGCGCAAGACCGAGCACCTCCTGGCCGCCCTGCAGACGGCCGTGGACGCCCACACCACCGCCCTCATGGTCGAGTGGAACCTCGTCAGCAGGCACATGGCCAACGGCGTCATCCAGATCTTCTTCGAGCGCGGCGCTCCCGACGGGCCGTACCGGGCGCACCAGCTCCGCAACGACGGCAACTGCGTGCTGCGCGGCCACGGCTGCGCGATCTACCGCTCCGACATCGACCACGCCGCGGCCGACGTCTGGTCCGAGACCAGCACCGCCAGCCTAGGCATGCTCCACCGGCTCAAGACGGCGCTCGACCCCGACGGCCTGCTCTCGCCCGGCCGGTACGGCGCCTGATCACTTGAACCTGACGACACGTCCCTCTTCGCCGGCCGCACAGCCGGAGTGTGCCCGGCCGGCGGAGACCACTCATAGCTTGGAGGTGACCACGTGCGTTCGTCACCAGCGCGGGGGACGGGCACGCCCGGCCTGAACCGCCGCCAGGGAGTCATGCTGCGGCTGGTCGGCGCCGGCGTCATGCTGACCGTGATGGCCGACACCACGGCCACCACCCTGGCGGTCGGCGTGCTGCGGTACACACCGGCGGGCGCCGGCATGCCACTCGGCGACCTGGTCTGGCTGACCAGCGCGGCGTTCATCCCGATCGCGGCGCTGCTGGCCTCGGCCGGCCGCTGGGCCGACCTGTTCGGCCGCCGGCGGGTGCTGGCCGTCGGGCTGGTGGTGTTCGTGCTGGGCGGCATCGCCACCGTCACCGTCGAGTCCTGGTCGCTCGTGCTGGGCGCGCGGGCCATCCAGGGCGTCGGCGCCGCGGCGATGATCCCCGCCAGCCTCGGGCTGCTGCTCGGAGAGCTGCCGGAGTCGCAGCGGCGCGGCGCGATCGCGCTGTGGAGCTCCGCCTCCGGGCTCGGCTGCCTGCTCATGCAGGCGGGCGGCGGCTGGCTGGCCGCCACCGTCGACTGGCGGGCGCTGTTCGTCCCCGACGTCGTCATGGGCGTCGCGCTCCTGATCGCCTGCGTCGCGCTTCCGCCGGGTAAGCGCGCCGGCGCCAGGGGCCTGCCCGACGTGCTCGGCGCGTGGCTGCTCGCCGCCGGGATCGCGGTCGTCGTACTGGCCATCTCCAAGGCCATGGCCTGGGGCATGGACGTGGTATGGCTGGCGCTGGCCGCGCTCCTCCTCATCGGCGGGGCGCTCGCCCAGGCCAGGCACCACCGCCTGCCCGCCATCGACCTGGCGCTGTGGCGCCGGCCCAAGTTCGTCTGGGGATGGCTGGCCACGTGGTGCTTCGGCGCGCTGTCGTACGGCCTGCTGACCGTGCAGCCGCTGTACCTGCTCCACCTCGGCTACCCCATGATCGAGGTGGCCATGTGGCTGACGCCCACGTCGGTGGCCGTCGTCGTGACGAGCTTCCTGGCCGGAAAGATCGTCAAGCGGATCGGCGCGTACGGCCTGATCTACGCCGGCTCGCTGCTCTGCGGCGGCGCGTGCGTGCTCGTCCTCACCCAGGTCGGGCCCACCGTGTGGGGCCTGGTAGCCAGCGTCGTGGTCGGCGTCGGAGTGGGCGCGCTGGCGCCCGGCACCTCCGTGGCCACCACCCTGGCCGCCCGCCCCCACCAGTACGCCTCCGCCGTCGGCGCGGCCACCATGGCGCGCATGGTCGGCGGCGCCGTGGGCATCGCCGTCGTCTCCGTGGTCATCGACCACCCGTTCATGACCGGCCCCTTCGAGGGCCTGGCCGGCGCCATCGCGATCTGCGTCGCCATCTCGGTGCTGATCGGCGCGCTGGCCCTCACCAAGATCACCCGGCTGCGGCCCGACCCCGGCGACGTCATGATCAAGGTGCCGCGCCGGATGCTGCTGGAGTTGCGCATGACCCTCGCCACCGTCGCGGCGGAGGCCGACGCCTTGCTGCCTGTCGAGACCCGCACACCCCCCATGGACCATATCCCGCGGCCCCGGACGGCCGAATCCGGCCCGCTCGCCGGCACCCGCGGGCCTGCGAACTAGTTCAACCACCGAAAGGGCTCTCGTCATGGCAACCACATCGTGCGACGTAGCCATCGTCGGCGCCGGGCTCGGCGGCTGCTTCCTGGCGTTACTCCTGGGCCGCCGCGGCCAGAACGTCGTCGTCATCGAGCAGGGACCCTCCATCCCCAGCGCGGGCGCCGACTTCCTCAAGCCCCCCGGGTTGCGGGTGCTCGCCCGCCACGGGCTGGCGGACCTCGTCGAACGCCACGGCCTCAGGCGCGACCTCATCCGCTACTACCACGACGGCGACCCGATCAGGGAATGCCGCTTCCCCGACGGCGGCTTCCTCATCCGCCCCTACAAGGAGCTGGTCGAGCTCATCTACGCGAGCTGCGCGATGGAGGGCGTGGACTTCTGGTTCGACGCCGAGATCGACGACATCGCGACCGGCGACGGCCGGGTCGAGGAGCTGACGCTCTGCGACGGGCGCCGGCTGCGGGCCGACGTCGTCATCGGCGCCGACGGCACCAAGTCCGCCGTACGCCAGGCGCTCGGCATCGACCAGGTCACCATGCCGTACGAGCGGCTGCTCATGCGGGTGGCCACCGTGCCGCTGACCGCCAGCGTCGCCCGGCTCAACCGGCTCTACTTCAGCTCCGACGGCTGGCTCGCCTACCTGTACCCGCTCAACAGGGACCAGGCCAGGGTGTTCGTCGGCCTTCCCCCGGAGGATGACAAGGAGGTCTTCCAGGACGGCATCCCCACCCTGATCGACGAGCTCAAGAAGTTCGTCACCGAGAGCTCCGACGCCTTCGACTCCCTCCAGCCGGCCACCTGGCAGCGGATCAAGGTCTCGTCGCTGCGCGTGTCGGCGTACCACCAGGGCAACGCCGCGCTGCTCGGCTCGGCCGCGTTCGCCTGCCACCCGATGACGGGCATGGGGATGAGCTACACGCTGCACGACGCGGAGATCCTGGCCGACGTCATCTGCGCGGCGGGAGGCGACGGAGAACTGCTTGACCGGCTGCTGTACGCCCGCTACGAGCCGCGCAGGCACGCGCACCGGCAACTGATCGACTACGGCGACGCCCTGGCCGCGACCTTCCACGACCGGGACGCCTACCTGGCCGCCTTCCGCCCGGAGCTGCACGTCTACGGGGTGGCCGCCGCGCCGGCCGAGCCGCCGGCCCTGCAGCTCGTCTAGAGCCGCGCCCCCGCCGTCCGCCATTCCGAACCGGTGCGGTCGTCCTCATTTCCCACGCTGAGTGCGGTACGCCGGCCCGATCACCCAGGCGGCGGGGGCGCTCTTCTGTGGTAGGGCCTGCCCTACCACAAGGACGGGTGACTGCGGGGGTTCGCATAGACTCCGGCACAGCGATGCTGATGGGTATTCGCACACGACTCACCGGCATCGGAGAACAATGTGACCGTAGTCGACACGGCCCGCGCCAGGACATCGGGGGAGCGGGGGAGCGACTTCGCCAAGCTGTCACGCCGCGTCGCCCAGGCCGGGCTGCTGGACAAGCGGCCAGGCTACTACACCGCCAGGATCGGCCTCGTGGCGGGCCTGTTCGCGGGGACCTGGGCGTTGTTCGCCGCGGTCGGGGACTCCTGGTGGCAGGTGGCGGTCGCGGTCCTGCTGGCCGTGGCGTTCGCCCAGGTGACGCTGCTGGCCCACGACCTGGCGCACGGGCAGATCTCCCGGTCGCGGCGCTCGTCCAGGGCGGCCGGCCTGCTGGTGGGCAACCTGGCCATCGGGCTCAGCTACGGCTGGTGGATGGACAAGCACACGCGCCATCACGCCAACCCCAACCACGAGGACCACGACCCCGACGTCTCGCCCGACGTGCTGCTCTGGTCGGACAACCAGACGGAGTCCGCGGGCGCGGTGGCCAGGATCATCGGCCGCTGGCAGGCGTTTCTGTTCTTCCCCCTGCTCACCCTCGAAGGACTGAACCTCAAGGTCGCCAGCTTCCGCGCGCTGCGCCGCGAGTCGCTCAAGAGCCGGAAGGTCGAGGGGCTGCTGCTGGTCGCGCACAATGTGGCGTACCTGGGCGCGCTGTTCCTGGTGCTCTCACCCGGCAAGGCGCTGGTGTTCCTGGCCGTGCACATGGCCTGCTACGGCGTCTACCTGGGGTGCACGTTCGCGCCCAACCACAAGGGGATGCCCGTGCTCACCGCCGAGGACGAGCTGGACTTCCTGCGCAAGCAGGTCCTGACCTCCAGGAACGTGCGCGGCGGGCACCTGGTCACCACCGCGCTCGGCGGGCTGAACTACCAGATCGAGCACCACCTGTTCCCCAGCATGCCCACGGCGAACCTGCGCAGGGCCCGGCCCATCGTGCGCGAATACTGCGCGTCGATCGACGTCGACTACGCCGAGTGCGGGCTGTTCGAGTCGTGGGCCCAGGCCATGCGGCACCTGCACGAGGTCGGCCGGCCGCTGCGCCGGGTCAGGACGTGATGATCAGCTCCAGCCCGTCGAACTCCACCTTCACCTGATGGCCGGCCCGGACCAGGACCGTCCGCAGCGCTAGCTGGACCGCGTTGCGGACGGTCGCGTGCTTCACCAGCTGCTCGGCCGTATTGCCCCAGGTGACGATCACCCCCCGCAGGGGATCGTGCCAGACGCCGAGCCCGCCGTCGGCCGGCAACAGCGAAGGCTCGACGGTGAAACCCGCGGCCGTCAGCTCCCGGCGGACCAGCTCTTCCAGGTCCCGGCCGGCGCTCGAGGCGGTGTCCATCACGGTCCGCTGCCCCGCCCACGGGGGCGCGAACCCGGGGTGACGCAGGTGTCTCGTGCGAGGATGTGGGTTGTGTCCTTCGCGTCATCAGCGCCCCGCCGCCGACGGTGATCCGGCTGCTCGTCACCGCCCCGGTTCGCGTCGCGACGCCGTCGTGGCGGCCGGCAACCCCTCCAGAGATCCCCGCATGGGCGGGAAGGACCGTCTCCAGCGCGGTCGGCAGGCGAGGACCGCCCGGGTGCTTCCGCTGAAGCACGTCCCGGCGCGCCGGCTCCATCGGCGCGCGTCCTCACCTGTCCACCACATTCCGGAGATCCACCCGTGAAGTCCTTCCTGTGGCCGGCGCCGGCCTGCGTCGCCCTCCTCGCCCTCCTCGCCTTGATCGCCTCGCCCGCGTACGCCCACGACGCGCTCAAACGCAGCTCCCCGGCCAAGGACGCGGAGGTCTCCGCGGCCTCCGTCGAGGAGATCGAGCTCGAATACAACGCGAGCGTCAAGTTCCCGGTCGTCGTGCTGCACGACGCGGCGGGCGATCAGGTCCCGCTGGACAAGCCGCGGCTCGCCGGGCCGAAGGTGTTCGCCGAGGTCACCGAGCCGCTCGCGCCGGGCGCGTACGTGATCGGCTGGCGGGTCGTCTCATCGGACGGGCATCCCATCGAGGGAGAAATCCCCTTCCGCGTGAAAGGATCGGCATCTCCGCCGGTTTCGTCCACTCCCACCGGGGAGGGGCCAGCGGAGGGCGGCCCGCCGGCCTCGGCCGGGGCGGCCGAGCCGTCGCCGGTCGGCGGCGCGTCGGCGGGCGTGCCCGGCTGGCTCTGGGGCGGGCTGGCGGCCCTGGTCGCGCTCGGCGCGTTCGTCCTGGTCAGGGCCGCGCGCCGAGGTCCGGACGGAAAGGACGTGCATGCGGATTGAGCAGGCCAGGCAGGCCGCGCGGCGGTGGGTGCTGGAGGAGGGGGTGGCGCTGCCCGGGTTCGGCGGCGCGTTCCTGACCGGGTCCGCGTTGTGGGCGGACCCCGGCGCGGAGCTGGCCCCGAGCTCCGACGTGGACGTGATGGTGATCGCCGACCCGCCCGCCCGGATCGGGAAGTTCCGGTATGAAGGGGTGCTGCTGGAGGTCTCCTGGCTTCCCCGGCTCGGGTCCGCGCACGAGGTGCTCAGCGACTACCACCTGGCCGGCAGCTTCCACCTGCCCTGCGTGCTCGCCGACCCCACGGGGCGGCTCACCGAGCTGCAGCGGATCGTCGCCCGCGACTTCGCCGAACGGCCGTGGATCCTGGCCCGCTGCACCGACGCCATGGACCGGGTGCGCGGGTGGATCAACGCCATGGACGAGTCCGCGCCGCTGCACGACCAGGTCAACTCATGGCTGTTCGGCACCGGGGTCACCACGCACGTGCTGCTGGTGGCCGGGCTGCGCAACCCCACCGTCCGCAAGCGGTACGCCGCCGTGCGGGAGCTGCTGGCCGAGCGCGGGCGGCACGACTACCACGAGGTGCTGCTCGACCTGCTGGGGTGCGCGGAGATGAGCCGGGAGCGGGTGGAGCGGCACCTGGACGCCTTGGAGATCGTTTTCGACGCGGCCGCGCCGGTGGCGGCGCCGTCGTACCGGTTCGCCTCCGACATCAGCGCGGTGGCGCGGCCGCCGGCCATCGACGGGAGCCGGGAGCTCATCGGGTGCGGCCTGCACCGGGAGGCGGTCTTCTGGGTGGCGGCCACCTACGCGCGGTGTCTGGCCAAGCGGGCGGTGGCGGGGCTGGCGGGTTACGAGGACGGGTTCCTGGAGTTGCTGGGCGACCTGGGCGCGGCGACGTTCGCCGACCGGCGCCGCCGCGGCGACCGCGTCCTGGCCTCCCTGCCCGGCCTGTGGCAAACGGCCATGTCCCTCTGCTGACCCGCCACCCCAGCCCGGCCCGTCTGCCGGCGGCGGGAGACGTCACCCGGTGCGGGGCGGGTCAGCGGCCGTCGAGCAGGTGGACGGCGTCGCCGTAGATGTCCGGGCTGCGGTCGACCTCCTCGACGAAGTCGCGGGGGAAGCCGAGCCGGAACTCCACAGCCGACTCCAGCCGCCGCACCGCCTCCTCCGGCAGCACCGCCCCCGAGGCCCCCACGTTGTCCTTGAGCTGCTCGACGGTGCTCGCCCCGACGATCGGATGCACGCCCCGCCGCATCATCCACGCCAGCGCCACCTGCGACGCCGTGAGGCCCAGCTCGCCGGCGACCTCCGTCACCGCCCGCGCCATCGTCAGCTCCCGCTCGGTGAGGGAGCCGGGCGACACCCGCGAGCCCGCCGCCCCCGGCTCGTTGTAGCGGCCGGACAGGATGCCGCGCTCCAGCGTCCCCCACGCCGCCACGCTCACCCCGAGCGCCTGCGCCATCGGCAGCAGCTCACGCTCCACGTCCCGCCGCAGCAGGCTGTACGGCACCTGCAATCCCGCGAACGCCGTCCACCCGCGCTCCTCAGCGAGCGTGTTGGCGCGGCTGACCAGCCACGCCGGAGCGTCCGAGATGCCGACGTAGAGCACCTTCCCGGCCCGGACCACGTCATCCAGCGCCCGCATCGTCTCCTCGATCGGCGTGTGCCGGTCCCATACGTGCACCCAGAAGAGGTCGATGTAGTCGGTCCGCAGCCGCCGCAGGCTCTGCTCCAGCGACTTCACCAGGTTCTTGCGGTGGTTGCCGCCCGCGTTGAGGTCGGTGCGGTCGCGGGTGCCGGTGTACTTGGTGGCCAGCACGAACCGATCGCGGCGGCCCTCCAGCAGCTCGCCGACGACGCTCTCGCTCTCGCCGTACATCGAGGCCGTGTCCACGACGTTGCCGCCCGCGTCGGCGTACGTGTCGAAGATCCGCCGCACCTCCGGCGACGCCGACCCGTACGTCATCGCACCCAGGAACAGCTCGGACACCCGTAGCCCGGTACGGCCGAGCAGCCGGTAACGCATCATTCTTCCCTTTCCTCCGGAGAAAATCAGGCCTGGTACGGCGTGGTCAGGCGGGCGTCCCGCAGGACCCTGCTCCACCAGCCGAGCTGATCGAGCATGGCCTTCGCCGCGCCGTCCGGCCCTTCGGGATCCACCAGCCTGCCCTCGGCGTCGAACCGGGTCCAGTGCTGGTCGAAGCTGATCCAGTTGCGGATCGTGACGGCGTGCAGCTCGCCGAAGACCTGCCGCAGGTGCTCGGCCGCGCGCAGGCCGCCGCCCTGGCCGCCGTACGACACCAGCGCGACCGCCTTGGCCGCCCACTGGACGGGGTGCCAGTCGATGGCGTGCTTGAGCGAGGCGGGAAAGCTGTGGTTGTACTCGGGCGTCACCACCACGAACGCGTCCGCCCCGGCCAGCCGCGCGGCCAGCCGCCTGAGCCCCTCGGGACGGCCGTCCACGTCGGCCAGGTCCTCGAACGAGGGAGGCAGCGCGGCCGGCAGCGGCGTCTCCGCCAGATCGATCACGTCGAGGTCGAAGAGCCCGTGCCGGTCCGCCTGCTCGGTGAACCACCGCGTGACCGTGGGGCCGTACCGGCCCTCGCGAACGCTGGCGGTGATCACCGCGAGTTTCATGTTCGTCATGGTGTCCAACCTGCTGCGGTTCGCGAGCCGGAGGAAGGCCGGGCGGAGACTGGCCCCGGCAGGGCCACGATGAGGGCGCCGCGGCCTCGTACACTCGGGGCGTGAGTGACAACGAACTGGGGGCGTTCCTGCGCGCGCGCCGCGAGGCACTCAAGCCCTCCGACGTCGGCCTGCCGGACGGGCCCCGGCGGCGCACGCCCGGGCTGCGCAGGTCGGAGCTGGCCACGGTGGCCGGGGTGAGCGTCGAATACCTGACCAGGCTGGAGCAGGGCCGCGACCGCAACCCGTCGATGCAGGTCCTCGCCGCGCTCGCCGACGCCCTGCGCATGACGCCCGAGGAGCGGATCCACCTCCGCCACCTGAACAAGATCAACAGCGGCGCCATCGGACTGTGCCCGTCGGCCGAGCAAGGGCCGAGCCGCACGGTGCGGCCCACCGTGCGGGCGATGCTCGACCGGCTGGAGCCCGCGCCCGCCGCCGTCCTCAACCGGCTCGGCGACGTGATCGCCCGCACCTCCGGCTACGAGCGGATCTTCGGCCCCATCGGGCTGCTGGACGGCGATCCGCCCAATGTGATCAAGTACGTCTTCGCCGACGTGCGGGCCAGGATCGCCTACCCGGAATGGGACCGCGTCGCCGACGAGCACGCCGCCGCGCTGCGGCTGGAGTCGAGCCAGGGCGATCAGTACGCCGCCGAGATCGTCGCCGAGCTGACCTTCGCCGCGGGCGACGCCTTCGCCGAGCGGCTGGCGGCGCCGCCGTCGCCGCCCCGGACGGCGCCCGCGGAGCGGCTCGCGCACCCGGAGGCCGGCGAGCTGCGGCTGGCCCGCGAGGTGCTCGACCTCGACGGCGGCGAGCTGCGGGTGCTCGTCTACCTGCCGGGCGACGCCGCCACGTCGGCCGCCCTCGACCGCCTCACCGGCCGCCACCCCGGCGCCCTGCGCGCCGTGACGGCGTAGTCACTCGCGGACGACGAAGCCCAGCGCGGCGGCGACGACCGTCGCCTGGAACGGATCGATGATCGCGTCCTTGAGCGTGACCTCGTGCGGGTCCAGCGTGCTCAGGTCACTGCCGCGCAGGTCGCACCCGGTGAGGTCGGCCTCGCGCAGCGACGCCCCCGACAGGTCCGCCCGCCGCAGCTTCGCGCCCTCGAGCCGGACCCCGCTCAGGTCGGCCTCGCGCAGCCGGGCGCCGTCGACGGAGCTGCCGCGCAGGTCCGCGCCGGCCATGGTGACGTACGACCAGTCGCCGCCCTCCACCTTCAGCAGCCCGTACGAGCAGTCGTCGAACACGCTGCCGGTCAGCTTGCAGCCCCTGAACGTCGCGTCGAAGAAGGAGCAGCGCACGAACAGGCAGTTGAGGAACTGGGCGTCGTCGTGCTCCGACACGTTGAACCGCACGTTCCCGAACGTGCACTCCTCGAACGACGAGCCCCGGTCGATCAGCTCCATCATGTCCACGTCCTGGAACAGGACCCGCCGGTAGCTCTCGCCCGAGATCTCCAGGCTGTCCCAGTCCGCGGCGCCGATCGTCTTGTCGATGGGATGCGCGGGTCTCCTGTTGGCCATGCGAACAAGCTAGCGGATCAGGACCGCTTGGCTATGGCCTCGATGAGCGGTTGCACGAGCTTCGCCGTCAAGGGGCCGAACGCCGCCAGGATGAGGACGTGCGCGGCCGCCGGCGCCCCCAGGTCGGGATGGACGCTCGGCCACCTTGAGCAGCAGCACCTCGGAGTTCGGGCTGGAGACGAACGCCTCGATGAACCGCCCGAACCGCAGCGCCACGACCAGCACCACGCTCGGTCGCCAGCGCGATGCCCACGGAGATCGCCCCGCTCACCAGGCTCAGCCCGGCGAGCATGGTGGTCAGGACCGGCAGGTAGAGCGGGATGGGGGAGATGCCGGCGCGCAACGCCAGCGCGCCCAGCAGGCCCAGACCGAGGAGTACAGCACCGAATTCGAGAAAGAGGATCGCGGTTTCGTGCACCCGCGTCCTACCCGCCGGCCAGGATGTGGGCCACCTCGTCGTTCAGCTTGACCGTGTGGCACGCGCGGTCGGGGTCGTCCTTGTCCCCACCTGTTCGTCCGCCTATGTCCGGATAACCCTGCCAATGGGGTTGTCAGTCAGAAGTAGGTGCGGATCAGGTCCACGACGGTGTGGTCGTCCGTGACCACCGGGATCACCTGCCACTTGTCGAAGGCGGTGCAGGGATGCGAGATGCCGAAGCAGACCAGCTCGCCCGGGGCCACCTCGGCGCCGGGGGCCACCTCGACGTACGCGTGGTGGTCGTTGACCGACCTGACGCGCAGCCCGGCGGGGGAGCGGAGTGTGCCGTCCAGCGCGCGTACCCGGCGCGGCACCGGCAGGCCCTCGTCGTACGACACCTCGCGCTTGCCCATGCCGACGATCGCCAGGCCGTCCTCCGGCGCCGAGATCACCTGCGCCCACACCTCGAGCGCCGCCTCCAGCGAGCCCTCACCGGGGATCCGCCGGAAGAACGGCGTCCACTCCCGGTAGATCCCGTCGTCATGCGAGACGTACGCGCCGCTGCGCAGGATGGTCCGCAGCCGGTGGCCGGGCAGCCACGAGCCGGCCAGCCGGTCGGCGACGGCGTCGAAGTACTTGCTGCCGCCCGCGGTGACGATCACCTCCGCGCCCAGCAGGCCCTGGGCCGCCAGCTCGTGGACGGCCGCGCGCACGCCGTCCAGATACCGGCCGGCCGCGGTCACGTCGGGCAGCCCACCCTCGTACGCGGCCACGCCGGCCAGCTCGATCCCCTGGGCTTCCGCCACCGCCCGCGCCACCTCGGCCAGCTCGGCGACGTCGCGGCACCCGGTGCGCCCGCCGGGGTGGCCCAGCTCGGCGAGCACCCGTACGGGCCGCTCGCCCGGCACGGACCCGGCCGCGTCGGCCATCGCCCGCACCCCGGCCACCGAGTCGACGAAGCACAGGAAGCCGAACCCCTGCCGCACCTGCTCGGCCGCCCAGCGCAACGGGCCCGGGTCGAGCAGCTCGTTGGCGAGCATGACGCTCGGCACGCCCATCTCGCGGCAGGCGAGTGCCTGGTTGGCGGTGGCCACGCTGATCGCCGTGGCGCCCGCGCGCAGCTGGGCGTCGAACAGCGACGGCGCCATGGTGGTCTTGCCGTGCGGGGCGAACTCCAGGCCGTGCCGGGCGCAGAAGCGGGCCATCGTGTCGATGTTGTGCACGATGGCGGCCTGGTTCGCGACCATGACCGGCCAGGTGAACGCCCCGCCGAACAGGCTGGGCCGGCTCGCGGCGAACTCGTCCAGGGAGATCGCCGGGCCGGGCCGCCAGATTCCCTTCGTACGCCAGTCGATGTGCTCTGCCAGGGCGGTGAGGCTCATGTCGTGCTTTCTGGTAGCAGCCCGCGGGCCAGGACGTCACGCGCGATGGTGAGGTGCCGGCGGGCCCGGTTCAGTGAGATCTCGTGGTGGCCGGGGAAGAGCGCGTCCACCTCCAGCTCCGCCAGGCGGGCCAGGCTGGCGGCGTACTCGGGGATCCGGCAGTCGTGCAGGTTCTGCAGCGACACCCGGCCACCGGTGAAGACGCAGTCGCCGGAGAACAGCGCCCGGTGTCCCGGGGCCTCCAGCAGGTAGCAGGTGTGGCCGTCGGCGTGGCCCGGCGTCGCGATCGCGCGCAGCGTCACCCCGCCCAGGTCGATCCGGGCGCCGTCGGCGATCGGTGCCGCCTGCGGGCAGGCGGGGAAGGCGTAGTCGGGGGGATACGTGCCGCCCGCGCGGGCCCGGTCGAGGCTGATCATGGCTTCGTCGCCGGTCGCGATCCACAGGTCGGCGGGCGGGCCGGCGAGCACGCGCATCCCCGGCCAGCGGCGCGCCAGGCCGGCGGCGCCGCCGGCGTGGTCGGCGTGGCCGTGGGTGAGCAGCAGGTAGTCCGGGACCGCGCCGCCCATGTGGCCTGCGATCGCCTCGGCGCCGTACCCCGCCCCGGCGTCGATCAGCGCGCACGCGCGCTCGCCGCGTACGAGGTAGACGTGGCAGTCCAGGGGGTCGGTGAGATCGAATCCGGCGGCGCCGCTGCCGACCAGGTCCACGTGCTCGGTCAGGCGCACGGGCCCGCCTCGCCCCGATGGGTCAGGCGCACGGGCCCGCCTCGACGCGCCGTACCAGGTCGGCGACGACCTCGGCGGCGAAGCCCACGTCGGCCAGCGCGACCGACTCGTCGGCGGAGTGCGCGTCCAGGATCGACCCCGGCCCGAAGACCACCGCCGGGATGCCGGCCCGCGCGAGCTTGCTGGCGTCCGTGCAGAACGGCATCCCCCGCACGCTCGCGTCCCGCCCGCGAGCGGCGAGCGCGCCGCACAGCGCGGCCGCGATGGGGCTGTCCGCCGGGGTGTCCAGTGCGTAGTCCACGTTGAACGGCGGGTCGAGCTCGACCTGGCCGGGCAGCAGCCGCGCCAGCTCCTCACCCTCGCGCCGCCACACGTCCATCGGGTCCTCGCCGGGCAGCGTGCGCCGGTCGACGTCGATCTCGCAGCGCCCGGGGACGATGTTCGGGCCGGTGCCGCCGTGGACGCGGGTGACGCACCGGGTGGCCGGGCCGAGCAGCGGATGGCCGGCGATCTCCGGCGGGGTGGCGTCGAGGTGGCCGAGCACGCGGGCCATCAGCGACACGGCGTTGACCGCCTCCGACGGGCGCGAGGTGTGCCCCGCCCGGCCCAGCGTGCGCACCGTGTACCGCACCACGCCCTTGTGCGCGGTGGCCGCCGCCAGCCCGGTCGGCTCGCCCACGATCGCGCCGACGACCTCGGGCAGGGCGTCGAGCAGGCCCAGCACCCCCCGGTAGCGGTACTCCTCGTCCACGACGGCGGCGAGCACCACCGTGCACGGCGGCACCGGGCCCGCGGCCAGCTCCGCGGCGGCCAGCATGAACGCGGCCAGCGGCCCCTTCGCGTCGCAGGCGCCCCGCCCGTACAGCCGCCCGCCGCGCACCTCGCCCGCGTACGGGTCCACGGTCATGCCGTCGACCTCCACGGTGTCCAGATGCGACTCCAGCAGGATGGCGCGGGGATCGCGGCCGGGCACCACCGCCACGACGTTGGGCCGCCCGGGCAGCACCTCCTGCGACTCCGCCGCGATGCCGTGATCGGCGAGCCACAGCCGTACGACCGCGGCCAGCGCCGCCTCGCCCGGCCCCGACCCGTCGCGCGGGTTGACGCTGGGGGTGCGCACCAGCTCGCGCAGCAGCGCTTCGGCGCGGGCCGTCACGTCGTCCGCCGTTCACGGGCGTAGACGAGCAGCAGGGCGATGATCAGCAGCCCGAGGGCGACCTGACGCAGTCCCTCGCCGAGGTTCCACGCCACCAGCAGCGCGGTCAGCAACGTCAGCAGCAGCGCGCCGGCGACCGTGCCGAGCACGTGCCCGCGCCCGCCCAGGATGGACGTGCCGCCGAGCACGACCGACGCGATCGACAACAACTGGTACGGGTTCCCCATCGTCAGCGAGCTGGTGCCGGTGAAGCCCAGCAGCACCAGCCCGGCGACCCCGGCCAGCAGCGCGCACACGGCGTACATCGCGAACGTGGTGACCGGGACCGGCACCCCGGAGGCGCGCGAGGCGGGCTCGCTGGTGCCCAGCGCGAACGCGTAGCGCCCCAGCCGCGACAGGTGCAGCAGCCAGACGGCGACGGCCACGATGGCCAGCCACAGGATCGTGGCCAGCGGGATCCCCGCCACGCCGCCGTTGGCCAGCGCGTCCAGCAGCGGGATGCGCGCCGAACGGGGCGAGCCGTTGGTGTAGATGAGCAGCACGCCGGAGATCACCGTCCCGGTCGCCAGCGTCATCACCATGGGCGGCAGCCGCAGCCAGATCAGCCCCGCGGCGTTGACCAGCCCGACCAGCGCGCTGACCGCCAGCGCCACCACGATGGCCACCGTGCCGCCCGACCCCGCGGCGACCTGCGCGCACACCACCGCCGACAACGCCACGACCGCCGAGACCGACAGGTCGATGCCGCTCATCATGACCACGAGCGTCTGCCCGACGGCCACGATGCCGAGGAACGAGGCCGTCTGGACCAGATAGCGCACGCTCGCGACGCTGTCGAACCCGCCGGCGAACAGGATCGCCGCCAGCCACGTCACCGCGAGCACGCCGAACGCCCACAGGGCCCGGTTGCCGCGCACCGCCGCGATCGACGCCATCATGCCACCCTCTCTCTCGCCGCCAGCGTCTTCACCGCGACCGCGACGACGAGCACGACACCCTGCAGGATCAGCTGGTAGAACGTCGAGATCCCGGTGAACAGCAGCAGGTTGGACAGCAGGCCGAGCAGGAGCGCGCCGAGCAGCGTGCCCCGCATCCGCCCGACGCCGCCGAAGAAGCTGATGCCGCCCAGCACCGCGACCGCGATGGAGTTCAGCGTGTACGGGGTCCCGATCGTCGGATCTCCCGAGCCGGTCTGGATCGCCAGGCCGATGCCCGCCAGACCGGTGAACAGGCCCGCGAAGCCGTACGCGGCGATCTTGACGCGGCGGGTGTCGATGCCGTTGGCGTACGCGCCGTGCTCGTTGCCGCCGACCGCGTAGAGCGCCAGCCCGAACCGCGTCGTCTTGACCAGCTTCCAGACCGCCAGCGCCACGCCGACGGCGATCGCCGGCAGCGCGAGGCCGTAGAAGCCCAGGTTGTAGGCCCGCACCAGCTCCGCCGGCACCTGCCCGCCCGGCTGGGGCAGCACGATCAGGGTCACCCCGGCCCACAGGAAGGACGCGGCGAGCGTGACGATGATGGGCGGCAGCCCGGCGTAGGCGACCAGCGCGCCGTTCGCGGCGCCGGCCAGCACGGTGACGCCCAGGGCGATCACCATGGAGATCAGCACGTTGCCGGCGGGGTCCATCACGAACACCGCCATGCCGAGCGACAGCACGGCGCCCAGCGACAGGTCGATGCCGCCGGTGAGCATGACGATGGTCTGGCCGGCCGCGGCCAGGATCAGCGGCAGGAACTGCGCGGACAGGATGGTGATCGTGGCCGGCCGGAGCAGCGTGGGGTCGAGCCGCCAGTAGACGGCGAGCACCACGACCAGCAGCGCGCCCAGCCAGATCAGGTCCCAGTGAGAGGGCGCCCCGCCGTGGGCGGCGCGCCCGCGCGGCCGGTCACGCATGCGACACCTCCCCGGCCGCGGCCCGGCCCGCCACCGAGGCGTGGACCAGGCGTTCCTCGGTCAGCTCCGGCCCGGTCAGCCGCTCCACGACCGCGCCCTCGTACATCACGAGGACCTCGTCGCACAGTCCGACGAGCTCCATGGTGTCGCCGGAGGTGACGAGCACCGCCATGCCGTCATCGGCCAGCTCCCGCAGCAGGTGGTAGATCTCGCGCTTGGTGCCGACGTCGATGCCGCGGGTGGGCTCGGCCAGCAGGAGCACCTTCGGCCGGTTCGGCAGCCACTTGGCCAGGGCCACCTTCTGCTGGTTGCCGCCGGACAGCCGGCGCGTCTCCTGTGCGGGCGAGGCGGCCTTGATCCGCATCCGCCTGATCAGGTCGGCGACCAGCTCGCTCTCGCGCCGCCGGGACACGGTCGCCAGGGCGCGGGCAGGAGCGAGCACGCGCAGGCTGGTCAGCGCGAGGTTGTCGCGGACGCTGCGTACCACGTGCAGTCCCTCGGTCTTGCGGTCCTCCGGCACGTAGCCGACGCCCCGGCGGATCGCCTCCCTGGGCGAGGCAAGGCGGCAGGGCCGTCCGTCCAGCTCGATCCGCCCGCCGTGGTGGCGCAGCCCGAACAGGGCCCGCAGCACCTCGCGCTGCCCCTGGCCCTGCAGCCCGCCCAGCCCGACGATCCGGCCGGGCGCCAGCTCCAGGTCGACGCCGGCGGGCGAGCCGGGGACGGACAGGCCGGTGGCGCGCAGCACGGGATCGGCCGGCGGCGCGTCGGGCGGGGTCTTCGCCGGGAACATGTCCGACAGCTCGCGCCCCACCATCAGCCGGACGAGGTCGTCGTGGCCGGTCTCCTCCCGCGCGCGGGTGGCCATCACCTCACCGTCCTTGAGCACGGTCAGCCGGTCGCTGACGGCGAGCAGCTCGCCCATCCGGTGGCTGACGATCACGACGGAGCCGCCCCGCTCGCGCAGCTCGCCGACCACCCCGAAGACGGCGCGGACCTGGTCGTCGTCGAGCGCGGAGGTCGCCTCGTCGAGGATCAGCAGGCGCGGGTCCGCGGCCAGCGCCTTGGCCAGCTCCACCAGCTGCTGCGCGCCGAGCGGCAGCCGCCCGGCGAGGGTCCTGGGGTCGACGTCGAGGCCGACCCGGTCCAGCAGCGGGCGGGCGCGGGCCACCAGGTCGCGGTGGCGCACCAGGCCGCGGCGGGCGGGCCAGGCGCCGAGGAACACGTTCTGCGCCACGCTCTGGTGCGGGTTGAGGCTCAGCTCCTGGTGCACCGAGGCGATCCCGGCGGCCCGGGCGCGGTGGGGGGACCACGCCCGGACCGGCTCGCCGCCGTACCTGATCGTCCCGGAATCGGGCGCGAGCAGGCCGGTGATCAGCGACAGGACGGTGCTCTTGCCGGCGCCGTTCTCGCCCACCAGGGCCAGCACCTCTCCGGGCAGGATGTCGAAACTGACCTCGCGCAGGACGGTGACCCCGGCGAAGGACTTCGACACCCGCTCGACGTTCAGCAGGGTCATCCGCGGTTTCCTCCGCTACTTGCCGGCGATGAGCTTGTCGATCTCGCCCTGCGGGAGCGGCTGGATCGGGTACGAGTCGTCGGGCTGGTCGGGCTTGACGAACTGGTCGAGGTTGTCGTCGGTGATCTCGGGGAGGGGGACGGTGATGTTCATCGGGACGTTCGCGCCGCCGGCCTTGGCCACGGCCGCCTGGAGCGCGATCACGGAGAGGTAGTTGGGCTGTGCGGTGGCGATGGAGGAGAACCCGTCCTTGCGCTTGTCGGCCCACATCTTGAGGAAGCCGTTGTAGTTCTCCCCGGTGATCGGGACGAGCTTCTTGTCCTGCTTCACCAGGGTCTGCAGGGCCGCCGCGGACAGCGCGCCGCCCTGGGAGAACACCCCGGTGATGTCCGGGTGGGCGGAGTAGGCGGAGGCGAACGCCTGCGCCGCGGGCGCCAGGTTGTACTCGCTGTGCACGTTCGCCGCGATCTTGATGTCCGGGTACTTCTTGAAGACCTCCTCGGCCCCCTTCCAGCGCTCCTCGCTGACGGACACGCCGGCCGGGCCGTTCATCGCGATGATCTGCCCCTTGCCGCCGAGCTTGTCGGCCAGCCACTGGGCGGTCATCCTGCCCCACTCGACCTGGTCGGTGCCGACCCTGATGACCTTCTCACTGGTCACCAGGCTGTCGAAGTTGGCCACCACGATGCCCGAGGCCGCCGCCTGCTCCATCACCGGATTGAGCGCCGTGGAGGAGCCGGCGTCGACGAGAATGACGTCGTACTTCTGGGTGATCATCGCCTGGATCTGGGCGATCTGCTGGGAGGTGTCGCCGTTGGCGTTGAACGTCTCGTAGCCGGCGATCTTGCCTTCGCCCTTCAGCCGGGCGACGTCCTCCTCGAGCATCTTCAGCGTCTGCTGCATCCACGACGGCGCCAGGTAGATCGTGGACCAGCCGACCTTGAGCGCCTTGGGCGCGGCGCTCGCCGTACCCGCGGCGGCGGGGGTCGCGGCGGTGCCGCCCGAGTCGACGTTGCAGGCCGCTGTGGCGAGCAGCGCGCCGGCCGCGGCGGCGATCAGAGCTCGCCGGGTCATTCCTTCCATTGCCTCTCCTTAACGCACTATGTTCATAAGTGGTTCGTAGTAAGGTGGCATCAGGATGCTCCTGCTGGGAGCCTGCGTCAACAGGGCAGTTCGTTAAAAGGCTGTTTCCGGGGAAGATGTGAACTACTTTCGGACATGGGTCGTATAGGGGGAACATGGCGATCGTGATCGGACTCGTCGTCCACGCGAGTCACCGCGCCGTCTTCGAGGAGGCGGCCCGCACCCTCTCCGGCGTGCGGCTGGAGTGGGTCTTCTACGAGCACGAGGACGAGATCCGCCCGCGGGTCCGGGAGCTCCTCGGCCGCGAGCGGCTGAACGGGCTCCTGCTCGGCAAGGTCCCCTTCGCCAAGTCCCGCGACCTGCTGCCGGCCGACCTGTCGGTCACGGTCACCAAGTCCGCCGGACTCGACCTGTCGATCGCGTTCTTCCGCGCGGTGGCGCGCGGGTGGCGGCCGACCCCGGTCAGCGTCGACACCTTCGACCCGGAGACGGTCGACGAGGTCGTCCAGGCGCTCGAGCTCGACCGCGACCAGGTCGCCTGCCTGCCGTACGATCCGGGGCAGAGCGTCGAGGAGATCGTCGCCTTCCACCGCGGCTTCAGGGAGCGCACCGGCGCCGCCTACGCCATCAGCCTGCGCACCGCGGTCACCGCGCGGCTGGCCGGCTCGGTCCCCGTGCTCAACGCGCTCCCAGGAGCGGCCACGATCCGGGCCAACCTGCACGAGCTCGCGCTGCGCATCCAGTCACGGCAGGCCAGCGGCCAGCGCTTCGCCGCGGGCGTCTTCCTCCTGGTCACCCAGGACTCCCAGGCCGACCTGGACCGGGCCCGCATCGGGCTGATGAACCTGCTGGTCAACACCCCCGAGTTCAGCGACGCCTGGATCGAGGACCGCGACCGCCGGGGTGTCGTGGTCTTCGCGCACAAGGCGCTGTTCGAGCACGTCACCCACAACTGGGTCTCCCTGCCGATCCTCGCCCGGGCCCAGGAGTCGCTCGGCATCCGCCTGGCCGCCGGGTTCGGCGTCGGCGCCTCCGCCCGCACCTGCGTCCAGCTCGCCGAATGGGCGGCGTCGCGGGCCGAGCAGGAGAGCGTGCCCTCGGCGTACCTGGTCGAGGACAGCGGCGTCATCATCGGCCCGATGAGCGGCCCGGTGAGTGACAACGGTTCCCCGCTCGCCTTCACCTACCGCGACCACGGCGGCGACCTCGAAGGGCTCGCCCGCCGCGCCGGCCTGAGCCCGGCCACCCTGTCGCGGCTGGCCGCGCTCGAACGCAGCCTCGAGGGGCGGCTCGTCTCGCCCAGCGACCTCGCCGCCGCGCTCGGCATCACCGACCCCAGCGGGCGCCGGCTGATCCGCAAGCTCAGCGAGTCCGGCCTGGTCACCGAGGAAGGCACCGAGCAGGTGCACCGCAAGGGCCGGCCGACGCGGCTCTACCGCCTCGGCATCGGCAGCGCTCTCACCGGCGAATCCTCGCCTTCCCTGTAGAGGAGAAGCATGTCCTACGATCTGCTGCTGGCCGGTGGCGAGGTCATCGACGTCGGCGGCGGGCACGTCGGCCGGCTCGACGTCGGCGTGCGGGGCGGCCGGATCGCCGCGGTCGCCCCAGCCCTGCCCCGGCACGCCGCCCGCGAGGTGATCGACGCCGGCGGCAAGCTGATCACGCCCGGCCTGGTCGACCTGCACACGCACGTTCATCCCGGCGCCACCTACTGGGGGATCGACCCCGACTCCGTGGCCTGGTACTCCGGGGTCACGACCTGGATCGACGCCGGCTCGGCCGGCGCGTACGCCATCGACTCCCTGCGCGCGGCCGTCAGCGGCTCCCAGGTGCGCGTCGCGGCGCTGCTCAACGTGTCCGCGGTCGGACTGACCGCGCCCGACGGGGAGAGCAGGGAGCTGGCCAACTGCGACGTCGACCTCGCCGCGGCGACCCTCGCCGCCAACCGCGACCTGATCTACGGCGTGAAGGTCCGCATGGACCGCAAGACGGTCGGCGAGAACGGGCTGGAGCCACTGCGCCGGGCCATCACGGTGGCCGAGGCCGCCGGTGTCCCGGTGATGGTGCACATCGGCGTCGCCCCGCCCGCCGTGGACGAGGTGCTCCGCCTGCTGCGCCCCGGCGACGTCGTCACGCACTGCGCCAGCGGGCTGGCGGAGGGCATGTTCGACGGCACCTCGATCGCTCCGGCCGTGGCCGGGGCGCACGCGGCGGGCGTGCTGTTCGACATCGGGCACGGGTCGGGCGGCTTCTCCTTCGACGTGCTCGAAGCCCAGCTGAAGGCCGGTGTCACGCCGCACACGATCTCCTCGGACCTGCACGCGCGCTGCCTGTACGGGCCCGTCTTCGACCTCCCCACCACGATGACGAAACTGCTGGCCGTCGGCATGCCCCTCGAGGAGGTGGTCGCGGCGGCGACCGTACGCCCGGCCAGGGCGCTGAACCTGCCCGGCGGGATCGGCACGCTGGCCGTCGGCGCCCGCGCCGACCTCGCCGTGTTCGCGCTGGAGGAAGGCGCCTTCGAACTGGTGGACTCGCATCGGCGCGGCCGCGTCGCCGACCGGCGCCTGGTCAACGAGATGACCTACGTCGCCGGGCGGGCCCTGCCGCCGCGGCTGCCCCCGCACCCGAAGCCGTGGATCCCGCTCACCGGCGCGCAGCGCGAGGCGCTGCTCGAGCGCGACCGCCGCGTCCGCGAGCTGCTGTCCGCGCCGCTCATCGGGGTCGACGGGCTGGCCGAGCAATATCCCCGCTCCACCGACTGAGCGGGCGCTACACCGGGATCCCGGCCAGAGCGGCGGGGATCCTGGCCAGCACCGGCCACGGGTACATCCCATAATTGTAGAAGTCGACCGCGTGCGCGCCGAGCGCCGCGCAGGCGGCCACCTTCTCCGCCAGGTCGGCGGTGCCGGCAGTGTCCGGATGCCCCGGCCGCAGCACCACGCGCACCGGGCACCGCCCGGCCGCCGCGACGACCGAGGCGACGTCGGCGCGCAGGCGATCCACGTCCCGCACGTATCCCAGGCACGCGTAGCCGTCGACGAGCGGCGCCAGGGCCGCGACGTCCACCCCGATCCGCCAGCCCTGCCCGGCCGCCGGCGGCCCCTGCGGCGTGCCGTCGCCGTAGCCGAGCAGTGCCCCGGTCAGGTCGAGGTAGACCAGCCGGCCGCCGTCCGCGTGCACCGCGTCCGCGACCCGGCGGGTGAGCTCCGTGACCACGCCCTGGCGGGCGGCGAGGAACCCGGCCAGGTCCTCGCCCACGGCGGCGCGCAGCGAGGCGGGATCGTCGGGCGTGGGCGGCGCCTCGCCGTTCAGCGCCCGCTCGAGATGCCCGGCGACGGCGGCGCGCAGGCGGCCGGCGTCCACGCCGGCCGCCTCGGCGGCCCGGCCGCAGTGCGCGCAGAAGCAGAGGCCGAGCAGCAGCCGCTCGCCGGGGCCCAGCGGCACGAAACTGCGCTCGTGGTGGTGGCCGTGGTCGAACGTGCCGTACGAGAGCGACTCGGCGATCACCGGCCCGGCCCCGGCCGCCGTCCGCGCGAGCGCCACCGCGTAGTCCGCGACGTCGGGATGGGCCGGGCAGAGGTCGGCGAGCAGCCGGTCGCCGAAGCAGTTCTCGGCGCACACGTCCGGATGCGCGGCGCCCAGCGTCGTGTTGTGCAGGAACACCGTCCACGCCTGCACGCCGCCGGGCCCGGCCCGCTCGACGAGCCGCTCCACGGCGGCCGCCTCCGCCGCGCCCTGCACCGGCGGGCGCAGCCGCACCCCTGCCCAGACGTCCGGCGGCAGCGGCAGGAACACGCCGTCGTGCCGGTGCGCCACCTTCCCGGCCCTGCCCCGCGGCATCACGTCCCGCGCCTGGTGGTAGGCCACGGCGATGGTCACCGCGGCGGCGCCGTGGTCGCGCACGCGGGCCAGGACCTCGTCCACGCCCTCGGCGACGAGGTCGGACGGGAAGGCGAAGAGGCTGGAGCTGCTGAACATGGGAAGAATGGTGACATGCCGTCATCCGCCGGCGGGACGCGGCCGCATGATCCCGTGTTCAGGACGAGAACGCGGCCGGCCAGGTCCACGTGCTGATCTCCGCGGGGTCCTCGCCGTGCTCGCGCGTGTGGGCCCGGGCGCGCAGCCGGGCGTCGCTCATCCGCTGCCGCAGGTGCGCCGCCTTGGATCCGAGGCCGGGCACGCGGTCGATGACGTCCATGACCAGGTGGTAACGGTCGATGTCGTTGAGCATGGCCATGTCGAACGGCGTCGTGGTCGTGCCCTCCTCCTTGTAGCCGCGTACGTGGAGGTTGGCGTGCCCGTGCCGGCGGTAGGCGAGCTGGTGGATGAGCGACGGGTAGCCGTGGAAGTCGAAGATGATCGGCTTGTCGGCGGTGAACAGCGTGTCGAACTCGGCGTCCGGCATGCCGTGCGGGTGCTCCGACGGCGGCTGCAGCCGCATCAGGTCGACGACGTTCACCACGCGCACCCTCAGCTCGGGCAGGTGCTCGCGCAGCAGCGCGGCGGCGGCCAGCGTCTCCATGGTGGGCACGTCCCCGGCGCAGGCCAGCACCACGTCGGGTTCGGCGCCCTCGTCGGTGGAGGCCCACGGCAGGATGCCGAGCCCGCGCGTGTTGTGCGCGACGGCCTCGTCCATCGTGAACAGGTCGAGCACCGGCTGCTTGCCCGCCACGATCACGTTGACGTAGTCGCGCGAGCGGAGGCAGTGGTCGGTGACGGACAGCAGCGTGTTGGCGTCCGGCGGCAGGTAGACGCGCACCACCGACGCCTTCTTGTTCACCACGACGTCGAGGAAGCCCGGGTCCTGGTGGCTGAAGCCGTTGTGGTCCTGCCGCCACACGTGCGACGACAGCAGGTAGTTCAGCGAGGCGACCGGCCGCCGCCATGGGATCTTCCGCGCCGACTCCAGCCACTTGGCGTGCTGGTTGAACATGGCGTCCACGATGTGGATGAACGCCTCGTAGCAGTTGAACAGCCCGTGCCGGCCGGTCAGCAGATAGCCCTCCAGCCAGCCCTGGCACAGGTGCTCGCTCAGCACCTCCATCACGCGGCCGCCCGCGCCCAGGTGCTCGTCGGTCGGCAGCAGCTCGGCGTTCCACGCCCGGTCCGTGGCCTCGAACACGGCCTGCAGCCGGTTGGAGGCGGTCTCGTCCGGCCCCATCAGCCGGAAGGTGCGCGGGTTGGCCGCGATCAGGTCGCGCAGGAATTCGCCGAGCACCCGGGTCGGCTCGCTCGCCTGGGCGGCCGGCGACTTGACCTCCACGGCGTGCCTGCGGAAGTCCGGCAGCCGCAGCGGCTCCAGCAGCTCGCCGCCGTTGGCGTGCGGGTTCGCGCTCATCCTGCGCGTGCCGCGCGGCACCGTACCGAGGAGGTCCTGGTTCGGCCGCCCGCCGCTGTCGAACAGCTCCTCGGGACGGTACGAGCGCATCCACTCCTCCAGCATGGCCAGATGCGCCGGGTTCTCGCGGACCTTGGCCAGCGGCACCTGGTGCGCGCGCCACGTGCCCTCCACGGGCTTGCCGTCCACCTCGCGCGGCCCGGTCCAGCCCTTCGGCGTGCGCAGGATGATCATCGGCAGCCGGTCGGCGTCGCCGTTCTTGTAGGCGGCCAGCTCGTCGAACGCCGTGTCCAGGGCGGCCGCCATCTCCGCGTGGTCGGGTCCGACCAGGTGGGGGCGGTGGCCGTACCCCTCCATGAGCTTGAGCAGTTCCGCCTCGGGGATGCGGGCGAGCACGGCCGGGTTGGCGATCTTGTAGCCGTTCAGGTGAAGAATCGGCAGGACGACGCCGTCGCGGCGGCGGTCAAGGAACTTGTTGGAATGCCAGCTCGCGGCCAGGGGGCCCGTCTCGGCCTCGCCGTCGCCGATGACGCACGCCACGACCAGGTCCGGGTTGTCGAAGGCGGCGCCGTAGGCGTGGGCCAGTGCGTACCCCAGCTCCCCGCCCTCGTGGATCGACCCGGGCGTCTCCGGCGCGATGTGGCTGGGCACGCCGCCGGGGAAGGAGAACTGCCGGAACAGCCGCCGCATCCCCTCGACGTCCTGCGAGAGGTCCGGATAGCGCTCGGTGTACGAGCCCTCCAGCCACGCGTGCGCCACCGCCGCGGGACCGCCGTGCCCGGGACCGCAGATGTAGATCATGTCCTGATCGCGTTCGCGGATCACCCGGTTGAGGTGCGCGAAGCAGAAGTTCAGCCCGGGGGTGGTGCCCCAGTGGCCGAGCAGACGCGGCTTGACGTGCTCGGGCCGCAGGGGCTCGGCCAGCAGCGGATTGTCCAGTAGGTAGATCTGCCCGACGGACAGGTAGTTCGCCGCCCGCCAGTACGCGTCTATGTGCTCCATGCTCTGCCCCTTCCTCCGCAGCGGGCGCTGAACCCCCGATATGGTGTCCCACCATGAAATTGCGGAGTTCGCGCTGGTATTCGGGGGACGACCGGAACGGCTACATCCATCGGGCGTGGATGCGGCGCGGACTGCCGCGCGAGGCGTTCGAGGGGGACCGGCCGCACATCGCGATCGCCAACACCGCCTCCGACCTCACCCCCTGCAACTCCCACCTCGACGAGGTCGCGCAGAGTGTCATGCACGGCGTGTGGGAGGCCGGCGGCGTGCCGCTCAACCTGCCCGTCGTCTCGCTCGGTGAGACGAACGTCCGCCCCACCGCGATGCTCTGGCGCAACCTGGCCGCCATGGCCACCGAGGAGATGCTGCGCGCCAACCCCATCGACGGGGTGGTGCTGCTCGGCGGCTGCGACAAGACCATCCCGTCGCTGCTCATGGCCGCCGCCTCCGTGGACCTGCCCGCCGTCGTGGTGCCCGGCGGCCCCATGCTGACCGGCCACTTCCGCGGCGCGCCGCTCGGCTGCGGTACCGACGTGTGGCGGCTCAGCGAGGAGGTACGCGCGGGAACGCTCTCCCGCGAGGCGTTCCTGGAGTCCGAGTCGTCCATGATCCGCAGCCGCGGCCACTGCAACACGATGGGCACCGCTTCCACCATGGCCTGCATGGCCGAGGCCCTGGGAATGACGCTGCCCGGCACCGCCGGCACCCCCGCCCCCGACAGCCGCCTGCTCGAACGCTCCCACGAGAGCGGCCGCCTCGCCGTGGACCTCGTCAAGCAGGGCCGCCGGCCGAGCCAGGTCATGACCAGGGGGTCGTTCCTCAACGCCATCGTGACGCTGGCCGCCGTCGGCGGCTCCACCAACGCCGTCGTCCACCTGCTGGCCATCGCCGGGCGGCTCGGCGTCGACCTCGCCCTGGACGACTTCGACCGCACCGGCGCCGGGGTGCCGCTGCTCGTCGACCTCCAGCCCGCCGGGCGGCACCTCATGGACGACCTCTTCCGCGCTGGCGGACTGGCCGCCGTCATGAAGGAGGTCGAGGACCTCCTCGACCCGGACGCGATCGCCGTCACCGGGCGGCCGCTGGTCGAGCACCTGGCCGGAGCGGAGATCTGGGACGAGACCGTCATCAGGCGCCGCGCCGACCCGGTGCTGCCCGACGCGGGCATCGCCGTCCTGCGCGGCAACCTCGCCCCCGGCGGTGCGGTGATCAAGCCCGCCGCCGCCTCGCCCGAGCTGCTGCGGCACCGCGGCCGGGCCGTCGTCTTCGACAGCGTCGAGGACGTGTACGCCCGCCTCGACTCGCCCGAACTGGACGTGGACGAGACGTCGGTGCTGGTGCTGCGCGGCTGCGGCCCCAAGGGCTACCCCGGCATGCCGGAGGTCGGCAACCTGCCGCTGCCGCGGAAGCTGCTGGCCAAGGGCGTTCGCGACATGGTCCGCATCAGCGACGCCCGCATGAGCGGCACCGCGTACGGCACGGTCGTGCTGCACACCGCGCCCGAGGCGGCCGCCGGCGGGCCGCTGTCGAAGGTGCGCACCGGCGACCCGATCGTGCTCGACGTGGCCGCGCGGCGGCTCGACGTGGACGTCCCGGACGCCGAGCTGGCGGCCCGGCCGCCGGTCCTGAGCGGCCACGCCCGGCCCGTACGCGGCTGGGAACGCCTCTACGTGGATCACGTCACCCAGGCCGACCGCGGCGCCGACCTCGACTTCCTCGCCGGCTCCAGCGGCGACCACGTGGGCCGCGAATCTCATTGAGCCGCCAAAGACTCCGCTCCGCCGTGCGCGGAATCCGCCTCGCGGGGTACACGGTTACGGGACTATGGGACCGGTCGGCTTGATCGGCTTGGCGACGCGAGGAGGAAACGGCGTGAACGGCGACATCACCCAGAGCCAGGAGTGGGCCGCACTGTCCAAGCACCACGAGGAGCTGGCGGGCAGGCAGCTGCGCGAGCTGTTCGCGACGGACCCCGGCCGGGCCGACCGCATGACGGTGACCGCCGGCGACCTCTACCTCGACTACGCCAAGCACCGCGCCACCCAGGAGACCGTCGGCCTGCTGGTGGCGCTGGCCGAGCGGGCGGGCCTGCGCGACCGGATCACCGCCATGTTCGGCGGCGAGCACATCAACGTCAGCGAGGACCGCGCCGTCCTGCACGTCGCGCTGCGCATGCCCCGTGACGCCGAGCTCGTGGTGGACGGGCAGGACGTGCCGGCCGACGTGCACGCCGTGCTCGACAAGATGAGCGCCTTCGCCGATCGCGTCAGGTCCCAGGAGTGGAAGGGCGCCACCGGCCGGCCCATCGAGACCGTGGTCAACATCGGCATCGGCGGCTCCGACCTGGGCCCCGCCATGGCCTACGAGGCGCTGCGCGACTACGCCGACGCCGGCATCGCCGCCCGCTTCGTCTCCAACATCGACCCGGCCGACATCACCGGCAACCTCGCCGGGCTCGACCCCGCGACCACGCTGTTCGTCGTCAGCTCCAAGACCTTCACCACGCTCGAGACGCTCACCAACGCCCGGGTCGCGCGCCGCTGGCTGGTCGAGGCGCTCGGCGACGAGGCCGTGGCCAAGCACTTCGTGGCCGTCTCCACCAACGCCGGGAAGGTCGCCGAGTTCGGCATCGACACCGACAACATGTTCGGCTTCTGGGACTGGGTGGGCGGCCGCTACTCCTACGACGGCGCCATCGGGCTGTCCCTGATGATCGCCATCGGGCCGGAGCGGTTCCGCGAGATGCTCGCCGGTTTCCACACCATGGACGAGCACTTCCGCACCGCGCCGTTCGAGGCCAACATGCCGGTGCTGATGGCCCTGCTCGGGATCTGGTATACCGATTTCTTCGGCGCCGAGACCCGCGCCGTCCTGCCCTACAGTCAGCGGCTGCACCGCTTCCCCGCCTACCTGCAGCAGCTCACGATGGAGTCCAACGGCAAGTCCGTACGCGCCGACGGCTCCCCGGTCACGGTCAACACCGGCGAGATCTTCTGGGGCGAGCCGGGCACCAACGGCCAGCACGCCTTCTACCAGCTCCTCCACCAGGGCACCCGGCTCGTCCCCGCCGACTTCATCGGCTTCGCCGAGCCCTTCGAGGACCGCGAGGGCATGCACGACCAGCTCACCGCCAACCTGCTCGCGCAGACGTCGGCGCTGGCGTTCGGCAAGACGGCCGAGGAGATCGCGGCCGAGGGCACCGCGCCCGACATCGTCGCGCACAAGGTGATGCCCGGCAACCGGCCCACCTCCACCATCCTCGCCCCCAAGCTGACCCCGTCCACGCTCGGCCAGCTCGTCGCCCTCTACGAGCACATCGTCTTCGCCGAGGGCACGATCTGGGGGGTCGACTCCTTCGACCAGTGGGGGGTTGAGCTGGGCAAGAAGATGGCCCTGGACCTGGCCCCCGCCCTCACCTCCGCCGAGCCGCCCACGACGTTCCCCGACACGTCCACGGAGCGCCTGGTACGCCGATACCGCCGGCTGCGCGGGCGTCGCGTCTGAGGGGTTCCCAGGCGGCCTCGAGACACGGGATCCCCGTCCGGCGCACCCGGCGCCGGTCCGCGTGCGCCACATGTGAGGTGGTGCGGCGGCCGTTCCGGGGTGACGATGGGGCCATGGACATCATGGAGATGGTGGAACGCACGAAGGACACCGCGACCGTCAAGCGTGTCTTCGGTGAGCCGATCCAGCACGGCGACGTCGTGGTCATCCCCGTCGCCAGGGTCGCCCAAGGGGGCGGCGGCGGGCAGGGGCAGGGCAAGAACGAGGAGGGGGAGGGCGGAGGCAGCGGCCTCGGGTTCGGCCTGGGCGCGACGCCCGCCGGGGTGTTCGTGATCAAGGACGGCGACGTGCAGTGGCGGCCCGCCGTCGACGTCAACCGCATCGTGCTCGGCGGCCAGATCGTCGCCATCGTGCTGCTGCTGACCGTGCGCACCATTTTCAAGAAGCGCCGCCGCAGGCGCTGACGTTCCGCGTCATAGGGTGAACGCCATGAGCTCTGTGACGCAGTTCGTGGCTTTCGGCGGTGTCGTGTTGCTCGGGGCCATGTCCCCCGGTCCGGACTTCGCGGTGGTCGTACGCCGCTCCGCCGTCTCCGGCCGGGGGTACGGCATGGCCGCCGCGCTCGGGATCTCGGTGGGCGTGTTCGCCTGGGTGGTGGCCGCCGCCACCGGCGTCGCGGCGCTGCTGGCCGCCTCGGCGATGGCGTTCACCGTGGTCAAGGTGGTCGGCGCGGCCTACCTGCTGTATCTCGGGGTCAAGTCGCTGCGCTCGGCCCTGCGCGGGGGCGGGGAGGCGGAGCTGGACCTGCCCGATCCCGGCCGGCGCAGCTCGTGGGCGGCGTTCGCCGAAGGGCTGCTCACGAACGTGCTCAACCCCAAGGCAGCGCTGTTCTTCGTGGCCCTCGTGCCGCAGTTCGTCAGCTCGGGCGCGTCCATGGCCGACACGCTCGTGTTGTCGCTGATCGCGCTGGCCGGGACGGTCGTGTGGTTCCTGGTGGTCGCCAACATCGTCGGCGCGCTGCGCAGGGTCTTCGCCAGGTCCGCCGTGCGCCGGGCCGTGGACGGCCTGACCGGGGCCGCCCTCATCGGCCTCGGCGTCAAGCTGGCCGCCACCAGCCGCCCGTAAGCCGGACCCCGGCCCCACGCCCTCCTGCGGCTCCTACGACACCGTGACGCCGAGCAGGCTGCCCAGGCCGAACGTCACGGTGGCGGCTCCCACGCCCAGCGCGAGTTGCCGCAGGCCGCCGAGCCACCACGGCCGCGAGGTCATCACCGCCACCGCCGCGCCGAACCCGAACAGCCCCAGCACGCTCAGCACCACGGCCAGGACCATCCCGGACGCCCCGAACAGGAACGGCGCCAGCGGGACCAGCGCCCCCGCCGCGAACGCGCCGAACGACGACGCGGCGGCCATGTACGGCGAGGGCAGGTCGTCGGGATCCACCCCCAGCTCCTCGCGCACGTGCACCCGCAGCGCCTGCTCGGGATCGGCCGACAGCCCTTCGGCGACCCGCCGCGCCAGGTCGGCGTCGAGGCCGCGCGACCGGTAGAGCGCGGCCAGCTCGGCCCGCTCGCCCTCCGGGTTGCGGATCAGCTCCCGCCGCTCCACGGCGATCTCCGCCCGCATCAGCTCGGTCTGGGACCTCACCGACGTGTACTCGCCCGCCGCCATGGAGAACGCGCCGGCGGCCAGCCCGGCGAATCCGGCGAGCACCGCGGCCCGCCCGGCGCCCGCAGCCCCCACGACCCCGGCGATCAACGCGAAGTTGGACACGAGCCCGTCCATGGCTCCGAACACCGCCGGACGCAGCCAGCCGCCGGTGACGTCCCGGTGGCTGTGGTGCTGCTCGGGAGAGTGCGGCCGGTCGAGCTCGATCGTCATGTAATTCCTCCGCTTACGGATGCCTCGTCCAGAAATGTAGGCATATGTCGCCAAGATCCGCAACGAAGGAGAGGCTTCCCTGAACTGCGAGAAAGCCGCTGTGAACGGGATTTGTCGCCCTCCGTGACCGGTCTCAGGCAGGACGGGAGATGCGAAATCCCCCGCCGTCCTCGGCAGGGGATCTCGGCGGTCCGGTCAGACGCGGGCCGGCGCGGCGGCCACCGTCGTCGTCTCCGTCTCGGGGCCGCGGATCAAGGCGGCGCAGTCCGCGATCGTCTCCTCCAGCAGCCCCCGCAGCAGCGCGTCCGGATCGGGGATGCAGGCCTGGACGATGCCGACCACCGACAGCTGCACCGCGTTCGGCGCGGCGTACCTGCGGAACCCCTTCGGGGTGATCCTGGCCGCCCGGCTGAAGCGCCTGGCCTGCTCGGCCGCGTGCGGCACCTCCTCCATCGCCCGGCGGCTCCGCTCGCTCAGCCGGCCGGACGGGAGCCCGTCGAGCCGGGCCAGCATTTCCTCGGCCGCCAGCACCGACACCGCCAGCGCGAGCTGGCGCTCGGCCGCCGCCACCGGCAGGGCCGTCGTGGCGCAGCGCAGCGCGATCCGCGCGTCCACGCGCAGGTCGTCGCTGGACAGGCCGATGATCGACGGTACGAGCCCGACCAGCTTGGCCCGGCTCTCGTCGCCGACGTTGTCGTTGACCAGGCGGGCGAGCGCGGCCAGCAGCGGATGCGTGCAGGCCGGATGGTCGCTCCACCGCTCCCCGGCAAGGTAGGAGGCCAGTTCCATGAAACAGGCACCGCGTTTCGGGTTGCGATGCCTGCCGCGGGACAGGACCGGCATGTGATCAAGATGATTGTCCACGGATGCTCCACTGCTCCACGGGATCGCCGTCTATCCAGTCTGCGCTGTCGTGCGCCGTAACGCCAGAGATTTACTTCCGGCTGCCCGGATGGGCGATGCCGAAACCCACGAAGACCGCGACCGTGCGAGCCGGGACCATCAGGGTGCGGGTGGCGCGGTCGAACGCCGATTCGCGCACGACCGGGTCGCCGGACGCGGCCTGAACGGGATGCAACGTCACGTCCCGCCCGGCGGGCAGATCCATCCCCTGGTCCATCCCCTGGTCCATCCCCTGGGCCGTCATCTGTGCCATCGCCTGGGCGCACGCCGACGGGGTGGCGTTGAAGACGACGGTCACGGACGTCCAGCGCGGATCGAGGCCGCTCGTGTCCACGTGCATGGTGATCACGCCGTCGGCCGATTCCGGGAACGACAGCCGCCTGCGCACCTCCTCCGCCGACCCCAGCGCGAAGGCCGGCGTCGAGTGCCTGATCCGCAGCAACTCGCCGAAGCGGGCCCGGCAGGCGTTGATCGCGTCGCAGCCGGGCCGCAGGGACGCGTCGCCCAGCAGCGCTCTCGCATACGGCCACCTGGCCTCGTTCTCGGCCCTTGGCGGCAGGCCGGCGCCGAACCCGTTGCCCGCCGAGCAGTCCCACAGCAGCCGGTTGAACCAGTCGCCGGAGTCGTAGGAGTTGCGGTCGAAGGACTTCGAGCGCAGCCGCTCGCTGCCCGCGTGCACGAACGCCGTCCCCTGCGACAGCACCACCGTGGCCAGCGACAACACCTGCATCCGCACCCGGTCGTCCATCGGCGTGGCCGGCGGCAGCTTGTACGCCAGCGCGTCGAACAACGTCTCGTTGTCGTGCGCGTCCACGTACGTCACCGCCTCGCCCGGCGCGTCCGTGTACCCCGCCGGCGTGCCGTTGTGCATGATCTCCGAGCCCTTCCGGCCCGACGGCAGCACGTAGTCCCGCAGGCTCCCGGTCAGCCCGATCCTGATCACGTCGGCGTAGGCGGCCAGCCGGGCCCGCTGCTCCTCGGCCGTGCCGTTGGCGGGCGCGCCGTTGGGCGCTCCCGCCAGGCCGGAGCCGAAGCCCTGCACGCGGGGATCGGCGTCGAACGGGCCGCCGCCGCGCACCGCGTCCCGCAGCCCGTCGGCGAACGTGCCGATGCCGGTCCCCGCCAGGTTGACCTGCGTGGCCTGCTCGAAACGGGCGTCGTTCGCGACCTCGCCGAAGTTCCAGCCCTCGCCGTACAGGATGACCGACTTTCCGTCCACGCCGTCCTTCGCCACCGTCAGCGCGTCCAGGGCCTGCCGTACGGCCAGGATGTTCGCCTTCGGATGGTGGCCCATGAGGTCGAAGCGGAAGCCGTCCACCTTGTAGTGCTTCGCCCAGGTGACGATGGAGTCGGTCACGAGCTTGCCCATCATCGTGTGCTCGGGAGCGGTGTTGGCGCAGCAGGTGGAGGTGGCCACGGAGCCGTCCTCGAGCAGCCGGTGGTAGTAGCCGGGGACGATCGGGTCGAGCACGCCGGTGGAGTGGGCGTGGTTGTAGACCACGTCCATGACCACGCGCAGCCCGGCCCGGTTGAGCCCGGCGACCATGGCGCGGAACTCCTTGATCCGGTCGTCGGGATCGGTCGCGTACGAGCCTTCCGGCACCGTGTAGTGCAGCGGGTCGTACCCCCAGTTGAAGGAGTCCCGCGCGGCCGTGCGCGCGACGCACTCCTGCTGCCGGTCGGAGTCGGCGGGCAGCGCGGCCAGGTCGCAGCCGGGCTCGGCCCGGTCGGCCCGGCGCTCGGGGACCGTGGCGAAGTCGAACACGGGCAGCAGGTGCACGTGCGTCAGCCCGTCCGCGGCCAGCGCCCGCAGCTCCCGCATCCCGGCCGTGTCGTCCGCGAAGGCCAGGTACGTGCCGCGACGCTCCTCCGGGAGCGTGGCGTCGGAGGCGGAGAAGTCGCGCACGTGCAGCTCGTAGATCGACGCCTGGTCCTGCGGCACGGCCGGGGGCTTGGCCGTCCGGTCCCAGCCGGGCGGCTTGTGCGCGGCCGCGTCCAGGTTGACGAGCCTGCTGCGCACGCCGTCCGGGGCCACGGCCAGGCTGTACGGGTCGGTCACCTCGTGGGTGACCACCTCGCCGCGCCCGGGGGAGTAGACGGTGACCAGGAACGTGTAGTCGCGGCCCCACCACGTCGGCGGCCCGTGCACGGACCAGACGCCCGTCTCGTCGTCGCGGCGCATCCGGTGCACGGTGCGGTCGCGCCCGGACAGCACGGTGCGGCCGCGTCCGTACAGCGCCAGCTCGACCTTCTGCGCGGTCGGCGCCCACAGCGCCAGCTTCGGCACGATCCGGCCGGTGGGGCCGAGGGCGGCGGTGGCGGCCCCGGCGTACAGGTCGTCCAGCACGCCGGGGATCTGCACGCCCGTCGCCGCGACCACCGTGCCCGAGGCGTCCCGCGCCGCGGCCACGACCTGGCCGCGCAGCGCCTCCCGTGCCAGGCCGGCGTCACGCGGGTCCACCTTCAGCGCGGTGGACGAGGTCAGGTGCGGCCACCCGCGCCGCTGCTCCCCGGTCAGCGTGCCGGGGGTCAGGCGGATGAGCCGCGGGCCGCCGGTCAGCTCGCCGTCGTCCCAGGCGATGCCGCCCTCCGTGCTGAAGGCCAGGACGTGCCGCAGCGACGGATCCACCTGCCACGCCACCGTGTCCCGGTCGATCCAGTGGGCTCTGGCCTCGGTCAGCAGCACCCCGTCATGGTTCCCGTTCGCCCCGGGGACTACCCATGGGCCCGAGCTGCGCCCGTCACCCCACGAGGGTCACCATATCGTCATCGAATGACTACTGTACGTAACTGATCGCCGCACCGGATCCTGGTGGCATGGACGGACTTCTCGATGAGACCTGCGGCGGCGTGACCGAGCTGCGCGTGCACGGCGTCTCCGGCACGCCGCCGGAGACGATGCTCAACCACCCCCATCCGCGGCGCGTCGCCGGCGACGGCGCCACCGGCTTCTACCGGCGCTGGTGGCCGGACGGGCGGCCGGGCGGCGACGACGCGGACGTGCCCGGCGCCCGTCACCGCGAGGCGTACGCGTGGGGCGGCCTCACCTCCGGCGGCCGCGCGATCGCGCTCTGGCTGCCGCTGCTGCCGTTCTCGCTGGCGAACCTGTCCTACTTCATGCTTCCCAGGCCCCCGCGCGGCACCCGGCTGCGGCACGCCACGGAGGCGGCCCAGCGGCTGTTCGCGCTGCTGCTCACCGGCACACTGGTCGGCGCTTTCATCCGGGCCGCCGTCGACCTCGTCGGCTGGCAGTGCACGGCCGCGGGGCGGGCCTGCACCCGCGAGACCGCGCCGTTCTGGGCGCACTGGCTCGGCGACGTGTGGGGGAGTGAGCCGTCGAAGCGGCTGGCCGTCACCGCCCTCGCACCGCTCCTGGTCGTCGTGCTGCTGTGGTGGCTCGGGCGGCGCACCTGGCGGCGCGACGAGCAGGCCGTCGTCCCGCCCGGCGGGGGTCACCGCACCGATGTGCTGCTGGCGCGGCCGCGGTTGTGGCACGGTGGCGCGCCGGTGTGGCGGCTGCGGGTCGCGCACGTCGCCTTCTCCCTGGCCGCCGTCGGGGTGGCCGTGTCGGCGCCGTTCGCGGGCACCCCGCAGGGACGCGCGCTGACCGTCGCCAACGCCGGGGTGCAACTGGCCGCCGCGGTGCTGGTGGTGCTGCCGCAGACCGCCAGGCGGCTGGACCGGCACTCCGGCGCCCGCACCCCGGCGTGGCTCACGGGCTCGTGCCTGGCCCTGCGGGCGGCCGCGCCGCTGGTCTTCGCGGCCACGATCGTGCTCGCCCTGGCCGGGATGGGCCCCGGCACGCCCGGCGCGCAACTGCCCGGAGTCGGTATTGGAACGCTCCAATTCGCGCTCATGGCCGGGATCGGGCTGTTCGTCCTGGTCACCACCTGCGTGCTCGCCGGCATGGACCGGCCGCGCGGCAGGCGGGATCCGATCGAGCGGCGGGCACTGGGCGGCCTGGCGGGCTGGTTCACGCTGATGGCCGCCGCCGGCGCGGCGAACGTGCTGGCGCTCGGCGTGCTGTTCTGGACCGCCACGCTCCTCGGCGTGCCGGCCACCTCGGCCGCGCCCGGACCGCTCGGCCGCGAGATCGTCCTCGACGACGCCGTCTGGTGGACGGCCGCCCTCGTGCCCCTCCTGCTGCTGGGCGCCCTCGTCGTCGTGGCCGTCCTGCACCTGATCCGCAAGGCTGAGGCGGCCAGGCTCGCGCCGCGGCTGACGCACTACTACGGCCAGCGCCACAGCGGCACGGTGGCGGCCACGTGGGCGCTCGCCGCCCTCACCGACCGCGTCGGCCTCGTGCTGGGAATGATCACCGGCCTCGGCGTGGCCGGGTTCACCGTGGTGACCGTGATCCACCGGTTGCGGCTGCTCACCCCCGACGGCGGTCCGGCGGGGCTGGCGGCCTCGATCGGCGGCTGGGCCGTGATCGCGGTCGTCGCAGGCCTGCTGCTGCTCGGCCGCCGCACGTACACCGACTCCCGGCTGCGCAGGACCGTCGGGATCCTGTGGGACGTGTGCACGTTCTGGCCCCGGGCCGTCCACCCGCTCGCCCCACCCTGCTACACCGAGCGCGTCATCCCCGAACTGGCCGCCCGCGTCGGCCGGCTCGCCAGGACCGAGCGCGACCAGGTGATCCTCTCCGGTCACAGCCAGGGCAGCGTCATCGCCGCCGCCCTCGTGCCGCAGCTCAGGCCCGAGCTGCGCCGGCGCGTCGGCCTGCTCACCCACGGGTCGCCGCTGCGCCGCCTGTACGCCGCGTTCTTCCCCGCCTACTTCGGCACCCCCGGGCTCGCCGCCGTACGCGACTCGGTGGCCTGGTACAACCTCTACCGGCTCAGCGACCCCATCGGCGGGCCCGTCTTCCGGCGCGTCGACCCGCTCGGCCCCGGTCCCGTCGCGGGCGGCGATCCCGTCGACCGATTCTGCTGGGACCCGCTCCGGCCCGGGCCCGGGCAGCCGCTGCCCGAGGCGCGCCGGCACTCCGGCTACTGGCTCGACGCGCCCTATGACGAGGCCCTCGACCGGCTGACCGGCGTCAAGCGCGGCGCGCGAGCCCCGTCGATCTGAAATTATCTTTTAGTTCATCCCTTGGTCTTGAAAGTTATATCCATGAGCGATTGAGTTCGGTCGTGCAGACCCTCCGATTGCTGGCCGCCGCCGCGCTTCTGTTAGGCCCCGTCGCCCTGACCGCCGCGCCCGCGCAGGCCGACCCCGCACCACTCGCAGAGGACGCGCTCGAGGCGTCGTCCTATCCGCCGCCGTCGACGCTGCTGGCCCGGGCCGCCGCCGGGCAGCAGCGGCTGGAGACGGCCAAGAGGACCCGGCCGGTGGCGCCGGGGATCTCGCTGACCTCGTTCGACACCTACGACGCGCTCGGCTGGCTGCGCGCGGACGCGATCACCGCCGACCTCGGCGGCGCCAAGGCCGACTATGTGTTCTCCGGCGAGGTGTCCAGGACCGAGCCGCTGTCCGGGCCCGCCCAGCGCTCCCGCGCCGTCGCCGCCGTCAACGGCGACTTCTTCGACATCAACCGCTCCGGCGCCGCCCAGGGCATCGGCGTGCAGAACGGCGACCTCATCCAGTCGCCCGTCGCCGGGCACGAGAACGCGGTCGCGATCACCGGCGACGGCGTCGGGCGCGTGCTGAAGATGTACTTCGAGGGCACCGCCACCCCGGCCGGCGGCTCGCCCATCGCGCTCACCCAGTTCAACCAGATCGTGCAGGGCGGCGGCGTCGGGCTGTTCACGCCGCTGTGGGGCTCGTACGACCGGGCCCGCGCCGTCGACGGCGCGGCGTCCGTCGCCGAGGTCGTCCTGGTCAACGGGGTGGTCACAGAGGTACGCACCTCCGCCGGGACCGGGGCGATCCCGGCCGGGACCACGATCCTGCTGGGCCGCGACGCCGGGGCGGCCGCTCTGGCCGCGCTGAAGGCGGGCGACCGCGTGGACGTGAAATACCGGCCCAAGCCGTCCGACGGCAGCACGGTCAAGGCGGCCGTCGGCGGCAACTGGGTGCTGGTCAAGGACGGCGTCGCGCAGAACTCCGCCGACCCGGCCGCACACCCGCGCACCGCCGTCGGATTCTCCGCCGACGGCAGGAAGATGTACCTGCTGACGGTGGACGGCCGCCAGGCCGACAGCCGCGGCGTGACGCTCAACGAGCTCGCCGCGATGATGGCCGGCCTCGGCGCCGCGAACGCGCTCAACCTCGACGGCGGCGGCTCCTCCACCCTGCTGGCCCGCGAACCCGGCGCCGCCGGCGTGCAGGTCGAGAACAGCCCCTCCGACGGCGGCGAGCGCCCCGTCCCCAACGGCCTGGCGCTCTACGCCCCCGAGGGCAGCGGCAGGCTCAAGGGCTTCTGGCTGGAGACCGCGGGCGACCCCGCCAAGGCGCCCGGCGCCGGCCCCGTCGCGGGCGGACGTCCTGACCGCGTCTTCCCCGGCCTCACCAGGCGGCTGACCGCCGCCGGATACGACGAGACGTACGGCCCCGCCGCCGGGACCCCGTCGTGGCGGGCGGCCCCCGCGGCCCACGGCGTGGTCCGGAACGGGAGATTTCATGCTCTGGTGCCCGGCCGGACCACCGTCACCGCCGCGCGCGGCCGCGCCACGGGCACCATCGACCTGACCGTGCTGCAGCCGCTCCAGCGGCTCGGCACCACCGCCGACCGGCTCGGCATGCCGGGCGCCGGCGGCGCCGCCACGTTCGGCGTGGTCGGCTACGACCGCAACGGCAACTCCGCGCCCATCGAGCCCGCCGACCTGACGCTCGACTACGACAAGAACCTCGTCGAGGTCACCGCGGCCGAGCACGGCTCCTTCACCGTCAAGGCGAAGCAGGCCACCGGGTCCGGGCTCATCACCGCCCGGGTCGGCAAGATCAGCACGGCCGTGCCGGTGACCATCGGGTTCGAGGAGAAGCCGGTCGCCGACTTCGAGGACGCCGCCAAGTGGACGTTCGCCGCCGCCCGCGCCACCGGCTCCCTGTCGGCCGCGCCCGGGCAGAGCGGGGGCGGGCTCAAGCTCTCGTACGACTTCACCACCTCCACCGCCACCCGCGCCGCGTACGCCAGTCCGCCGCAGCAGATCGTGGTGGACGGGCAGCCGCAGGGGTTCGGGCTGTGGATCCACTCCACCGGCAAGGGGGAGTGGCCCAGTCTGGAGTTCTACGACGGGCTCGGCCAGTCGCAGATCCTGCGCGGTCCGTACATGACGTGGACCGGGTGGAAGTTCGTGGAGTTCGCCGTGCCCGCGGGCGTGAACTACCCGCTCAAGCTGCGGCGCTTCTACGTGGCCGAGACCAGGGCCGACGCGAAGTACACCGGCGAGATCCTCATCGACGGACTGGTCGCCAAGGTGCCGCCGGCGGTGTCCGCGCCCGCCGCCCCCAAGGTCGCCGACCCCGTGGTCAAGTCCTCGGTGGCGCAGATGCCGTGGCGGTTCGCGGTCATGTCCGACGCGCAGTTCGTGGCCAGGGACCCCGGTAGCGACATCGTCAAGAACGCCCGCCGCACGCTGCGTGAGATCAAGGCGGCCAAGCCGGACTTCCTGCTGATCAACGGCGACCTGGTGGACGAGGCGTCGCCGGAGGACTTCGCGCTGGCCAAGAAGATCCTCGACGAGGAACTCGGCGGTGAGCTGAAATATCACTACATCCCTGGCAATCATGAGGTCATGGGCGGCAAGATCGACAACTTCAAGGCCGCCTTCGGCGACACGTACCGGACGTTCGACCACAAGGGCACCCGCTTCATCACCCTGGACACCTCGCGCCTGAACCTCAGGGGCGGCGGCTACGACCAGGTGGCGATGCTCAGGTCCGAGCTGGACGAGGCCGCCGAGGACGCCTCGGTCGGGTCCGTCGCGGTGCTGTTCCACGTGCCGCCGCGCGACCCGACGCCCGGCAAGGGCAGCCAGCTCGGCGACCGCAAGGAGGCCGCGCTGGTGGAGGACTGGCTGGCCGGCTTCCAGCGCGACACCGGCAAGGGTGCCGCCTACATCGGGGCGCACGTGGGGACCTTCCACGCGGCGCGGGTGGACGCGGTGCCGTACTTCATCAACGGCAATTCCGGCAAGAACCCCGCCACCGCGCCCGACGACGGCGGTTTCACCGGCTGGTCGCTGTGGGGCGTGGACCCGGTGACGCGGGCCGAGGCCGAGCACGTCAGGCGCAACTGGTTCGCGGACGCGCCGGACTGGATCGGTACGCAGGTCCGCCCGCACGTGGACGACCTCGTGCTCACCGCCCCGGACACGATCGCCCTCGGCGCTCCCGTCCCGGTGTCGGCGGCGGTCAAGCAGGGGAGCAGGACGGTGCCCGCCGCTTACCCGGTCTCGGCGGCCTGGTCCGGCTCGCCGAACCTGCACGTCGGCACCCGCAAGACGGCCAAGCCGTGGCACGCCGCCGTGCTCGACCCGGGCGCCGGCACGCTGACCGCCCTGCGGGAGGGGCGGGTGACGGTCGCCGTCACGGTCAGCGGCGTCACCCGCCAGGCCACGGTGGCGCTGACCGCCAAGGCCGCGGCCTGACCTTCGGGCGGCCGGCTCGAACGGCCGCCCTCGCGTGAGCCCGGCGGGAGGAGGCGCCTGCGGACGCCGCTCCCGCCGGGTGCGTCAGCCGGCGCCGAGGCAGAGGAACGACCACGCGGTGGCCGTCGCGACGGGGTCGCCGCCGGTGGCGCGGCCGGCGTCGCGCAGCGCGGCCGGCAGGCTCGCCCCGGCACGCAGCTCGCGATGGAGAGCGATCATGAGCGGGACGACCGCGACGTCGTTCACCGGGACGACGCTCGCCACGATGCCCGTCGTGCCGAGCCGCATGAGGGAGACGGCCAGGCCCAGCAGCTCGTCCGCCCCGGCCGGGTGGGCCCGGCCGGAGTCGCAGCTCGACAACACCACCTGCCGGGGCGCACGGTGGATGCGTTCGAGGTCGTAGACGGTCAGCGGTCCGTCGTCGACGCGCAGCGAGGACAACAGCGGGCTGTCGGTGCGGAAGTCGCCGTGGGCCGCGATGTGCGCCAGCCGCGCCCCGTCCATGGCCTCCAGGACACGGGCGACGGTCGCGGTGCCTCCGCCGAGCACCACCGGGGGCCGGGCGTCACCGGAGAGGGAGTCCGGCTCGCGGGCGAGGTGCGCCACCTCGGCTCCCTCCGACGGCAGCCCGGGGCCGCGGATGAGCGCCACGCCCGTGCCCTGCGCCCGCGTCCCGCGTGCCCGCAGCCAGAACGCCGCCGAGGGCGCCACGCTCACCACCCGCCCGCGCAGGCCCGGCAGCAGCGCCCACGGCACGGCCTGCAGGCGGCCGGGCGGCACGATCACCACCTCGCGGTCGCCGAGCAGCCGCACCGCGTCCCCGAGCAGGAGCCGTTCGAGCTCCTGCCCCGCGGCGTCGAGCTGGCCGAGCAGCTGTGCGGGGGTCAGCGTCGAGCGCCCGTGCGCCAGCCGGGTCAGGGAGAACCTGACCAGGTCGACCTGCCGGCCCGCCTGCTCCGTACGGCCCGCCGCGACCATCCTGACGGGACCCGCACCCCCGCAGACCAGGACGTGCAGCTCACCGGCCACGTCGACGAGTTCCAGGAGCAGGCGGTCGCCCAGCTCGTCGCGGAGCCTGGGCAGGTCGAAGGAGAACGGCACGATACGGTCGCCGCCGTGGGCACGCCGCGCCCGGTCCCTGGCCGCCCGCTCCAGGCGTAGCTGCTCACGCCGCAGCGCGGCGGTCGGCAGCCCCTGCGCCTGAGCCTCGGCCAGCCGGCTGGTCACCATGCGCATGGCGGCGAGGTCGGCCTGCAGCTCCTCGTCGTCGGGCGGCCGTACGGGCGGGATGACGAGCGCGCCGGCCCGCCACCGCTCGCTCCAGGACAGCAGCAGCCGCGGCCGGTTCAGCCGCAGCGCGTGCCGCTGCGCCAGCCCGGCCAGTTCGGCGCCGTGCGCGCCGGCCTGCGCCCGCAGCTCCGACGAGCCCAGCGTGGCCCGATACTCGTTGATCAGCTCCAGGCCGCGCCGGCACGCGCGCATGAGGCGGCGATGGTCGCCGGCCGCCTCCGCCCGCAGCGCCTCGGCCAGCCAGCCCGCCGTGCGGGAGAGCGCCGGCCCGCCGCGCCGCGCCCCTGCCGCCACGCCGAGGTGCTCTTCGGCCTCCCCGGTCCTGCCCAGCGCGAGCGCGATCTGCCCGGCCACCAGCCGGCTCAGCGGCAGGCGCGAGGAGGACAGTGCGGCCAGTTCGCGTGCGCATCTGGCGGCGTCCCTGAGCAGGGCCTCGTTCGGCGGCCCGGCGGCGAACTGGGCCTGCGCCAGCACCAGCCGGGCGTGCACGCGCCACCAGGGCCGCCGTTGCCGCTCGAAGAGCCGGACGGCGGCGCGGGCCCGGTCGAGCGCGGCCGGGGCCCGGCCGGCCGCCAGCGCGCACTCGGCCGCCGTCAGGAGCAGCTCGGCCCGCTTCAGCGGCGCCCCGTGGACGCGTTCCAGCCGGTCGATCTCGGCGTCGGCCTCGCCCAGCGCCTCCTCGGCCAGCCCGGCCGCGAGCAGCGCCGCGCACCGGTGGACGCTCAGGGCCGGGTCCGCGGCGCCGAGCCGGGCGTAGCGCTCGGCGGCGGTGTCGAAACAGGACAGGGCGGCCGGCAGATCGCCGATGCGGTGCGCCAGCACACCCCGGTGCACGATGGCGTCCACGGACTCAAGCTCCTGGCCGGTGCGGGCGAACAGCTCCTCCGCGCGGCCCAGGTCGGTGACCGCCGACCGCACGGAACCGAGCGCGAGGGCGCAGAACGCCCGCTCGGTGCGCGCCCTGGCCTCCCAGAGCAGGTCCCCTTCCAGGCGTAGCACGGCGATCGCGGTGTTGAGGTCGGACAGGGCCGCGCGGTGTTCGCCGAGCGCGAGCAGGACACCGCCGCGCCGCAGCAGGATCCGGCCGCGCAGCAGGCCGGCCGAGCGCTGCGCGGCGGCGTTGAGCGCGTTGCGGCCGGAGGCCGTACGCCCGGCGAACACGAGCGCCACGCCGAGGGTGGCCAGCACGTCGGCCTCCCGTTCGGGCGATCCGGAGGCACGCGCGAGCCCTCTGGCCGCACGCAGCTCCTCCACGGCGGCGCCGATGTCGCCGAACTCGCGCAGCACGATGCCGATCGCCTGCCGCGCGACCGACGCCTCCGCGGGCGGAAGGCCCGCGGCCAGCAGGTCCCGCGCCCGCTCCAGCGCCTCGTACGGGCGAGAAAGCGCCAGGGAGAGCAGCTCCGTCGTCCCGGAATCCGCCGGTTCGGCAGCCATGCCCACGACTTTCGACGATTCGCTGTACCGAGTGCAAGGCCCACGTCTATGAAAGGGGTGGCAGGTGTGACCGAGGAGAAAGGACAGGCATGGACGCCGTCTTCGCCGCGCAGTACCGCCTCCTGCAAAGGACGTTCGCCAGGGAGGGCATCGAGATCAACGTCGCCCTCGCCCCCGGCGGCGCCGTCGACTACGTCTACCGGTCGCGCCGGCTGCTCACCAGGGACCGCGGCCGCAACGTGGAGCAGATCAGCGAGCTGCTCCCCGGCGTCACACGCGTGGACGAACGAGCCCACGGCGACCTGGCCGTACTGTCCATCGAAGGCGTCGAGCGAGGCTCGCTCACCGTTCCCGAGGCGCTGGACCTGCTGGACGAGCGGCTCGGCGACGACAACCCGGCGCGCCGCGGCGAGCCTCCGCTGGCCACCCCGGACCACGTGGTGACCATCGCCAGGCTCTGCCCGGCCACCGAGCCCGAGGTGCCCAGCGGGAACCCGGCCGAGCCCTGGCCGGCCCAGCGCCCGCCCGCGCAGGAGGCGAAGCCCGTCCTGATCGGGGTCGCGGACACCGGCATGCTGGACGGCCCCCTGCCCGCCTGGCTGGCCGGGATCGGCGGAGACATCGACGAGCTCGGGCCGATCCTGCCCAGCGGCCTGGCGCGCATCCCGCCGTTCACCGGGCACGGGACGTTCGCCGCGGGCGTCGCGCGGTGCATGGCCCCGCAGGCCGGCGTGTTCGTGGCCGATCACTTCTCGCTGTCGGGCGGCGAGCTCGAGAGCGCGATCGCCGCCCGGCTCGACGACCTGATCCGGCAGCAGGGCCCGGCCGTCGTAAACCTCTCCGCGGGCACGTACACGCGCGACAACTGGACCTCGCTCGGCTTCGAGACCTTCCACGAGACGCATCCCGATGTCGTGCTGGTCGCCGCCGCGGGCAACGACTCCACCGACCGCCCGTTCTACCCCGCGGCCTACACATGGGCCGTGTCCGTCGGGGCACTGGGCCCGGACCAGGCGCACCGCGCCTGGTTCAGCAACTACGGCGACTGGGTGGACGTGTACGCGCTGGGCGAGGGCATGGTCAACGCCTACGCGAACGGCGAGTACCTCTACCAGGAGCCGCCCAAGGCCCCCGCCGTCCAGATCTTCGAGGGCATGAGCAGGTGGGACGGCACCTCGTTCGCCGCCCCTCTGGTGGCGGGGATGATCGCCGACCACCTGGCCAGGAACGGCGGAGGGCCGCAGGAGGCCAAGGACGCCGTGCTGAGCCAGGCGACCGCCCTGCCGGGCGTGGGGCAGGCCCTCATCCTGCAGTGACGTCCAGGGCCGCGTATCAGCGGCAAGGTCACCCGCTCCGAAGGAGATGAGGACCCGGACGAGCGCCACTGCCCGCTTCCCGCGCGAGCCCCTCCCGTAGGAGGATTGCGGGGGGTGCGGGCCGGACGCACCGGCGGGCCACCAAGCCGACGACCGGAACAGGATGAGTGACATGGCCACCTCACCGTGGGCCGATGACGATCGGCTCCTGGCCGCGCTGCGAGACGCCGCCCAAGCCGCGGGGTCGGTGCCGCCCGGACTCGTCGAAGCCGGCAAGGCCGTCTTCACCTGGCACGATCCCGACGCCGAGCTCGCCGCCCTGGTCTACGACTCCGCGTACGACCACGACCTCGTACAGGTCACCAGAGGGGGGCCGCGCACCCTGATCTTCAACGCGGGCGGCGAGCTGACGATCGAGGTCGAGGTGGGCCCCGACGTGCTGGTCGGGCAGCTCCTGCCGCCGCGCCCCGGCACGGTGGAGCGTCAGCTGCCCGGCGGCGACGTGATCGACGCGCCGATCGACGCCGCCGGCGGGTTCGCGCTCAGACCCGCTCCCGCGGGCGCCTTCCGCCTGCGCTGCGCCTGCGGCGATCAGGTCCTCACGACCGCCTGGGTTCCGGCCGGCCCTGCGTGACCCCGGGCCTCAGCCCTCGTCCTGGCCGACGAAGCCGCTGAGATGCGGGCTGCGGCGCAACCTGGCCAGGCAGCGGGCCCGCTGCGGTCCGATGCCGCCGATCGGCACCCCCAGCCGCTCGCTGATCTGCGCGTACGACAGCGGGGTCTCGCTCAGGAAGCAGGAGAGCAGCGTCCGGCAGTACTCGGGCAGGCCGGCCAGGGCGGTCCGCAGCGCGAGATCCCGCTGGGCCCGCTCCACCTCCTCGTGCACCACGGCGGTCTCGTCCTTCAGATCGGCCTCCAGCACCTGCTCCGCGTCCTGCCTGCGGCGCGTCACGCGGTAGTGGCGCAAGCACTCGCGCTGCGCGACCATCGCGATCCAGCCGGGGAGCGCCGCGGGCTCCCGGAGCTCGGCCAAGTGCTCCACCATGCGCAGCCACACGGTCTGGGCCACGTCGAGCGCGTCGGCGTTGCTCAGGCGGTAACGCAGGCAGATGGACCACAGCAGGGGGGAGTACCGTTCGACGATGTCGTCCCACGCGTCCTGCTCGCCCTTGCGTGCCTTGACGACCAGTGCCACGACCTGCGGATCGTCTCGCATGCCGCCTCCAGGGGCGCCGTCACCCATCGTGTTGTCCGCCTGACACGGCATCGTATCCGCGCGACCGTCAGCGGAGCGGCATCGTTCGTGGAACGCAGCCCGGTCCGGCCGTGTCGGGTCGCGCCCGCGGGGCCGGGTACGACATGGTGGCATCCGGGGAGGGAGACCATCGATGTCCACGGAACTCGACCTCGTGCCCGCCGGATTCGTCCGGGCCATCGAGGAACTGCCGCTGGTGGACCACCACGTCCACGGAGCCACGGCCCACGACCTGTCGCGCAAGGCGTTCGAGGAGATGATCACCGAGTCGGACCGTCCCACGCCGGAGTGGATGACCCCGTTCGACTCGCAACTCGGGTTCGCCATCCTGCGCCACTGCGCGCCCGTGCTTGGGCTCGAACCGCACTGCGCGCCCGAGGAGTACCTCGCGCGCCGCGCCAGGCTCGGCGCGGACGAGGTCAACCGGAGGCTGCTCACCGCCGCCGGCGCGGGCCACTTCCTCGTCGAGACGGGTTACCGGGGCGAGGACCTGCTCGGCCCCTCCGGCATGGCCGAGGTCAGCGGCGTGCCGGCCGACGAGGTGGTGCGCCTGGAGACGGTGGCCGAGCACGTGGCGGCGGGCGGGTACGCGGCGGGCGCGTTCGCCGGCCGGTTCGCCGAGGCGCTGTGGGAGCGCACCCGTACGGCCCGCGGGCTCAAGACCATCGCCGCCTACCGGCACGGCCTCGACTTCGACCCCGAGCCACCCGACAGGGCGGAGGTCGCGGAGGCCGCGGGGCGCTGGCTGGCCGCGGGCGGGCGGCTGACCGATCCCGTGCTGCTGCGGCACCTGATCTGGACGGGGATCGAACGCGGGCTGCCCCTGCAGTTCCACATCGGCTACGGCGACCCCGACGTGGACCTGCGCCGCTCCGACCCGCTGCTGCTGCGCGGGCTGATCGAGCGGGCCGAGCCCACCGGGACGCCGCTGGTGCTGCTGCACTGCTACCCCTACCAGCGGCACGCGGGGTTCCTCGCGCACGCGTACCCGACCGTGTTCTTCGACGTGGGGCTGGCCGTGAACCACACCGGGGCGCGCAGCGCGGCCGTGGTGGCCGAGAGCCTGGAGGTGGCGCCGTTCGCCAAGATCCTCTACTCCTCCGACGCGTGGGGGCCCGCCGAGCTGCACCACCTGGGGTCGGTGTTGTGGCGGCGGGCGATGGCGCGGGTGCTGGGCGGGTTCGTGGTGGAGGGGGAGTGGTCGCCCGAGCAGGCGATGAAGGTGGCGGCGATGATCGGCGCGGAGAACGCCCGCCGCCTCTACGGCCTGGGCGCCCGCCCGTGACCGCGCGGCGGGGCCGACCAGGTACGGACAGAAAACTCATCGGTGCACAAAATGCTCGCGAAGCTCTAGGCTCGGCGACGATGGATCTCGAAACTTTCACCCCCGGTTCGGGGCTACTCGAACCCAGGGCCGCACTCCGCTCCGACGCGCCGTCCCTCGACCTCAACGGGACGTGGCGCTTCCGACTCTCACCCACCGCGAACGTCCCCGACGACTTCGCCCAGCCCGGCTACGACGATTCGGGCTGGGACGAGCTGCCGGTGCCGTCCCACTGGCCGCTGCACGGCCACGGCGCGCCCGCGTACACGAACGTCGTCTACCCGTTCCCCGTCGACCCGCCGCACGTCCCTGACGAGAACCCGACCGGCGACTACCTCCGCGCGTTCGACCTGCCCGAGGGCTGGACCGGCGGCCGGCTGCGGTTCGAGGGCGCCGACTCCTTCGCCCGCGTCTGGCTCAACGGGCACGAGCTGGGCTTCTGGACGGGCAGCAGGCTGCCGGCCGAGTTCGACGCGGGGCCGTGGCTGCGTCCCGGGCGCAACGTGCTGGCCGTGCGCGTGCACCAGTGGTCGGCCGCCAGCTACCTCGAAGACCAGGACATGTGGTGGCTGCCCGGCATCTTCCGCGACGTCACGCTCACCCGCTCGGCGGCCGACGTCTTCGTGCACGCCTCCCACGACGGCAGGCTGAGCTTCGAGGCGGCGGGCGGCCGGCTCAGCATCCCGGAGCTCGGCGTCGCCGATCTCGAGCCGGGCGTCGAGGTCGCCCTCGACGCCGAGCCGTGGACGGCGGAGACCCCGCGCCTGTACGACGCCGTGGTGACGTTCGCCGAGGAGACCGTACGGCTGCGCGTCGGCTTCCGCACGGTCTCCATCGAGGACGGCGTGCTGCTCGCCAACGGCCGCCCCCTGCTGCTCAAGGGCGTGAACCGGCACGAGTTCCACCCCGAGCGCGGCCGCGCGGTCCCGTACGAGACCATGCGCGCCGACATCCTGCTGATGAAGCGGCACAACGTCAACGCCGTCAGGACCAGCCACTACCCGCCCCACCCCGACTTCCTCGACCTGTGCGACGAGCTCGGCCTGTGGGTGATCGACGAGTGCGACCTGGAGACGCACGGTTTCGGCGAGGTCGACTGGCGCGGCAACCCCACCGACGACCCCCGCTGGGCCGACGCGCTGCTCGACCGCATGCGCCGCATGGTCGAAAGGGACAAGAACCACCCGAGCATCATCATGTGGTCGCTCGGCAACGAGGCCGGCGTCGGCCGCAACCTGGCCGTCATGGCCGGCTGGGCCCGCGAGCGCGACCCGTCCCGACCCCTCCACTACGAGGGCGACCGGACGTGCGCGAACACCGACGTGTACTCCCGCATGTACGCCTCCCACGCCGAGGTCGAGGCCATCGGCCGCCGCGCCGAGGACCCCCTCGACGACCCGGAGCTGGACGCGCGGCGGCGGGCCATGCCGTTCCTGCAGTGCGAGTACGCCCACGCGATGGGCAACGGGCCCGGCGGGCTGGCCGAGTACCAGGAGCTGTTCGAGCGCCATCCGCGGCTGGCAGGCGGGTTCATCTGGGAGTGGATCGACCACGGGATCGTGCACCCGGAGTTCGAGTACGCCTACGGCGGCGACTACGGCGAGCCGGTGCACGACTCGAACTTCGTGATCGACGGGCTCGTGTTCCCGGACCGTACGCCGTCGCCCGGACTGATCGACCTGAAGAAGGTGTTCGAGCCGGTCAGGTTCGAGTTCGGCGACGGGGTCGTGCGGGTCGTCAACGGCTACGACTTCCGCGACCTGTCCCACCTGGAGTTCGCCGCCACCGTGGAGGTGGAGGGCGAGACGGTCGCCGAGCACCGGCTGGAGGTGCCCGCGGGCGGCGGCGAGGTCAAACTGCCCGACGTGGCGGTGGGGCCGCCGGGCGAGCGCTGGCTGAGCGTGCGCGCCCTGCTCTCCGGCGACCAGCCGTGGGCCGGGGACGGACACGAGGTGGCCTGGGGGCAGATCCTGCTGTCACCGCCCGCGCCCCGGACACCCGTGTCGCCGCCGGGCGCCTTCACACGGAACGGCGGAGAGATCGTCGCCGGCGGGTCGGCCTTCGACGCGGCGACCGGGCGGCTGGTGCGGCTGTTCGGCCTGGACGTGGAGGGGCCGCGGCTCGACCTGTGGCGGGCGCCGACCGACAACGACCGCGCCGCCGGCCTCGGTGACAGGTGGCGCGCGACCGGCCTGCACCGGCTCACCCACCGGGTGGACGCTCTGGACGCCGGCGAAGGGCTCACCGTCCGCACCCGGGTCGCGCCCGCCGCGACGGACCTCGGGATGCGGGCCACGTACCGGTGGTCGCTCGCCGGGGACGGCGGGCTGCTGCTCAGCGTGGACGTCGAGCCCGAGGGCGACTGGCGGGACCCGATCGCGCGGCTCGGCCTCACCATGACGCTGCCCGCGGCCGCCGCCGACCGGGTCACCTGGTTCGGGCGCGGGCCCGGCGAGGCGTACCCGGACACCGGCATGTCCGCTCGGGTCGGCCGCTGGACGGCTTCGATCGAGGAGCTGCAGACCCCGTACGTCTACCCGCAGGAGAACGGCCACCGCGCCGACGTGCGATGGGCGGACTTCGGAGCGTTCAGGGTGTCCGGGGACCCGGTGTTCGGGATGACCGCGCGCCGCTGGAGCACCGATGAGCTGGCCGCCGCCACCCACCGGCCCGACCTGGTGCCGGGGGACCGGGTGCACCTCCACCTGGACCTCGCCCACCAGGGCATCGGCACCGCCACCTGCGGTCCCGGCGCCTTGCCGCAGTACGAGCTGCGGGCCCGCCCGGCGACGTTCACCCTCAGGTTCGACCCGGCCTGAACGACGACGAGGCCGGGTCCCGTGACACGAGCCACGGGACCCGGCCTCCTCGCACCGCGGGATCGCGGGATCGCGGGCTCAGCCGGCCCGGCCGGGGACACGGCCCCCGCCGGGACCGGCCCCGGCCAGGCACAGGCCAGGCGCAGGTCAGCCGGGCACCGTGAGGATGGTGCCCGCGCCCACCGTCAGCCCGCCCTCGCGGATCGCGAAGCCGAGCCCCGGCTCGAGCGCGACCGGCTTGCCCAGCTCGACCGCCGCCTCCACGGTGTCGCCCGGCTGGGCGGGCCCGTCGAGCAGCAGCTCACCCGGCACGTCCGTCGTCCGCACGTAAAACTGCGGCCGGTACCCGGACACGATCGCCCGGCGCCGCCCGCCCTCCTCCGGCGTCAGGAGGTAGACGCGGGCGGTGAAGGACGTGAGGGCTCGCCGGCCGCCCGGCGCGGCCAGCACCATGCCCCGCCTCAGCTGCTCGCGGCGGATCCCGCGCAGCAGCACGGCGGCGTTGTCGCCGGCCTCGCCCCGCTCCATCGTCTTGCCGAACGTCTCGACCCCGGTCACGACGGCCGAGAACCCGTCGCCGAACCCGACGGCCTCCACCGTGTCGCCGACGCGGACCGCGCCGCGCTCGATGGCGCCGGTGACGACCGTGCCGCGGCCGGTGACCGTGAGCACGTTCTCGACCGGCATGAGGAACGGCGCGTCCACGTACCGCACCGGCACGGGGATGTGCTCGTCCACCGCCTGGAGCAGCGCCTCCACCGACGCCGTCCAGACCGGGTCGCCCTCCAGCGCCCGCAGCCCGGACACCCGGACCATCGGCACGTCACGGTAGCCGTGCTCGGTCAGCAGGTCCTGAAGCTCCAGCTCGACGAGGTCCGTCAGCTCCGGGTCGGCGCCGTCGGCCTTGTTGACGGCCACGACCAGGTGCTCGACGCCGACCCGCCGGGCCAGCAGCACGTGCTCCCTGGTCTGCGGCATGATCCCGTCGTGCGCGGACACGACGAGGATCGCGCCGTCGAGCTGCGCCGCCCCCGTGATCATGTTCTTCACGTAGTCGGCGTGGCCCGGCATGTCCACGTGGGCGTAGTGGCGGGTGGCGGTCTCGTACTCGACGTGCGAGATGTTGATCGTGATGCCCCGCTGCGCCTCCTCGGGCGTGCGGTCGATCCGCTCGAACGGCGTGTACGTCGCCTGCCCGCGCTCCGCCAGGACCTTCGTGATCGCGGCGGTCAGCGTGGTCTTGCCGTGGTCGACGTGCCCCATCGTGCCGATGTTGAGATGCGGCTTGTTCCGTACATAGGCCTGCTTGGCCATGGTTCCTTCCTTGCGACCTGGTTTCCGTGTGACCCGTGATCGGGGCCGTCAACCTCCCCCCGCCGGGTCACCTCAGGACTCACGGGAAGAGGTCAGCGCTCCAGGCCGTCGCAGGCACGCTCGAACACGCCCGGCACGGCGGGCGTGTGAAGGTGAGCGCGCAGGAACATGAGGAACATAGTGCGGTCGTCAGCATCGGACGGCAACCGGTTATTCCACCGGCCACCCATTCATCGGGGTGAAGTGATCCTTTTCACCGACGGCGGCGGGGAGCCCGGTCCCGCGTACGGAGGGGCAGGGGGACGTCGCCGTGCGGTCATTCTGATTCCGGAAGGTCGATCGGCGGGCCGATCGGGGGGTCGGTGGCCAGGTTGAGCGCGGCGGCGAGGATGGTGAGGATCGGGATCACGGCCGTGGGCGCGAGCTCGTACTCGCCGCGCCGCCGCTGCACGATCAGCCTGGCGCTCTGCAGCGCGCGCAGGTGGTGGTAGAGCTGGCCGCTGGTCGTCTCCTCGCCCTCTCCGCCGAGGGCCTCCTGGAGGCCGGCGCGGGTGCACCGGCCTTGTTGTACGAGAGCACCCAGCAGCGCCAGCCGCGGCAGGCTTCCGAGGGACTCCAGGACCCCGGCCGCGGGCGCCCAGTCGGCCGGCAGCAACTCGGCGAGGGAGTACTCCCTGACCCACATGTACTCGTTGCCGGCCAGGTGCGCGGCCCCGACGTAGCCCACCGCGCCGGGCCCGTTCTCCTCCTCGGCCTGGCGGCGCATCCCGTGGAGCACGCCCATCAAGGACGTCGACACCTCAGGACGCCGCGGGGGATCGGCGCCGTCGGCCCGGCTCTCCAGACGGGCCACCCTGAGCTCCAGGTCGGCGAGTCTGTCCTCGCTCATCACAGTCTCCTTCGCTATTCCGTAATTACGAAAGAGCGTAGAGGCTCCATGCGGGTTCGGCAACACCATTGAGTGATGGTGGTGGAGGACGCATCGTCTCCACCACCATCACGATGACCCGTCCGCGTGCAGCGCCGGGTCGGCCGGTCTCGCCAGGGGTAACCAAGGGCCCTGTACGTGCTCGGCGCCTTCCGGCCGACGACCCGGGCGCCACGCAGGCCGGTGGCCCGCCCGGCGCGGTCAGAGGTGGAGCAGGCCGCCGTCCTGGTCGACGTGGTCGGCCGACTCGTCGTCGAACCACACGCCGCCGGTCGCCAGGTAGCGGAAGCGGTGGATCCCCGGCGGGAGGATCACCGACACGGTCCGCATGCCGTTGCGGCGGAGCCGGAGCTCGTGGCGGCCCGGTGACCACTCGTTGAAGTCGCCGACGACGCTGACGATGCCGTCGGGCCGGTCCATGGGCAGGGTGAAGGTGATCCGGGTCTTCTTGCCGAACAGAGGTGAACGCCTGAGCATTGCGGGTCCTCCCAGGGGGGTCGGGAACGGCCCAAGCTTGGTGGGGCCAGAGAGTTGGGAGGAACAGGACACGCGGGTCGTAACGTACCTTTCACGAAATTCACTGATTCGCTCACGGCACCGTCACGGGCGCGCTGAACGGGAACACGAACAGCGGCCCCGTCACCACCGCCCGCTCGCTGCCCGGGCCGAAGGGCAGATCGGCGATCTGCCGGCAGGTGCCACGGTCCTCGATCCCATAGATCGCGTTCTGGCCGTCGCGCCCCGAGTTGAAGCGGCCGACGAGGGAGATGCGATCCCGCACGCGCCCGCGCTCATCGATGAACAGCCCGTGGATCGGCGCCGTGGCGGAGAAGCCGTCGCCGGTCAGGACCTCCTGCACCAGATCCGAGATCAGGAAGCGCAGCGTCCGGCCGTCGGCGTCCGTCACGGTCCCTTCCAGTGTGCCGACGAACGGCGTGAAGATGCCCGGCGCGCTGCCGGCGAACCCCTCGGGGTAGGGGAGCGGCCGCCTGGCGAACTGCGAGACCCGCCAGGTGCGCTGGAAGGTCCCCGTCTGGATCGTGTACGTGCCGTTCCGGCACTCGAAGGGCCGCAGCGTGCGCCCGGCGAGGTCGATCGTCTGCCGCTCGATCGGGTTGCCGGTGGCGGGGTCGCCGAACCTCTCCTCGTCGATGCGTACGTCGAGCCCGCGCTTCGACAGCCTCAGCACGAAGCCGGGACCGATCGCCGTGACATGGAACCGGTTCTCTTTGATCTTCAGGCCGGGGGCGCCCGGCCGCTCATGCGCGGCGGTCGCGGGTAACGCCGGTAAAAGCCCGGCGGCCAGCGCCGCGAGCAGGGTGATGGCGAATCGCTTGACTGGAACACCGGGACGCATGGGTCCTCCCTCGCAGCCGACCGGGTTGTCGTACAACCCATACCGCGGGGAGGCCGGTGGGACCAGAGGGCGATCCCACCGGCGCCGTTGAACTACTTGTACGTGATGTCGCTCGCGGTGTACCGGCAGTGGGTGCTGTCAGGCCCGGTGCCGGTCTGGGTGGGTTCGCCGCTCGTGACGCCCTTGAACCTGGCGCAGATCACGACCTTCCTGCCCGGATCGTTGACGATCGTGATCCCGGAGAACGTGGCGGTGTCGCCGTAGTTGGCGTTGACGCCGGCGATCACCTTGGCCGGTGTGGTGATCGTCACGTTGGAGATCACGACGTGGCGGGCGTACTGCTTGGAGCAGTTGCCGCACGAGCGGTAGAGCTTGCCGATGTTCTGCGCCCGGAAGTTCTTGATGACCATCTTGCCGGGGCCGTTGTGCTGGAACGTCTTGTCGGAGGCGGAGCGGGCGCCGCCGCCGTCGATGGTCATGGTCTGAGTGGCCGAGGTGCCCTTGAAGGTGGCGGCGTCCTCGCCGACGTCCTCCCACCAGACGTTCTTGAGCGTGCAGGTGCCCATGCAGTGGACGCCGTCGGCGGCCGGGGCGCCGATGACGACGTTCTGCAGGGTCGCGCCGTCGGCCAGCTTGAACATCGGGGGCTGGCCTTCGCTCTGGCTGCCGGTGCCGAGCGCGCCGGAGCCGTAGAAGCGCTTCATGCCGCCGTCGCGCACGCCGGTGACGGTGATGGTCGCGGTGACCGGTTCCTTGCCGGTCGGAGTCGGCCACGCACCAGAAGGAGAGGGAGCGGTGGTCGGGGTCGGCGTCGGGGTGGCGCTCGGGGAGGGGGTGGCGCCGCCGGTGGCGCGGAGGGTCCAGCGCTTGCTGGTCACCGTGTCACAGGAGTTCTGCTGGATCGGCGCGCCGGCCGCCTTCGACGAGCTCTTGACGTTCAGGCACTTGGCGCTGCCCGCGTCGATGAGCTGCTGCGTCCCGCCGGCGGCGGCCTTGAGCCGCCACGTCTGGAACGGCCCGGCGGCGCAGGACTGCTGCTGGACCGCCTTGCCCGCCGACGTGCTCTTGTCCTTGATCCCGGCGCACTTGCCGCTGTGCGCGACGCTCAGCCGGTAGCCGCCGCTCACGGAGGCGAGCGTCCAGGTCTGGTTCGCCGCCGCCGAGCACGCCTGCTGGGTCAGCTGCACTCCGTCGGCCGTCGCGCTCGCGGGGACGCTCAGGCACAGGCCGCTGCCGGCGTTGACCAGCTGGTACGTGACCGGAACCGACGCCGCGAGGGCCGATGTGGTCACGGCCGGCGCGGAGGCGGCCAGCAGCATGCCGCCGAGCAGGACGGACGCCCTCATGGTTTTGCTGTGCAAACGTACTCCTTCGGACGGGCCGGTGATGAGAGATCACCGGTTGGCCAAGGGGCGTAGCGCCCCGACCTGTGAACGGGGCGCCCCGCCATCAGGAGGCAGCGGGCTTGAACGTGCTGTCGGCCCGGAAGGCGGCGGTGTCCTGGGCCTTGTCCAGCCACAGCTGGCGGCGACGGTGGCGGAGGAAACGGCCGGGGTAGTTCAGCGACTCCAGCCGCACCCTCCCGGTCGCCCCGCCCGGCCGGGCGTGGAAGGTGGCGTCCCGTTTGAACAGCGCGGTGCCGTCGTCGGTGTCGAACCTCAGCCGGTAGTCCTCGTGCCGCAGGTAGCGCCCGTCCCCGTCGATGAACGAGTAGCCCTTCGGGTCGGCCAGGCCGGGCACGATCCGCAGCGGCGCCGCCTCGCCGAGAACGGCGAGAGCGCCCGAGGCGGCGATGCCTTCCGACGGGAAATTGATCGCCTGGAGCGTGCGCGTCGCCCCGGTGGGGAGCAGGCCGCCGGCGCCCCCGCTGCCGGCGGCCGCGCGGGTGAACAGCAGCGTGCCGAAGCCGAGCTGGTCGAATCCGCCGCTGTTGGGTCCGTAGTTTCCGCCGCCGCCCTCGGCCCGCACCCGCTCGGCGTACGCCTTCGTGTGCGGCACCGCCAGCCCCCGCCGGTTGGCGTAGTGGTTGTAGAGCAGCTCCCACACCGGCCGGTCCTGGCCGCGGGCGATATTCGACACGACCGTCTGCTCCCGGGGGGCGCATTTCGTGCCCGTACCCCACTTGTACGTGGTGAAGGGCACGTCCTGGCCCAGGTTGTACTTGGCGATGTACTCGGCTGCCTTCATGATCCGGTTGTCGGCGTAGCCGTACAGGTCGAGCCCCTGGTTCCAGGCCATCTCGGCGATCGTGCCGAGCAGGCCGACGCCCATCATGGTGTGCCCCTGGTCGCGCCCGCTCTCCTGGAACTGGCCCAGCCCGCCCGGATGGAGGAACGGGACGGCGTTCATGATGGACCCGTTGCCCTTGCCGTTCTTGAAGTAGTCGACGGCCCGGTCGAACTTGGCCTGGTCGTCGCAGAAGAGCCCGATCGCCATGATCGCCGCCATGTTGCACAGGTCCCAGTTGGCCCAGTAGTTGGTGATGCAGGCGCCGTTGTGCCGTACCAGGAAGTCGTCGCTGAGCGGGTAGAAGACGGTCAGCAGCATCTTCTGGAAGCGCTCCACGTTGAAGCCCGGGTAACCGCGCATGAGCTCGGCGGCGTTGGCGAACTGGTAGCCGTAGATGCCCGCCGCCAGGAATCGGTCGGCGTTGCCGTTGATCGCCTTGAGCGTGCCCGACCAGGCGTTCAGGATGTCGCGGGCGGCGTCGCCGTGGGCCTTCTCTCCGGAGATCTTCCAGCGCAGTGCGTTCTGGTAGGCGGCGTGCACGTCGCTGTAGAACTGCACGTAGTTCTGCCCCGTGCCGCCGCGCACCACCGTCTCCAGCGGGCGCGCCTTCCACGTGCTCCTCGAGCGCCCGTTGGCGACCAGCTTCTCCCACCCCGCCTTGTACGGCTGCGCCCCCGCCTGCACCCCCGCCGCGATCCGGTCGAAGTCGGCCTGCGTGTGCAGCAGCCCGGGGTGCTTGAACGACGCCGAGGCCTGCGCCGCGGACGGCAGCGCGGGCAGCACGGCCACGCCCGCCGCCGCCTTCAGCAGGCTTCGCCGGCTGGTCTGGAGAACCATGTGAGTCCTTTCGCGAGACGATCTCTCGCCCCTAGGAGACGGGCCGCGGGGGGGCGCATAACACTTTTCTCAATTTCGGTCCGGCACGTCTGTCCCATTGAGGGCGCACAATATCGTCACCTGCAAGATCGCAAGAAGGATCCGCCCAGCGACGTGACGAGGGTCACACCCGGCACGCGGTGGGACGGCGTGCTCGAGGAGCGGCCCGCCGGCGGCTACGCGCGGGCCGGACCCATCGGCGGCTACGAGCCGGCCGGACCCGCCGGCGGGTTCAGAGGGTGATCCACTCGCTGGCGGTGGTCACCTCGTCCAGCACGGCCGGGATCGGCTCGACGCCGAGCCCTGGCCCGGCCGGCACCTCCAGATGCCCGTCCACCAGCTCGAACGGCTCCGTCACGTCGGTCGCGTAGTAGCGGCGCGACCCCGACGTGTCGCCCGGCAGCGTGAACCCGGGCAGCGCGGCCAGCGCCACGTTCGCCGCCCGGCCGAGCCCGGTCTCCAGCATGCCGCCGCACCACACGGCGATCCCGTTCGCCCGGCACAGGTCGTGGATGCGCCGCGCCTCCAGGTAGCCGCCGATCCGGCCCGGCTTGATGTTGACGATCGAGCACGAGCCGAGCGCGATCGCGGCGGCGGCGTGCTCGGCCGACTCGATCGACTCGTCCAGGCAGATCGGCGTCCGCAGCCGCTGCGCCAGCCTGGCGTGCTGGACCAGGTCGTCATTGGCCAGCGGCTGCTCGATCAGCAGCAGGTCGAACGCGTCCAGCTTGGCCAGGCGCGGGGCGTCGGACAGGGTGTAGGCGGCGTTCGCGTCCACCTGGAGCAGCAGGTCGTCGCCGAACCGCTCGCGCACGGCCCGCACCGGCTCCACGTCCCAGCCGGGCTCGATCTTCAGCTTGATCCGGACGTACCCCTCGTCCAGGTAGCCCCCGACGGCGTCGAGCAGCTGCGGGATCGAGTCCATGATGCCGACCGAGACGCCGCACGGCACCCGGGTGCGCGCCGCGCCGAGGAAACGGCCGAACGACTCGCCCGCCGCCCGCAGCTGCGCGTCCAGCACGGCCGTCTCCAGCGCGGCCTTGGCCATGCGATGCCCCTTGATCGGCTCCAGGGCGCGGCCGACGTCGTGCACGTCGAGGTTCCGCGGCAGGGCCGGCAGCAGGAAGCGGCGGATCACCTCGGCGGCGCCGTCGGCGTACTCGGAGGAGTAGAGCGGCTCGGCCATGGCCACGCACTCGCCCCACCCCTCCGCGTCCGGCGTCACGACCCTGACCAGCAGGACGTCGCGGGCGGTCTCGGTGCCGAACGAGGTGCGGAACGGCGCCACCAGCGGCATCGCGATCCGCCGCAGCTCAACTCCAGAGATCTTCACGCTTTCTCCACAACGTAGTAGGACTTGCCCGAGAACCCCGTCACCGTGCGGCCCCCGCCGAACGCCCTGACCGCGATCACCCTGCCGCCCTTCCTCGTGACTTCTCACTGGCGACGGTATGTCATCGCGGCGGCCGGCAGATCGTGATCCGTGCGCATGATCGGCCTCGCCGCCCGCACCTCTCCTCACATGGAAGTGCGGAGGCGGTCTACCGGCTGCCCGCGCAGGCGGCGATGAGGACTCTGCTGGGCGCCTCCTGGCTGAGGCGCACCGACTCCAGCGGGACCGTGACCTCCGGAGTGTGGTAGCGGCCTCCGGAGAAGCGGTCGGCCAGGAGGGCGAGCACAGCCGCCGCGCTCATGTGCCCGTCCAGCGAACTGCGGCCGTCCCGGCAGATCTCGACCGCGCACGGGCCCGGCTGCGCGGCCAGCGCCAGCCCGGCGACCGTCGCCCCGGCCAGCGCGCCGAGGTCGCCGAGGGTCCAGCCGTAGTGCCACATGCCCGCCGCCACGACGGGCGCGGCCGGGCAGGAGCCCGGCTCGATCAGCACCACGTCCATGCCGCGGCGGAGCTGCCCGGCGATCTCCTCGGCGCCCCTGGCGACCCTGGTGCCGGTACGCAGCCCCGGGAAGTCGGGAATCCGGCCGCCGATCGCGAAGATGAGCTTGATGCCCGTCTCCACATGCCCGGAACCATGCCCGGAACCGCTGTCGCGCCACCCGCAGGCGACGAGGTCCACCGAGTCGGCAGACCTCCATGTGCCGATGCGCAGCATGTACATTGACTACCCTTTGCCATGGACCGTCACACACCGTCAACAGGTTTACGGTTCGCGGGGGGTAAACCGGGCTAGCGGTCGAGCACGTACAGGGCGGGCGGGCCGGCGCTCAGCACCTGCGGGCCCGCCTCCGTGCACGCCACCACGTCCGCCACCCGGGCCCCGAACAGGTCGGGCACGTAAATGGCCGGCTCCAGGCAGAACGTCATGCCGGGCGCCAGCGGTGTGTCCTCGCCCAGCCGCGGCGCCTCGTCCGGGCCCAGGCCGACGCCCCTGCCGGCATGACCGGCGGCGAACCGGCCGTACCCGCTGCCGTCGATCACGTCGCCGACCGCCCGGGCGACGTCCGACGCGGGAGCCGGGGGCCGGGCCGCCGACAGGGCCGCCCGGTGGGCGGCGAGCACCACCGAGTACATCGCCTCGAAGTCCTCGGGCGGCTCGGCCACCGCGAACACGCGCGCCACCTCCGCGCAGTACCCGTCCCACCGCCCGCACAGTGACACCAGCAGCGCGTCGCCCGGATTGATCACCCGCCGGCCCGGCAGATGCCCGGGCCCGGCCGTGTGCTCGCCCGCCGCCACCCGCAGCGACAGCACCTCCTCGCAGCCCGACTCCAGCGCCAGCACCCGCAGCGCGGCCGCCATCGCCCGCTCGGTCGCGCCGAACCAGGCCAGCTCGCGCGCCCGGCGCAGCACCCCCTCGGCGCACAGGGCCGCCCGCTCGACGGCGGCGATCTCGTACGGCTCCTTGCGCAGCCGCAGCGGCGCCAGCACGGCGGACGCGGGCACGAGCTCGGCCTCGATCGTGAGCCCGAACAGCTCACGCACCCGCATCTCCGGATCCACCCCGACCCGCCGCGCCTCTTCCGGCACGAGTCCCGCCGGGTCGCCGGTCTCGGCGATCAGGTCCCGCGTCACCACGAGGAAGCCGGCCCCGAGGCCGGCACAGTCCCGGCCGCCGAGGAAGCGGAAGTCCGGTGACGGCCGCAGCACCAGTGCGTCCACCTCCGCCTCCGCCATGGCCGCCCGCACGGCCTCGAGCCGCCGAACGTCCGCCGTCACGTCGGCTCGTGCAGCCAGCAGGCCACCGGCCCGAACTCGGGCTCCTTCACCCGGCACACGTCCATCACGAACGGGCACCGCGGGTGGAACCTGCATCCCTCGGGCGGATTCGACGGATCCGGCACGTCGCCCGGCAGCTCCGCGGGCAGCACCCCCATCCCGTCCGGGCGGGGGATGGCCTTCAGCAGGGCCTGCGTGTACGGATGCCGCGGCCGCGCCCACACCTCCTCCGTGCCGCCGACCTCGGCGATCCTGCCCAGGTACATGACGGCGATCCGGTCGGCGATGAGCCGCACCACGGACAGGTCGTGGCTGATGAACAGCAGCCCCGCCCCCGACTCCACGGCCAGATCCCGCATCAGCCTGGCCACCTGCGACTGCGCCGAGGCGTCCAGCGCCGAGATCGGCTCGTCCCCGATGAGCAGCCGCGGCCGGGCCGCCAGCGCCCGCGCGATCGCGACCCGCTGCCGCTGCCCGCCGGAGAACTCGTGCGGGTGCCGGCTCGCGAAGTCCCTCGGCAACCCGACACGTTCCAGCAGGTCGGCGGGCGAGGTGACGGTGTCGCGCGCGGTACGCAGCCCGTCGGCGATCTGGTCGCCCACGCGGCGGCGCGGGTTCAGCGACGTGTACGGATCCTGGAACACCATCTGGATGCCGGTCAGCCTCCTGCGCCGCAGGCCCAGGGGCACGACCGGCTGCCCGTCGAACATGATCGACCCCTCGGCGATCGGGTTCAGCCCGCAGACCGCGCGGGCCAGCGTCGACTTGCCGCACCCGGACTCGCCCACCAGGCCGACGACCTCGCCCGGGCCGACCTCCAAGCTGGCCCCCGCCACGGCCCGCACGGCGGGACGGCCGGGGGAGCGGTGCTCGACGACCAGGTCTTCGATGCGCAGCATCAGCTCTCCACGTCAGGCAGGGATTCCAGCAGCGAACGGGTGTAGGCGTGCGACGGCGTGCGCAGCACCTCGCCGCGCGGCCCCGACTCGACGACGAGGCCGTCCTTCATCACGCTCACCTCGTCCGCGACCGCCGACATCACGCCCAGGTCGTGGGTGACCAGCAGCACCGCCAGCCCCAGCTCGTCGCAGAGCCCGCGCAGCAGCCGCAGCACACCCGCCTGCACGGTCACGTCCAGCGCCGTCGTCGGCTCGTCGGCGATCAGCACCTTCGGCGAGCAGGCCAGCGCGATGGCGATCGCGACGCGCTGCCGCATCCCGCCGGAGAACTGGTGCGGGAAGCGCCCGTACGCCTCCTCCGCGCCCGGGATGCGGACCTTGCCCAGCAGCTCCACCGCCCGCGCCCGCGCCTCGGCCTTGCCGAGCCGGAGGTGGTGGCGCATGTGCTCGGTGAGCTGCTTCCCGATCGTCAGCATCGGGTGCAGGCTGGTGGCCGGGTCCTGGAACACCATGGCCACCTCGCCGCCCCGCACCCGGTTCAGCTCCTTGGGGGGCAGGGTGAGCAGGTCGCGTGCGCCGAGCCGGATGGCGCCCGAGGTCCGCGCGCCGTGCGGCAGCAGCCCCAGGACCGCCAGCCCGGTCATCGTCTTGCCCGACCCGCTCTCGCCGGCCAGCCCGTGCACCCGTCCGGCCTCCAGCCGCAGGTCGACGCCGCGCAGGATCTCCTTGCCGCGGATCGACACCTTCAGATCGGCGATGTCCAGCGTCACAGGTCCTCCTTCGCCGGACCTGCGACCAGGTCGCTGTGCTGTTTGGTTCCCTCGCTCCGCTCGGTCACAGGTCCTCCTTCGTCGGGCCTGCGACCAGGTCGCTGTGCTGTTTGGTTCCCTCGCTCCGCTCGGTCACAGGGCACGCTCCTTGATCGCGCGGGCCGTACGGGGATCGAGCGCGTCCCGCAGCGTGTCACCGAGGAAGTTGAACGCCAGCACCACCGTCAGGATCGCCAGGCCCGGGAACGTCGCCACCCACCAGCTGTCGAACACCTCCACGCCCGAGGCCACCATCGCCCCCCACTCGGGGGACGGCGGCTTGGCCCCCAGCCCCAGGAACGACAGCCCCGACAGCAGCAGCAGGGCCGTGCCGATGTCCAGCGTGGCCAGCACCAGCACCGGGCCGATCACGTTCGGCAGCACGTCCACCCGCAGCGACCGCCACACCGAGAAGCCCAGCAGCCGCCCGCTCAGCACGAACTCCTGCTCCCGCACCCCCAGCACCAGGCCGCGGGTGACCCGCGCGTACGCGGGCCAGGCCACGACCAGCACGGCCAGCACCGCGTTCGCCAGGCTCGCGCCGAGCGCCGCGGCCACCACCATGGCCAGGATCACGGTCGGGAACGCGAACACCAGGTCCGCCACCCGCATGATCGTCTCGTCCGCCCACCGTCCGAAGTACCCGGCGACCGCGCCCAGCAGGCCGCCGATCAGCACCGACAGCGCGACCAGCAGCAACGTCAGCGGGATCGACACCCGCGCCCCGTACACGACACGGCTCAGGATGTCCCGGCCGAGCTGGTCGGTGCCGAACCAGTGCCCCGGCCCGGGCGCCGCCAGCCGCGGCAGGTCCTGGGCGAGCGGGTCGTGCGGCGCCAGCACCGGCGCGGCCAGCGCGATCACCAGCCAGGCCACCGCCATGACGGCGCCGGCCACGGCCAGCGGCCGCCGCCACGCCTCGGGCACCCGTCTCATCGCAGCCTCACTCGGGGGTCGATCACGCCGTACAGGACGTCCACGATCAGGTTGATGACCAGGTAGACGACGCCCACGACCAGGCCCACGCCCATGATGGCGGGCAGGTCGAGTGCGGTGGCGCTCTTGTACGCGTACTGGCCGACGCCCGGCCAGGCGAAGATCGCCTCGACCAGCACCGTCCCCGACAGCAGGCTGCCGAACGCCAGGCCCGCCACCGTGATGATCGGGACCAGGGCCGAGCGCAGGATGTACCGGAAGAGGATCACCCTGCCCGGCAGGCCCTTCGCGCGGGCGGCGCGCACGTAATCCTGCCCGAGCACCTCCAGCACCGCCGACCGGGTGAAGCGGGTCAGCAGGCCGATCGTGTAGAGGGCGAGAACCAGGGCCGGCGTGATCAGGTGGCCGACGGCCGAGGCGAAGATGTCCCAGCGGCCCGCCAGCAGCGCGTCCACCGTCTGCAGTCCGGTCACCGGCGGGGCCGGGCCGAGCGCCGCGTCCACCCGGCCGCTGCCCGGGGTGAGCTGCAGCCGGTAGAAGAACACGTAGAACGCCACCAGCGCCAGCCAGAACGTCGGGACGGAGATGCCGACCAGGCTCAGCAGGCGCAGCACATGATCGGACAGCCGGTCCCTGCGCAGGGCGGCGACCACGCCGAACGCCACGCCCAGCAGCAGCGACACCACGATCGCCGCCCCGGCCAGCTCCAGCGTGGCCGGCACGAACTCGGCCAGGTCCTGGCTCACCGGGCGGTGGGACTGCTGGCTCGTGCCCAGGTCGCCGTGGAGCAACCCCTGCAGGTGCAGGGCGTACTGCTGCCAGAGCGGCTTGTCCAGCCCGTGCTCCGCCCGCCACTGCGCCACGATCGCCGGATCGCCCAGGGCCCGCTGGCCCAGGTTGGCGGCCACGGGGTCGCCGGGGACGAGGTTCGTCAGGACGAACGTGACGAGCGTGATGCCCCAGGCCATGAGCACGGCCAGCAGGATGCGGCGGATCAGGAACCGCGCCAGCGGATGCCCCCGCCCGCGCCGGGCCCCGCGCCGGGCCCCGCGCCCGCCGCGACTCGCCGCCTTGTCGGACACCTGAGGGTCCTCCTACTTCGCGCCGAGGTCGGCGACGTCGACCGTCCAGACCGGGTGGTACTCGAGCCCGGTCACCGACCCCGCCGTCACGATGTTCTGGCTCGGCTGGATCAACGGGATGAACGGCCCGGAGGCGTTGAGCTCGGTCTGCACGCCGGCGTACGCGGCCTTGCGCGCGTCGTCGCCGATCGCCGTCGCGGCCTTCTCGCCGGCGGCCTCGATCTCCTTGGCCGCCCCGGCCTTCCAGCCGGCCCGCAGCCCCACCAGCTTGCCGGGCAGGAACGCCAGGTAGTCGCTCGGGTCCGGGTAGTCGGGACCCCAGTACCAGAGCCCCATCTCCTCCTTGCCGTTGCGGTAGTTGTCCAGCGCCGTCGTGACCGGCGCCGGCTGCAGGTCCACCGTGATGCCGACCTCCTTGAGGTTGGCCTGGATCCGCTCGGCCAGCGGCTGGAACGACAGCCCGTTCACGGTCAGCTCGCTCGGGTACTCCAGCTTCACCGTCGGGTTGGACAGCCCGCTTGCGGCCAGCGCCGCCTTGGCGCCCTCGACGTCCCGCTTGGCCCCCTGCTCGGGCGGCAGCGCGCCGAGGATCTGCGACGGGATGACGCCCGGCGCCTGCGCCGAGCCCTCACCGGCCAGCTCCAGCAGCCCCGCGTAGTCCACGCCCTTGCGTACGGCCTCCACGAACTTCGCGTTGGGGGTCGTCTTGCTGATCGCGGAGTCCTGGTTGGCGAGCAGGAAGATGACGTTCGCCGAGGCGGTCTTCTTCACCTGCAGGGTGGCGGGCATGCCGGAGACCTGGTCGCCGGACAGGTTGAGCGCCACCTGGCTGTCGCCGCGGCTGACGTTCAGCTTCTGCGTGGCGGCCTCGACGTTGCGCAGCACGACCTTGTCGTAGGCGGGCTTGGTGCCGTAGTACTTCGGGTTCGCCTTGAGCGTGACCTGGCTGCTCACGTTGAACGACTCGATCGTGTACGGCCCCGACCCGGCCGACGCGGAGTTCAGCCACTGCTCGGCCTTGTCCTGCGGGTCGGTGGTGGCGCCGTGCTGCTTGGCGAGCTTGCTGTTGATGATGCCGAGCGCCGGGTTCGGCAGGATGTACGGCAACGCCGGGTTCGCCGCCTTCGACGTCAGCGTGATCGTCGAGTCGTCGGTCTTGGCCACCTCGACGCCGTCCAGCAGGAACGACGGCGTGCCCTTCATGTCACGCACGCGCGTCAGCGAGAACACCACGTCGTCCGCGGTCACCGGGGAGCCGTCGGCGAACGTCGCGCCCTTCTTCAGCTTGAGGGTCAGCGTCTTGCCGTCCTCGCCCAGCTCGTACGACTCGGCCAGCGCCGGCACCGGCTTGGTCACGTCGGCCCCGTCGAAGGTGAGCAGCGTCTCGTAGACCGCCTTGCCGACGATCAGCCCCGTCGGCTCGTACGTGCGGCCCGGGTCGGCCGTCTTGAGGTCGAAGGACGTGTCGATGACGAGCGTCTTGCCGGCGCCTCCGGAGGCCGCGGGGGACTGGGACGTGCCGCCGCTTCCGCAGGCGGCCAAGGTGAGTGCACCGGCGAGCAGCACAGCCGCCGTCTGCGAGCGGGTCGCCATGGTCAGTCCTCCACGAGTTGGACGTTCGGCAGAAAGATGTCGAGGATTGTGCGGCAGAACGTCCAGGCACCGTACGGTCAGCTAGACGTATATAAAGGTCAAAGAGGTAATGATGAGTGAAATTTCCAGAAATGGTGTCAGCGGTGGCGGTCAACCTGGACGGATCGGTATCGGTCTCGAGCTGGACGACATCCACATGAAGATCCTCGAGGTCCTGCGCGAGAACGGCAGGATCTCGGTCGCCGCGCTGGCCGAACGGGTGGGCATCTCCCGGGCGAGCGCCTACACCCGCTTCGAGGCGCTGCGCGCGGACGGCGCGATCAAGGGGTTCACCGCCGAGATCGACCACGTGCGCGCCGGGCTCGGCATCACCGCGTTGATCTTCGTGACCGTCCGCCAGCAGATGTGGAAGCAGTTCAGGGCGGAGCTGGCCAGGATGCCGGAGGTGGAGTACTGCGCGATCACCACCGGCCAGCACGACGCGATGATCCAGGTGCGGGTGGCGGACGTGGCCGCGGTGCACACCATGGTCACCGACCGGCTGGCCAACATCCCGGCGGTCAAGGCGACCGAGACCGTGTTCATCCTGGACGAGGTGCTCAAGCGGCCGTACGTGCTGCCCGGCGACGGCCGCCAGGCGCGGCGCCCGGCCCAGGAGGCGCAGGGTGACGTGCCGCTCGGCAAGATGCGCTTCGTCGGCGCCGCCGAGGGCCGGGCCGCACTCAAGAAAGACGACTAGCCGAGCCGTCTAATCCGGGACCTCGGCGCACACGCTCACGTGCGGCGCGTCGTCCCCGTCGAACGTGAACTCCTCCACCAGGCGCAGCAGGCCGTCGTCCCCGGTCTCGACGCGGCTGCTGCTCCGCCCGCCCGCCGTCCCGCCGGCCTTGAGCGCGTGCGCGTACGAGATCGCGACCCGGTCGCCGTCACGGGTGCCGACGAAACGCCCGTGGGCTACGGTGTCGCCCGTGTAGCTGCCCCACACGACCCCGTCGGCCTCCCAGTACAGGAACTCCGTGGGGCTGTCCCGGTTCACCTCGCTCGCCGTCGAGCTCACCATCACGAATTTGCGGCCGTTCAGATTCACGGACCCATGGTCCACATATTTCTGGAGCATCACCGTACGGCTGGACAAAAGGTCAGAACAGCCGGTCGTGTCCGCCAATCCGTCCAGCCGCCTCCCCGTGCGGTGGCCGGCCTCAGAGGCGCCCCGGGACGCGCCGTGGCCGGGTCGCACCCCTTGCCGGAGCTTTACCTTTCCGGGCCTGACGCCATCATTGCGCAGTGTGATAGTAATGTTACGCTACGTATCCGACGTGTTTCGGGAGATATCCATGGTGGCGTACACGCTCGCGATCCTGGCGGCGGTAGGCGTGGTGATGCTCACGGCGCTGGTGTTCAGGCTGGTGAAGCGGGCCGACGAGGACCGCGATCCCGCCGGGCCGTCCGCATCCCACACCGGGTCGATGCTGTCGGCGTTGTTCCTGCTGGTGTTCGCCATCGCGATCATCGTTCCGTGGACCAAGGCCGACGCCGCCCGCCAGAACACCCACACCGAGAGCCAGGCCGCCGTCGACGCCTACTGGGCGGCCGAGGCCCTGCCGGGCGACGCGGCCCGGCAGGTGCGCGCCGCGCTGCGCGACTACGTCACCTTCGTCGTCAGGGACGAGTGGCCGCTCATGGCGCAGGGCCGCATGGACCCGGTCGGCGCCGCCCGCATGGACCAGCTCCGCGGCCGGGTCAGCGACCTGGAGGTGAGCGGCGACGGCGCGGAGGAGGCCCAGGCCGAAGTGCTGGAGCACCTCGCCGCCATCTCCACCGCACGCGCCCAGCGCAGCGCCGACGCCGCCGCCACGCCGCCCGAAGGGCTGCTCTTCCTGACCATCCTCACGGGCGTGGTGGTCATCGTCTTCCCGTTCCTGGCGGGGGCGCGGCCGCGCGGGCTGACGATCCTGCCGATGGTGGCGATGGCGGGGCTGCTGGGCTTCGGCATCTACCTGACGTGGGACATCTCCCGCGCCTTCGACGGGCCGCTGGCCGTCGGACCCGAGGCGTTCCAAGGGGCGCTGCAGGAGTTCGCGCGCGTCGGCGGGGGAATGTGAGCATGGGCATCCGGCGCGCGCCGCTGCTGCTCACGGCCGCCCTGGTCGCGATCGGGGCGGCCGGTCCCGCGGCCGCCGACCCGGAGCCATGGCCTCGGGGCGTGCCCTCCACGTGGTCCGCGGTCCCGAAGACGCCGGTCCCCGAGGTGTCCGTACGCCCCCCGGCGGCTCCCCGGAAGGTGTCCGTGGACGGATCCGTGCCGGGGGTGTCGGTGTGGCGCTCGCCGGTCCCCGGAGTGTCGATCGCGGGGCGGCCGGGGAAGCGGCGGCTGGTCCCCAAGGTGACGGTGCCCGGGATGACCATCTTCCAGGAGTCGGTGTGCGGGGACCGGGTGCGGGTGGGGGAGTGCCCGCGCGGGAGACCGCGCCCGGCGCTCCGGCCCGAGCTCCTGCGGGCGGCACCGGCACACGTGCCCGCCCCTTCCCCGACGCCCGCCCCGGCGCCGCGAGCGACTCCTCCGGTGCGGGCCAAGGAGGCGGTGCGGCCGCCGCGCCGCCCCAACCCGCTCGGCACCGTCCTGGTCATGGTGGTGCTGGTGACGACGATCGCCTCCACGACGGCCATCGCCTTCGGCTCCCGCCGCTGACCACGCGGTGGCTGCCGGACTGGAACACGCCGAGCCCCTGTGGGTGCCGCGGGACGCCGGCAAGGCGGGCGGCCGTTGATCCGGGAGTGGTGAGATCATGTCCCACGGCACACCGCCGGCGGGCGACGACCGCCCGGAGGCCGGGCGACCAGGAGGAGCCGTAGCGTGGAGGCGACACCGTCCGGGGGACCGGAGGAGGACGTGGAAGTGCTGGCCGGCGGGGGCGTCAACCACGTCATACGGGCGGGGACCACGGTGCGGCGGCTCACGGGTTCATGGACGCCGGCCGTCCACGCCCTGCTCGGCCACCTGGCGGCACGCGGCTTCACCGGCGCGCCCAGAGCCCACGGGGTCGACCGCGACGGGCGGGAGGTCCTGGACTTGGTGCCCGGCCAGGTGCCGGACCACCCGCTGCCGGGTTGGGCGCTGTCGGACGACGCGCTGGCCGGTGTCGGCAGGCTGTTGCGTGACTTCCATGACGCCACCGTCGATTTCCTGAAGTTCGCGAAAAATCAGGACATGACCTGGTATTTCCCGTCGGAGAGTCCGGCCGAGGTCATCTGCCATGGCGACGTGGCGCCGTACAACTGCGTGTTCCGCGACGGGCGGCCGGTCGCGTTCATCGACTTCGACACGGCCCACCCCGGACCGCGCGTCTGGGACGTGGCCTACGCCGCCTACCGGTTCGTGCCCCTGACCGATCCCCGCCAGATGGAGACGTTCCCGGTGGTGGAGCAGGCACGCAGGCTGGGGCTGTTCGCCGGCGCGTACGACCTCGACGCCCGCGGCCGCGAGGTGCTGACGGAGACCGCGCGGGACCGGCTGGAGCACCTGGTGCGGCACATGCACGAGCAGGCAGCGGCCGGGCACGAGGGCTTCGCGAGCCACGTGGCCAGGGGCGACGACCGCTTCTACCGCGTCGACATCGAGCACATCGCGCGGCACCGGGCAATCTTCCAGTCCGCGCTGACGGCCTGACGCGACCCGTCTCCGGGCGAAAAGCCCCTCGGGACAGTGCACAAGAGCCGCCGCGACGCCCCTGCGAAGGCCTACTCGGGGGTCAACCGCCTCCGGCGACGGTCGGGAGGCAGGTCGCGCAGTCGCCGGTCACCTTCTCGCCCCAGGCCGTGAGATGGCGCAACGCCTCCTGCTCCCTGACGGCGGCCTCGCGCGAGGCCGCCTCGTCGCCGGTCTCCCAGGCGGTGGCCAGCAGCTCGAACGCGCCGGTCTCCGCCTGCACGAGCGCGACCCAGTCCCGGTGCGCCGCCCGGGTCTCCACGCCGACCGGCCGGTACGCCTGCGCATCCGCCAGCAACGCCCGCAGCGGGACCAGGACCTCCGTACGCATCCTCGCGGCCTTGGTCCTCCCGTCGGCGTCCGGATCGGCGTCGATGCCGGCCCGCGCGGTCCGCGCATCCTGGAACCGGCTCACGAGTTCGGGGGCGAGATCGTGAATGTAGTACGACGCCTCGGCGCGAGTGGCCGTCCCGCCCGGCGGGGAGGGAACCGGCCCGCCCGAGCCGGTCAGCGGAACGCGGGCGGCGATCACCGTACCGGCTGCCACCAGGCCGAGGACCGCGGCGGCCGGCCACCATCCCAGCCGCCCGCGGCGTCGCGGCCCCGGCCCGCGGCGACGGACGAGCAGACCGGCCGGAGCGGCGAACAGGACGAGCACGAACCCGATGAGCAGCGGACGCGGGACCACCTCGGCCACGAGGATGAGAGTCGGCCTGCCGCCGAACAGGCCGTCGACCCCGATGTATCCGGCACCCGCCACGAGCCCCGCCAGCGGGCCCGCGATCAGAGCGGCGCCCAGCCCGCGCCGCGGGGAGGCCAGCGCGATCACGAGCGCCGCCGCCACGACGACCGCCGCGCACACCCACATGGAGAGGAAGAAACGCTGGAGCCGGACCGCGTCTGAGCCCGCCGGTCCCATGACGAGCCGGAACACCAGCATGGCGACGATCCCGGCCAGTGCCGCGAACACCGCGATCGGCACGATCCCGCGCGGCCCCGCCTGTCCGGGCGCCTGCCACGGCCGCGGCTCTCCGGACTCCAGCAGCCAGGCAGGCGTGACGCCGCCGCGCCGGGCGGCGAACAGCGCCCACGTGGCCGCCGCGGCCGGTGCGGCGACGGCTGCCGTGGCCGGCCACGTCAACGGCATGTTGGCCATCCACCACCGGGTGATCTCCCACCCTCCCACGTCGAGGAGGACGTTGAGCTGGCTGCCGAACCACAGGGCGACGGCGAACAGCGCCCAGTTGACGGCGAGCGCGATCATCCAGGAGGCGCGCCGGGCCATCGCGGGCGCGGCATCCGCCCACAGCTCCCCGAGCCCGGCGGCCAGCGCCGTGGCACCCAGTCCGGCCCACGCGACCAGCACGATCGTCCAGGAGGGGTTGCCATCCGTCTGCGCGAGCGAGGCGAGCTGCCCAGCCACCAGCCCGGCCGCCACACCGCCGGCGGCCGGCCACGACCGGCCCGCCCCTCCACCCGGCGCCGGCCGTGGCCGGCCCGTCTCCCCTGCCGGAACCTGCCCGTGCGCGGCGCCCTGGGCATGCGGCGGACCCGGCCCGCCTGCCCCGGCACGCTGCACGGAGGCCGTGCGGTGCAGGAGGGCCGATCGCCACAGCCCGAGGCCGACCGATCCGCCCAGCAGCAGGCCCATGAGCACCGCGGCCGCCGCCACGGCGAGGTCGGTGCGGCCCGAGGCGAAGAGAAGGCCGGTCAGTCCGCTGGTCAGCAGGGGGATGGTGAGGGCGGCCAGGAAGGCCCCGGCGAACGCGTCGAGGAAGGTGACGCCGGTCGCGAGTTCGGGCCGGGCGAGCACGGCCCGGCGGCGGGCCGGGGAGGGGTGGAAGGCCAGAAGGCGCCGATGCCAGGACAGGGCGTCGCAGGCCCGAGCGCGGCCGAGGATCGCGGTGAAGCCCTCGGGCCCGCCCCCCGCCCTGGCGGCCCGGAGGTCGGCGTCGTGCTCGCGGGAACGCAGCAGCGCGCGCGACACCAGCGCGGTCGTCGCGCCCAGCAGGACGACCCGCCACAGGAAGCCGGGCAGAAGACCGCGGTCGCCGGACAAAGCGATGACGACCAGGGGCAGGACGAGCATGGGAGCGACGACGTAGCCCAGCGATCGCGCCAGCCACGCCAGCGTGACGTCCCCGTGGACGATGTGGGCGAGCTCGTGGCGGACCAGCGGGTCGAACAGGTCGCGGCTGCGCCATCGCACGGCCACGGCCTGCGGCAGCACGATCCGGTAGCGTCCGGGCCGGCCGTAACCGTAGCCGTCGCGCAGCGTGGCCGCCCCGAGGAACACCACCGGGACACGGGTCATCCCCGACTCCGCCGCCAGCTCGGCGACCCGGGCGGCGGCCTGGGGCAGGACCGGTCCCAGCCGGCGCAGCCGCCGCCTCCGCTCGATCACCGCGGGAGCCAGCAGGAGCACGGCCAGCCCCGCCGTGCCGGCCCCGGCGGCCCCGGCGAACGCGTACCCCGCCTCCCGCCGCCTGTGGGGTTCGAGACAACGGCCCGCGAGCGCATGCTCGGCCATGGCCGCCTCGTAGCGGCCTGCCTGCCCCTCCGTCCCCGAGACCGTGACCGGTCCTGGGCCGGCCAGCTCGCGGCGTCCGGCGGGGGTCAGGGCGGCGGCTCGCTCCCGGGCCTCGCTCTCACAGCGGGGGACGACGGTGAGCCAGTCTCCGTGGAGCCGGTCATGGGCCTGGCTGCCGGCGAAGGCCCCGGCGCTGAGCAGGGCCGCAAGGAGCAGGACGAAGCGGGAAGGAGTCGGCGACGGGTACGCCAGCGCGTACGGCCGCCCGGAGGTGTCCACAGCTCACCGTTTCACCAGCCCGCCCACCACGGCGTCGGCGAGGAGGTTGGCCTGGCCGTCGTCCAGCCGGACGCCCTGCGCCGCCCGGAGTGCGACCTCGCGCACCTGGCGGAGCTGCTCCTCACTCAGCGGCTCCACGCCGCCGGCGGGCTCGTCGTCCGCGGGACGGCCGCGCAGGAAGCGGCGGCGCACCAGGTCGACCACGTGCGTCGCGGACTCCTCGGCGACCGCCTCCACCATCGTCGTCACCAGGAACTGGACCACGGGCGCGACCACGGCCAGCACGTACGGCGTCATCATCACCATGTCGAGCCCGAAGCCGACGGGCTCGTCACGGTCCCCGGACTTCAGCGCGGCACGCGGATCGCGGAAATACTCCGCCGCGTTCTCCTGGAACAGGACGAGTTCCTCGGGCGCGGTCCGCTCGATCACGATCTCGGCAAGCTCGGCCACCAGCCCGTTGCGGGCGTCGGGCGGAAGCTGCGCGGCGGTCACCTCATCAGTCACGACGTCCCCCTCGGCATTCCTGGCCCCCGGACTCTCGGCGCGGCCGGTGTGAGCCGCATCACACGTGAATGCCGTATAGAAAACCACGCGGGCACGGCGCTGTCACCATTTCTCAGGGCAGCGCCTTCTCAGGACAGCGCCTTCTCAGGACAGCCGCCGGCGATGAGATCGCCGGTCGCCGAGGGAAGATCTCGGGGGCGGCGGCGGTTGCAGCTGATCGTGGAGCGGAGCGACGTCGTGGTGATCGGGGCCGGGCAGGCGGGGCTGTCCAGCGCGTACTTCTTGCAGCGGTTCGGGTTCGAGCCGGTCGTGCTCGACGCGGCACCCGGGCCCGGAGGGGCGTGGCGGCACCGGTCGCCGTCGCTGACCATGGACAAAGTCCACGGCGTCTTCGACCTGCCGGGCGTACGCCGCTCGCCGGACGCGGACGGCGGGCGGCCCGCGGCCGAGGTCGTCCCCGCCTACTACGGCGACTACGAGCACACCGTCGGCCTGGACGTGGTGCGGCCGCTCGCGGTGCGAGCCGTCCGGCACGGGGACGGCGGGCGGCTGATGATCGAGACGGACGCGGGGGAGTGGGCGGCCCGCGCCGTGGTCAACGCGACCGGCACCTGGACCCGCCCGTACTGGCCGTACTATCCGGGCGCGGCCTCGTTCGAGGGGCGGCAACTGCACTACGCCGGATACCGGGGCCCGGAGGAATTCGCGGGGCGGCGCGTGGTGGTGGTCGGCGGCGGGGCGTCGGCGATGCACGTGTTGTCCGAGATCGCCGGCGTCGCGGCCGCGACGGCGTGGGTGACCCGGCGTCCGCCGGTCTTCCGCGACGACGACTTCGGGGAGGACGCCAGGCGGGAGGCCGTCGGCAGGGTCGAGGAACGCGTACGCGCCGGGTTCCCGCCGGAGAGCGTCGTCGGCGTCACCGGGCTCGGCTACACGCCCGTCGTCAGGGAGGCCCTGGAGAAGGGGGCGCTGGAACGGCTCCCGATGTTCGAGCGCATCACCGCGCGCGGCGTCGCCTGGGCCGGCGGGCGCGATCTGGACGCGGACACGATCATCTGGGCCACCGGCTTCCGCTCCGCCCTCGACCACCTCGCCCCGCTGCGGCTGAGGGAGCCGGGCGGCGGCATCAAGGTGGACGGCACACGGGTGCTGAAGGAGCCGGCGCTCCAGCTCGTCGGCTATGGGCCGTCCGCCAGCACGATCGGCGCCAACCGCGCCGGCCGCGAGGCCGCCCGCAACGTCCGCGCCCACCTGGCCGCTCACCTCGCCCGCCCGGCCGCCTGAGAGAGCGTCCTACTATGGTAAGTAGTAAAAATATCGATTACTGATGAACGGCGGTCACTCGGGCGGAAGCGCTCGACACGGCGTGTGACATCAGGTTAGCTTCCTGGCAGAAGGATCTTTTCTGGTCAGGAGGTCCCACCATGGATGTTCCCGGCTACACCGAGATCCGGGAACTCGGCCACGGCGGGACAGGCAGGGTGATGCTCGCCGTCCGCGACTCCGACGGCCTCGCGGTCGCGATCAAGCACTTATCCGAGCCGCTGCGCCGGGACGAGGAGTTCCTCGAGAGGTTCAGGGCCGAGGCCGCCCTCATCCGGGAGATCGACAGCCCGCACACCGCCCGCCTGCTCGACTACGTCGAAACCACCGGCGACGCCGTCATCGTGATGGAGCTCGTCGACGGCATCACGCTCCGGCGGCTGCTGGAGCACGAGGGCAGGACGGGCGCCGAGGCCGCGCTCACGCTGCTGAAGGGCGCGCTGCTCGGACTGGCCGAGGCGCACCGGCGCGGGGTGGTCCACCGCGACGTCAAGCCCGAGAACGTGCTCATCGGCGAGGACGGCGACAGCAAGCTCGTCGACTTCGGCGTGGCGGCCCGCTTCGGCGAGAAGGCCGCGCTCATCGGGACGCCCCCGTACATGGCTCCGGAGCAGTGGGACGACGCGCCGGCCGGTCCGGCCGCCGACGTGTACGCCGCGACGCTGGTGTTCTTCGAGTGCCTGGCCGGCCACCGGGCCTTCCACGGCGAGAACGTCGCCGCCCTCGCCTACCAGCACCAGCACTCCGCGCCCCCGCTGGAGGACGTCGAGGAGCCGCTGCGGCCGCTCGTCGCGCACGGCCTGGCCAAGGACCCCGCCGCACGGCCCGAGTCGGCCGAGGTGTTCCTGGCCGAGCTGGAGGACGTGGCACGGGCCGCGTACGGGGACGAATGGGAGACGCGGGGGCGGGCCGCGCTCAGCATCCTGATCATGCCGCTGGCCGCGCTGCTGCCGAAGGCGCAGCGGGTCGCGGAGGGTGACACCACCACGAGTATGGCCCAGAGCACGCTGACGCCGGTGGGGAAGTTCGCGGTGACCGGCGGGCTGGTGCTGGCGACCGCCGCGGCGGTGGTGTCGGCGTTCGTGATCTGGAGCGAGCCGCCCGGATCGGAGAGCGGCACCGCGCTCCCGCCCGCCACGTCAGGCCCGCCGCGGACGGCCGCGCCCGCCTCACCCACATCCGTCCCGCCGACGGCGCCCGACACCGTCACCGGCACACCGCCGATCACCCTGTCCGGCGACCCGACCGCGTACCCGACCGCGTACCCGAGCGAGTTCCCGGCCGCCCCGCCCACGAGCGGCCCGGCGCCGACCACGGGCGCTCCCCGCCCCGAGCCGCCCCCGGGGACGCGCACGCCGACCGGCGGCCCGGACCCGGACGAGCCGACCCGCTCCGAGGAGCCGAGGCCGAGCACGCGGCCGCCCACCCGCACGCCCCCCGACGACGACCCTCCGTCCAACCCACCCCCCGCCGGCAACCCCCCGCCCACCACCCAGGCGCCCGGCCCCGGCGATCCGCCGCCCGCCCAGAACCCGAAGCCGCTGATCTCCGTGTCGGTCAGCGTGTCGCTCGACGTGCCGCTGCTGGGCGGCGACGGGGGCGACGGGCTGCTGGACGCCGACGTCGGCGTGGGCCTGGGCTCCGGCCTGCTGGGGATGGTGGCGGTGCCTGGATCGGTGCTGCTCGGACGGCAGATCGTCGCCCGCAGGGCACGGCGCCCGCGCGATGGCGGAAAGTGCTGAATTACATGCCGCGGCCCGTGATCCTCTACTATCTAGCGTCGGATAGAGGGCGGCCCCCGGCCTGAACGAACTCCTGACCGGAATGTGCCCTGCGGCTCTGGAGAAGGATGAAGTGTGGCGGGTGCTTGTCTCGCCTTGCGGCCACGTACCTGGTGGCGCGGGGTCGTCGCCGCCGTCCTCACCGCAGGGCTCCTGGTGACGGATGCCCGGGCGGCGCCGAAGCCCACGGTGAAGCAGCTCAAGAAGGAGCTGGCAGCGCTGCGGAAGGAGTCGGACAGACTCATCACCGACTACTACAACAGCCGCATCGCCCACCAGAAGGCGGACAAGACCGAGAAGGCGGCGCGTGCCAGGCTGGCCGCCGCCCAGGAACTCTTCGACCAGCACTCCACCGAGCTCAGGGCGATGGCCGTCGCCCAGTACACCGGCAGCGAGCCGAACCAGGTCGCCATGATGACCGGCCGCCAGGACCCGGCCACGCTCCTCGGCCGGATGGCGCTCGTCGACCACCTCGTCACGCTTCAGGACGCCACGCTCCGCGACTTCGCCAAAATCAGGGACGACCGGCAGCGGGCGCAGGACGAGGCCGCCGCCCGCGCCGGAGAGCTCGAACGTACGGTCGGGGAGCTGGAGGAGCGCAAGAAGAAGGCCGAGGGGCAGATCGAACGGATCAGAGACAAGATCGATCAGCTGTACAAGGCGCCGGGCCTGCGTCCCGACGGCACGTTCGTGCCGCAGCTGCCGCAGGGACCCGACCACATCACGCCGCGGATGGCGCTGGTCAAGCAGCTCATCCAGGAGCGGTTCGACGTGCCGTACGGGATCGGCTGCTACCGGGCGATCCAGGACGGCGGCGAGCATCCGCTGGGCCGGGCGTGCGACTTCATGCTCAGCCGGGGCGGCGCGATGCCGTCGGCGGCCGAGCTCAGGCGCGGAGAGGAGATCGCCGGCTGGGCGGTCGAGAACGCCAAGCGTCTTGGGATCATGTACATCATCTACCGGCAGCGCATCTGGCACGTCCGCACGGGAGCCTGGCGCACCATGTCCGACCGCGGCGGCACCACCGCCAACCACTACGACCACCCGCACCTCTCGGTGTACTGAAGTCCTGATCCTCCTGGCATCCCTCAGGATGGGGAGGGCCGCCTCGCGGGAAAGATCTGCCCATGGCTCGAGGCGTGCCGGGGGCCACCGTGATGACGCGGATACCAGGTCGATGAACGCTGCTCGTCGGTGTGCTGTACCTGGCGAACGGGGTTGCCGGGGTCGGCGATGATTTCCAGGCCGTGTCCGGTCAGCCGTTCGAGCAGGCCGTCGAGGCCCTGATCGACGGTGTCGGGCAGGGCGTAGAACTCCTCCAGGAGGGTGCGGGCCATGTCGTTGTCGGAGACGGCGGCGTCCCAGATCACCTCATCGCCCTCGGCGGTGATGTCGTAGGCGAAGAACGCGCAGCACGCCTTCTCGCGTGCGGCCAGGTCGCGGACCCATGCCTCGACGCCCTGGCCGGCGCGGAAGCGGAAGCGGATTCCCTCCGGGGTTCTTTCCCGGCCGGTCAGCGCTTGACGGAAGAGCCGCTGGTACTCGGCGAGGCGTTCGGCGTCGGTGTCTGCGGCGTCGGTCATGTCGCAGACGATGGGGGTGGAGGCGCCTGGAAGCCGTGGTGGACCGGATCGACACCAAGATCTCCGAACTGGAGCGGGCCCGGCGCGACGCCGTGCAGAGCCTTGACGACTGCCGAGCCGGTCGATGCCGGCTCGCGGCCCTGGACCAGCGGCCATGACGATCGCCCGTTCTCTGCTGTTGTTCGCCCTGGCCGCACGTGGAAATACGCGTTTTCTGAAACAGGTGGTCGCCGCGACCCGAGCGGAGGCAGGGAGGGCATCATTGATCATCTTTATCAATTCGGCACACACGCGGCGCATGGCTGGGTTGCGACCAGGGTAAGTCGGGCGCTATGTCCGCTTCGCGTTATGAGGGTCGGTTACTGGCCGGCCGCTACCGCCTGCAAACCGCACTCGGCCAGGGTGGCATGGGCAGAGTGTGGCAGGGATACGACGAGCTGCTCGACCGTCCGGTGGCCGTCAAAGAGGTCACTCTGGAGCACCGGCCGCAGTCCGATCGCCAGGCGCTGCTGAGCCGGACCATGAGCGAGGCCCGGTTGGCCGCCAGGCTGAGCCACCCGCACATCGCCACCGTCTACGACGTGGTGGAGGCCGACGGGCGGCCGTGGATCGTCCTGCAGCTGATCCCCGCCCCCACCTTGGCAGACGTCCTCGCCCGGCGTGGCCCGTTGCCGCCCGCCGCCGTGGCCCGGATCGGTCTGCAGGTCCTGGATGCACTGCAGACCGCGCACGCCGCCGGCATCGTGCACTGCGACGTCAAGCCGGCCAACATTCTGCTGGACTCCGGCCACCGCCACGCGGTGCTGACCGACTTCGGCCTGGCCACGAGGCTGGAGCAGCCGGTGGGCCTCACAGAGGACGGCAGGGTGGTCGGCACCCCCGCCTACGTCGCCCCCGAACGCGCCCGAGGCGACCGGCCGACCTCGCAGACCGACCTGTGGTCGCTGGGTGTCACGCTGTACACGGCGGTGGAGGGCCGCTCCCCGTTCGAACAGGACACCGCCGTGGCCACCATCAGCGCCGTCCTCACCGCCGACCCGCCGCCCTTCGAGCGGGCGGGGGCTCTGGCACCGCTGATCGCGGCCCTGCTGGACAAGGACCCGGCCCGCCGTCCCACCATCCGCGACGCCCGCCGGCAACTGCGGCGCGTCGGAACTTCCTCCCTCGACTCCGTTGCGCAAACCGGCGCCGTCGTCGCCCTTCCTCCAGCCACGCTTCCCCTCATACCTGAGCGTCGTCCTCCCGCTGAGCCGCCGGCCGCGAGCCGTCGGGGGTTCGGCCGCGAAGGCCACCCTCCCGCGGGCCGCGTGAAGCCGGCCGTCGCAGGCCGGGTCTCGCGCGGGCAGGTCCGGCACGTCGCCCTCGTGGCCGCGATGGTCGCCGGCGCGCTGGCCGCCGCGTTCTGGCCCGGCGAGGTGTCCGGGCCGCCCCCGGCCGGCCGCGGACCGGCCACCGGCACTCCTACCACTCCTGCCACGCCGGCCACACCTCCCACCTCTGAGGGTTCTCCGCCTGACGGTGCGCTGCGGGCTCAACCGGTAGCGGTCCGGCAGCCCAAGGCCGACCGGCGCCGGGCCGATTCGCCTCCCGCGCCCACCCCGGTCGCGTCCCTGCCGCCGGGCCAGGCCAAGAAAGCGACCGGCGTGCACGTCCCGCCCGGGCTCGCCGGCTCGCGACCGGGAAAGGGCAAGGCCAAGGGCCGTAAGTGACGGACGACCGCCGGAGGCGTGCATGAGCCACGGCAGGTGGTTCGCGGGGCCTGTTCCCCTATTGGTCGGGCCAGCCGAGCGGGTAGTGCGGAAACGCCGGAGGCTCGCCGCCCGCCTGGTTGAAGGCGTTCATGGCGGCGACGAGAGCCCGGCACTGGTCGGGGGACATGCGGGAGACGATGGCGGCGATCTCCTCACGGCGGCGGCTGGTCACGTCGTCGACGAGGCGTCGCCCTTCGGAGGTGAGGCGCATCAGGCTCTCGCGGCGGTTGAGCGGGTTGACCTCCCGGACGATCAGCCCTGCGCCGGCCAGCCGGTCGGCCATGCGCATGGCGGTGGAGCTGTTGACGCCGAGCAGATCGGCCATGGTGACGAGTTTGGTCTCGCCCTGTGCCGACAGCACGACGAGCATGCGGAACTGGGGGAGCGTCACCCGGTCCTGGACGGCGCCCAGGGAGCGGGCGGTGATGGCGACCAGCAGCCGCGACGCGGTGAGGACTGCCGTGATGACCGCGCCGAGATCCTCGGCGTTCACTTCGCCCGGAGTGCGCTCTTCCATGGTGACTGTTGTACACGCTCGCCGTGGTGGCGGAGGACCTCCTGCCTGATCATCGCCGAAACCGGCACAGCCGTCAGCCGGACGGGGTGGGGAAGCTCTCGGGCGTGGTCAGGCCGGTGCTCTCCAGCAGGCGCTGGTGGTTGAGCACGAAGGTGTTGCACTGTTCGGCGAAGCGCCGGACCTCGGTGTTCTGCGTGCTGCCGCGTACGGTGCCGATCAGGGCGAAGACCTTGCCGTGGGCCAGGCGCAGCCATTTGACGTACGTGGTGTCGTAGGCCTTCCCGGATCTGCTGGAGATGTCGCTCATCCAGTCCTGCTGCTCGTCGGTGGGCTTCACCGGGAGCTTGACCTTCAGCTTGGCGGCGGTGTCGCGGACCAGCTTGTCGAGGGTGTGGTGCTGTGAGGCGATCTCCCTGCTGATCTGGCGGACACGCGGGGTGCTGGCCCGCTGCACCGCGTCCTGGGCGAGGGGCATCTCCCACAGGCCGGCGAGCCGCACCCCGGTGATGAGTTTGCGGTCGGTCTCCGTCAGCGGTCCCCACTTGGTCTGCACTGTGCCGGTGTCGGCGCCGGCGCCGCCGCTGGGGTCGGGTTCGGGCTCGGCGGTCCCGGAACCGGCGGGCTCGGGGTCAGTGCCGGGCTCGGCGGTGGGGGAGCCGGCCGGCTCCGGTTCGCTGTCGGCGGTGGCCGAGCCGGCGGGCTCGGGCTCGGGCTCGGGGTCGGCCGCCGCGGCACCCGCGTCGGAGGGTTCGGGCTCGGCCTCGGCGGCGGCGGCCTCATTCGATTCCACCTCGACGCCGGCCGGCTCGGTGACCGACGTGTCGGCGACGGGCGTCGGCGTGTAGCTGGCACAGGCGGTGAGCGAGAGTACGGCGACGCCGACGATGGCGAGAACGTGGCGGTTCTGGGGGAATCGCATAGGCAGTCCTCCCCTTCCGGGTCCATGGGCGCGGCCCCGAGTGGGTGGCGCCGGTCAGTAAGGGATACGCGGGAGAGGAGCCGGGTGTTCATGGCAGTGTGCAAGATTTGCAGGAGCAAGAACGCTGGGGCGTCAGCGCGTGCACCTCGCCGGGGGCGTACGGACATGGTGACGTGGTCGAGACCCCGCGCGCCGTGCCCGGGACCGGTCCCCCGGGGGTGTGGCGATCATGAGTTCGTGAAACCCATTTGCACGATATTGCGCGCATAATCCGGATATGCCGTCGATTTCTGAGCTCAGACCAGGGGATCCCTACAGTCTCGGAGGCTACGAGATCCGGGGCAGGCTGGGAGAGGGTGGGCAGGGCGTCGTCTATCTGGGCGAAAGCGGGCAGGGGAGACAGGCGGCCATCAAGTGGCTGCGCCCGCACCTGGCGGGCGACGCGGTGGCGGCGGAGCGCTTCGCCCGCGAGGCGGCGGTCTCCCAGCGGGTGGCGCCGTTCTGCACCGCGAAGGTGCTGGCCACCGGCGTGCACGAGGACCGCCCTTTCATCGTCAGCGAGTACGTGGACGGACCCTCGCTCCAGCAGGTCGTGTCCCAGGAGGGGCCCCGGGCCGAGGCGGCGCTGCACCGGCTGGCGATCGGCACCGCCACCGCGCTCGCCGCGATCCACCAGGCCGGCATCGTGCACCGCGACTTCAGCCCGAACAACGTGCTGCTCGGCGCCGAGGGCCCGCGCGTGATCGACTTCGGCATCGCCAGGGCGCTCGACGCCACCTCGACGATCACGTCCATGCCGGTGGGCACGCCGGCGTTCATGGCGCCCGAGCAGATCCTCGCCCACCCGGCCGGGCCGGCGGCCGACATGTTCGCCTGGGCGAGCACGATGGTGTTCGCGGCCGGCGGGGCGGGGCCGTTCGAGGCCGAGAACGTGCCGGCGATCATCCAGCGGGTGCTGCACACCGAGCCCGGCCTGGCGGGGCTGACCGGGCCGCTGCGCGACCTCGTCGCCGCCTGCCTGTCGAAGGACCCGGCTCGGCGGCCGACCGCCGAGCAGGTGATCCTCCGCCTCCTCGAGCATCCGGCCACCTCGAACCCCGACGAACTCCAGCAGGCGGCGGCCGTCGTGGGCGGCGGCGCACCGGCCCCGTGGCAGACTCCCGGCTCCCCGCCGCCTCCCGGACCCGGACCCGGATCCGGGCCGGTGGCCTGGGCGCCTCCGGGCTCCGCGGCCGCTGCTTCGCCGGCTCCCGGCGCCGGACCCGCGGGTTCGCCGTCCCCGGGTTATCCGCCTGCCGGTTCGCCCTTACCGGGCTCCGGGCCCGTGGGCCCTCCGCCCTCCGGTTATCCGCCTGCGGGTTCGCCCTTCCCGGGGTCCGGGCCGGTGGGCCCTCCGCCCTCCGGTTATCCGCCTGCCGGTTCGCCCTCCCCGGGACCCGGGCCGGTGGGCCCCTCGCCTTCCGGGTATCCGGGTGCGGGACCGGTGTCTCCCGGGTTCCAGACGCCGGGGTCCGGGCCGCAGGCGTTCGGGTCGCCGTCGCCTCCGTACTCCGGCGGGCAGCCGGTCTTCCACCCGCCCACGTTCCAGCCGGCCGGTGGGCCGTACGCGTACGCCCCACCGCCGCCCCGCAAGAAGCGGGGCTGGGTGATCGGCGCCGCCGTGGCGGCCGTCGCCCTGGCGGTGGCCGCCACGGTCGTCGTGGTCACGGTCGTCAACCTGCCCATCACGAACCAGGCGCAGGCCACGCCCACGCCGACCACCCCGGCCACCACACCGTCGCCCACGTCGTCCCCGGTCCCGACCGCGAACCTGACCACGGTGAAGCTCCCCGACACCGGCATCACCATCTACGAGAGCCCGTCCGACCCGATCAAGGCCACCACGTACATGGTCAGGGACCCCAAGACCAAGAACTGGGTGTACTACTCGCGCGACTCCCTCACCGGACCGTTCAAGAAGTATTCGGACATGTGGGAGAGCGTGCTCTCGCCCGACGGTCGCTACCTGGCCCAGCGCGGCAAGAACTTCACCGACGGCTACGACACCGTGGAGATCACCGACAAGAGGACGGGCGACCGCTTCTCGGTGAGAACCTCGAAGGAGCCGCTCAGCGCGTCCCTGGAGGCCTGGTCGCGCGACAGCACCCGCGTGCTCGTCAACATCGGCAACCTGGTCAAGGGCGACTGGCAGTCCACCGGCTTCGCCATCGTGGACGTGACCACGCGCAAGGCCACGATCGCCTCGCTCAGGGAGAGCTCGCTCAAGGGCATCACGTTCGGCTTCGACCACAACGACAGCGGCGTGGTCGCCCTGTCGGACGAGGCCACCCAGCAGGCCCTGCGCTTCTTCGACGCCCACGGCACGCGCGTACGCCGCATCCCCAACGTGGGCACGGGCTTCGCCAACTTCATGTTCTCGCCGACCGGCAAGCAGTTCGTCACCGACTGCCCGGGGCTGGACAGCGGCAACAACTGCGTCTACGACTCCCAGACCGGCACCGAGCTGCGGCGGATCTCGTCGCCCTGCGCCGGACCGGCGACCTGGTACGACGACGACCACCTGGTCTGCTGGGTGCAGAGCGGCACCAGCCCCGACAAGTACCAGGTCCAGGTGATCGACTTCTACGGCGCGAAGGTGCGCGTGCTGGCGGATATCCCCACCAACGCCGACAACCTGGACATCGACTACGTGAACACACGCGGCAACTAGCGTGACCCGACCCAGCACCATTCGACGTCACCCGCGCAAGACCGCACCTTCCCGCGGCCAAGAGACTGCAAAGGTCGCGCCAGGGCATAAGAGACCTTCATGGCAGAGCCATCGGACAGCCGCAGGGGCGACCTGATCGCGGCGGCTCAGGCGAACTGGATATCGGCGCTCACCGATCTCGGCGGGCGCAACACGCTGCTCTACTACAAGGACCGCCGGGCAGGCACGCTCGACCTGGCGGCGGCCGACCCCGAGAGACTCGAACGCTTCCTGCGTACCGGCTCGATCCGCCTCACCCGCCTGTTCACCGACGTCGACGCCAGGGCCGACGCGATCAGGCGGGTACAGGCCATCCACCGCAAAGCCCGCGAACTGCTCGAGGAGCGCGGCATCCGGGCCGCGTACCTGGCCACGGGCATGGCCAGGTGGGACGAGCTGTTCCTCGAGCCCGCCGCGCCCGTGCTGCTGCGCGGCCTCACCATCACCCCCACCCGGGCCCGGCACGACGACTTCGATCTCGCGCTCGATGACGAGGACGAGGTCAACCCCGTGCTGCTGCACAAGCTCGCCACCGTGTACGGCGCCGCCGCCGAACGCGTCACCGGCGACCACGACGAGCTGCGCGCCATCGCGGCCGCGGCCGAGGTGCCCGGGTTCGACATCCAGGACCGGCGCGTCATCGGCACCTTCACCTACTCCAAGCTGCCCATGGTCAGGGACATGCAGGCGGCCGGCGAACTGCTGGCCGACAGCGACGTGGTGGCCGCCATCGCCGGCGACCCCGACGCGCAGGAGCTGCTGTCGCGCGACCGGGGACGGCCGATGGAGCTGGACTCGCCGGAGGACGACTACTCGGTGCTCGACGCCGACTCCTCCCAGCGCAGCGCCATCGCCGCCGTCATGTCCGGCCGCAGCCTCGTCATCCACGGGCCGCCGGGCACCGGCAAGAGCCAGACCATCGCGAACCTCATCGCCGCGCTCGTCGCCAAGGGGCGCAAGGTGCTGTTCGTGGCAGAGAAGCGGGCCGCGATCGACGCCGTGCTGTCCCGGCTCAAGGGGGCGGACCTGGGTGATCTGGTGCTCGACATCCACGAGGGCACCCGGGACCGGCTGCGCATCGCCCGCGACCTCGGCGACACGCTCGACCTCGCCCAGAGCGTGACCGACCGGCCCGAGCAGGAGCTCGACCGGCGGCTGATCGACCGGCAGCGGCGGTTGTCCCAGCACGTCGCCGGGCTGCACGAACCGCACCCGCCGTGGGGAGTGTCGGCGTTCCAGATCCAGTCGGAGCTGCTCGGCATCCCGGCCGAGGCGCGTACCCCGGTGCGGCTCGTCCCGCCCGAGCGGATCGACCGCGAAGCGGCCGACCTGATCAGGGATGAGCTGCGCGACTTCGCCCATTTGGGTGGGTTCACGCTGCGGCCCGGGAGCACGCCCTGGTACGGGGCGGCGCTGCGGACCGCCGAGCAGGCCCGGCAGGCCGCAGACCTGGCCTCCCGGCTGCACTCGCACCTGCTGCCGCTGCTGGCGTACCGGGTGGACCAGGCGTGCGCCGAGGTGGGGCTGCGGGCGCCCTCGGGACATCGGGAGCGAGTGTCGGCGCTGCAGCTGTTCGCGGGGGTCGCCCAGACGATGCGGCGGCTCTCGCCGCGTGTCTTCGAAGCCGGCCCGGCGCGCCTGGCCGCCGCGGTCGGCGACGGCGGCCCGGCCCGGCTCACCGGCGGCTCCTCCATCGGGCTGCGGGAACGCCATACGCTGCGCAAGCAGGCCCGGGCGCTGTGGCTCGGCTCCGGCAAGCCGGAACGCGCGGAGTTGCACGCGGCACTGGCGGAGGCGGCCGGCCAGCTCGCCGACTGGGACTCCCTCCGCCTCCCGCCGCCGTCGCACGCCACGTGGCGCGCCGGCCCGGACGGCACCCGCCCGCCCCGAACCGAAGGCGCCTCCCGCTTGGGTGCCGACGACCCGCCCCGCCCGCACGCCGGTCAGAGGGCAGGCGGCGGTCCCGGCGAGCGGGGAAGCGCACCGTGGCCGCCGTCCGATCTCGGCGGGCTCCTGAGGCTGCAGGCCGAGTGCGAGGCGCAGCTGGCCTCCCTGCGGGCGTACATCAACGTCCCCGACGACCCCGACGAGGTCCTCGCCGCACTGTGCGCCGACCGCGACACCGCCTGGAAGCTCCCCAGACTGTACGACCTGGGCATGCGGTTCGACGCCCTCGGCCTCGGGCAACTCCTCGACGACCTGGCGCGCAAGCAGGCCACGGCCGACCTGGCGGCCGCCGCGTTCGACCACGCCTGGTACTCCTCCATCCTCGATCACATCAGGGTGAGCGACCCGCGTTACGGCGCCACCAGGGGAGAAGCCCTCGACGAGATCGCCGGCGACTTCCGCGAACGCGACATCCGGCACCTGGCCGCCAACCGGGCCCGCGTCCGCCGCGCGTGGGCCGTCCGGCTGCGCGACGCCGAGGACCGGCACCCGCTGCAGGCCAGGGTGATCCGCAAGCAGGCCGCCCTGCGCCGGGGCCACCTGCCGCTGCGCCGCCTGCTCGACCAGACCGGCGACGTGCTGTTCGCGCTCAAGCCGTGCTGGGCCATGTCCCCGCTGATCGTCAGCCAGGTGCTCCCCGCGACCAGGCTGTTCGACGTGGTGATCTTCGATGAGGCGAGCCAGATCGTGCCCGCCGACGCGGTGCCGTCGATCATGCGGGCGCATCAGATCGCCGTGGCCGGCGACGACCGGCAGCTGCCGCCGACGAACTTCTTCCGGCAGGTCGGTGACGGGCTCGACGACGCGGAGGACGAGGAGAGCCTGGTGTCGTTCGGGGCGGGGTTCGAGTCGGTGCTCGACGCGCTCCGGCCGCTGCTGCCGACATGGCCGCTGAGCTGGCACTACCGCAGCAGGGACGAGCGGCTGGTGGCGTTCTCCAACTCCCGCATCTACGGCGGCGCGCTCACCACGTTCCCCGGCGTGTCGCGGGGCGACTGCCTGCGGCACGTGGTCGTCGCCCAGTCCGACCGGCCCGGCCAGGAAGCCTCGGTGGCGGCCGAGGTCGGCAAGGTGGTGGAGCTGGTGCTCGACCACGCCCGCGCCCGTCCCGGCGAGTCGCTCGGCGTGATCGCGCTCGGCATGCGCCACGCCGAGCGCATCGACCAGGCGCTCAGGGAGGCGCTGGCCGAGCATCCCGAGCTGGAGGAGTTCTTCGCCGAGGACGCGCCGGAGCCGTTCTTCGTCAAGAACCTCGAGCGCGTCCAGGGCGACGAACGCGACGCGATCATCCTCACCATCGGGTACGGCAAGCACCGCGACGGCCGCATGCGCTACCAGTGGGGCCCGCTGCTGCGCGACGGCGGCGAGCGCCGGCTGAACGTGGCCGCCACCCGCGCCAAGCACCGGCTCACCCTGGTCAGCTCGTTCTCCAGCCACGATGTGGACCCCGCCCGCGTCACCAAGGCGGGCGCCCGGCTGCTGGCCGACTACCTCGAGTACGCCGGCTCGGGCGGAACCCCGGCCGACGCCTCGGGCGGGACGGCGCTCAACCCGTTCGAGGCCGACGTACGCGACCGCCTGGCCAGGTGCGGCATCACCGTCGTGCCCCAGTACGGCGTCGGCGGCTTCCGCGTCGACTTCGCCGCCACCCACCCGAAGGACCCCGACCGCATGGTCCTGGCGATCGAGGCCGACGGCACGTCCTACCGCGACTCGCGCAGCGTGCGCGACCGCGACCGGCTCCGCAAGGAGCACCTGGAGCGGCTCGGCTGGAACTTCCACCGCCTGTGGTCCACGAACTGGTTCCACAACCCGCAGGCCGAGGCGGACAAGCTGCGCCGGGCGTACGAGGAGGCGGTCGCGGAGTACGAACCGGAGCCCCGCGCGGAGCCGGAACCGGATCTGGATCCGGAGACCCGGTCCCGCGCCGCGTCGCCGGCCGCGGCGCCCCGGCCACCGCGCGACCTGCCGTCCGTGGCGGCGCAACCAGGCGCCGGCGAGCTGGAACGGCGGTCACAAGAGTCCGGCGCCGAGCTGGACCGCCGCCCGTCACCCGCGCCCGGCCACGACCTGGACCGCCGCCCTGCGCCCGCGCCCGGCGCCGAGCTGGACCGGCCCGGCTGAGCGTCGCCGCAACCGCCGGCCGGGCGGGAGGCACGGCGGGCCTCCCGACCGGCCGGCGGGAGGGGTGCGGTCAGCCCAGCGTCTCCCACCAGCCGTCCACCGCCGGCGCCTCGGTGGTGTCCACGGCCTCGCCCGGACGCGGCACGACGATCTCGACGTCTCGGGCCTTGGCCTCGCGCCACAGCCGCTCCACCGGCTCCCCCCACGGGTGCAGGGCCAGCGTGAACGTCGCCCAGTGCACCGGCAGCAGCAGCTCGCCCCCGAGTTCGAGGTGCGCGTTGACCGCCTCCTCCGGGTTCATGTGGATGTCCGGCCAGGCGGGGCTGTAGGCGCCGATCGGCATCAGCGTCAGGTCGAACGGCCCGTGCGCCGACCCGATGCCCCGGTAGCCCTCGAAGTAGCCGGAGTCGCCCGCGTAGAACACCCGCCTGCCCGTCCCGGCCACCACCCAGGACCCCCACAGCGTGTCGTTGCGGGTGAACGCCCGCCCTGAGAAGTGCCGGGCCGCCGTGGCGACGAAGCGCAGCCCCGCGACCTCGGCCTCCTCCTCCCAGTCGAGCTCGATGATCCGGTACGCGGGCACGCCCCACCGCTCCAGGTGCGCCCCGATGCCCAGCGGCACCAGGAACGGCGCCTTCTGCGTCCCGGTCAGCGTGCGCACGGTCGCCATGTCCAGGTGGTCGTAGTGGTCGTGCGAGATCGCGATCGCGTCGACCTGCGGCAGCTCGCCGATCGTCACGGGCGCCGGGTGGTGCCGCTTCGGGCCGACGAGCTGCGAGGGGGAGACGCGCCTGCTCCACACCGGGTCGAACAGCACCCGCTTGCCCTCGATCTCCACCAGCGTGGAGGCGTGCCCGTACCAGACGGCGCGCAGGCCGCCGGCGGGCGGCGGACCGGACGGAGGCACGCGCAGCGGCACGGGGCCGGCGGGGCGGCGCTCCTCCTTGTTCTTGGCCAGCTCGCCGAGCAGGCCCACGGGCGGCGTGGTCATCAACGTGGTCGGCTCGGGCATGGGATTGAAGAAGGTGCCGTCCCTGAACTGCGGCGATTGCCGCATCCGCGCCGCCCGGTCCGGGCCCGAGCCCAGAGGCCGCACGCCCAGCTGGGCCGGTATGTCGCGCAGTGCCCAGCCGGCCGCGGCGAGAGCCGCGCCGCCCGCGAGGATCCGCCGTGCCGTCCGCTTTCCCGCCATCGTCCACACTCCCCTGAAGGTCGCATCCATTCCGCTCAACCGGGCGAACCACCCCCGGTGTTCCCGCCACTACGATATATCGCGATAGGTCGCACTGCTTTGACCGTTCCGCCGTCGATGAGGTAGTCGGCGCCCGTGACGCTTCCGGCGTGCGGCGATGCCAGCCACGTCACCAGTGAGGCGACCTCTTCCGGCTCGATGAACCTACCCGTCGTCATCCCGGCGGCGCCCGGCAGCCCCTCCAGGAACCGCTCGAGGTCCATGCCCTGCGCGGCGGCCAGCGCGGAGCCGTAGCCGCCGGGGTCCACCCACAGCGCGGTGCGGGTGGTGCCCGGCGAGATCGTGTTGACCCGCACCCCCTGGGGGCCGAACTCCTCCGACAGGGCCTTGCCGAACGCGGTCAGCGCCGCCTTGGCCGTCGTGTACGGGATCGGGCCGCCGTGCGGCATCCGGGCGCCGATGGACGAGATGTTGATCACGGTGCCCCGTCGCCGGATGAGACTGGGCAGGGCGGCCCTGGTGGCGCGTACGGCGCTGAGGAGGTTCAGGTCGTAGGTCTGGCGCCACTGGTCGTCGTCGAAGCCGAGGAACCCACCGACCTGCCCCGCGCCTCCGTCGCCGCCGCCCACGTTGTTGACCAGCAGGTCGATCTCGCCCAGCTCGGCCAGCGCCTGGTCGATCGCCTCGCCGGGGCCGTGCGCGGTGGCCAGGTCGGCCGCCACCGTGATCGCCCCGGTCTCCTTCAGCGCGGGCGGGACGGTGCGGGCGGCGGCGGCCACCCGCATTCCCTCGCCGGCCAGCGCCTGGACGATGGCCAGCCCGATGCCCCTGCTCGCGCCGGTGACCACGGCCGTCTTGCCGGTGAGTCGCATGTCCATGGGGTTCTCCCTCCGATGAGTTGCGTCAGTCCCGATGCCTTGACGATAGAACCTGCAACAGTGATGACGCAAGTTCTGGATAAACGGCAACGTTGCCGTACCCTGTGGGGGTGAATGAGACGACGCGGGCCATACGATCCGATGCCGCACGCACGGTCCGGACGATCCTGGAGGCGGCCGAGCGCGTGCTCAGCAGGAACCCGGCGGCCAGCATGGAGCAGATCGCCGAGGCCGCGGGGGTGGCGCGCACGACCGTCCACCGGCGCTTCGCCTCACGGGAGGCGCTGGTGGACGCGATGGCGGCGTGGGCCACCCGCCGCTTCGCCGAGGCCGTCGACTCCGCCCATCCGGACACCACGCCGCCCCTGGTCGCGCTCTACCAGGTCACGGCCAGCGTGCTGCGGGTCAAGCTCGACTGGGGGTTCGCGATGAGCCGGGCCCTGTCGGCCGATCCCGAGGTGGCCAGGGTGCACGCGGACGTGGCCGAGAGCTGCGACCGGCTCTTCAGACGGGCGCAGGCGGCCGGGGTGCTGCGCGCCGACGTGGACCCCGACTGGGCCAGGCGGGTCTACTACGCGCTGATGCACGAGGCCGCCCAGAGCCCCGACGGCGACCCCGACGACCTCGCCGCCCGCGTGGTGGACACGCTGCTGCGCGGCGTCGGCACCGGTCAGCTCCTCTGACGGTCGCCGGCGCGATGGGGGAAGGGCCAGGGGTTCGGGCGGCAGCCGTCAAGCGACTTGGACTGCTGCGTCATGACCGGGGCCAGGTGTCCCGGGCCCGGACAGGCGCGATGGCCGTGTCCCAGGGCGTGGCCGACCTCGTGGCTGATCAGGTAGCTCCGGTACGCGGCCAGGTCGCCGCCGTACTGCGGCACGCCGTCGGCCCAGCGGAGGGCGTTGATGACGGAGCGGGTGCCGTTCCAGCACGACAACTGCCCGCCGGTGCGGAGCGGGAGGCACTGGCGGACGGTCAGGCGCGGGCTCGACAGGGCGACGCGCACCCGTGCCGGGCCGCGGTCCACACGCTGGAAGCGCGCCCACCCGCGCACGTCGTTGAGTATGCGGTGCACCTCCGCCGCGAACGCGCGCGGGTCGAACGGCAGCCCGCGCTCCACCTCCACCAGGTACCGGACCACCGGGCCCCGGCCCGGCCTGGCGGGGGCGGTGCCACGCACGACCGCGTACCTGCCCGAGGCCCCGTAAGGGACTCGCACCGGCTCGGGCAGGTCGGGAGGCCGGGGCGCGGCCAACGGGACGAGGGCGATCGGCGGGACGAGGGCGAACGACGGGCCGGCCGGCGGCGCGGGCGGCTCGGCGGCGCATCCTGCCGCGATCAGGACCTGGATCAGCATCAGTGCGAGCAGCGGCAACGCGTCCTCCCCACGCGATCACGGTGGGGAGGAATCCGACTATACGTTCCCGCTCGTCACGCGCTTTCGCCGGGGTGGGCGATCTCCCGCGCCGGGGATGGAGCCCTTCTCGCTCAGGCGACGGGGGGCGCGTAGGGCGTGATGTCCAGGGGCGGCTGCTCGCCGAGTGCCAGCGCGGCGGCGATCCTGCCGGTGAACGGGCCCGCCGTCAGGCCGTACGAGCCCAGGCCCGTCGCCACGACCACGCGGCCGGTCAGCGGGCCGATGAGCGCCGAGCCGGGGGCGTAGACGGGGCGCAGGCCCACCCGGGTCTCCGTCACCGTCGCGCCGTGCAGACCCGGCGCGATCCGCAGCCCCGCCGCGATCACCTCCTCAAGGCCGCCCATCGTGACGCGCGGCGCGAACCCCACGTCCTCCACGGTCGCGCCGATCACCACGCGCGAGTCGGGGAAGCCCAGCAGGTACGGGCCGACGCTGGGGAGCACGATCGGCCACCACGCCGTGTCGACGCCCTCCAGGGTGGCGTGCAGGATCTGGCCCCGCCTCGGGAACACGGGCAGCTCGACGCCCAGCGGCCGGCACACCTCGCCCGTCCACGCCCCTGCTGCGACGATCACCATGTCGGCCTCGATCCGAACCGCCTGGCCTGCGAACCGGCGCGCCGAACCCGTGGCGGGCGGTGGGACGGTGGTGGCCTGCCGTGAGCTCGCTTCTCCGGCCGGCGGCCCGGTGCCTGCGGACGGCGGGGTGATGTCCGCGGCCGGCGGGGTGGCGCCCTCGGCCGGCAGGGCGTACAGGTACACCTCGCCGTCCGGGGTGAGCGCGGCGGCGCCCGTACGGACCTCGGCGCCCCGGGCGATGGCGGCGTGCAGCAGCGCGTCGCGCACGGAGCGGCCGTCCACGCGGGCCGCCCCCGGCACCAGGATCGCGCTCAGCGTGTCGGACAGCGGCGGGAACAGCTCGGCCGGAGCCGCCACGTCGGTGATGTCGCCCATCTCCGGCGCGTCGAGACGGCGGCGGAGCAGCAGGGCGCGCACCGGCTCCAGGTCGGCCGGGTCCTCGGCCACGAGCAGGGCGCCGACCTTGGCGTACCCGATGTCCTCGCCCAGCTCCTCCACCAGCCCGGGGTAGTGGCGGGCGCCCTCGCGGGTGAGCTGGTACCAGGCGTCGTCCTCGGGATGGTCCACCCACGGGCACACGATGCCCGCCCCCGCCTGCGTCGCCTCGCCCTGGTATCCGCCGTCCACCACCGTCACCGTCGCGCCCCGGCCGCTCAGGTAGTAGGCCGCGCTCGCTCCGACGATGCCGCTTCCGATCACCACAACACGCATGAGGCCAATGATCGCAGCCTCGGTGACCTGGGCCGATGACCGGGACCCGCCCATGGAGCCGTTGCGCGCAGCGGTGGGGACGTTCTGCCGCCGTCGCCCCCTGCGGAGGACGCGCAGGGGCCTGTGGCGCGACGGCGTGTCGTGTCGACCATGCGCTCACGGGAGGCCCAGGCGGCCGGCCGTGCGCGCCAGCAGGGCGCGCAGCAGCGCGATCTCCTCGCCGCCGGTGGCCGCGACGATCTCGTTGTACTGCCGCTCGACCGTGGCGGTCCACTGCTCGAGCGCCTGGCGGCCGCGGTCCGTCGCGAAGACCAGCACGCGCCGCCGGTCCGCCTCGTCCACCCGGCGGTGGACGAGGGTCAGCGACACCATGCGGTCGATGACCTTGGTGAGGCTCGGCGGCGGCAGCAGCGCGAACTCGGCGATCTCCGTCATGGGGTGACCGTTGCCGTCGCCCAGGAGTGACAGCACGCGCCATTCCTCCAGCGTGGCGCCGTCCGCTTTCAGCGCCGTACCGAGTCTTTGCACGACGCTCCGCTCGACGAGCGTGAGGAGCCGTGCGAAGTCGAGGTCGCGATGTACGGTCGCCGCGGTCGTCAATGTCCCTGCCAAGAGATCGTCGTGGTGGTCATCGCTCCAACGGTACCAGTCCTTATCGCCGTGAAATATTTCGGTAATAAGTAAACGGTAACGTCACCTTTATGATCGAGAAGGCGCGCCTGTGGCCCGGCTCGCTCGGGAGGCCCGGGAGCCGTGACACGCTGGACGTCGCCCTCGTGATCCCCCTCCAGGGGCCGGCCGGGATCTTCGGGCCGTCCTGCGAGTGCTGCGCGCAACTGGCGGCCGAAGAGGTCAACGCCGAGGCCGGGGTGCTGGGCAGGGAGCTGCGGCTGGTGCTCGTCGACGGCGGGGCGCCGCCTGCGCGGGTGGCGAACGAGATCGACGCGCTGATCAGCGGCGGCGTGATCGACGCCGTGGCCGGGTGGCACATCTCCGCGGTGCGCGAGGTCGTCGCCCCGCGCATCGGCGGCCGGGTGCCGTACGTCTACACGGCGCTCTACGAGGGCGGCGAGCGGTCGCCCGGCGTGTTCCTCACCGGGGAGACGCCGAACCGTCAGCTGCGGCCGACGCTCGAATGGTTCGCGAGCCAGCTGGGAATCCGGCGATGGACCATCGTGGGCGACGACTACGTCTGGCCCCGGTCCTCGGCCCGCGCGGCCCGCCGCTATCTGGCCGAGCTGGGCGGCGTCGTCTGCGACGAGATGTATGTGCCGCTGGGCACCGAGGACTTCGAGGAGACGCTGCGCCGGGTCGCGGCCAGCGGGTGCGAAGCCGTGCTCATGCTGCTGATCGGCAATGACGCCGTCGCCTTCAACCGCGCCTTCTGCCGCGCGGGGCTGGATCGCGACCACATCCGGTTCAGCTCGCTGATCGAGGAGAACGTGCTCCTGGCCACGGGGCCGGAGAACACGCGCGGCCTGATGACCTCGGCCGGTTTCTTCGAGGACCTGCCGACCGCGTCCGGGCTGGACTTCGCCGCCGCCTACGGGCGCAGGTTCGGACCGCAGGCGCCGGTGCTCAACAGCCTGGGCGAGTCCTGCTACGAAGGCGTGCGCATGCTCACCGAGCTGCTGCGCCGGGCGGGCGCGGTCGACGTGGAGCGGATTCAGGCGATGGCCGAAGGGCTGGAGTACGAGAGCCCGCGCGGCACCGTCCAGGTGCGCAACCGCCACCTGGACCAGCGTGTGTTCCTCGCGGCCGCCGACGGCCTGCAGTGGGACGTCCTCCAGCAGCTTCCGTAGGACGGCGACGCGTCGCCTCCGGACCGCCCGCATCGCGGCGCGGCCCTTCCCGCATGCCCCGGCGTGGCGTGCCTCGAAGGCGTCCCAGGGTTTACCTGCTCGCAACATGCGGGGTAGCCGGATTTTACTTCCTCAAAAAATACTTCCAAATCCAAGCTTTTGGAGGTTGCCCATGGCGACATACCAGTACCGGTGCGCGGGATGCGGGCCCTTCGACGTGACACGCCCGATGGGCGAGGCCCGGACGGAGGAGCCGTGCGCGGCGTGCGGCCACCGGTCCCGGCGGGTCTTCACCTCCCCGATGCTGACCCGCGCCCCGTCCCCGCTGGCCCGGGCGCTGCACGCCCAGGAGGCGAGCGCGTACGAGCCCCGCGTCGTCAGCGAGCCGCCCGCCTCCCGCCGAGGTCCCGCACGGCCCGCCGACCCGCGGCACGCCCTTCTCCCGAAGCCCTGATCGGCCGAACCCCCCTTTGGAGGCAGCACATGCCGGACGTCATCTTCAGCGTCGACCAGAACCTCTCCATGCGCGATCAGAAGACTCCCGGACACAACCGCTGGCATCCGGACATCCCCCCGGCCGCCACGGTCAGGCCGGGAGCGGAGTTCCGTCTCGAGTGCCGGGACTGGACCGACAACCAGATCGGGAACAACGACTCCGCCGACGACGTCCGCGACGTCGACCTCACGTACGCGCACATGCTGAGCGGCCCGATCGCGGTGGAAGGAGCGGAGCCGGGCGACCTGCTCATCGTGGACATCCTCGACCTGGGGCCGATCCCGCAGCCGACGGGCGACGGGTCGGGCTCGGGCTGGGGGTACACCGGCGTCTTCGCCCGCGACAACGGCGGCGGGTTCCTCACCGACCACTTCCCGGACTCGTACAAGGCCGTCTGGGATTTCCGCGGGCAGATGGCCACCTCGCGGCACATCCCCGGGGTCCGGTACACCGGGATCACCCATCCCGGCCTCATGGGCACCGCTCCGTCCGCCGGGCTGCTGGCCCGGTGGAACGCCCGGGAACAGGCCCTCATCGACACCGACCCCTACCGGGTGCCGGCGCTCGCGCTGCCGCCGCTCGCGGACAACGCGCTGGCCGGCCGGCTCACCGGTGAGGACGCGGACCGGGTCGCCCAGGAGGGCGCCCGCACGGTCCCGGCCAGGGAGAACGGCGGCAACCACGACATCAAGAACCTCACCCGCGGCTCCCGGGTGTTCTACCCGGTGCACGTCCCCGGCGGCCTGCTGTCCGCCGGAGACCTGCACTTCAGCCAGGGCGACGGGGAGATCACCTTCTGTGGCGCCATCGAGATGGGCGGCTTCCTGGACCTCCACGTCGACCTCATCAAGGGCGGCATGGAGAAGTACGGCGTGACCACGAATCCGATCTTCATGCCCGGCAACGTCGAGCCCCGCTACAGCGAGTTCCTCTCGTTCGTCGGCATCTCCGTGGACCACTCCACCGACACCAACCACTACCTCGACGCCACCCTCGCCTACCGCAACGCCTGCCTGAACGCCGTCGAGTACCTCAAGACCTTCGGCTACAGCGGCGAGCAGGCCTACCTCCTGCTCGGCTCGGCGCCCATCGAGGGCCGGCTCAGCGGCGTGGTCGACATCCCCAACGCCTGCAGCACGCTCTACCTGCCGACCGCGATCTTCGACTTCGACATCCGCCCCACGGCCGACGGCCCGCACAAGGCCGACCGCGGCCGGTGCGCCGTCACCTCCTGACATCTCCGGAACGGAAGCGAGACCCCCCATGAACGACCATCAGACCTTCGACCTGGGCGACTTCACCACCCAGCACGGCGCCACCCTCCGCGGCGCCTTCCTGGCCTACAAGACGTACGGCGAGCTGAACGCGGACAAGAGCAACGTCATCGTCTACCCCACCTGGTACTCCGGGCGGCACTGGGACAACGAGTGGCTCATCGGCCGCGGCATGGCGCTCGACCCGGACCAGTACTTCATCATCGTCCCGAACATGCTCGGCAACGGCCTGTCCAGCTCGCCGAGCAACACCCCCGCCCCCTACGACCGGGCCCGCTTCCCGCGCATCACGGTCTACGACCAGATCGCCGCCCAGCACAAGCTGGTGACCGAGGAGTTCGGCATCGAGCGCGTCGCCCTGGTGACCGGCTGGTCCATGGGCGCGGGACAGACCTACCAGTGGGCGGTGAGCCACCCGGAGATGGTCGAGCGGATCGCCCCGTTCTGCGGCTCGCCGCGGACCAGCATCCACAACTTCGTCTTCCTGGAAGGCGTCAAAGCCGCCCTCACGGCCGACTCCGTCTTCGCCGGCGGCTGGTACGGCGGCCAGTGGCCGGCCATCGGGCTGCGCGCCCTGGCCCGCGTGTACGCCGGGTGGGGCTTCTCCCAGGCCTTCTACTGGGAGAAGGCGTACGAGAAGCTGGGCTACACCTCGCTGGAGGACTTCCTCGTCGGCTTCTGGGAGGGGTTCTTCCTGGACGGCCGGGACCCCAACAACCTGCTGACCATGCTCTGGACCTGGCAGAACGGAGACGTCGGCCGAACCCCCGGCTTCGACGGCGACACCGAGGCCGCCCTCGCCTCCATCAAGGCGACCTCCATCGTGATGCCCGCGGAGAAGGACCTCTACTTCCCGCCGGAGGACGAGGCCTGGGCGGTCGGCCACATGACCAACGCCGAACTCCGCGTGATACCGGGCATCTGGGGCCACTTCGCCGGCCACGGCAGCAATCCGGAGGACACCGCGTTCATCGACACGGCGCTGCGCGAGCTCCTGGCCAAACCCGGCGGCCTGGCCTGAAGGGAACCTTCGTCATGCGCATCCGCCTGCCCCATGAGGTCAGTGCCTCGATCGTCGCCTTCGCCACGGTCTTCCCCGCCATGAGCCCGCTCAACCTGCCCACCTGGGCGATCTTCATCACCTGGGCCGGCACCTTCCTCCTCGGCGGCCCGACCAGGGCCAACGCGGTGAAGCTGATCACCGCCACCACCGCCGGGGCGGGGTTCGGCGTGGCCGCCGTCCTGCTCAACCGCGCGACGGGCACCATGTTCGGCACCGGCGCGTTCGCCCAGACCGTGGCCCTGGGGCTGGTCATCTTCGTGGTCAACGGCACGCTGCTGGCGGCCGGCCGGCTCCGGGCACTGTCCCTCATCCCCGGGATGTTCTTCGGCTTCGCGTCGCTGTTCGCCACCTACTTCGGTGGCTTCGGCTTCGCGTCCGGCGACCTGGCCGCCGCCTTCGTCAGTTCCGCCGCGATGAGCGCCCTGGGCCCGCTCTGCGCCTTCCTGGGCCTGCGGCTGACCTTCGCCACCGCCGAGCAGCCCGAACCCCGGAGCGCGCCTCCGGCGGCCTCGGAAGCCCCCGCCGGGGGCTGACCACCCCGCTCACCGAGAGCCGCTCCGCACCCCGTGGAGCGGCTCTCGGTGAGCGGGCCGGGCGGTGCCTACGTCTGGGGGAAGTGGCAGGCGGCCTGCCGCCCGGGGGCGATCTCCCGCAGGCGGGGCCGCTCCAGCCCGCACAGGTCGCGGGCATGGGGGCAGCGCGGATGGAAGGCGCAGCCGGAGGGTTTGGCGACGGGGCTGGGCACGTCGCCCGGCAGGACGATGCGCTCGCGGCGCCCCGCCGGTGACGGGTCCGCGCCGTCGTCGATCCGCGGCACGGCCGACAGCAGCGCCTGCGTGTACGGGTGGGCGGGCCCGGCGTACAGCGCCTCGGCGTCCGCCGTCTCGACGATCTCGCCCAGGTACATGACGGCGATGCGGGTGCTGACCTGCCGGACCACGCCCAGGTCGTGGGCGATGAAGACGTACGTCAGTCCGTACCGCTCCTGCAGGTCGGCGAAGAGGTTGAGCACCTGGGCCTGGATCGAGACGTCGAGCGCCGAGACCGGCTCGTCGGCGACGATGAGACGCGGCTCGGTGGCGAGCGCCCGGGCGATGCCGATCCGCTGGCGCTGGCCGCCGGAGAACTCGTGCGGATAGCGGTCGGCGTACGCCGGCGGCAGGCCGACGACGTCGAACAGCTCCGCGGTGCGGCGGCCGATCTCGGCGGCGGAGCCGAAGCCGTGGACGTGCAGCGGGTCGGCCACGATGTCGCCGACGCGGCGGCGCGGGTTCAGTGAGGCGTACGGGTCCTGGAAGACGAGCTGCAGCTCGCGGCGGACGGGGCGGAGCCGGCGGCGGGACAGCCGGGTGATGTCGCGGCCGGCGAACTCGACGGTCCCGCCCGTGAGGTCCGTCAGGCGGACCAGGCAGCGGCCGAGGGTGGACTTGCCGCAGCCCGACTCGCCGACCAGGCCGAGCGTCTCCCCGGCGCGGACCTCGAGGGAGACGCCGTCCACGGCGCGGACGGCGGCCCGGCCGCGGCCCGGCAGCGAGCGGCCCAGCGGGAAGTGCTTGACGACGCCGGCCGCACGCAGCAGCACCGGTTCACTCATGGCGCCTCCATCCTCAGCTCCGAGCGGCCCTCCTGGGGGAGCCAGCACGCGTCCTCATGGCCCGCCGCGCCCGCCAGCAGCGGCCTTTCGTCGCAGACCGCCAGCCGGTACGCGCACCGCGGCGCGAACGCGCACCCTTCCGGCAGGTCGTACGGCGACACGGAGGCCCCCGGGATGGCGGCCAGGCGGCGCGGCCGGGGACCGTCCACCCGGGGCACCGAGCCGAGCAGCCCCCAGGTGTAGGGATGGCGGGGCCGGCGCAGCACCTCGGCGGTGGGCCCGTGCTCGACGGCGCGCCCGCCGTACATGACGAGGACCCGGTCGGCCAGCTCCGAGACCACGCCGATGTCGTGGGTGATGATGACGATGGCCGAGCCGTGCCGCTCGCGCAGCCGGCGCATGAGGTCGAGGATCTGCGCCTGCGTGGTGACGTCCAGGGCGGTGGTCGGCTCGTCGGCGATGAGCAGGCGCGGGTCGCAGGCGAGGGCGAGCGCGATGACGGCGCGCTGCCGCATGCCGCCGGAGAACTGGTGCGGATACTCGTCCACGCGCCGTCCGGCGTCGGCGATGCCCACCTCCTCCAGCAGCTCGACGGCCCGTTCGCGGGCCTGCCGCCGGGTGAGCCGCCGGTGCGCGCGCAGTTGCTCGGCGATGTGCCAGCCGATGGTGTAGACGGGAGTGAGCGCCGTCATCGGATCCTGGAAGATCATCGCGATCTCGCGCCCGCGGACGGCGCGCAGCTCCCGGTCGGTGCGGGCCAGCAGGTCGCGGCCGTCGAAGAGAGCCGTGCCGGTGACCCGGGCGTTCGGGTCGCGGATCAGCTTGAGCAGGCTCAGCATGGACACGCTCTTGCCGGAGCCGGACTCGCCCACGATGCCGAGCACCTGCCCGGGCTCGACGGTCGCCGACAGCCCGTCGACGGCCGTGACGGCGCCGGTGCGGGTGCGGAAGGTGACCCGCAGGTCGCGGATCTCCAGGAGCGGCTCACCCACGGCGCACCCGCGGATCGAGCCGGGCGTAGAGGAGGTCGACGGCCGCGTTGGCGAGGACGACGAAGAACGCCGCGTACAGGACCGTACCCATGATCATCGGCAGGTCGACTTTCTGCAGGGCCTCGTACGTCAGCCTGCCGACGCCCGGCAGCCCGAAGACCACCTCGGTGAGCAGCGCGGCGCCGCCCACCAGCGCGCCGAAGTCCAGGCCGAAGAGCGAGACGATGGGGATGAGCGAGCAGCGCAGCGCGTGCCGGATGAGGATCCGCCACTCCGAGACGCCCTTGGCCCGGGCGGTGCGCACGTAATCCTCCTCCAGCGCGGTGACGAGCTCCGAGCGCAGCAGCCGGGCGTAGATGCCGGCGTACAGGACGGCCAGCGTCAGCCAGGGGAACAGCAGGTGCAGCGCCCACTGCAGCGGGTCCTGGCCGAAGGGGACGTAGCCGAGCGGCGGCACCCAGGAGAACAGGCTGTCGCGCAGCCGGCTCTGCGTGAGCAGGTTGACCACCTCGCCCACCCAGTAGACCGGCAGGGAGACGCCGATGACGCCGAGCAGCATGATGACCGGGTCGAGGATCGTGCCGCGCAGCCGGGCGGCGGTGGTGCCCATGACCACCGCGAGCACCATCCAGATGACGGCCGCGCCGAGCACGAGGGACAGCGTGACCGGCGCCGCCCGCAGCACCTGCGGGATCACCTGCGCGCCCCGGTTGACATAGGACTCCAGGTCCCGGGTGACGAACAGGTGGCCCATCATCATCGCGTACCGGACGGGCAGCGGCTGGTCGAGGCCGAAGGAGGCGCGCACCTGGGCGAGCGTCTCCGGGTCGGCGTTGCGCCCGGCGATGCGGGCGGCCGGGTCGACGCCGGGCGTGGCGAAGAAGATGAGGAACACCAGGACGCTGATCGCGAACAGCACCAGGACGGCGGAGAACAGGCGGCGCAGCAGGAAGGCGGCCATCTACACCCCGCCCCGCAGCCGGGCGCCCGGGTCGAGCGCGTCCCGGACGCCGTCGCCGAAGACGTTCAGCCCGACGGCGGTGACGGCGATGAGCAGCCCGGGCGCGAGTGCCACGGCCGGCCGGGTGTAGAGCAGGCCGAGCCCGTCGTTGATGATCGTGCCCCAGCTGGCGTCCGGCGGCTGGACGCCGATGGACAGGAACGACAGCGCCGACTCGATCAGCATGTTCAGCGCCGTCATCATCGGCAGCAGGACGATCAGCGTGGGCAGCACGTTCGGCAGCAGGTCCTTGCGCATGATGCGCAGATCGGACGCACCGACGCCGATCGCCGCCTGGACGAACTCGCGGTTGCGCAGGGCGATCACCTGGCCGCGGATGGGGCGGGCCGCGTACGGCACGTAGACGGCGGCGATGATGCCGATCGGCACCCAGAGGCTGCCGGCCTCCAGACTGATCGGCCCCACCCGCAGCCCGCCGGTGAGCAGCACCACCGACAGGCAGATCGCCAGCAGGTAGACGGGGATCGACCACAGGACGTCCAGGATCCGCGACAGCACCGCGTCGACCGCTCCGCCGGCGTACCCGGCCACCACGCCGACGGCGGTGGCGGCCAGGCAGCACAGCAGCGCCGAGGCCACGCCGATGAGCAGGCTGTTGCGGCCGCCGTACAGCAGCCGGGCCATGACGTCGCGGCCCTGGTTGTCGGCACCGAGGAAGTAGTGCCCGGGGTCCCAGGTGGGGCCGATGGGGGTGACGCCGAGGCCCAGGCCGGTGCTGCTGGGCGCCAGCACCGGCACGGTCCGGCCGTCCACCACCGTCGTGCCGGAGATGTTCGACCGGAACGGGTTCGTCCGCGCCACCTGGCCGGCGTACGCGGGGGCCAGCAGGCAGGCCACCACGACCAGCAGGAACACCACCAGCCCCGCCATCGCGGCCTTGTCGCGCGCCAGCCGGCCCAGCCCGGCCCGCCACGGCCCGGCACTCGTCGAGATCGGCTCGCCGCTCACTGGACCCAGAGCTGGCCGACCAGCATGTAGAACTGCTTGCTGAACTGGTAGTTGCCGACCCGCTTGGAGATGAAGTTCACCTGCTTGGGGTTGAAGATCGGCACCACCGGCGACTTCTTCATGATCTCCTGGTCGATCCGCCCCCACAGCTGGTCGGCCTGGGCCTGGTCGGTGCGCTGCGTCTTCAGGGCGGTCTGCATCTGGGCGTCGATCCCCTTGTCGCAGAAGCCGGCGATGTTGATGCTGGAGTCGCTGCCGGGGTGGAAGGAGGCGCACGACAGCAGCACGTTGAGGAAGTTCGAGGCGGCGGGGTAGTCCTGGTACCACTGGGTCAGCGCCAGCTGGACCTTGTTCTCGGTGTTCTGTATGTAGGTGAACTGGATGTCGCCGGACAGCGGCTTGAGCACGGCCTTGTAGCCGATCTCGGTGAGCACGCTCTGCAGGTATTCGCCGATGCTCTTGTTGACGGCGTCGTCCTGGACGACGATGCCGATCTCCTGCCCGGCGGTGCCGGACTGCTGGACGAGCTGCTTGGCCTTGTCCAGGTCGGGAGCGGCCCACGTGGCGCCGCCGCCCTTGGTGTAGTCGCAGAAGTCGACGTGGCCGGGGAAGGCGGGCGGCAGGATCGTGCAGGCCGGCTGGGCCAGGTTCGGGCCGCCGTACAGCTGGACCAGGGCGTTGCGGTCGACCGCCCAGTTGACCGCCTGCCGGGCGAGCTCGTTGTCGAACGGGGCGAGGTTGGTGTTGAGCGTCAGATACCAGAACGCGGTGAGCTGGCTGACGTGCACCTGGTCGGCGTACGTGGTGCCGAGCTCGTTCAGCCGGTCGGCGGGCGGCGGGTCGAAGACCCAGTCTGCCTGGCCGTTCTGCACGGCGGTGACGGCCGCCTCGACGGTGAGGCCGAAGGAGTAGTCGATCTCGTCCGGGTAGGTCTGCGGCTGGGCGTCGCGCGACCATTCGGTGAAGTGCGGGTTGCGCACGAGCTTCAGCGCGCGGCTCGGGTCGTAGGAGTCGACCATGTACGGGCCGGTGCCGGGCAGCGGCTTGGTGCCGGCGTCCTTGGCGGGCGAGCCCTTCGGCAGCACGCTGGCGTGCGGGACGGCCAGCTTGTAGAGGAACTCCGGGTCGGGCTCGGCCAGCTTGATCGTCACGGTGCCGGCCGCCGCGTCGCCGGTCACGCCCTCGTCCAGCGAGCACGACGCGGGCTTCTTGACGCAGGCGGCGGCGCCGGCGATGCCGTTGTAGAAGGTGCCGGCGGTGGGGCTGGACACCTTGAACAGCCGCTCGAACGAGGCCACCACGTCGTCCGCGGTGACCTCGTCGCCGGTGGCGAACTTGACGCCCTTGCGCAGCTTGAACACATACGTCTTGCCGTCGTCGCTCACCTCGGGCATCGCCTCGGCCAGGTCGGGGACGACCTTGAACGACTCGTCGCCGCCGACCTTCTTGAACGCCATGAGGCCGTCGTACAGGGACTGGTAGAGCTGCCAGTACTGGAGGGTGTAGTTCACCTGCGGGTCCAGCGTGCCCGCGGCGCTCTTGGCGAGCAGCTTGAGCGTGCCGCCCTTGTGCGCCTCCTGGAAGGCGCCCGGGGCCGCCGCGGCCGCGGCGGTCGCGGCGGTCGCCGCCGGCGCGGCCGGAGGGGTGGCCTGGGTGCTCGAGCAGGCGGCCAGGGCGAGTGCCGCGCAGACGGCGGCGATCGGGCGGATGAGCGGGCGGGCGCACGGGAGGTGACGTGCCATGGTGCGGCTCCAGTCAGTCGTTTGCGTCGAGGAACGCGCCGACGAGGTGGAGGTAGGCCTCTTCCTCTTCGACATGGGGCATGTGGCTGGAGTCCTCGAAGATCTCCCAGCGCACATCCGGGATCCGGTCGGCGTACGGCCGCACCGTGGCCTCGGTCGCCTCGTCGTGGCGGCCCGAGACGAGCAGCGTCGGCACCCCGATGCGGCCGGCCCGATCGATGATCGTCCAGTCCTTCAGCGTTCCGATGACGTGGAACTCGTTGGGACCGTTCATGGTGTGGTACACGGTCGGATCCGCCTCGATGGCGGCGAAGGTCGCGGCCACCTCGGGCGGGTTCGGCACGATGCGGCAGACGTGCCGGGCGTTGAAGACGGCCTCGGCCGCCTTGTAGTCCGGGTGGTCGGTGGTGCCGGCCGTCTCGTGATCGAGCAGCGTCTTCTGGACCTCGGGCGGGAGCAGGGCGCGCAGGCGTGCCGCCTCCGACAGCCACAGCTCCATGGACGCGGGGGAGTTGGCGATGACGAGCGACTTGAGTCCGGCCGGCCGGCGTACGGCGTGCTCGGCGGCGAGCATGCCGCCCCACGACTGACCGAGGACGTGGTAGCCGCCGGAGAGGCCGAGCGCGGCCAGCAGGTTGTCCAGCTCGTCGAGGAAGAGCCGGACGGTCCAGAAGTCCGCGCCCTCGCCGGGCAGGTGGGTGGAGTTGCCGATGCCGAGCTGGTCGTAGTGGATGACCGAACGGCCCTGCCGGGCGAGACCGGCGATGCGAAGCGTGTAGTCGTGGGCCGCGCCCGGGCCGCCGTGGAGCACCACCAAGGGGGTCTTGGCCGACTCCGGATCGCCGGTGATCCGGTACCACGTCTGCCAGTCGCGGAAGGGAACGGTGCCGGTGAGAGTGGGCTCTGGGATGGGCAATGGTTCCTCCCTCTGTTGCTCGGTAGAATGTATGGATTAATGGTCTGGCCACAAGACCTTTTTGTGAACGTTGCATACCAGTAACAGCGGCGAAACCCGCCGCCCGCGCTGCCATGATCGATAGGACCTGAGAAGGCCCGGAGAGGGCCGCGAGGAGGAACGTGCGGGACGAGACAGGCGAGACTGCCGAGACGGGCAGCGGTTCCGTGCTGCGACCGGTGCGGCTCCCGACAGCCGCGGAGGAGGTGGCCGACCGGCTCATCACAGCGGTCGCGATCGGTGAATACCTCCCCGGCGAGCGGCTGCCGCCGGAGCGGGAGCTGGCACAGATCCTCGGCGTGAGCCGTTCGACGATCCGGGAGGCGGTCGGCCGGCTGCTCGCCGTGGGCGTCGTCGACATCCGGCGCGGGCGCAACGGCGGGGCGTACGTCCGCGAGACCTGGACGAGCGCGTCCGCCGATGCGGTCCGGCGGACGCTGCTGCCCCGCTGGGCGGAGATGGAGCAGCTGTTCGACCTGCGCTGCCTGGTCGAGGGCATGGTCGCGCGGGTGGCGGCCGAGCGGCGCGAGCCCGCCGATGTGGCGCGGATGCGCGAGGCCCTCGACCGGTACGGCTCCGCGCGCTCCCCCCACGAGGAGCACGCCGCCGACATCGCCTTCCACCAGGCCGTCGTGGAGGCCACCCGCAATCCGCAGATCGCCCGGCTGAGCCGCGACCTGCTCAGCAGGGTCAGCCTGGGCTTCCCGATCGAGCCGTACGACGGTGCGTCGGCCGTCTACGAGCGGGCGCTGGCCGAGCACAGCGCGCTGTGCGACGCCATCGCCGCCGGCGACACACAGCGCGCCGGCGAGATCGCGCAGGGGCACTTCTCCATCACCAATGAGGCGTTGCGCGAAGTCCTGGCCCGCAGCCTGGGCGACGATCGCCCCTGACGCTTCCGGGAGGGCACCGGGGCCTCCCGCGTAGTCACCGCCGTGGGCCGCGGCTTTGTGGGCCGGCGCCCAGCCGCGGTCTATCGGCCGGCGCTCCAGCCGTGGCCGGGGTCTATCGGCCGGCGCTCCAGCCGTGCGTCTTCATGAGCCGGGCCGCCACCCGGGCGAACCGGTCCGCGTCCAGCACCGCGCCCTCCCGCCGGATGTCGTCCTCATCCAGCACGAAGACCCGATCCAGCCGCACGTACGACGCCTGGCCGTCCCGCCCCCACGCGCCGAGCGGCAGCCAGTCGGGCCCGTCGTCGCCCTTGCTGGACAACATCATGCCCAGCAGCCTGCCTCCGGTACGGCCCACGACGAGCAGGGGACGGTCCTTGCCCCGGGACGGGTCCTCCTCGTACGGCACCCACGCCCAGACGATCTCCCCCGGGTCGGCCAGCCCGTCGAGGTCGGGGGAGTAGGCCAGGGTGGCGGGGCCCCTGAGGGAGTGGATCTCGCGTACCGCACCCCGGGCAGGCCGGGGGTCCTCACCTAGATCGCGCATTGCTGGAGCTTACGGCCGGCGCCGGGCGGAAATCCACCCGGTCACGGATCTGGAGGCGAGAGCAGGCGGCGCAGGGCCGCCGGCGTGTGGCCGACGTGCCGGCGGATCGTCCGGGTCAGGTGCGCCTGGTCGGCGAACCCCAGGTCGGCGGCGAGCACCGCCAGACTCGGCTCCCCTTCCTCCAGCCGGTCGAGCGCCCGCCCCACGCGGACGCGGTTGCGGTAGTGGGTCAGCGAGACGCCGAGCTCGCCGGTGAACGCCCTGCTGAGCCTGTACGGCGACACGCCGAGGAACTCGGCCAGCGGCAGCAGCCCGCCGGCCGCGGGATGGCCGGCCGAGATGGCCTCCCTGGCGGCGCCGGTGAGGGCCGCCGCACCGGTCCGCGGGGCGGCGGCCGCCGTGGAACGGGTCTGGGCGGCGCGGACCACGGCGGCACCGACGACGGGCAGCAGGGACTCGGCCAGGCCGTATGGGGCGTCGCCGTCCCGCGCGGCGGCCAGGAGGCGGCGGTGGGCGAGGTCGAGGCGGGCGTCCACGTACACCGCCGAGCGGGCTGATCGAGTGTCATCCCCGGTGAGCGTGCGCCACAGCTCGGGTGTCAGGGACAGCGAGGTGCACACGTCGCCGCCGGCCGGATGCGCGAAACGCTCCTCCTCGCCCGGCACCCCGAGATAGCCCATCGTCGCGTCGGCGATCGTGCTGCGCCCGTCCGCCATCCGCCGGAACGTCCCCCGCCGCGCCAGCACCACCCGGTATCGGGAGCAGGCCTCCGCCGGCGACCATCCACGGTGGTCGTCGACACAGGTCACGGCGTCGAGGACGAACCCGGGCCCAGCGGCGAGACGGACGGAGGAACGCATGCGCCGCACGGTACGCCGTGACTACGACAATCCCGGCGCGCAAGGATGTTCAAGACCGGGCCGCGCCGTCACCGGCAGGCTGGCTCGCATGACGACAACTCTTTCCTCCATAGTCATCGACTGCGCCGAGCCCGCCGCCCTGGCCGCCTTCTACGCCAAGGTGACCGGCTGGAAGATCGCCGACGGCGACGCCGACTTCGTCGGTCTCGAAGGCGGCCCGGTCTCGATCGCCTTCCAGCGCATCGACGGCTACCGGGGTCCGGGCTGGCCGAACGACGGCAAGCACGTGCACCTCGAATTCAAGGTCCCCGACGTGGAGACCGCCAAGAAGGAACTGGCCGCGCTGGGCGCCACCGTCCCCGGCCACCAGCCGGGCGGGGACGACTGGACCGTCCTCATCGACCCGGAGGGCCATCCCTTCTGTGTCATGGCCGGCTAGAGCGCGAGAAGAACGCCCTGATGTCGTCCGCGGGCGCCGAGGGCGCCTGCCGGGCGACCGCGGGCGAGATCAGGACGCCGGCGTCGCCGCCCCGCACGCCAGGACCTGTCGCGGCCGGATCCAGGCCGCGATGGTGACCGTGCTGGACAGCAGGACGGCGCCCGTTCTCCTCTAGAATCTGATTCTGTGCCGTCGACTACAGCGTTCTTCACTCAGAAGCAGGGCGAGCTCGTGCCCGCGCCGCACGCCCGCGGCCCCTGGTCTCCCGACATGCTCCACGGCCGTCTCCTCGGCGGGCTGGCCGCCCGCGCCCTCGAGGAGCGGCACGCCGAGCCGGGCCTGCACTTCGCCCGGCTGACCGTCGACCTGTTCCGGAGCAGCCCGATGCTGCCCGTCACGGTGGAGACGTCCCTGGTCAGGGACGGGCGCCGGATCCGGGTCGCCGACGCGACCATCTCCACCGAGCAGGGCGTGATCGGGCGGGCCTGCGCGGTCCTGCTGCGGCAGGGCGAGGAGGCCGGCGGTACGCAGACCTTCCTCACACCCTCCTGGGACGAGCCCGCGCCGGACGGGCCGCCGGCCGACGGGCGTGGGTGGACGCCGCCGTTCGACCTGTGGCGGCTGACCGAATGGGGCGCGCCGGGGCCGGGGCGGGTGTGGACGCGGGAGACGCACCCGCTGGTGGACGAGGAGCCGGTGACGCCGTTCGTCCGGGCGGCGCTGGCCGCCGACTTCGCCAGCCCGCTCAGCAACGTGGGAACCGACGGGCTGCGCTACATCAACGCCGACTACACGCTGACGCTCGCCCGCCTGCCGGAGAGCGACTTGATCGGCATCGAGGCCACGGGACACGTGAGCGCGGCCGGCCTCGCGACGGGCCAGGTCACCCTGCACGACACGACCGGCCCGATCGGCTTCTGCACGGTGACGGCGGTGGCCAATCCGGCCGGCATCGGCGGCCGCTGACCGCGTCCACGCGGCGGATTCCACGCCGGATGACTGAACCTCTCCCGCCGTTCGCGCGTACCGAAAGGCATACGCACACGATCTAGGCAGGAGATCATGACGAGGTCCGGCCCCTTCCTCACGCTCCTGATGGGCATGGCGACCATCGTCGCCCTGGCGGCGCTGAGCATTTCCATGTTGCCCGCACCGCGGTCCGCCGCCGACGCCACCACGAGCGCCTCCGCGGAGCCCGTCCCCACAGCGGAGGGAGGTCCCGCGGCCGAGGCGGATCCCCCCGCGGGGGGAGATCCCACGGATCCCCCGGCAGGGGCGGATCCCAGTGATCCTCCGGCGGGAGCGGATCCCAGTGATCCCCCGGCGGGAGCGGATCCCACAGCAGACGCGGATCCCCCGGCGGAGGACGACCCCCCGGCAGGGGCGGATCCCTCGGTCGAGGCGGTTCCCACCGACGACGCGGATCCCCCGGCCGGCGACGACCCGCCGGCGAACCGGCAGGACCCCACCAACCCGTCGGCGTCCGCCTCCCCGAGGCAGACGGCCGCGGCCAAGTCCATCGACTACGCGGGAAGGGTCCAAGGCAGACGCGGGCTCCTGGCGATCTCCCTCCGCGGCACCAAGGCGGTCGGATACTTCTGCGACGGCAAGACCGAAGTCTGGTTCAAGGGCACGGTCAGCAATGGACAGGTGTCGCTGAAGGGCGCAGAGAACGCCGGGGACACCGTGACCGCCGAAGTCGACGGCACCAGACTCACCGGCGAGATGCGGATCGGCACGGCGAGGTCGAACTTCAGCCTGTCGACGGTGCGCAAGCCGTCCGGCCTCTACCGGGCGACCGCGACGATCAGGGGCGCGAACCTCCAGGCCGGCTGGATCTACCTGAACGACGGCACCCGGGTGGGCGCCGTGACCCTGGACGGCGTCCTGATACGCGCGCAGATCCCGGAGCCCGGAGAGCTCACGGTGATCAAGGGCGTGGCGATCACGCCCAAGGACGTGGACGAATTCATGGGAGGCAGCTGATGTACGAGGTCGAGACCGAAGCGCCCCGCCGGTCGGGCGCCCTCCTGCTGCTCGTGCCCCTCGGCGTGGGCGCGCTCGTCTCGGTCGCCCTCGGCCGCTACGGCGCGGTGCACCAGCCCACCGGCTACGCCGTCGGCCTCGCGGGCTTCTCCGGCGCGCTCCCGATGAAGGCCTGGCTGACCACGGGCGCGGCCCTCCTCGCCGGCGTCCAGATCCTCTCCGCCATGGTGATGTGGGGCAAAATCCAGCTGGACGCGCCGTGGATCGAGGGCGTGCACCGCTGGTCGGGCCGGCTGGCGTTCCTGATGACCCTGCCGGTGGCCTTCCACTGCCTGTACGCCCTGGGCGCGCGCTACGACAACCCCCGCGTGATGGTTCACTCCATCGCGGGCTGCTTCTTCTACGGCATCTTCATCACCAAGATGCTGTCTCTGCCCCGGCGCGGGGTCCCCGCCTGGGCGTTCGCCATCCTCGGCGGCCTGCTCTTCACCGCGCTGGTCGCCCTCTGGGTGACCTCGTCGCTGTGGTTCTTCACCACGAGCGGCCTGAAGTGGTGAGCCGCCCGGCTACGCGATGAGCGGCCCGCTCCTGGGAAGGGAGCGGGCCGCCGCATCCGTTCGAGGGGCTAGGCCGGGCGCTCCGCGCGGTCGCCGGACCAGTCGGTGTGGAAGGAGCCCTCCTTGTCCACGCGCAGGTACGTGTGCGCCCCGAAGAAGTCCCGGAGCCCCTGCACCAGCGCCGCCGGCAGCCGATCCCGGCGCAGCCCGTCGTAGTACGCCAGCGCCGACGAGAACCCCGGCGTGGGCACGCCGATCTGCACGGCCGTGGTGACCACCCGCCGCCACGCCTCCTGCGCCGCGTCCAGCGCGCCCGCGAACGCCGGGTCGGCCAGCAGCGTCGGCAGGGCCGGGTTGGCGTCGTACGCCGCCCGGATCCGGTCCAGGAACTTGGCCCGGATGATGCACCCGCCCCGCCAGATGGTGGCCATCGCGCCCAGGTCCACGTCCCAGCCGTACTCCTTCGAGGCGGCCGCCATCTGGTCGAAGCCCTGCGCGTACGCCACGATCTTGGACGCGTACAGCGCCTGCCGCACGTCCTCGATCAGCTCGCGCCCGCCGACCCCGGACAGCTTCGGGCCCCGCAGGGACGCGGCGGCGGCCCGCTGCTCCGGGTGGCCGGACAGCGCCCGCGCGAACGTCGCCTCGGCGATGCCCGTCACCGGGACGCCCAGATCGAGCGCGCTCTGCACGGTCCAGCGGCCGGTGCCCTTCTGCTCGGCCTGGTCCACCACGATGTCCACGAACGGCTTGCCCGTCTCGGCGTCCACCTGCTCGAGCACCTCGGCGGTGATCTCGATCAGATAGGAGTCCAGGTCACCCTGGTTCCACTCCCTGAACACCCCCGCCAGCTCGGCCGGCGTCGCGCCCAGGGCCTGGCGCAGCAGGTCGTACGACTCGGCGATGAGCTGCATGTCCGAGTATTCGATGCCGTTGTGCACCATCTTCACGAAATGCCCGGCGCCGTCGGGCCCGACGTGCACCGAGCACGGCACCCCGTCCACCTTGGCCGAGATGTCCTGCAGGATCGGCCCGAGGGCCTCCCACGACTCCTTCGACCCGCCCGGCATGATGCTCGGCCCGTTGAGCGCGCCCTCCTCGCCGCCGGAGATGCCGGTCCCGACGAAGTGGATGCCCCGCTCGCGCAGCGCGGCCTCGCGCCGCCTGGTGTCCTCGAAGTGCGCGTTGCCGCCGTCGACGATCATGTCGCCCGGCTCCATCAGGTCGGCGAGCTGGTCGATCACCGCGTCGGTGCCCGCGCCCGCCTTGACCATGATGATCGCCCGGCGCGGCCGCTTCAGCGCGGCCACGAAGCCGGCGAGGTCCTCGGACGGCACGAACGTGCCCTCCCCGCCGAACTCCTTGACCAGCTGCTGGGTGCGCCCGGACGACCGGTTGTGCACGGCCACCGCGTACCCGTGCCTGGCGAGGTTGCGCGCCAGATTGCGCCCCATGGTCGCCAGGCCGGTGACGCCGATGTCTGCCAAGTCCATTCTCAAGCTCCTTTATGGGGAAGTACGCGTGATCCAGCCCGGGAGTTCGGCGGGATATTCCTGACCTCAGTCGTCGAGCCGCACGCCGAGTTCGTCGAGTCTGCCCAGCATGTCCGCCGGATCGGCGTAGACCCTGAAGGCTCCGGCACGCTCAAGCTCCTCCCTGCCATACCCTCCGGACAACAGTCCGATGCCCAGCGCGCCGGCCCGGCGGGCGGCGAGCAGGTCCCAGACACTGTCGCCCACCACCATGGCATGCGCGGGGTCCACGCGGACCAGCGCGGCACCGGCGAGAAAGAGGTCGGGGTCGGGCTTGGCACGCCGCACCAGGTCCCGGGTGACCATCGGGGTATCCTCCGGCAGGCCCAGCATGCCGAGCGCGAGCCGGGCGGTGCGGGCGTACCCGCTGGTCGCGATGGCCCACGGGACCCCGCGCGAGGTCAGCTCCGCCAGCAGCTCGGCCGCGCCGGGCAGCGGCTTGACCGAGTGGGCCTGCTGCTCGTACGCCTCCATGTGGGCGATCTGCAGCTGGTCGATCTGCTCGCGCGTGAGCTTCAGCCCGGTCTCGCGCAGCAACGCGCTGACGAACAGCCCTCCGCTCATGCCGATCCGGCGGTGGATGCGCCACACCGACAGGTCGATCCCCATGCTCGCCAGAGCCTGTCTCCATGCGATGACGTGCTGATAAACGCTGTCGATCAAGGTGCCGTCGAGGTCGAACAGGAAGGCGGGCGTGGGGGCGTGCGGGAAGTCCGTCATGGCCCCATGACACCATGAAGCAATGCGGATCATCATCGCGGGCGGCCACGGGAAGATAGCGCTGCGCCTGGCGGAGCGCCTGAAGCCGGGCGCGGTCGGCCTGGTACGCAATCCCGCGCACGTCGCCGACGTCGAGGCCACCGGGGCGCGGGCCGTCGTGTGCGACCTGGAGCAGGCGAGCGTGGACGAGGTGACGGACATCGTCCGGGGCGGCGACGCCGTCGTCTTCGCGGCGGGCGCCGGGCCCGGCAGCGGCGCGGCGCGTAAGGACACCGTGGACCGGGCGGCGTCCGCGCTCCTCGCCGACGCGGCCGAGCGGGCGGGTGTGCGGCGCTTCATCCAGATTTCTTCCATGGGCACGGGCAAGCCGCCCGTGCCGGGCCGGGACGAGGTGTGGGCCGCCTACATCAAGGCCAAGACCGAGGCCGAGGAGGACCTGCGCCGCCGCGACGGCCTGGCCTGGACGATCCTCCGGCCGGGCCGCCTGACCGACGAGCCGGGCACGGGCCTGGTCCGGCTGGCCCCAGAAGTGCCGCCGGGATCGGTGCCGCGCGACGACGTGGCCGCCGTCATCGTGGCCCTCCTGGAGAACCCCGGCACGGCGGGCCGGACCCTCGAACTCGTCTCCGGCGAGACGCCCATCATCGACCTCGTTGCGACGGAGTGAAAACTGTGACGGAATATCGCATACTCGGACGTACCGGTCTCAAGGTCAGCCCGCTCTGCCTGGGCGCGATGATGTTCGGGGGGTGGGGCGAGTCCGACCCGGACGAGGCGGCCCGCATCATCGACCGGGCACTCGACTCGGGCGTCAACTTCATCGACACCGCCGACGTCTACGCCCAAGGCCAGTCGGAGGAGTACGTCGGCCGGGCGCTGGCCAAGTCCGGCAAGCGGGACGGCGTCGTGCTGGCCACCAAGTGCCACGGCGCCATGGGCGAGGGCCCCAACCAGCGGGGCAACTCCCGCCGCTGGATCTTCCAGGCCGTCGAGAACAGCCTGCGCCGCCTCGGCACCGACTGGATCGACCTCTACCAGATCCACCGCCCCGACCCCGGCACCGACGTCGAGGAGACCCTGAGCGCCCTGACCGACCTCGTCCGCCAGGGCAAGGTCCGCTACATCGGCAGCTCCACCTTCCCCGCCCACCAGATCGTCGAGGCCCAGTGGGCCGCCGAGCGGCGGGGGCTGGAGCGGTTCGTGTGCGAGCAGCCGCCGTACTCGCCGCTCGTGCGCGGCATCGAGGCCGGCGTGCTGCCCGTGGCCGAGAAGTACGGCATGGGCGTCATCGTCTGGAGCCCGCTCGCCGGCGGCTGGCTGAGCGGCCGTTACCGCAAGGGCCAGGACCTGCCGCAGACGCGCAGGGCGCAGCGGCTGCCCGACCGGTACGACCTGACGCAGGAGGTCAACCAGCGCAAGCTGGACGCGGTCGAGCAGCTCGCCCGGCTGGCCGAGGAGGCCGGGATCACGCTGATCGAGCTGTCGATCGCGTTCACGATCCGGCACCGGGCCGTGACCTCGGCCATCATCGGGCCGCGCACCATGGAGCACCTGGAGAGCCAGCTCACCGCCGCCGAGGTGCGGCTGAGCGACGACGTGCTCGACCGGATCGACGAGATCGTCGCGCCCGGCGTCACGCTCAACGCGGCCGACGCGGGCTGGCAGCCGCCCCAGCTGGCCGACGCGACCCTCCGCCGCCGCCCGTGACCTGATGCTTGCCTGTCGCTGGCTATGACTTGCGGCATACGCGGCTAGATGTCCTCCTGGAACGTTAGGGGGCCATGCGATGTCGTTCTTCGGCGGTGACCCGTTCAGGGGGTTCGAGGAGCTTACGGGCCGGGTGTTCGGCGGGCTGGAGAGCTGGCCGCCGGCCCGGCCCGGCGTGCAGCGGGTGGATGTGGGGCGGCTGCTGAGCGCCTCGGCCAGAGAGGTGCTGCGGCGCGCGCTCGAGGCGGCCGGGCAGCGAGGCGCGCCGGACCTCGACGTGCTCGACCTGCTCGACGCACTGATCGACAACGACGCCAAGGACATCCTGCGCACGGCGGGGGTGGACCTGGGCCGCCTGCGTGACCGCATCGACGAGATGGGCGGCCCCGGCCTGCCCGCCGAGCCGCCCACCACTCTCACGCCCGCCGCCAAGCGCGCCATCCTCGACGCCCAGCGCGTCTCCCGCGCCCTGCAGTCGTCCTACATCGGCCCCGAGCACCTGCTGCTCGCCCTCGCCGCCAACCCCGACTCCAGCGCCGCCCGCCTCCTGCAGGAGCAGGGCGTCTCGGCGAACGAACTGCAGCAGGCCGTCATGTACGGCGGCGCCCGCCGGGGCGAGGCCCGTCGCGCGACGAACACGCCGTCGCTGGACGAGTACGGCCGGGACCTCACGGAGGAGGCCAGGCAGGGCCGGATCGACCCGGTCGTCGGCCGCGAGGACGAGATCGAGCAGGCCATCGAGGTGCTGTCGCGCCGCACGAAGAACAACCCGTGCCTCATCGGCGAGCCCGGCGTCGGCAAGACCGCCATCGTCGAGGGCATAGCCCAGCGCATCGTGAACGGCAGCGTCCCCGGCCCGCTGAAGGACCGCCGCGTGGTCGCCCTCGACCTGACGGGGATGGTGGCGGGAACGAAATACCGCGGCGAGTTCGAAGAGCGCGTCAAGAAGGTCGTCGACGAGGTCCGCGCGCACTCGGACGAGATCATCGTCTTCATCGACGAGGTGCACACCCTGGTCGGCGCCGGCTCCGCCGAGGGCGGCATGGACGCCGCCAACATCCTCAAGCCCGCCCTGGCCCGCGGCGATCTGCACGTCGTCGCCGCCACCACGATCGACGAATACCGCAAGAACATCGAGAAGGACGCCGCGCTCGAACGCCGCTTCCAGCCGATCCTCGTCGCCGAGCCGACCGTGGAGCAGACGGTCGAGATCCTGGCCGGGCTGCGGGACACGTACGAGGCCCACCACCAGGTCCGCATCACCGACGAGGCGCTCGACGCGGCCGCCGCCCTGTCGGCCCGCTACATCGCCGACCGCTTCCTGCCCGACAAGGCCATCGACCTGATGGACCAGGCCGCGGCCCGGGTGCGGCTGCGCTCGCGCACCCCCGGCGGCGACGTGCGCGAGCTGGAGGAGCGCCTCGAGGCGCTGCGCCGCGACAAGGACCAGGCCGTCTCCTCCGACGACTTCGACCGGGCCAAGGAGCTGACCGCCCAGATCGGCAAGCTCCGGCCCGAGCTGGAGCGCGCCAGGCACGGCACGGACACGGTGCCGCAGGTCATGGTGGAGGACATCGCCGAGGTCGTCTCCCGCCGCACCGGCATCCCCGTCACCCAGCTCACCGAGCAGGAGCGTGACCGCCTGATGCGGCTGGAGGAGCACCTGCACGAGCGCGTGGTCGGCCAGGACCGGGCCGTGACCGCCATCGCCGAGGCCGTACGCAGGGCGCGGGCCGGCCTGTCCGACCCCAACCGGCCGATCGGCAGCTTCCTGTTCCTCGGCCCGACCGGCGTCGGCAAGACGGAGCTGGCCAGAGCCCTCGCCGCGGCGCTGTTCGGGGACGAGTACCACATGGTGCGCATCGACATGAGCGAGTTCCAGGAGCCGCACACGATCTCGCGCCTCATCGGCGCCCCGCCCGGATACGTCGGGTACGAGGAGGCGGGCCGGCTCACCGAGGCCGTACGCCGCCGCCCGCACGGCGTGATCCTGCTGGACGAGATCGAGAAGGCCCACCCGGACGTCATGAACCTCCTGCTCCAAATGCTCGACGACGGCCGCCTCACCGACGGGCACGGCCGCACGGTGGACTTCACCAACACCATCGTCATCATGACCAGCAACATCGGCGCCCAGCTCATCCTGGAGTCCACCGGCGACGTCGAGCGGCGCCTGATGGAGCTGCTGCGCCGCTCCCTGCGCCCCGAGCTGCTCAACCGCATCGACGAGACGATCATCTTCGAGCGGCTGGGACGCGACCAGCTCCGCCAGATCGTGGACCTGCTGCTGGAGCGTACCCGGCAGCGGCTGCGCGGCCAGGACGTCACGCTGGAGGTCACGGACGCGGCCAAGGACTGGCTGGCGCAGCGCGGCCACCAGCCGGAGTTCGGTGCCCGGCCGCTGCGCCGCACGGTGCAGCGGGAGCTGGACAACCGGCTGTCGACGATGCTGCTGACGGGCGAGGTCACCGAGGGTGGAACGGTCACGGTGGACGTCGAGGACGACCGGCTGCGACTGCGCGCCCGCGTCCCCGGACCGGCCTAGCCGAGGGCGGCGCGGGCGCGTTCCCGGCACTCCTCCAGGGTGAGTCCGGCCAGCGCCTCCCGTACGGCGGGAACGCACGCCGGGGCCATGGACAGGCTCGTCACCCCCAGCCCCACCAGCAGCGGCGCGAGCAGCGGGTCGCCGGCCGCCTCCCCGCACACGCCCACAGGCTTGCCCGCCTCCAGCCCGGCCTCGGCGCAGATCGCGATCAGCTCCAGCAGGGCGGGCTGGCGCGGGTCGAGCAGATCGGCCAGGGCGGAGTGCTGGCGGTCGGCGGCGAAGGTGTACTGGGCCAGGTCGTTGGTGCCGATGCTGAGGAAGTCCACCTCCCGCAGCAGCCGCCGCGCCCGCAGCGCCGCCGCCGGCACCTCCACCATCACGCCGACCTTGGCGATGCCCTTGGCACGGGCGCGGAGGGCGAAGTCGGACGCCTCGGCCAAGGTGGTGACCATGGGCGCCATCACCCAAGCCTGCGCGCCGGCGGCCCGGGCCGCCTCGGCGATCGCGTCGAGCTGGGTGTCCAGCACGCCGGGCAGCAGGCGATCGACCCGCAGCCCGCGTACGCCCAGCGCCGGGTTGGTCTCCTCCGGCAGCCCGAGGAACGGCAGCGGCTTGTCGGTGCCGGCGTCCAGGGTGCGGACGACGACCGTCTCCGCCTGCCGGAACACCTCGGCGTAGGCCGAGACCTGCTCGTCGAACGCGGGCGGCTGCTTGCGGTCCAGGAACAGGAACTCCGTGCGGAACAGGCCCACGCCCTCCGCTCCCGGCCGCAGGTCCGCCGCCGAGCCGACGTTGAGCAGCAGCTTGACGGGATGGCCGTCGGCGGTCCTGCCGGGGCCGCTGCCGGCCGCCAGCCGGGCCTTCTCGGCGCGGTCCCGCTCCCTGACCTCGGACACCTCCGCCTCGGTGAGGCCGACGGCGACCTCGCCGGTGGCGCCGTCCACGCCGACGACCGTGCCGTCGGGGACGTCCGCGATCCCCTGGCAGGCCACCACGGCGGGCAGCCCCTTGCCGCGGGCGAGGATCGCGGTGTGGCTCGTGGGGCCGCCCCGCTCCGTGACCAGCGCCAGCACGTCAGGGCCGAGGCCCGCGGTGTCGGCGGGGGAGAGGTCCGCGGCCGCCAGCACGTACGGGTGGCCGGGGGCGGGCAGGCCGGGCATGGGCAGGTCCAGCGCGAACGCCACCGCCCGGTGCTTGAGGTCGTCCAGGTCGGCGGCCCGCTCGGCCAGGTAGCCGCCGAGCGCGGCGAGGGCCTCCCGGTGGCCGGTGAAGGCCGCGTCCAGGGCGTGCGCCGCGTCGAGGCCGCCCCGGGCCCGCTCCTCGGCCTCCTCCCGCAGCATCGGGTCGTCGGCGATCATGGCGAGCGCCTCCAGGATGTCGGCCGCCTCGCCCTCCGCCGCGGCGGCACGCCGGCCGAGATCGGCGGCCACCGCCTCCAGGGCCTTGACGACCGTGGCGGCCTCGGCGCCGGGGTCGGTCACCGGCCGGGCCGCGGGCAGCCGCGGCGGCCCGGCCATCCGGATCAGCGGACCCGCCGTACGCCCCTGACTGACGCCGAGCCCCGTGAGCCGCCCGGCGGCACCCGCCCAAGGGCCGCTGTCAGGACGGGTGCCGCCGCCGGTGGGCGCGGATCCGGAGCCGCCGGAGCCGCCGGAGCCGCCGCCAGTCGATGGCGGTGGCGATGTCGTGTCAGGCATCGAGGGCCTCTTCCGCGTCCAGGTCACGCGAGAGCAGCGACACCAGCGCGTCCAGCGCCTCATCGGCCTCCGGCCCGTCCGCTTCCAGCGTCACCTCCGTGCCCTGGACGGCCCCCAGCGACAACACCCCCAGCATGCTCTTGGCCGGCACGGCCTTCTCGCCGACCCGCACCGTCACCGGCACCCCCAGCCGCACCGCCGCCTGCACGAACAACTTGGCGGGACGGGCGTGCAGGCCGCTGGCGGAGGCCACGGCGACCGTTCGCTGTGCCATGACAGCCCTCCTTCAGGGTTCGATCGTGACTTTGATGGCCGCGCCCCGGCTGACGAGGTCGATCCCGTCGAGCGCGCGGGGCAGCGGCAGCCGGTGGGTGATCAGGTCGGACACCGTCACGGCGCCCTCGGCCACCAGCCGCAGCGCCTCGGCGTTGTGGGCGGGGCTGGAACCGTTGGCGCCGACGATCGTCAGCTCGCGGTAGTGCACCAGGTTGGAGTCGAGCGAGATGATCGGCGCGTCCTTGGGCAGGCCGCCGAAGAAGCTGATCCGGCCCTGCCGGGCGGCCATCCGCACCGCCTGCTCCTGCGCCGCGCCCGACGCCGCCGCCGTGATCACCACGTCCGCTCCCCGGCCGCCGGTCAGCTTGAGCACCTGCTCGACGGGGTCGGCGTCGATGGCCGCGTCCGGGCGTACCAGCTCGGCGGCCATCGACAGGCGCTGCGCGTTGACGTCCACGAGGAACACCCGGGCGGCGCCGCGTGCCCGCGCCAGCCGTACGTGCAGGCAGCCGATCGGGCCGGCGCCCATGACGACCACGTCGTCGCCCGCGCCGACGCCCGCCAGCTCCTGCCCGTTCAGCACGCAGGCCAGCGGCTCGGCGACCGAGGCCTCCGCGTACCCGACGCCGTCGGGGATGGCGTTGACGCCGTTCACGGCCAGGACCTTCGCCGGGATGATCATGTACTCGGCGAAGCCGCCGTCGTAGTGGTAGCCCATCGACTCCTGGTTCGGGCAGACCGTCTGGCGGCCGCGCAGGCACTCGGCGCACGACCCGCACGGGATCGCGGCGATCACCTGCACCCGCGCGCCCGTGTCCACGACCTCGCCGGCGATCTCGTGGCCCATCACCCGCGGCGGCCTGATGTGGTGGTGACCGAACTTGTAGATCTTGGCGTCCGTGCCGCACGTCGAGCAGTTGCGTACCCGGATCTTCAGCTCGCCGGGCCCGGCGACGGGCTCGGGCGCGTCCTCGATCCTGATGTCGCCCGGGGCGTGGAATCTGGCGACCTTCATGAGGTGAGCTCCTTCATGACCTGCGAGACGTCGGTGGCCTCGCGAAGCGTCCTGGCGCGGTCGGGATCCATCAGGATCTCGGCCAGCGCGGCCAGCAGCGGCACGTGGCCGCCCTCCCGGGCGGCGATGCCGACGCACAGGGTGACCTGCTCGCCGTCCCAGTCCACGCCGCCGGGGAAGCGCACCACGCAGATCGCGTCGCGTTCGATGGCGTCCTTGGAGGCGTTCGTCCCGTGCGGGATGGCCACGCCCTCGCCGACGTACGTGGAGATCGACCGCTCGCGTTCGAGCATCGCCTCGATGTACGGCTCCGCGACCGCCCCCACCTCGACCAGTGCCCGGCCGCAGCGGCGGATGGCCGCCTCGCGGTCGGGGGCGTTCTCGTGCAGCAGCACCGCCCGCGGGTCGAGCAGATCGTCACGCATCGACGGTGCCGCCGTTCTTGATGGTGTTCACCAGCCTGGTCACGGCCGGGTCCCCGAGGAAGATCTGGAACGACACCAGCACCTTGCCCGGGGCGGCCGCCCTGGCGCGGGCGGCCAGCCCGGCGTGGCACACCACCACGTCGGCGTCGTCCGGGATGGAGTTGACCGGGGTGTGCTCCACGCTGACGCCGCTGTCCTTGAGCTGCTTGCGCAGCTGGGAGGCGAGCATCACGCTGCTGCCCATCCCGGCGTCGCAGGCGACGATGATCTTGTGGATGTCCTTGCTGTCGATGCCGGCCATGGCTCACGCCTCCTTGGTGACGGGTTCGGTGACGGTTTCGTCCGAGCCGGCGGGCTCCTCGGCCTTCTCGCCCCGGCCGAAGCCGAGCAGGACGGCGGCGACGGCGAACGACACGGCCGTGGCCACGAGGATGCCCAGGCTCGAGCCCAGCCAGCCGCCCCTCGGCGTGACCGCGAGGTAGGCGAAGATGCTGCCGGGCGACGGGGTGGCGACCAGGCCGGCCCCGGTGATCATGAAGGCGAAGACCCCGGCCGCGCCGCCCGCGATGACGGCCAGGATGAGGCGCGGCTTCATGAGCACGTACGGGAAGTAGATCTCGTGGATGCCGCCGAAGAAGTGGATGATCATCGCGGCGGGCGCGCTCGGGCGCAGCTGGCGCGGCCCGAACAGCAGGTACGCCAGCAGCAGGCCCAGCCCCGGGCCCGGGTTCGACTCGAGCATGAACAGGATCGACTTGCCCGTCTCCGCCGCCTGCGCGACGCCGAGCGGGCTGAGCACGCCGTGGTTGATGGCGTTGTTCAGGAACAGCACCTTGGCCGGCTCGATGAGCACGGACGCCACGGGCAGCAGGTTGTTGGTGATCAGCCATTCCACGGCGTTCCCGGCGGCCGTGGTGACCGCCTGCACGATGGGACCGATGCCCAGGAAACCGACCACCGCCATCGCGCCGCCCACGATCCCGGCGGAGAAGTTGTCCACCAGCATCTCGAACCCGGCCTTGGTCCGCGCCTCGGTGAACTTGTCCACATATTTCAGGATCAAGGCGGTGAGCGGGCCGATGATCATGGCGCCGAGGAACATCGGGCTCTCGGTGCCCACCACGACGCCCATCACCGCCACCGCGCCGACGACGGCCCCGCGCTGCCCGTGCACCATCCGGCCGCCCGTATAGGCGATGAGGACCGGCAGCAGGGTCGAGATGATCGGGCCGACCATCTTCGCGAGCGTCTCGTTCGGCAGCCAGCCGGTCGGGATGAACAGCGCCGTGATCAGGCCCCAGGCGATGAACGCGCCGATGTTCGGCATGATCATGCCGGCCAGATGGCCGCCGATGCGCTGGATGGTGGCCTTGACGCCGGTGCCGGTGACCCGGGGTGTGTAAGTGTCGGCCATGGACTTGCTCCTTCAGGGGGGATGAGCAGTGAAACAGCCGCTTTCGCCTGGCTAGGGGAGAGGAGCGGGGTCGGGAGGGGTGGGCAGGAGGGGGAAGGTGAGCAGCCGGTCCGGGTCGGGCGGGCCGACGGCGACGGCTGAGGGCTCGATGTCGGCGGGTCCGGGCATCCGGCTGCCGGGCAGGCGTACGGCGGCCGCGCCCCACGCCAGGGCCTGCGCCAAGGCGTGGTGGCCGTGCCCGCCGCCGGCGAGGAAGCCGGCCAGCATGGCGTCGCCCGCGCCGACGGAGCTGCGCGGCTCGGTCACGGGCGCCCGGCCGTACCAGACGCCGCCGTCCTCGACGAGCACGGCGCCGTCGGCGCCCAGGCTGGCCAGCACCGTGCGCGCGCCCGCGGCCCGAAGCTTACCCGCGGCCTCGACCACGTCGCCAAGGGTGCGGAGGGGGACTCCGGTGGCGGCGGCGAGCTCCTCCAGGTTGGGCTTGACCAGGGCGGGCGCCGCCCCGAGCGCGCATGAGAGCGCCGGGCCGCTGGTGTCGACCGCGACGTGGATGCCCGCTCCGGCGAACCTCCGGCACAGCCGGGCGTAGACGTCGGCGGGCACCTCGGGCGGCAGGCTGCCGGAGGCGACCACCCAGTCCGCCCCCTGATCGCCGGAGTGCGCGGCGGCCAGGACGGCGTCGGCGATCGTGTCCAGCTCCGCGGCCGACAGGGCTCCGCCGGGTTCGTTGATCTTGGTGGTGGTGCCGTCGGGCTCGGCCAGCGTGACGTTCGACCGGGTCGTGCCCGCCACCGGGACGGTGACCATGTCGAGCCCCTCGGCGGCGAGCAGGCGGACGAGCTGCCTGCCCTCGTCCCCGCCGTACGGCACCACCGCCCGGCTCGCGACGGCGTTGGCCAGCAGGGCGCGCGAGACGTTCACGCCCTTGCCTCCCGGGTCCAGGTGCGCCGCGGCGGCGCGGATGACCGCGCCCCTGTCCAGGGCGCCGATCTCGATGGTGCGGTCGAGACTCGGGTTGAGCGTCAGGGTGAGGATCACGCCCGGATCACCTCCGGGCCGGCCGCTGCCAGGTCGGAGGCCAGGCCGGCGTCCAGCCCCGTGTCGCTGATCACCACATCGATCTCGCTCAGCTCGGCGAACGTGGCCAGATACGTGTTGGAGAACTTCGTGTGGTCGGCCAGCAGCACGCTGCGCTGCGCGGCCTTGACCATCGCCCGCTTGATGGCCGCCTCCGCCGGGTCGGGCGTGGTCAGGCCCCGGATGAGCGAGCACCCGTTGGTGCCCATGAAGGCCACGTCCACGTTGAGGTGGGCCAGCGGGCGCATCGCCCAGTCGTCGACCGTCGCGAGGGTGTTGCCGCGCAGCCGGCCGCCCAGCACGATCACGTGCAGGTTGGCGCGGGCGGCCAGGACGGTGGCCAGCGGCGGCGAGTTCACCACCACGGTGAGCTCCCGGTCGGCGGGCAGCACCTGGACCAGGCGGCCGGTCGTGGTGCCCGCGTCGATGATCACCGATCCGTCCTCGGGCAGCTCGGCCAGCGCCGCCTTGGCGATGCGCTCCTTCTCGCCCGTCATCACCTCGTCGCGGGCGGCCAGCGCGGGCTCGAACCCGAGCCGCTCCACGGGGATCGCGCCCCCGTGCACCCGGCGCAGCACGCCCGCCCGCTCCAGCGACGTCAGATCGCGGCGGATCGTCTCGGTGGTCACGTCGAGCTCGGCGGCCAGCGTCACCACGTCGACGCGGCCCGCGGCGCGCGCCCTGCGCAGGATCTCCTGCTGCCGCTCCTCCGCGTACATGATGTTGGTTCACCGCCGTTTCGTTTTGGTTTCATCTGTGTTTATACCCGTTTTGTTTGGACGGTCAAGAGCTGGATGGCGAAATCTGGTAGTTATGGCGGATGCGAATCAAGCCCCTCGCCGCCGCGGTGGCCGTGCCTCTCATCGTCGGACTCGCCACGCCCGCCCGGGCGGAGGCCGCCCCGCCGCGCGTGCCGGCGGGCACGACGGCGGCGTGGGTGGTCTTCGACCGGCAGGCGGGCAGGTTCGTGGCCGTCCGGAACGCGCACCGGAAATACCGCTCGGCGTCCGTCGTCAAGATCCTCATCGCGATCGACTACCTGGAGCGCAGGAAGACCGTGCCCGCTGCGGACGCGAAGCTGCTGAAGGTCATGCTGCGCGCCAGCGACGACGACGCGGCCACGGCCTTCTGGAACCGGCAGGGCAAGGGGCAGATCGTCGTGCGGATGGCCCGCAAGCTGAGCCTGCGTGACACCTCGCCGCCGCCCGCGTCCAAGCCGGGCTTCTGGGGCTACACCTCGCTGAGCGCGTACGACATCGTCCGCACCTACCGCTACCTGCTGGACACCGCCGACGCGCGGGTCAGGGACACGATCCTGGGCCATCTGCGGCGGGCCGCGCCGTGCGGCAGCGACGGCTTCGACCAGACCTTCGGCATCCCGGACGCGGTGCCGCGGCCGTGGGCGGTCAAGCAGGGCTGGTCGGGGTTCGGCACGACGCCGCCGATCCGGTGCGACGGCAGGTCCGCGAGCATGCCCATCTCGTGGACCTCCCAGCGGGCCGCCGGCTCGGGCGTGCCCGACTACGGCCGGCCCGTGCTGTACACGACGGGCCTGGCGGGCAAGGGGGAGCGGTACGTCATGGCGGTGCTGACCGCCCACCCGGCGGGCAGCACGTGGAGCGCCTCGGTCAAGCGCATCACCACGCTCACCCGGGGCCTTTACCGCAGCGTCTCGTAGGCGGGGAGGGCCGGCCTCAGGGCAATGCGCGCTCGGCGGCCAGCCGCTGCTCTTCGCGCACCTTCTTCGGCACGCACATCCGCCACGCCTCCAGCACCAGCTCGCGCGTCTCCGCCACGTCGAGGGCGGCCATGCGCGCCACCACCCAGTTGAAGCGCAGGTCGGACTCCCTCGGCATGAGGAACTTCTCCGGCTCGGCCGCCACCAGCGCCTCGCGCTCCTCCTTGGGGAACCCGAAACCCATGAGCGTCTCGTCCCGCGAGAACGCCACATAGACGATCTTTCCTACGCGGAACTTGACACGGTCCCTGATCAGGTGTTCCGACGAGCGCGGGAGCGTGCGCGCGAACTGGCGTACATCGTCGACTGTGACCACACAGCCACGTTACTGGTTGCCTTCGGCGGCCGAAATGTCGGCGAGCGCCGAGTTCGGGTCGCGCTCGACCGCGAGGTCGCCGAGGCTGACGATGCCGACCGCGCGGCCGTCCTCGACCACCGGAAGGCGGCGCACGGCGTGCGAGCGCATGAGCTGGACCGCCTGGTCGATGCTGGTGTCGGGGCCGACGGCCTCGACGGACGGGCTGCACGCCTCGCGGACCGGCGTCTGCGGGCCCTTCTCGTCGGCCACCACGCGCACCGCGATGTCGCGGTCGGTGATGATGCCCTGCATGCGCCCGTTGTCGTTGACGATCACGGCGCCGGCGTCGTTGTCGCGCATGAGCGCGGCGGCGACGGCCACCGGCTGGTCGCCCTCGACCGTCGCCGGGCGGGAAGTCATGACATCAGCCACGGTCTTCGCCATGGGAAGGCCTCCTGTCGTTCGTCCGGGCCGACCCCCTACCCGGGCGAATGAGCGATTCACGTGGCGGACTAGAGCGGTGACGTGTCCCCCACCGGGGAGGGGTGCGCCTCCCGGTACGCCGCCAGCACCTGCTTGCGCCGCTTGGCGGGCAGGCGGTCGATGTAGAGGTGGCCGTCCAGGTGGTCGGTCTCGTGCTGCAGGCAGCGCGCCAGCAGCCCCGTGCCCTCGACCGTGACCGGCCGGCCGGAAGCGTCGAACCCGTGCACGGTGGCGTGGTCTGGGCGGGGGAGCGGCGCGTACTGGCCGGGGACCGACAGGCAGCCCTCGTCGTCGTCGTCGAGGTGGCGCTCGCCGACTCCCGGCAGCTCGAGTGCGGGATTGACGACGACGCCCTTGTGGTGCTCGCCGTCCGCGTCCGGGCAGTCGTAGACGAACACGCGCAGCGGCACGCCGATCTGGTTGGCGGCCAGGCCGACGCCCTCCGCCGCGTACATGCTGGCGAACATGTCCGCCACCAGCGCCGCCAGCTCGTCGTCGAACCGGGTGACCGGCTCGCACGGGTGATGCAGCACCGGGTCGCCCACATGCACGATCGGCCGGACCTCTCCCACGACCAACGCCTTCCTCCGAAGTTCGCGAACGTTTCGCGGCAAAGTCTATGAGACCGAAGGCGTCTCATATAACAAGACATTCTCTCTTGAATAATGAGATTGACGCTAGAGTGATCGTCGTCGGAGCAATCGAAGGAGTTTCGGTGATGGACGCCGTCTACACCCATGGCCACCACGAGTCCGTGCTGCGCTCGCACCGCTGGCGCACCGCGGAGAACTCGGCCGCGTACCTGCTGCCCCACCTGAAGCCCCACATGAAGCTCCTCGACGTGGGCAGCGGCCCCGGCACGATCACCGCCGACCTGGCGGGCCTGGTCGGGCACGTGACGGCGTCCGAGGTCACCGCCGAGGCGCTCGACCTGGCCAAGGCCGAGGTGGCCGCCCGCGGGCTGGGCAACGTGGACTTCGCCGTCGCGGACGCGCACGCGCTGCCGTACGACGACGACACCTTCTGCGTGGTGCACGCCCACCAGGTGCTCCAGCACGTCGGCGATCCGGTGCTCGCGCTGCGCGAGATGCGGCGGGTGACCAAGCCCACCGGGTACGTCGCCGCGCGCGACGGCGACTACGCCGCCTTCGCCTGGTACCCGCGGATCCCGGAGCTGGACGAGTGGCTGGCGCTGTACCAGAAGGTCGCGCGGGGGAACGGGGGCGAGCCGGACGCCGGCCGGCGGCTGCTGTCGTGGGCCCGGGCGGCGGGCTTCGAGGACGTCACCGCCACCTCCGCGACCTGGTGCTTCGCCACCCCGGACGACCGCGCCTGGTGGGGAGGCATGTGGGCCGAGCGCGTCCTGCGCTCCGCCATGGCCGAGCAGGCCCTGGCCACCGGCGCCGCCACGGAGGCCGGCCTGCGGCGGATCTCGGACGGCTGGCGGGAGTGGGCGGCGGCCGGGGACGGCTGGCTGGCCGTCCTGCACGGCGAGATCCTCTGCCGCGCCTGACCTGGCTGAACGACGCCCAGAAGGGTCAGACGCAGGTCAGCCGCGGAAGGGTCAGATGCCCAGGGTGCGGGCCCGCTGCCACTGCGGATCGCGGTAGAGGACCGTGTCGGAGCCGAGCATCTCGTCAGGGGCCGACAGCATGGTGATCTCGCCCGCGGCCTGCAGTTGCAGCAGCAGGTCACGCACCCGCGGCCCGACGGGCAGGCGTCCCGTGGGCAGCCCGAGACCCGTCCGGATCGTGTCGGCGATCTCCGACAGGTGGAACGGCCCGTCGAAGCGGGCCACGATCCCGCGGACCACGCTCATCGTGATCAGGTGCTCGGCCTCGGCGTACGCCAGCTGCCAGGTGATCTGCTCCTGGCGCCGCCCGGTGCCCGCGCACGCCGTGCAGCCGCGCACCAGGTCCGGCGCCACCTCCTCCGTCGTGGAGCCGAGGCAGGCCGAGCACAGGTCGTTCTCGGCGGCGTGCAGCTCCGCCACCATGCGGCCGCCCAGCACGACGCCGCAGTCGCAGGCGAACGCCTCACCCAGAATGCCGGTCTGTGGAGAGATCGTATGCTTCGTCACCGAGCCGACTCTACCGGGACGAGCGACCCTCACAGGCGCACGTCGCCCAGGCCGCGCAGCCGCCGCAGCGCCTTGCGGGCCGCGGCGGCGATCCGCTCGTCCGGATGGTGGTCGATGAACACCTGCAGCACCCGGCCCGTCCACGGATGGTCGCCGAACGCCAGGATCGCGATCGTGCCGGCCTGCTCCTCGGAGTTCATCCCCATGGCGATCGACTTGATCACCTCGCCCGCCGCGTCCCCGAACTCCAGCAGCGCCGCCGCCATGTCCACCAGCACCCAGGCGATCTCCTCGGGCACCGGCTGCCGGTCCGCGTTCCCGGTCCTGGCCGCGATCACCGCGCCCAGCTTGGGCTCCTCCAGCAGCCGGGACAGCGCCAGCCGGCCCCCGTCGCCGAAGTCCGACCACAGCAGCTCCACGCCGACCGCCCGGCTGAGCGGGCTCACCGTGCCCAGCACCGAGGCGATCTCGGCCGCCGCCGTGTCCGGGTCCCTGCCCTTCAGCCAGCCCACCACCTCCTCGTCGCGCTCGGCCTCCGGATAGGACCGCAGCCCGTGCAGGAGCGTGGCCGCGTCGCTGTCCGCGAGCGACCCCATGACCGGGATGTCCTGCCCCGTGGTGTCCGCGATGATCAGCCGCGCCGCCCACAGACCCAGCCAGCTCAGCGTGTACGGCTCCGCCTGCCGCACCAGCCCGAGCCCGGCCAGCGTCTCGGGCGCGTCGCCCTTGACCGGCTCGCGCGACAGGAACAGCCGGATGAACTCCAGCAGCAGCCCCTCGTCGGCGGCCAGCCGCTCCCGGCAGTGATCCGCCCACGCGGCCAGCGTCTCCGCGTCGTCGCCCTCCGGTTTCAGCTCCTCGGCCAGCGGCGCGGCGCGTACGGCCGCGGCCAGCGTGGCCTCGTCGGGCAGCCGGATCGGGGGCTGCAGGGGCAGTGTGTCGTCGTCGTAGGACCTCACGAGCCCATCCTGTCGCGATATTTCGGCTAGAGTGCCCGCTGACGCCGAAAAGTCGGAAGAAAGGAGGCGCTTTGATGTCGGTATTGCTTGGGGCGTTCAGAGCGCCCGCTTCTACTTCTCGGAGGAATCATGCATTTCCGTCACGCGGTCGAGGCTGACCTAGACCGCCTGCTCGGCTGCGTCGTCGACGAGTCCATCAGCTGGTCCCATCCCGAACGCCTGCTGTCGTACCTGGAGAGCGGCAACTACCGCCACGACCGCATCTGGCTGGCTCTGGACGAGGACAGCGGCGACATCCTGGCCCGCGCCGTCTGGTGGGGCTTCCCCGGCGGCAAGCCCATGGCCCTGGACTGCCTGTACGTGCATCCGTCCGTGGGTGACCGCGTGGGCCTGGCCGCCGAGCTGCTGCGCCACGCCCACGCCGCGTTCGGGGAGCGGCCCGCGTACCACGTGTTCGTCTCCAACGGCTGGCGCGGCGACCCGAAGGCCGCCGCGGCGATCGCCTGGCGGTGGGAGGCCGCCGGCCGCGCAGGGCTCACCGAGGAACTGGAGCGCCTGCGGTACGAGTGGACGGCGGACGAGCCCGTGCCCGAGCCGTCGGACCGGCTCGAGTTCCGCGGGGATGACGACGACGAGGTCTTCGTGGCCGCCTTCCGGCGGGTCGCCGAGGCCACGCTCGACCACTACACGCGGCAGGCCCTGGTCACGATGGACCCGGAGGCGCAGGCGCGCGAGGACGTGAACGACTACAAGCAGATGCCGGGAGACCGGTCGTGGTGGCGCCTGGCGTACGCCAAGGACGGGTCGCTGGTGGGGGTCGCGCTGCCGTCGGCCAACGCGGGCGGGCCCGTGGTCGGCTACCTCGGCGTGGTGCCCGAGCACCGCGGCCACGGGTACGTCGACGATCTGCTCGCCGAGATCACCCGCTTCCACGCCGAGCGGGGCGTGCAACGGATCGTGGCCGACACGGACACGGGGAACGTGCCGATGGCCAGGGCGTTCGAGCGCGCCGGGTACCGCAACTTCGCCGTCAGGCTCGTCCTGTCCGCCAAGCCCGGGGCCGAGTCCCTGAACGGGTGACACGCGCGGGTCGTCGTATCCGTCATTGTTGATCACATGACATGGGACATTGAGAAGCTGGACCTGGGCGCGTACCTGACCCGGCTTGGCTACGACGGCCCGCTCACCCCCACGGCCGGGACGCTGCGCGCCGTGCACCTGGCGCACGTGCAGGCCATCCCGTTCGAGAATCTGGACGTGCTCCTCGACCGCGGCGTCCGCCTCGACCTCGGCAGCCTGCAGGACAAGCTGGTGACGGGCGGGCGCGGCGGCTACCAGATTCGTCGGCAGTGCTCCGGCGTTCACGCCGGGGGTCAAGCCGACCAGCCCGCGTAGCGGGGCAGGAATAGCCGATTCGCCGCCAGGCGAATCGGCGTCCACCGAGTTCAGATGGGCCGGTTCTGCTGTTCGATGTACTGGCGTAGGACACTGATCGGAGCGCCGCCCACCGACCCGGCGAAGTAGGAACCCGACCACAGCTTGTTCGCCCGATAGTAGTGGCGGGCGAGTTCGGGGAACTCCTGACGCATCCGCCGTGATGACACTCCTTTGAGGCTGTTGACCAGCTTGGAGAGGGCGATCTTGGGTGGGAAGCCGACCAGCAGGCGGACGTGGTTGTTCTCGCCGTTGAACTCGGTCAGCTGGGTTTCGAAGCCGGCGCACACGGATCTCATGATCTCTTCCATGCGGGTCAGGTGGGTGCCGGTGAAGACGCGGTGCCGGAACTTTGTCACGAAAACCAAATGGGCGTGGAGGAGGAAAACGCAGTGTCTGCCGGTCCTGATTCCGCTGTATTCGTCCATAAGCCAACTGTAGGATGCGGTCGTGCAGCTTCGTTACTCCTTCCGGCTGGACCCGACCCCGATGCAGCGGATCGCGCTGGCGCGGGCGTTCGGGTGCGCGCGGGTGGTGTTCAACGACGCGCTCGCGGCACGTCGTCAAGCGCACGCGGACGGCCTGCCGTTCATCAGTGACGGGGACCTGTCCAAGCACGTCATCACCGAGGCCAAGCAGCGACCGGATCGGGTGTGGCTTTGCGAGGTGTCGGCGGTCGTGCTCCAGCAGGCCCTGGCTGACGCCTGCATGGCCTACCGCAACTTCTTCGCCAGTCTCAGTGGGAAGAGGAAGGGGCCGAAGATCGCCGCGCCTCGGTTCCGGTCCCGCCGGGACCAGCGGCAGGCGATCCGGTTCACCAGGAACGCCCGGTTCAAGGTGGGGGAGAAACTGACCTTGCCGAAGATCGGCGATATCGCGGTGCGCTGGTCGCGCCGCCTGCCGTCGGTCCCGTCCAGCGTGACGGTGATCAAGGACGCGGCGGGCCGGTACTTCGCCTCGTTCGTCGTCGAGGTCGCCCAGCACCCCCTGCCTCAAAGGCAGAGCGAGACCGGCATTGACCTTGGGCTTGAGCACTTCGCGGTGCTGGCGGACGGCCGGAAGATCGACTCCCCGCGGTTCCTGCGCCGGGCCGAGAAGAAACTGCGCAAGCTGCAGAAGGCGTTGAGCCGTAAGCAGAAGGGATCATCCAACCGGGCCAAGGCCCGGATCAAGGTCGCCCGCCAGCACGTGAAGGTCGCCGACGCACGGCGCGAGTTCCACCACCAGGAATCCACCCGGATAGTTCGCGAGAACCAAGCGATCTTCGTGGAAGACCTGGCGGTCAACGGACTGGCCCGCACCCGGCTGGCCAAGAGCGTCCACGACGCGGGCTGGTCGGCGTTCACCGCCATGCTGGAGTACAAAGCGAAACTGTACGGGCGGACGTTCGCCAGGATCGACCGGTTCTTCCCCTCCTCCAAGCTCTGCTCAGGCTGCGGGACACTCGCCGGGCAGATGCCGCTGGCGGTTCGGAAGTGGGACTGCTCGTGCGGGGCACACCACGACCGGGACGTCAACGCCGCGATCAACATCCTCGCCGCTGGACGGGCGGAGAGACGAAACGCCTGTGGAGGCCAGGTAAGACCATCGCTCGCGGTGGCACAGGCCGATGAAGCAGGAAGCCGTGGAAGTGCCGCCGCATGAACGGCGCGGCACAGGCCAGAATCCTCGGCGTTTGCGCCGGGGAGCGCGTCAATGCCACGAGCACAACCTGCTGTTCGCCGCCGCGCTCGAACGCCTCGGCTTCACCCTGGAACGTCACCTGGCCCGGATCCGGTTCGGCCGTTACCACCTGCCGCGCTCGCACGCCACGCTCACCGTGGCGGCCGACGGCCGTACGTGGCTGGCCGATGTCGGGTTCGGGGGCGATGGGCTGGTGGAGCCGATGCCGTTCGAGGACGGCGCCACGCTGGAGTCGGGGCCTTGGCGGTGGCGGCTGCGGCACGACGGCGACTTCTGGGTGCTGCATTCGGGGCCTGCTTCGGGGGAGACGGAGCTGTACGCCTTCCGCCCCGACGAGCCGCACTATCCGAGCGACTTCGAGGTGGCCAACTTCTACGTCTCGGAGTACCCGCAGTCGCCGTTCCGGCACCACATACTCGTCCAGCGGACCAGGGCGGACACGCGGATCCGGCTGGAGAATCTTCCGGTGGCGACGGCGGCGGAGCTGGCGACGACCCTGAGCGACCGCTTCGGCACCGAAATCGCGGAGCCGGACGCCCAGGCTGTCCTCCCCAAGCTTGTCACCTGACCGTCCACGCCACTGGGCACGGGGACCACGCCTTCGCAACCGGCCTCCGGAGCCGGGTGCGTAGGTTCGAATCCTACAGGGGGCACACGATCTTGACCGGCGATTTTGGCCGCTGACCAGGGCGAACATCGCAAGAATGGGCGAGCCTCCAGTCTCACGGAGTCCCGCCCGTTCTCGTTGTAGCTCACCGGTTGTGGACCAGTTGTGGACCGCTGTGGACCGTCTCCACGGTCCACCACACGAGGCGGATCTATGCCCCTCATGGATTCCAGGAGGGGCTGTCAATGCCCAGACGGCCTACCCCTCAGGTCTGAGACGCGTTGCGGTCGGTCGGACGGCGGCGTAGCAACAGGGCAAGGGTGGCGTGGGCATCGCGACGGCGGGCAGGGCTGCGAGCGAAGACGGAGGCGGCGGCCAGGACGGTGATGGTGGTCCCATACAACAGTGCGCCGGCTCCCGCCGCCATTGCCGCGGACTGCAGATCAGTAAGGATGCCCATGTGTGGTACTCCCATGGATTGGAGCCCCTGCCCGGTTGGCCAGGGCACATGGGAGTTAACACATCTGTCCGGCCGATTTCCGGCGACCGGTGTCGCTCCGGGCGGCGAGATTCTAGGCTGGTCGATGCATGAGAACGTAGATTCCGGAAGCGTTCCGGTCCGAACTGCCGCCGGAAACCCTTCTACTGATCACACGTTTTCTGGAGCCGCTGTTGCCACAGCTACCCCCCCACCCCCATGCCGAATGACGGTGGCCAGGAACTGGTGTTCTCTCAAGCGTTGGCCGATCTATATGAACATGCTGGCCGTCCCACCTACGCCGAGCTGATCCGCCAGGCTACCGCGCAGCGACCGCCGCTCAAGCTCACCGATTCTTCGCTCAGTGACTGGCTAACAGGGGTGAGCGTGCCCTCCTCGGCCTCGATCGTGATGTTCCTAGTGTCGTACCTACAGAACAAGGCCGCGCGGAACGGATACCAGTCACAGCCGATGCCCCAATGGCTGGCCCAGCGCGAGCAGGCGCAGCGCGCGCGGCGCGCAGGCCGTAGCGGCCGCCCTCGCACGCGCGTCGCCAGAGACAGTGACAGCTCGCTCGACCACGTGCCGGATGTGCTGGAGCGACTGGGGTGGCCACTGACCCAGGTTGACCCCATAGCGTTAGAGGTTCATCCAGCGATTGACGCTGGCGCTGCCGCAGCCGTGCTCGGCAGCCTGCCCGCCTATCTCCCCCGCGCTCACGATCAAGTATTGGCCGACCTAGTGGCCGAGGCCGAGGGCGGAGCAAGCCGGATCGTAGTGCTGGTAGGGGGGTCATCCACGGGCAAGACCCGCGCCCTATGGGAAGCGGTCCGCAGTCTGAGGGAGCCGTGGCGGCTGTGGCACCCTATCGATCCCAGTCATCCCCAAGCCGCCCTCGCCGGTCTCCGGCACGTTCGCCCACATACGGTGGTCTGGCTCAATGAGAGCCAGCATTACCTTCTAACTGCTGATGAGACCGGCGAGCAAGTTGCAGCCGCGCTGCGTGAGCTGCTCCGCACCAACGAACGGGGCCCAGTACTGGTGATGGCCACTCTGTGGCCTGAATACGCCACCATGCTGTCCACCGTTCCGAAGCCGGGGGAGCCCGATCGGCATCCTCAGGCCCGTAATCTACTCAAAGGGGCAGAGCTCCTGGTTCCGGACACGTTCACAGGCCCAGAACTGGATGCGGCGGCCAAGGCAGGGAATGATGATCCCCGGCTTGCGGAAGCAGTGCAACGGGCCCGCTTCGGCGCGCTAACTCAGTACCTGGCCGGGGGCCCAGCGTTGATCGAGCGCTACCAGACCGCCACCGTAGAGGCCCGTGCCGTACTGCATGCGGCGATGGACGCCCGCCGGTTGGGCCATGGAGCAGCCCTTCCACGGCTATTGCTGGAGCAGGCTGCCGTCGGCTATATGAGTCAGGATCAATGGGACCTGCTAAGCGAGGATTGGTTGGAGCAGACTTTTGCCTATCTCACCGATCCGCGGCCTTGCCGAGGCGCCCTGCCCCCAATAGCCCGTATCCGCTCCCGCCCAGGCAGTGGCAACCCCCAAACGGCGATGGCCGAGCCTTATTACCGACTGGCTGACTACCTGGAACAACATGGCACCCGCAGTCGTCGTCTGATCTGCCCGCCCACCGAATTCTGGGACGCGGCCACCCAGCATGCCGCGACCCCGGCAGATCACGCCGCCCTAGCAATATCCGCCTACGACCGCGGCCGCTACCGCTACTCCTACAACCTCTGGGGACGACTTGCCGCCGCTGGCAGCGCCTACGCGCTGCAGCGACTGGCCGGAATGCGGGAACGAGCCGGAGACGAGGAAGAAGCAGAACAGCTATACCGAGCGGCCGCCGCCGATGGCGACACCAATGCACTGTGGTGTCTCGCCCGGATGCGCCAACGAGCCGGAGACCAGGAAGAAGCAGAACAGCTATACCGAGCGGCCGCCGTCGGCACCGCCCACTGGGATTTGATCCGGATGCGTGAGCAAGCCGGAGACCAAGAAGGAGCCGAACAACTCGCACGCACCGCCACCGACACCAGATTGCTGATAGCCCTAGCACTGAAACGAGAGCAAGCCGGAGACCAAGAAGGAGCCGAACGACTCGCACGCACCGTTGCGGACACGAACGCGCTTATGGTCCTAGCTCTGACACGAGAGGAGTCCGGAGACCAGAAGGGAGCCGAACGACTCGCCCAGGTCGCCGCCGACGCTGGCAACACGAAAGCCCTGTTTGCATGGGTCCTATTGCGTGGGCAAGCCGGAGACCAAGAGGGAGCCGAACGACTCGCACGCACCGCCGCCGACGTTAACGCCGACGCAGTCTTGGCCCTGGCTCTGATGCGTGAGCAAGCCGGAGACCAGGAAGGAGCCAAACGACTCGCCCAAGTCGCCGCCGACGCTGGCAGCTCCACAGCGCTGTCTCTCCTAACCCTGATGCGTAAGCTCGAAGACCGGAAGGAAGCCGAACGACTCGCACGCGCCGCCACCGACACCAGCAGCGTTGAAGCGCCCTTGTTCCATGCCCTAATACGTGAGCGAGCCGGAGACAAGGAGGGAGCCGAACAACTCGCACGCACCGCCGCCGACACCGACGGCGACACTGACGCGGTATGGATCCTGGCCCGCATGCGTGAGCAAGCCGGAGACAAGGAGGGAGCCGAACAACTCGCACGCACCGCCGCCGACACCGGCAGCACTGAAGTGCTCTTGTCCCTAGCCCTAATGCGTGAGCAAGCCGGAGACCAGGAAGGAGCCCAACGACTCGCACAGGTCGCCGCCGACACCGATGGCCAAACTGACGCGGTATGGATCCTGGCCCGCATGCGTGAGCGAGCTGGAGATAAGGAGGGAGCCGAACAACTCGCACGCACCGCCGCCGACGCTTACGGTGATACCGCCGCACTACGAAATCTGGCCTGGACGCGTGAGCGGGCCGGAGATCATGAAGAAGCAGAACGACTGGCATTTGTCGCCGCTGACGCCGGCGACACCCTCGCGCTGCAAGGCTTGGCCCAGAAGCGAGAACAAGCGGGGACGACTGGCCAATGGTCAGACCTCCTCAGGTTCGGGTTGGAAGCGGACGGCCAGTTGGCCAACCCCTGGTGAGATCGAGAAGGTTTCCACTCTTGAGATCTCTGCCGAAAGATGTCATCGGAGATCCAACGCAATCTCGATCCGACGGTTGCTCTGGTCATGTCGGCCATCCAGACACTTGGCGTAGCGTTTGAGAAGCACTTCCACGCTGTTGCCAGCACGGTCAGCCACCTCGGTGGCGTCTACTCCGGCATTGAGCCACGTGGACAGGGCGGCGTGGCGCAGGTCGTAAGGCTTTCCGGCAAGGGGTGAGGCGACCTGTTACGGGGTCAAGGCGAAGCGGCGGGCCTCTTCCCAGGCGCGCGAACTCGCACGCGAGGAGCGCCCTGCCACCGGCGCCTGCTCCGCCTATCAGCGAACCGGCGAGCGCTGGACGGTGCTTCGCATCATGCTTGACACCGGCGGTACTCGCGGCCAGATCGAGAACCAACTGCGCGACGGCTACTCCAAGCAGCTCCCGGAGATCGTCCCTGGCGGTTTCGGTTACTACGCCAGCTACCCCAACGAGAAGACCCACGTCGGCGCGATGGCTGGTGAGAGGCCAGGCACGGCTGTCCATAGAACTGGTAAGAGGCGTCAAGGGACGCGACAACGCCGCCGACGTGGTCGCCCTGATGAAACTCATCGCACCCAAACTCATCACCACCCCGAGCACCCCCTCCCCCAGCGCCGACAAGAACGGCTGAGCCGATGCCCGACATGGTGCCCAACCCGCTCTACGAAGCGTTACGCGAAGCTGAGCAGAGGATCACCCCGCTCATCCAGAACGCGACCCAGGCGATCGAACAGTCCTACAAGGAGTTCCACTCTGGCCTGATCTGGATGGGACCCACGGCCAAACTGTTCGACTCCCAGCTGGAGCTTCACCGGTCCCGCGTCGTCCGCGCAGGCAACAAAATCTTGGAGGAGTTACGCCAGAAGATGGCTAATCTGCCACTCCAGGTGGACGAGAAGAAGGCCATGGCCCTCATCAAGCAGTACGACTTGCCGTAATATCCAACCAGACGACTGTGCGGCCCACAAAACTCAATGATCTTGTTGTTTGCAGAGCCTATTTTTATTACCCTATAGAGAGCTATCGAGCGGAATTCTGAAGCTCAATCTTAGCGTCTTTCAAGATAAGGCCACCTTCTTGAAGCTTTAAGGTAGTCACAGTAAGGCGCAATTTTGTAGCCCCCATGCAACGATCCAGCGATTCATTGACATAAGCAAGCTTTCGCTTGCCGCCTTCATGGACTCGCCTAAAGGCAACCAATGAATGACCGCGCTCGTCTACACATTCGACCATGTAGGCATTTTTGCCGAGACCCTGGTGTGAGTGTTGTCCTACAATGGCAACGAAGTTGTCATTTGCCACAATGGGGCGGGGGAGAAGAAATTCACCCCTAGTCCACCCGTTTATTTTCCACGGTGGCGAGAAAAAAATTCCACCCGTTGCATCGGACCCGTCTTCAAAATGAGCATACGTGCGCATGGCGAACCCCTTATACTGCTCCTCCTTTTCCGGTGGATTAAACGGTGCTGGATCAATTTCTGACGTGTTCCAGTGAGCCCCATACATTGGGCCCATAAGATCCACTTCCAGTGAGCGATCGGATTCGCCGGGAGGCGTTGGAGAGAACCCATTGTTCTGAGCATCGCCACGGGTCGGCAGCAATGACGCCGGAGTTTCTTCAGAATTACACTGGAAAACATTGTTGTTTCCCTTTACGTCGCCCGCTATATTGCATTTGCCGATATTGGTGCCGCCCTCCCCTCGATTCGACTGAGGCGACGCACTTACCACGCCGTAAACGGTGATGGCCAATGCGACTATGGCCACCAGTGCCGCAACCCCTTGCCACCAAGGGCGGCCGAGGAAAGTAAGTGTTTCTTTAGTCATCTGCAATAATCCCATTCGCGACGAACTAAACGCACAAACTAATTCAGCCAGTCGGGAGTGCCTCCTATCGATCTAGATCAAGCACTCCCGCAGGCATGGGGTTGCCATTATGACAGGGGATCTCAGCTAGTATGCCAAAAGTAGTTTATGGAGGTAGTGCGTCGTTCATCCCAATTGGCGCCAAATGAGAGCGCCGTCAGCGTTATGGCGGTATGGCCTCAACCGCATATAGAGAGTGTCTGAAAAGTCACGATCGAACAGTGGTTCCTACTGCCCCGGGCACAAGGTGCTGACACAGGAATTCGACCTTCACGGAGCAGGCGGCAGCGAACCCTGAGTGATGGTGAGGGAGAGTGACTCGCGGTGGATTGTGGGCCAGCGCGGGAAACTCATGTCAGTTGATCGGCGTCCTTACAACGATCGATCTGAACTGAACGAGTGATCGAATCGAACTCAACAGATGTAAGCGTGGACCCCCTGTGGACCAGCGGCGTATCTAGAGGGGCATCTGGTATGCAAACTTGCAGCTCACTCACGGAATAGGGCCGAAATCCGCAACCCTCTCTCGGAGCCGGGTGCGTAGGTTCGAATCCTACAGGGGGCACTCACGATCTACATCGCAAGATGGGCAAGGACCTGCGGAAACGCAGGTCCTTTCGCATTCCGGGTGTGCCACCCGCTGCCACCGATGGCGAGCACGTGCCCATGATCACGTACCAGACACGTACCGAGATCATGGGCTACACGCGACGACCGGATCGGCGGCCTTCAGGTCCGGTCGAGAGCCTGTTCCGATGGCATAGGGGGCGACCCGGCGCCAGCACCCGGTCGACGACGTCGAGTGCGCCTTCCCTGCCGACCAGCGTCACAGTCCGGCCCCGGAGCCCATCCGCGCCCGTACCACCAGATCGTGCAGCGCTCCCTCGGCCGTCGCCCGCTCCGGCAGAGCCGAGGCGTCCCGTGCCTCCTCCAGCGTGGCCGTCATCCGCTCCACGTCCGCCTCCAGCCCCTCGACCGACGGCGACCGCCCGTGCTCGGCGTCCTTCTTCAGCGCCACCAGGTCGGGCAGGTACGCGGGCCCGTACGCGTACAGCCGCGTCAGATCCGCCTCCAGCTCCCCGGTACGCATGAGGTGCGTCCCGGTCGCCAGCACGCGGAAGGTGTAGAGCAGTGGCTTGAGCTCCAGGGTCTTCTCGTACAGCCGCCACTGCGTCCGCGCGAACCCGAGGTAGTGGTGGGCGTGATGCCGCGTCACGCACCCGGGCGCCAGCGCCACCAGCTCCTCGTGCATCGCCGACGACGCCACGACGAGCGGCGACAGGAGCTGCTCCAGCACATAGCCGTTGCGCCCGAGCAGCAGCCGGCAGAACTTGGCCAGGTCGTGTGTGACCAGGTCCATCTCCACGTCGTCGCGCGTCCACGTCCGCTCCAGCGTCTCCGGCCCGCCCCGCAGCCCCACCACCTCCTCGGCCGGCAGTACGTGCACGCCCCGCAGGTCCACGTCCGAGTCCACCGACGGGAAGCCGTACAGGTGCGCGCCGCTCACCGTGGCGAACGCCAGCGGGTACGGCTGCTCGCCGGGGATCTCTTGAAGCCAGCCGGGCAGCCCGTTCACAGGTTCTCCTTACGCACGCTGATCAGGAACTCCTCCACCCGCTCCCGGTCCGGCTCGGCGGGGAGCACGCCGGGAGCGGCGGCCAGTTCGGCCACGAGCTCCTTCCTCCAGGCGTCCACCTCCGCCCACGGCACCTCGCCGTGCTTGATCGCCAGCAGCCGCTCCCAGTGCGGCCCGACCTGGACGAGCGGCTCCCCGTGGCGTACCAGGTGCAGGCCGCTCAGCAGCAGCCGCAGCATGTGCATGGCCTGCTTCCACTTGGGCGCGGCCGGGTCGAGGCGGCGGAACTGCGCGTCGGCGTACCCGGCGAAGGAGCGTTGCGCCTTCGCCGACACGAACGCCCCGCGCAGGTCGCGCAGCCGCCGCCCGGCCGGGGTGATCACCTCCACGATGGGGGACCACAGGCACTCCAGGACCGTGGGGTTCGCGTCGAGGGCGAGCACGCAGAAACGCTCGACCTCCCACGAGAACTGCTCGGGCAGCGGCCCGTCCCGGTGTGTGGCCGGCTTGTCCAGCCGCCAGAACGCGGCCGTCGGCGCCGCGAACACGCCCCGCCGGTCGGTGTCCGAGTCGTCGGTTTCGAGCCCGTACGCCCGCGACCCCATGACGACGGAAAGGATCAGGTCATCGCTCACGCGAACATCTTGCGTCATGGGGCCGGGGACTGGTCTGATCGATAAGTGGGCGGTTATGACGAAGCTTATCGGCGCAGCATCCGGCATCCCGACGAGTTCTGGGCCGAGGCGGCCCGCGGCATCGACTGGGACGTGGCGCCCGCCACGTCCTACGGCGACGGCCGGTGGTTTCCCGGCGGACGGCTCAACACCTGTCACAACGCGCTGGACAGGCACGTGGCGGCCGGGCGCGGCGGGCAGGCGGCGCTGATCCACGACAGCCCCGTCAGCGGCTCCGTGCGCGTCTACACCTACGCCGAGCTGCTCGACCAGGTGGCGCGGACCGCGGGCATGCTGCGGGACCTCGGCGTGCGCGCCGGCGACACCGTGGTGATCTACATGCCCATGGTGCCGGAGGCGGTCGTCGCGATGCTGGCGTGCGCCCGGCTCGGGGCGGTGCACTCGGTGGTGTTCGGCGGGTTCGCGGCCAGGGAGCTGGCCGTGCGGATCGACCACGCCCGGCCCAAGGTCGTGCTGTCGGCGTCGTGCGGGATCGAGCCGGCCCGGGTGGTGGCGTACAAACCGCTGCTGGACGCCGCGCTGGAGCAGGCCGGGCATCGGCCCGGGCACTGCGTGATCCTGCAGCGGCCGCAGTGCGTGGCCGAGCTCGCCGAGGGCCGCGACCTGGACTGGGCGTCGCTCGTCCGCGACGCCGAGCCGGCCGCCTGCGTGAGCGTGGCCGCCACCGACCCGCTCTACATCCTCTACACCTCCGGCACGACCGGTGTCCCGAAGGGCGTCGTCCGCGACAACGGCGGGCACGCCGTCGCGCTGCACTGGAGCATGGCCAACGTGTACGGCGCCGCCCCCGGAGAGGTCTACTGGGCGGCCTCCGACGTCGGCTGGGTGGTGGGCCACTCCTACATCGTGTACGCGCCGCTGCTGGCCGGCTGCACGAGCGTGCTGTACGAGGGCAAGCCGGTCGGCACCCCGGACCCCGGGGCGTTCTGGCGGGTGGTGTCGACGCACGGCGTGCGGACGCTGTTCACGGCGCCGACCGCGATCAGGGCCATCAAGAAAGAGGACCCATCAGGTAATTTCGCGAAAAAGTGGGACCTGTCCGGACTTCGCTACCTCTTCCTCGCCGGCGAACGCCTCGACCCCGACACCTACCACTGGGCGTCCGACCTGCTCGGCATCCCGGTCATCGACCACTGGTGGCAGACCGAGACCGGCTGGCCGATCGCCGCCAACTGCGTCGGAATCGAAACCCTGCCGATCAAACCCGGCTCCCCGACCAAGCCCGTCCCCGGCTGGGACGTCCACATCCTCGACGCCGACGGCCGCGACTGCCCGCCGGGCGTCGAGGGCGCGGTCACCGTCAAGCTGCCGCTGCCGCCCGGCGCGCTGCCCACCCTCTACCGCGACGAGGCCCGCTTCGCCCGCTCCTACCTGGAGCGCCACCCCGGCCACTACCTGACGGGCGACGGCGGCCACCTGGACGCCGACGGCTACCTCTACGTCATGGGCCGCATCGACGACGTGATCAACGTGGCCGGCCACCGGCTCTCGACCGGCGCGATGGAGGAGGTCGTCGCCGCGCACCCCGACGTCGCCGAGTGCGCCGTGATCGGCGTGGCCGACGAGCTGAAAGGCCAGCTCCCGGTCGGCTTCGTGGTGCTGAAGGCAGGCGCGGAACGCGACCCCGAGGACCTCGAACGCGAGCTGGTCGCCCTGGTACGCGAGCGCATCGGCCCGGTCGCCGCCTTCCGCCGGGCGATGGTGGTGGCCCGGCTCCCCAAGACCCGCTCCGGAAAGATCCTTCGCGCCACGATGCGGGACATCGCCGACGGCAGGTCGTACACCACGCCGTCCACGATCGAGGACCCGGCCGCCCTGCCGGAGATCGCCGAGGCCGTGAAAGGAAAGTGACGGGCGGGTAACTACCAACACGAGGCGCTCGCACGCGGCGCATGATGGGACATCCCCGCTCCCCGGGAGAAGGCCATGATCGAGACTCCGAGCTACGCCGACGCCCTGAGGATCCTCGGATGCAAGGACGGCAGACTCGCCAAGGTGATCGGTTTCGCCGCGGCGGCCGAGCGCAGCGGCTGGGCGCTGGCCGGCGCCGGGCAGCTCGTGCTGGGCCTGGCCGACATGCGCGCGTCCGTCATGCGCTTCGGCGAGGACGTCGCGGGCCGCATGCGCGAGTTACGCAGCGGCGTCGGCCGGCACACCCGCACCCAGCGCCTGGCCGCCGCGCACGCCGTGATCGTCGTCTCGGCGTACTTCGAGGCGCTCGGCGAGGCCAAGCTGCCGTTCACGCTGGACAAACTGGACCGTACCGACCAGATCTCCCACGGCGTGCCGACCCGTGAGCGGTTCGCCAGGCTGATGGCCGAGCTGCTGCTCCAGCGGCTGCCCACGCCCGAGCCGCACCTGCCGTACGCCGAGACGCGTCAGGCCGTGGAACGTGCCTACCTGCGCATGTCCGAGGCCATGGCCGGATACGTCGGCGGCCTGCCGGTCTGGGACGAGCTCACCGTCGACGACCAGCTCCTGCTGCCCCGGATGTTGTCCGAGGGGCCGCCCGCGCACGCGCTGCGCATCTACGACGAGGACTACCGGTCGCTGGCGCTGGACAGCCACGAGTTCGGCGTGCGCAGCCTCGTCACCGAGCGGCCGCAGCCGGCCACCGCGCTGTCGCGGGTGGCGTGGCTGCTGGCCGAGCTGGCCCCGCCCCGGGTCGGCGACCGCCCCGTGATCCACCTGGCCAGGATGGCCGCGAACCTCCTCGACCAGCCGCTCCTGCTGGCCGGCAAGCTCCCCGAGGACGTCTACCTGCCGCTGCTCGGCGAGGGCTACCTCACCCCGCTCTGCCGGGTCGCGGAGCTGACCCGCGAGGCCGCGCCCGCCCAGCGTGAGTGGTGGGAGGGCCGGCGGCTGCTGCCCGACACCGAGGCGTTCCTCGTCGGCCACCTCACCTCGCTGCGCGCCACGCAGGCGCCCCTGCTCGTGCTCGGCGAGCCCGGCTCGGGCAAGACCAAGCTGACCGAGGTTCTGGCCGCCCGGCTGGCCCGCTCGGAGTTCCTGCCGATCCGGGTGGACCTGCAGGGCGTGGCGGCGCGGGCGAGCGTCACCGAGCAGATCGAGCAGGCCATCGGCGCGATGCTGGACGAGCACGTCGAGTACGCCGAGCTCGTGGCGGCCGCCGACGGGGCGCTGCCGGTGATCCTGCTCGACGGGTTCGACGAGCTGGTGCAGGGCGGCGTCAACCGCTACGACTACCTCGCCCAGGTCCAGGAGTTCCAGCGGCAGGAGGCCGGTCAGGGGCGGCCCGCCGCGGTCATCGTGACCAGCCGCACCGTGGTGGCCGAGCGGATGAGGTTCCCCGACGGGCTGCTGGCGCTGCAGCTGCAGCCGTTCGAGGACGACCAGGTACGCCAGTGGCTCGAGATCTGGGACCAGGCCAACCGCGCCCTGCTGGCCAGGCGCGACCTGAAGCCCCTGCCCGCCGAGGCCGCGCTCGCCCACGGCGAGATGGCCAGGCAGCCGCTCCTGCTGCTCCTGCTCGCGCTCTACGACGCCGGCGGCAACGCGCTGCAGCGCGGCGCGGCCGAGCCGCTCAAGCGCTCCCGCCTCTACGAGGTCCTGCTCAGGGACTTCACCGAGCGCGAGACCGGCGGGGCTCGCCGCGTGCTCATCGACCAGGAGCTCGTCATGCTCGGCACGGTCGCGCTGTCCATGCTGGCCCGCGGCCGCCAGGTGATCACCGACGAGGCGCTCAACAGGGACCTGCCCGCACTGTGCCACGGGGGCGAGGACGACCCCGAGGAGCACGCCCGCGTCGACTGGGCGCGCAAGGCCACCGAGCGGTTCTTCTTCGTGCGCAGGAACGGCCACGCGTTCCTGCACTCCACGTTCGGCGAGTTCCTGGTGGCCTGGCTGACCATGTACGCGCTGCGCGACCTGGACCGCAGGCGCCGCCTGGCCGGGGACGAGCCGCTCGCGCTGGTGCAGAGCGTGGACGACGACCTGCTGTACGCGGTCACCTCCCACTCCTGCCTGGCCGAGCGGGGGCCGACGGTCGGGTTCATCCTGGAACTGCTGGAGGAGGTGCCGGCCGCGGTGCGGGCCCGCTGCGTGGAGCAGCTGACCGGGCTGCTGCGGCGCTCCCTGCACGAGCGCGGCCGCCGCCACTTCACCGGCTTCCGCCCGGTGCGGCACACGATGACCCGGCGCCTGGCCGCGTACTCGGCGAACCTCACCCTGCTCATCGTCGCCGCCTCCGGCGAGCCGGTCGCCGTCTCCTCGCTCCTGCCCGGACCCGGTCACCTGGAGCGCTGGGCCTCCTTCACCCACCTGTGGAAGGGCCAGCTGGGCGAGGAGGGCTGGACCGGGCTGCTCACCGCCCTGTCGGCGCGCCGGGTGGTCGAGGACGGCGAGGAGGACGTCGTGCTCGGCGTCACGGAGACCTCCGGCATGGGCGACGCCGTCGTCGCCGTCGCCACCGGCCACTCGCCGCACCACCGGCGGCTGCTCGACCTGCTGCTGCGGGCGCTGGGGGAGGGGCGTGCCCTGCCGTTCCGCGAGCGGGTCGCGATCCTGGAGGAGCTGCTGCGGACGGCCGCGGTCCGCTCGCCCGCCATGCACCGGGCGATCGGCGCGATGTGGGCGGAGGACGGCGCCGACCACGCCGCGCTGCGGCCCCTCCTGCGCGCCATGCTCGCCGACCCGGCCGACCGGATGGCGACCTGGGAACAGCTCGTCAAGGCGGGCGTCCCGGAGACGGTGCTCTGGGACATCCACGAGGGCGTCACGGAGCCGACGGATCCACCGGCAGCTCCACGGTGATCGTCAAGCCGCCCTCGTCCCTCGGCCGGGCCGTGACCGTGCCCCCGTGAGCCTCGGTGATCACCCGGACGATCGACAGGCCCAGCCCGCTGCCCCGGTCCGAGCGCAGCCGGTCGCCGTGCAGCCGCCGGAACGGCTCGAAGATCGTCTCGATCTCGTACGGCGGGACCTGCAGCCCCGTGTTGGCCACGACCAGTTCGACCTGCTCGGTCCGCCGCCGCGTCGTCACCCACACCTCGCCCTTGGGGTGGTTGTGCCGGATCGCGTTCTCCACGAGGTTCTGCACCAGCCGCTCGACCAGCACCGCCTCGCCCGCCGTCGGGGCGGAGTCGAGCAGCCGGTGCATGGTCACCTCCCGCTCGGCCGCCTCTCCGGCCGCCTGGTCCAGCACGTGCTCGGCCACGTCCATCAGGTCGAACGGCCGCCGGTCCAGCACCGCCTGCTCGCCCTCGGTCAGCGCCAGCAGGCCGTCGATGAGCCGCTCGTGACGGGCGTTGACCAGCAGCAGCGACTCGCCCAGGCGCTTGACGTCCTCGGTCGCGTCCGGCCTGCGCACCGCCACGTCCACCAGCGTCCTGTTGATCGTCAGCGGGGTGCGCAGCTCGTGCGAGGCGTTGGCCACGAACCTGCGTTGCCCGTCGAACGAGCGCGCCAGCCGGCTGAGCATCGTGTCGTAGATGTCGGTCAGCTCCTTGACCTCGTCGCGCGGGCCTTCGTAGCTGATGCGCTCGGTGAGGTCGTGGCTCTGGGCCACCTGACGGGCGGTCTCGGTGACCCTTCTGAGCGGCCGGAGCGCCAGTCCCGCCGCCCGCCAGCCGAGCCCGAACGTCCCGCCCGTGCCGGCGAGCACGGCGAGGGCGCCGACGTTGCGCACGTTGGAGAGGACGCTGCTCTGGTAGGTGGCGTGCGTCTTGAGCGCGAACTCGCGGGCGAGCTCGTACACCTGGTCGTACCGCTCGTAGGAGAGGTAGCCGAAATCGGGCCGTACGGTTTGGACGCGGGCGGGAGTGAAGACGGAGGCGCGGTATTGGAGCGTCGTCTGCACGACGAAGTAGAGGCCGGCCAGAACCAGCGCGGAGAGGACGAAGAACACTCCCGCACTGGCCAGGGCGAAACGGAGGCGAATGCTCACGGGATGCGGTACCCCGATCCGGGCACGGTCTCGATGACCTGGGGCTCGCCGAGCTTCTTGCGTAACTTCATCATCGTCGTGCGCACCGTGTTCGTGAACGGGTCGATGTGCTCGTCCCACACCTTCTCCAGCAGCGTCTCCGCCGAGACCACCGCCCCCTGGGCGCGCAGCAGCTCGGCCAGCACACCGAACTCCTTGCGCGCCAGCGGCACGTACCGGCCGTCGCGGAACACCTGCCGGTGCGCCCAGTCCAGCCGCACGCCCGCCCGCTCCAGCATCGGCGGATCCGCCCGCCTGGCCCGCCGGCCGAGCGCGTGCACCCTGGCCACCAGCTCCTCGAACGCGAACGGCTTCGGCAGGTAGTCGTCGGCCCCGAGCGACAGCCCGGCCACCCGGGACCGCACGTCGCCGGCCGCGGTCAGCATGAGCACCCGCACCAGCCAGCCCCGCTCGACCACGGCCTTGCACACCTCGTCCCCGTGCACCAGCGGCAGATCCCGGTCGAGGATCAGCACGTCGTAGTCGTGCACGCCCAGCCGCTCCAGCGCCGCGTCCCCGTCGTAAGCGACGTCCACGGCCAGCGCCTCGCCGCGCAGTCCCTCGGCGATCGAGTCGGCGAGCATGCGCTCGTCCTCGGCCACCAGAACACGCACAGTGCCCCCTAAAGATCTTAAATGCCGTCAGTCTGCCCCGCCCCGCATAACGCCGGCATAACCGGAATCGGTGACGATCAGGTTATCGACCACCCGCTGGACTGACCCCCCGCACGCCGGGATCCACCCGGCTCTCCCGGGGGGAAGATCATGGCGCTCACGCTCGCGGTGCCGCGCCCGGACCGCCGCGCCACCGGCCCGGCGCGCGGTCACCGCCTGTTCGCGGTCGTGCTCCTGCTCGCCGCCGCGCTGCGCGTGCTGGTCATGCTGGGCTACGACACGGCGCGGCTCTACTGGTACGACTCCTTCACCTACCTGGACACGGCCGTGCACCTGCGGCCGCAGGGAGCGTTCCATCCGGCCGGCTACTCCTGGTTCCTGCGGGCGCTGCGGCCTTTCCACAGTGTGGAGCTGGTCGCGGGCGTGCAGCACGCGATGGGCCTGGCCACCGGCATGCTGATCTACGTGCTGCTGCGCCGCAGATCGGTGCCCGGCTGGGGCGCGGCGCTCGCGGCGGTCCCGGTGCTGTTCGATCCGGCGTTCGTCCGCCTGGAGCACGCCGTGCTGTCGGACACGCTGGTCATCTTCCTCATCACGGCCGCCCTGCTCACGCTCCTGTGGCGGCGGGAGCCGTCCGCGCGGGCGGCCGCGGCGGCCGGGCTGCTGCTCGCGCTCGCCGGCCTGACCCGCACCGCCGCCGTGCCGCTGATCGGCCTGGCCGCCCTGTACGTGCTGCTGCGCCGCGCGTCGTGGCGGCAGGCCGCGGCCCTGGCGGTGGCGGGCCTGCTGCCGCTGCTCGCCTACGCCGGCTGGTACGCCCAGCACCACGGCAGGTTCGCGCTGAGCGGCTCGGACGGAGTCGCCCTGTGGGCCCGTACCATGACCTTCGCCGACTGCTCGGTCATCCGCCCGGGCCCGGACCTGGCCGCGCTCTGCCCGAACGGCACGGTCCTCGACGCCGCCTCCGAGTACGTCTGGGATCCACGGGCCCCGCTCAACCGGCTGCCCGGCGACCGGTTCGCCCACAACGACCTGGCCAGGTCGTTCGCGCTCGCCGCCATCGCCGCCCAGCCCCTCGACTACCTGCGCGAGGTGGCCCGGGACACCTCGCTCGCCTTCACCTGGCAGCCGGTCGCCCACCCGGCGCGGATGACCCCGTCCACGACCTTCCCGCGAGGCTCGTGGCCGCTCCCGGAGGAGCACGCCCTGGTCGGCAAGGTGCGGCAGGAGTACGACCCGGACCTCCGCGGCATGCGCTCCGTCGAGCCGTACGCCTCGGTCCTGGCCGTCTACCAGTACCCGTGGTTCCTGCACGGGAGCCTCTTCGGCGTCGTGCTCCTGGCAGGCGGGGCGGGCGTTCTGGCGCGCCCGCGCTCCGCGCTCCTGCCGTGGTCGTTCGCGGTGTTCCTGCTCGTCGCGCCGGTTGCCGCGCTCGACTTCGACCACCGCTACGTGCTGCCGGCCATCCCCATGGCCTGCGTGGCTGCCGCGCTGGCCGTACCCGGACTGCTGCGACGGGAGTATCGCGTGGCGGGGCCGGGGCGAACTACGGTGCGGGGGTGAAGACGATCGCCCTGGTCTGTGGCGCGGCGGTGGTGGTATTTTTCTCGGCCGGCATGGCGTCCGGGAACCAGCCGGACGCCCGGCCGCTCGACCTGCTCGGCTACGCGCTGCTCGCCGCGACGGCGCTCGGCCTGGCCTGGCTGCCGCGGCGGCCGGACCTGGCGCTGGCCACGTGCGCGGGCGCGGAGGCGGGCCTGTTCGCACTCGGGTACGCGCTGTCGCTGTGGGCGGTGCCCGCGCTGATCGCGTTGTTCTCGGCCATCGCGGCCGGGCGGCGGCTCGCCGGGTGGGCGGGCGCGGCGTTCCTGGTGGCGGTGCCCGGGGTGGCGGCGGCTGTGAGGTGGGAGGCCGACGTCGCGATCGCCGTCGTCATCTGGGCGCTGCTCGTGCTGGTCACGGCCCAGCCGGCGGAGGTGTCGCGGGCCAGGCGCGCCTACACCGAGGAGGTGGAGCGGCGTGCCGAGGAGGCCGAGCGCACCCGCGAGGAGGAGGCTCTGCGGCGCGCCCAGGAGGAGCGGTTGCGGGTCGCCAGAGAGCTGCACGACGTCACCTCGCACACGGTGTCGGTGATCGCGCTGCACGCCGCCGTGGCCGCCGAGGCGGTGGAACGAGCCGGCGGACCGCCCGAAGCCGCCGCCGCCCTCCTGGTCATCCGCACCTCCAGCCGCCAGGCCCTGGCGGAGATGAAGGCCGTCCTCGGCGTCCTCCGCCCCGGCACCGCCGCCCCCCACGGCCTGGCCGAGCCGCGACGTCCCTCGCCCGGATGCGCGCAGCTTCCCGGGCTCCTGCGGACGGCCGGGCTGCCCGTGACGCTCGGCGTCGAGGGCGAGCGGCGGCCTCTCCCTCCGGCCGCCGACCTGACCGTCTACCGTGTGGTGCAGGAAGCCCTGACCAACTCCATCAGGCACGCGAACGCCACCACGGCGACCGTGACGCTGGCCTACGAGACGGGAGCCGTGACCGTGCGGGTGGACGACGACGGGCAGGGGAGCCAGGCGCCGCGCGGGCACGGCCTGACGGGCATGGCCGAGCGGGTCGCCGCCGTGGGCGGCCGGCTCACCACGGGAAACGCCCCTGACGGCGGCTTCCGCGTCACCGCGAGGCTGCCGACGTGATCACCGTCCTGCTCGCCGACGACCAGCCGCTGGTACGGGCGGGCCTGCGCGCCCTGCTCGACACCGAGGACGACATGACCGTGGTCGGCGAGGCCGCCGACGGCGTCGAGGCGGTGCGCCTGGCCGGCCGGCTCCAGCCGGACGTCGTCCTGATGGACATCCGCATGCCCGAGCTCGACGGCCTCCAGGCCACCAGGACGCTGACGGCCGCCGGTGTGCGGGTCGTCGTGGTCACCACCTTCGACCTGGACGAGTACGTGTACGAGGCGCTCCGCTCCGGAGCCAGCGGCTTCCTGGTGAAGGACGCCGAGCCGGCCGAGATCCGCCACGCCGTCCGGGTGGCCGCCCGCGGCGACGCCCTCCTGTCACCCGGCGTCACCCGTCGGCTGATCGAAGAGTTCACCGCCCGGCCGGCCCACCTGGACGCCGCCCGGCTGGCCCCGCTGACCGACCGCGAGCGTGAGGTCCTGGCGCGAGTCGCCATGGGCCTGACCAACGCCCAGATCGCCGAGCGCCTCGTCATGAGCCCTCTCACCGTCAAGACGCACGTGAACCGCATGATGACCAAGCTCGGCGTCCACGACCGAGCCCAACTGGTCGTCCTCGGCTACGAAACCGGCCTGGTCCGCCCGGGCCAGGCCACCTGACCGTCCGGCACTCACCCGGCCACGCCGCCACGCCGGCCACGCCCGCGCCCGGTGTCGTCCGCGCCCGGTGTCGTCCGCGCCCGGTGTCGTCCGCGCCCGGTGTCGCGCGCTTCCGCCGCGCGCACCGCCCCGGGACGCCTGCTACCGCGGACGACGTAGCGGGGTGACCGCGGGTGCGGGACGACCGCGGGCGTCCGCGATCTCTACCGTCGCCGCATGATCCGACTATGTCTCCGCCGCAGAAAACTCGTCGTCGTCCTCTGGCCGGTCCTCGCCGCCGCGCTCGTCGCGGCCGCCGCTTTCTGGCCGGCGCCCTCCGACGACGACTTCACACTCCCCGGCTCGGAAAGCCAGCAGGCCGCCGAGCTGCTCGGGGAGGCCGCTCACGAGCCCCCGGGCACGCTGGTCGTGTCAGCCGGGTCCGGCGTGGAGTCCGCAGATCAGGCCGTGACCGCGCTGGTCACCCGCATGAACGCCGTCCCAGGCGTGCACGTGGCCACGGACGCCCAGCGCGTCTCCCCGGACGGGACCGTCGCCGCCATCCCCATCGACTACCCCGACGAGGACACCGCGCGCCGGCTGAAGGAACTCCGCGACACGTTCCAGGCCCCCGGTGTGACGGTCGAGCTGGCCGGGGACGACTTCGCGGACTTCTCGCCCGGAGGGCTCACCGAGGGCATCGGCCTGCTGGCCGCCGCCGTGGTGCTGCTGGTCGCCTTCCGCTCCCTGATCGGGGCCGCCCTCCCGCTCCTGATCGGCATCGTAGGCGTGACCTGCGGCGTCGCGCTCCTCGGCGTGCTCGGCAACGTCGTCAGCACGCCGAGCTACGCCGTCTACCTCACGATCATGCTGGGGCTCGGCGTCGGCATCGACTACGCGCTGCTGATCGTCACCAGGTTCCGCGCCGGACTGAAGGACGGGCTCGGCGTGGAGGCGGCCGTCGAACGGGCCATGCGTACGGCGGGCAGGTCCGTGCTGTTCGCCGGGCTGATCGTCATCGCGACGGGTGCGGGGATCCTGTCGCTCGGCCCTGCGCTGGGCGGCGGGCTCGCGCTGGCGTCCGGGTGCGGGGTGCTCATGGTGATGCTGGCCGCGCTCACCCTCCTGCCGGCCCTGCTCGGGATGATCGGCGCCAGGATCGACAGGTTCGCCCTGCCGCATCGCGAGGCAGGGCGGCGGCCCCTGGCGTACCGGTGGAGCCGGGTCGTCCAGCGCAGGCCGTGGATGACCGGGGCGGTGGCGTTCGGGCTGCTCGTCCTGCTGGCCCTGCCCGCCCTCCAGTTGCGCGTCGGCTGGTCCGACGCGAGCAACCGGCCGGTCACCGACACCACGCGGCGCGCCCACGACCTGATCGTCAAGGGGTTCGGGCCGGGCGCGGAAGGGCCGCTCATCCTGGCTGTCCGTGGCACGACGCCCGTCGACGACGTGGTCCGGGAGGCCGCCGCCACTCCCGGCGTGGCGAGCGCGTTCCGGGCGGGGGAGCGGGCCGCGGTCGTGGTGCCGGACACCGGCCACCAGGACGAGCGGACCACCGAGCTCATCCACCGTCTGCGCGCCGAACTGCCCGAGCCGGTGCTCGTCACCGGATCGACAGCCGCCGCCGTCGACTACGCGCGCTACTCCGGCGAGCGGCTGCCGTGGACCGTCGGCGCGGTGCTGCTGGCGTCGTTCGCCTTGCTGGCCGGAGTGTTCCGGAGCCTGGTCCTGCCGGTGAAGGCCATCGTCGTGAACCTGCTGTCCATCGGTGCCGCCTACGGCGTGGTCGTGGCGGTCTTCCAGCTGGACGTGCTCGGCCAGGGCACGGCGGGGCCGGTGGACGCGTGGGTGCCGATGATGCTGTTCGTGATCACGTTCGGGCTGTCGATGGACTACGAGGTGTTCCTGCTCTCCCGCATCAGGGAGGAGTATCTGAAGACCGGCGACAACGGCCGCGCGGTCGCCGACGGACTCGCCGCCACCGCCCGCGTCATTACCGCGGCGGCTACGATCATGTTCTGCGTGTTCGCCGCTTTCGGCACGTTCGACGACCGCGCGCTGCGCATCATGGGCGTCGGGCTGGCCGTCGCGGTGCTGGTCGACGCCACGGTGGTGCGGCTGGTGCTGGTGCCCGCGGCCATGGAGGTGCTCGGCGAGCGCAACTGGTGGTTCCCGGCTCTGACCCTTTCGAGGCTGACACGCAGCCAGAATGTTACGTAATATCCACCCATCACGAGCTTGGGGGGCGCCAGGGTGCCAGGACAGAGCGTGGGTGTGGTCGTCGATCCGGGAGTACCCCCGGAGATCGCCGGATTGTTGCGTGCCAATGCTCCGCTGCTGTCGAGGGTGCGGGCCGGATGGGTGCCTTCCGCCGAGGTGCGCCTCCAGCGCCGCAGGAGCCCTTCCAGCGCCATGCTGCTGGCCGCCACACCCGTGGTGATCGCGCTCATGGCCGTCCTGCTGGCCTCCCCGCTCGCGCCGGCCGGGTTCGTGCTGCTCGGCACGTACGTCTTCATCGTCCTCGTCAAGATCGCCTCCATGAGCGAGCTGCCCGAGGACGACCGCCCGCACGAGCGCCACGTGTACGAGCAGGCCCGCTGGTACGACGGCCGCTACCTCCTGGCGGACGACTTCGACCGGGAGGCCGGGCTCGTCCTGACCAGGGCGCAGCGCGCCATCGGCTCGGTGCTGCGCTCCCACGTCAACGCCGAGGGCCTGCTGGACGACGCGCGCAACGCCGTGATGCTGCCCGCCCAGGAGTGGGAGATCGCCCGCCTGCTGGCCAAGCTGTCCGCGCTGCGCGCCGAGCACAGAGAGCTGCTGGCCAGAGGGCTCGCGCCGGAGGTCGGCGCGGTGGTCGAGCAGCTCGAACGGGCGCTGGTCAACAGCGAGGCCGCCGTGGTCGCCCGCGTGGAGGCTCTGGAACGTTACGCCGCCCACGTCGCCGAGGCCGAGCGCGCCTATCACGCCCGCGGCCAGATCGAGGAGCTGCGCTCGCGGCTGCCGCGCTACGAGGAGCTCCTCGCGGAGTCGGGCGCCGACACGTTCGCCGTCCCCGAGATCGAGCGGCTGGCCGAGGACGCCGACACGCTGGAGCGCACCTTACGCCGCAGCGTCAAGTCCGCCCACGAGGCGTTCCGGTACCTTGAAGGCTGACGCCCGGACAGAGCGCCACATAGGATCAATGATGTGCCCGGACGTCAGGCGAAGGTGATAGTCGATCCGGCGGTGCCCCGCGACGCGGCGAACCTTCTGCGTGACAACCGCAAGCTCCTCGCCCGCATCCACGCCGGCTGGACGCCCGTGCACAGGCGCCTGCGCCCCCCGGCCGGCTTCATCGCCAGGCTGGCCGTCAGCGGGACGGCCGTGGTGGCCGCCCTGTACGGCCTGGTCCTCTTCATCGCCGGGCTGTACACCCCCTTCGTCGTGATCATGACGGGGGCCGCGTTGCTGACCGTCGCCGTCCTGGTCAGGACCGGGCCCGACGCCGAGGTCGAACGCCGCCAGGCGCTCGAACGCGACGTCCACGACAAGAGCCGCGAGTACGCCGGCCGCTACGTCCTGCGCGACCACCTCGACGAGCCCGCCCGCGCCCTCATGGCCCGCACCCAGACGGCCGTCGAGCAGGTCATGGGGTCCCGGGTCAACGCCGAGGGCCTGCTGGACGACGCGCGCAACGGAGTGATGCTGCCCGCCCAGGAGTGGGAGATCGCCCGGCTGCTGGCCAAGCTGTCGGAGTTACGCGCCGAGCACCAGGAGGTCGTCTCCGAGGGACTGACGCCGGAGGTGGAGGCCGTGGCCGAGCCCCTCGCCCAGGCGCTCGACAGCAGCGACCGGGCCGTGCTCGCCCGCGTCGAGGCTCTGGAACGTTACGCCGGCCACGTCGCCGACGCCGAGCGCGCCTACCGCGCCAGGCATCAGATCGAGCGACTCAGCGCCAGGCTGCCCCGCTATGAGGAGCTCCTCGCGGAGTCCGGCGCCGACGAGACCGCCGTACCGGAACTCGGCAGATTGTCGGAAGACGCCGACCGCCTTGAGCAGGCGTTACGAGACAGTGTCAGCTCCGCACACGAGGCTTTTCGCCACCTTAGGGGGTGACTTCGCTTAGGATCCAATTTTGTGGCGGATGTGGTGGTAGATCCCGGAGTACCGCCGGACGACGCGCAGCTGCTGAGAGAGAGCCGGCGGGTGCTCATCAAGATGCGCCAGGGCTGGGTCCCGCAACCGCGCAGACTCCTGTCGAGCGCGCACTGGCGCATGGTGGCGGCCTTCGCCACCGTGGCCTTCTTCGGGCTGATGCTCGGTTTAGGCGCCGCGGGCAGGGGACTCGGCCTGCTCATGCTCGTGCTCTTCGGCATTCCCCTCATGATCGTGCTGTTCGTCCGCAACGACCTGCCGGGCGACGAGGAAGACGACTTCGAGCGCGACATCTACGAGCAGCTGCGCTGGTACGAGGGCCGCTATGTGCTGACCGACGACCTCGACGAGTCCTCCAGGAGGCTGCTCACCCGCGCCCAGCGGGCCATCGCGACCGTGACCGGCTCCCGGGTCAACACCGAAGGCCTGCTGGACGACGCGCGCAACGCGGTGATGCTGCCCGCCCAGGAGTGGGAGATCGCCCGGCTGCTGGCCAAGCTGTCGGCGCTGCGCGCCAAGCACAGGGAGACCGTCTCGCGGGGGCTCACGCCCGAGGTCGAGGCCGTGGCCGCGCCCCTGGCCCGCGCGCTCGACGGCAGCGAGGCCGCCGTGGTGGCCCGGGTCGAGGCGCTGGAACGTTACGCGGCCAACGTCACCGAGGCCGAGCGCGCCTACCGCGCCCACCAGCAGATCGAGGAGCTGCGCGGCCGGCTGCACCAGTACGAGGAGCTGGTGGCCGAGACCGGGGCGGACGGCTTCGCCGTACCCGAGCTGGAGCGGCTCGCCGCCGACGCCGACAGCCTCGAACAGGCGCTGAGGCGGAGCGTGAGCTCCGCCCGCGAGGTGTTCGGCTACCTCGACCCGGCCCCGCCGAAAGAGCCGGACGACGGGGACTGAGCCCCGCCGTGCGCCACTTCCAGCAGCAGGTCGCACAGCGCGTCGGCGGCGTCCACGCGGCCCAGCTTGGCGGCGGCCTGCCCCATCGACGCCCGCAACCCCGGATCGGCCAGCAACGGCATCAGCTCGGCCAGCAGCTGGCCGGCCGTCGGATGCGGCTCCAGCAGCGCTCGCGCCGCGCCCGCCGAGGCCAGGTAGGAGGCGTTCTTGCGCTGCTCGTCGCCGCCGGTCGGGATCAGCGGGATCAGCACGGCGGGCTTGCCGATGGCGGTCAGCTCCGAGACGGTCCCGGCGCCGCTGCGCGAGATCACCACGTCGGCGGCGGCGAACAGGTCGGCCAGCTCCCCGCCCACGTACGGCACCGGGTGGTAGCGCTCGGCCAGGTCGGCGGGCAGCTGGACGGCCCGCATGTGGTCGATCCAGGCGGGCCCGCACTGGTGCACGACCTGCGCGTGCGGCAGCAGCCGCGGCAGGATCTCCGTGATCAGCGTGTTGATCTGCTTGCTGCCCGTCGCGCCGCCCGTCACGTAGATCAGCGGCACCTCGAACGTCAGCCCGAACATGTCGTACGCCGCCGCCCGGTTGCCCTGCAGCAGCTCCGGCCTGATCGGATTGCCCGTCACCACCGCCTTCTTCCTGGCCGAGGCGGGCAGGTAGTCCAGCGACGACTCGTGTGACAGCGCGATCCTCGTCGCCAGCCTGGCCAGGATCCGGTTGGCCAGGCCCACCACGGTCGTCTGCTCGTGCATGACCAGCGGCCGCCGGATCAGCTTGGCCGCCACCCCGATGGGCACCGCCACGTAACCCCCCGTCGACAGCACCACGTCGGGCAGGTAGCGGGCCGCGTGCCCGATCGCCTGGAACACCCCCACCGGGATGCGGAACACGTCGGCGATGTTGGTGCCCAGCTCCTTGAGGTTCGGGCGGCGGCGCAGCTTGCCCGTGGTGATCGCCTTGAACGGGATGCCGTGCTCGGCCGTGATCCTGGCTTCCAGGCCGCTGGCCGTGCCGACCCAGAGCACGTCGTGCGGCACCCGGCGGCGCTGGACGGCCGACAGAGTGGTCAGGGCCGGATAGGTGTGACCACCGGTGCCGCCGCCGGTGATCAACAGTCGCAGGGTTCGTGACATGCGATCAGCGTATTGCCGCACAGCGGAAACCGGTGTGTCCGGTCGAGGAGTCCGGGGTGTTGGCGGTGCGGGCGGCCACCCGGTAGCGGTTGCAGTAGGAGTCGTGGCACAGGTACGACCCGCCGCGGATCACCTTCGCCGCGCCCTCGGCGGGCCCGCCCGGGTTCTCGGCGTACGGCTCCCAGGTCGTGCCCCACCAGTCGGCGGTCCACTCCCACACGTTGCCGGACACGTTGTAGAGGCCGTGCCCGTTGGGCTGGAACGACTTGACCGGCATCGTCCCCTTGCTCGGCGCGGCCGGGAAGCGCCCCTGCCAGATGTTGCACCGCTGCCGCCCCTTGGGCGCCAGCTCGTCGCCCCACGGGAACCTCTTCTGCTCCAGTCCGCCGCGGGCCGCCATCTCCCATTCCGCCTCCGTGGGCAGCCGCTTGCCGGCCCACGCGGCGTACGCGGTGGCGTCGTGCCACGACACGTGCACGACCGGGTGGTTCTGCCGGTCGCCGATCGACGAGCCCGGACCCTCGGGCGAGCGCCACGTGGCCCCCTCCACGCCCGCCCACCAGGGCGCCCCCGGCACGGTCGCGTCCATCACCCCGGCCGTGGCGAACTGCCGGAACACGAACGACCACCCGATCCGCTCGGCCTCGGTGACGTAGCCGGTCTCCTTGACGAACGTGGCGAACTGCGCGTTCGTCACGCACGTCGGATCGATCATGAACGGGTCCAGCCGCACCTCCCTGACCGGCCCTTCGCCGTCCTCGGGGCGGCCGTCGGGGTCGTTCCCGCCCATGAGGAACGTACCGCCGGGAATGCGGACCATCCCGCGCGGCGCCGTGCGCCGCACGGTGATCACTGGTTCCTGGTGCGTCCCGGCGGCGCCCTCCCTGCCCGGACCACAGCAAGCGCTCACAGATCCCCCAAACGTGTCATCCGGCCTTCTCCGTGGATACTCCGGCCTTCAAGCCGGAGAGGAACCGGACTCCCTGCTCCGCTCGCGCGGGTGACACCCTCGCTACCAGATGAGGCGGTGAGGGTCTCCCCTCGACCAGGTGGGCACTCCGTTGCCCGGAGGCCTCCGCGCCCCGTTTCGTCCCTGCTCCGGGGTCGGCGGAGTGGATCTGCTGAGGTGTGTCCAACATAGCCACCAAGGCCACCTCCTTGTGCGTGGTGGCTGGATGCGGATGCGATGGCGTGCACGCGTGCAAGGGTAGCGGGGCAGAGCCATCACCAAGGGGTGCCACGATGAGCGGGCGCCGGCACGCCGCCGGCAGACCGGCGGGCCCTCCCCGCAGTGCGGCCTCAGCTTGCCGCAGAGGCTTCCCGGAGGCCGATCAAGCGCGCCATCGACTGTTGGTCAGGCGGCTCCGACGTCTGACCCACGTGTTCCATCGCCTCAGAGGCGGCGGCGCCAGACGTCGATGGCCAGGACCTGGCGCATGCCCGCCGACTCGTACAACCCCAGCGCCGGCGTGGTGTTGTTGGAGTCCACGTGCAGGATGGTCCCCTTGCGGCCGCGGGCGGCGTCGGCGGCGAACGCGTGGCGCAGCAGGAAGCGCCCCAGACCCCGGCCGCGGAACTCGGGCAGCACGGCCAGCGTGGCCACGTAACCGCAGTCCTCGTCCACCACGAACTGGTTGTTGCCGATGAGCACCGCCGCCGGCCTCCCGTCGAGGCGGGCGAGCGTGAGCTGGCTCCAGTCGGTGGTGCTCATCGCCTGCCGCCGCTCGTGCCACTGGTCGTAGTCCAGCTTGACGAAGCCGAAGTGCTGCGCGAAACCCTCCTGGTGGACCCGGTGGCCCTCGCGCCGGACCTCGTCGCTCTCGCCGCTGTGCAGCGTGAGCCCGGCCGGCGGGGCGGGCGGCTCGACGGGGCCGTCGTGGTCGATGCGCATGCGGTGGAAGCTGGTGGCCGGCTCGAAGCCGTGCTCCTTGGCGAGGGCCTGCTTGGCGTGGTCGGGGCGGTAGACGCCGATGTCCGCGGTGACGCCGTCGTGGCCGCGCTCGGCGGCCAGCTCGCGGGCGCGGGTGGTCACGGCGTCCCACAGCTCGCCGTGCAGCCCTTCGACACCCGGGCGGACGATCACCTCGATGTCCACCTTGTCGCTGTCGCCGTTGGCGCACGCCCAGGCCCAGGCCAGCAGAGTGCCGTCGGCGTCGCGGACGAGCCAGCCGTCCTTGCCGAGGTCGAAGCCGGGCTCGACCAGCTCGTCGGCGATGTCGTCCAGCGTCATGTCCGGCCGGCCGATCACCGCGGTGTCGTAGGCGGCGACGAGCTCGTGGATGACGGCGGCGTCCTCGGCCCGCGGCCGGCTGAAGGCGTACATGGGATGGCATTGTGCAGGGTTCGCCGCACCCGCGCCTCCCCTTTTTCCGCGGCTCGCTAAGCTGAGTGACGTGCTCGACAGGATGCCGCTGCGCATCGAGGTCGCCGCCCCCGACGCGGCGACCGTCGCGCTCGCGCTCAGCGGCGACCTCGACCACGGCTCGGTGTCCCAAGTCGCGGCCCTGACCTTCGCGGCGGGCTACCGCAGGATCGACGTGGACCTGTCGGCGCTCACCTTCATCGACTCCTCCGGCCTGGCCGCGCTCGTGGGCCTGCGGCAGCGGGCCGCGGACGCCGACGCCGTGGTCAACGTGGTGGCGTTGACGCCCTACCTGCGCGGCCTGTTCAAGATGACCGCGCTCGACCAGCTGTTCACTTTGCCGCCGGCGTGACGGGCTCCCCCTCAGGCGCTGCCTCCACCGGGTCGGCGCCGCGCAGCGGGATCTCCTTGATGAAGGCCGCCAGCACCGGCACCACCACCGCGAACGCGATGGCCCACCAGAAGACGCCGGAGATCGAGGTGGCCAGTGACTCCATCAGCCCGGTGCGCTGGGCCGCCGGCATCTGGGCGAGCGCCGCGGGGTCCATCCTGCCGCCGCCCGTGGCGATCCGCTCCGCCTCCTGCGGGCCGAACCTGCCGGTCAGCTCCGACAGGAAGTGGTTGTTGAAGATCGCGCCGAACAGCGACACGCCGAACGAGCCGCCGATCGACCGGAAGAACGTGCTCGCGCTGCTGGCCACACCCAGGTCCCGTTGCTCGACGCTGTTCTGGGCGATCAGCATGGTGGTCTGCATGAGGAAACCCATGCCGAGGCCGAGCACCGCGATGTAGACGCCGGTCAGCCAGGTGGGCGTGGTGACGTCCATCGTGGACAGCAGCCCCATGCCCGCCGCCATGCCGACCCCGCCGATCACCGGGTAGATCTTGTACTTGCCGGTGCTGGTGATGGCCTTGCCGACGAACAGCGACACGACCATGGCCGCGCCCATCATCGGCAGGAGCAGCAGGCCGGAGTTGGTGGCGCTGGCGCCCTGCACGGTCTGCTGGAACAGCGGCAGGAAGTTGATCGCGCCGAACATGGCGAAGCCGAGCAGGAACCCGATGACGGAGATCAGCGTGAAGTTGCGGTTCCCGAACAGCTGCAGCGGCATGATCGGCTCTGCGGCCTTGCGCTCGACGAGCACGAACGCCGCCAGCGTGAGCACGGCGACCGCGGCCAGGGCGAGGATCTGCCAGGAGCCCCACGCGTACTGGTTGCCGCCCCACGTCGTGATGAGGACCATCGCGGTGATGCTGACCGACAGCAGGATCGCGCCCGCCCAGTCGATGCGCACGCGGTTGTGCAGCTTGGGCAGGCGCAGGTTCGTCACGATGAGGACCAGCGCGACCGCGCCGACCGGCAGGTTCACGTAGAAGGCCCAGCGCCAGTCGAGGTGGTCGGTGATGAAGCCGCCGACCAGCGGGCCGGCGATCATCGCCAGCGACATGACGCCGGCCATGACTCCCTGGTACTGGCCGCGCTCGCGGGGCGGCACCAGGTCGCCGATGATCGCCATGACGTTCACGATCAGGCCGCCCGCGCCGAGCCCCTGTATCGCGCGGAACGCGATCAGCTGGGCCATGCCGCCGTCCGGCCCGCCGAGCAGCGACGACCCGGCCATGCCGCACAGCGCGGAGCCGATCATGAAGAGGACGATCGAGATCAAGAAGATGGTCTTGCGCCCGTACAGGTCGCCGATCTTGCCCCAGATGGGGGTCGAGACGGTGGTGCCCAGCACGTACGCCGTCACGACCCAGGACAGATGCGACAGACCCCCGAGCTCTCCCACGATCCGCGGCATGGCCGTGCCCACGATCATGTTGTCCAGCATCGCCAGCACCATCGCCAGCATCAGCCCCGGCAACACGACCATGACCTCTTTGCGTCGTCCGACTGCCTCCGCCACCGCACACCCCCCAGCTTCGAGATCTTGCTTACTTGCCGACCGGCAAGCATAGAATAAGGTAAATACTTACCTGTCGGCCGTCAAGTTGAAATAGGTGCAAAGTGCGGGAAGACACACGGACGCGAATTCAGGAGGTCGCGCTGCGGCTCTTCACCGAGCAGGGGTACGAGGCGACCTCGCTGCGGGAGATCGCCGAGGAGCTCGGTGTGACCAAGGCCGCCCTCTACTACCACTTCAAGACCAAGGACGACATCGTGGCGAGCCTGGTCGATCTCCGCATCGCCGAGATCGAGGACCTGCTCGCCTGGGCCAAATCCCAGCCGAAGACCCTGGAGATGCGGCGCGAGCTGCTGGAGCGCTACGCCGAGAACCTCAAACTGCCCCGCACCCTCCAGGTCGCGAGATTCCTGGAGCGCAACCAGACGGCGATGCGCGACCATCCGAAGATCGCGAAGATGCGCGAGACGATGCTGGCGCTGACGGCGGAGATGAGCGAGCCGGGCGACCCCGCCGTGGACCGGATCAGCCGGGCGCTCGCGCTGTTCGCGCTGCACGCGGGCAAGTGGCTGACGCTGCAGGACGATCTCACCGAGGACGAGGTCGACAAGGCCTGCAGAGAAGTGGCCAGGCGACTGCTGGAGATATGACTTTTCCGGACTTTTAACCCCGAATGGGACGATTGGCGAACTGGATCGGGGGCAGGAGGCACGGACGCATCCAGACGGGAGGAGGCTCAGTGGAGGCCACGATAGCGCTCCGACTGCCCAGGGATGCGGCGAGCGTCCCGCTGATCAGGCAGATGCTGGACGGCACGCTGCGGTCGCTCGGCGTCGAGCCGCAGATCCGCGACGACATCGAACTCATGCTCACCGAGGCCTGCGCCAACGTGGTCAGGCATGCCGCGCCCAGCGACGAATACACCGTCAGCGCGGCCGTCCACGATCACCTGTGCGTCATCAGGGTCGTGGACACGGGGAACGGCTTCGACCCGCGCAAGATCGTCGATCCGGAGCCGGGGGCCGAGCACGGACGTGGCCTGCAGATCATGCGCGCGCTCGCCGACGACATCCGCTTCGCCAACAGACGCGATAACGGGGCCATGGTGTGCCTGGAGAAACGGCTGCGGTACGCGCCGGGCTCGGCGGGCCCGCACCTCATGACCAAGTGACCCCTACAGCCGCTCCATCGGCCGGCGGCCGCGGCGCCCGGAGCGGCGCGGGGCCCCGCCGAGGCGCCGGCGCTCCGGGGCCTCGTCTTCAGGCGCCGGGCCGCCGAGCCGGAAGCGCCGCCGCAGCCGCGGCGTCGCGCCGCTGAGCTCCGCCCGCCGCCGTTCGGGCACCGTGCTCCCGCTGAGCTTCAAGGTCAGCCCTGCCTCCCTGCGGGTCAGCCGCCGCCAGAGCCCGCGCCAGTCGGTCATCGACCCCGCCAAGGCCGCGAGCGCGACCAGGGCGACCACCGAGATGATGAGGACGGACAGGACGATCAGCAGGAGGACGACCAGCAGCGATCCGATGGTGCCCAGCACTTCCACCATTTGGCGGAAATTGCCCGCCGTTCGGCGGTCTATGCCGATATTTGGGGCTATATCGCCCTTACTTGGACGCGACGGTCGAGCCGGTCGAGGCGGTGGACTGGTCATGACGTCCGGGCAGGAGATCCAGCCGGCGCAGTATCACGCCCTCGCGCAACGCCCACGGGCACACCTCGAGCCGATCCACCTCGAACAGGTCCATGGCCGCGTCGGCCACCAGCGCCCCGGCCGCCAGCTGCGCCGCCCTTCCCTCGGACACGCCGGCGAGCTCCGCCCGCTCGCTCGCCGTCATGGTGGTGAGCTTGACCGCCCAGTCGGCCATGTTCTCCCTGGACAGCGAGCGCGGCACGTACGGGCCGTCGCTGGAGGGCGCCGCCCCGGCGATCCTGGCCAGCTGCTTGAAGGTCTTGGAGGTGGCCACCGCGCGGTCGGGCTCGCCGAACCGGGCGACGTCGCCGACGGTGCGGGCGATCTCGGTGCGTACGTGCTTGCGCAGCTTGCGCACCTCGTCGGCGGACGGCGGGTCGGCGGTGAACCAGTCGCGGGTCAGCCGCCCCGCGCCCAGCGGCAGCGACACGGCCACGTCGGGCTCCTCGTCCACCCCGGCGGCGATCTCCAGCGAGCCGCCCCCGATGTCGAAGGCCAGCAGCCGTCCCGACGACCAGCCGAACCACCGGCGCACGGCCAGGAACGTCAGGCGGGCCTCGTCGCGCCCGGACAGCACCTCGATGTGCACGCCGCAGCCGTCCTCGACGCGCGCCAGCACCTCCTCGCCGTTGACCGCCTCGCGCACGGCCGAGGTGGCGAAGGCCAGCAGGTCCTCCACCCCCTTGTCCTCGGCCATGCGCACGGCCTCCTCGACGAAGGCGCACAACCGCTCGACGCCCTTGTCCTGCAGCCGGTTGTCCTTCCCCAGGTACTCCGTCAGGCGGAGCCCCTCCTTGTGGGAGTAGGCGGGCATCGGCCGGGCGCCCCGATGGGCGTCGACGACGAGTAGGTGGACGGTGTTCGAGCCGATGTCCAGCACGCCGAGTCGCATGGACAAACGCTACCGTTCCACCGCATTCGCGGCGAAGAGGAGGGCGAAGGAGTCGAAGGTGGCGGGCAGAGGATCCTCCAGCGTACGGCCTCAACGTGGAGCCTCCATCGGAGGCTTGGGCAGATGCTCAATGCGATGCCGGGACAGGTGCTCCAGGACCGACTGGTTGGCCTCCCAGCCGTCCGGGAACTTCACCGGCACGCCCAGCTGCACCGGCTCCGCCGACGGATGCGCGTCCAGCAGCTCCGCGATCCCGGCCCTGGCCACCACCACGCACGCGTGCCGGTGGCGGGACGCGAGCACGCACAGCCGCCCCGACTCCAGGTGGAACGCCGTCGCGTCCCGCCGCCCTGACAGCGGGTGCAGGACGATCGTCACGTCGTACTCGCGCCCCTGGAGCCGGTTCGCCGTGTCCACGGTGATCTCGGGCGGCAAGCCGGCGGCGCGGATGGCCGCCACCTGGTCGCGGTGGGCGGCCCCCACGGCGATCCGGTCCGCCGTCACCGGGCGCTCGCCCTGCTCCGAGCTCGCCACCGCGCCTCGCTGCAGCAGCCGCGCCGCCAGCAGCGCGACCGCCTGCACGGCCTCCCCGTCGGTACGCACGGTGTGCCGGTTCGGCAGCTCCAGCAACGCCCACCCCGACCGGGCCGCCTCCTCCAGCGCCCGGTCGTGCACGGTCCCCATGCCGCCCGTGGCCAGCTCCAGCCGCCGATCCCCGTGCCCGGTCCCCGACCGGAACCCGGTGAACGGGTAGAACGCCCGCGACACCACGGGCGCCGCCGACGCCGGCAGCCGCCACGACACCGGCAGCCGGTGCACGGGCAGGTCCGGGTTGTGCCGCAGCAGCACCGACACCGCGCTCTGCAGCGGGTCCCACGACAGCCCCGACCACCGGTCGCCGTCCACGATCGAGAACGGGTCCAGCTGCCCCGGATCGCCCACGAACAGCGCCCGCTCGAACAGCGCGGCGATCCGCAGCAGCTTGTCCGAGCGCATCTGGTACGCCTCGTCCACGATCGCCCACGGCCACACCCGGTCGCCGACCCACGCCCACTTGTCGGCCGTGGCGATGACGATGTCCGGGTCGCCGAGGTCCTGGACCCGGGTGCCGAACCGGACGCCGGGCAGCTCCAGCATCCGCAGCGGCGGCACGTACCCGCTCGCCGACAGCCGTCCCACGGTCAGCCGCGGGTGCTTGCCGGTGATCCTGACCACCAGGTCGTCGACCTGCTCGTTCGTCTGGGCGACGATCATCAGCGGCTCGCCGGTGGCCGCGATGTGCGCGGCGGCGCGTACGACGAGGGTGGACTTGCCCGCACCCGGCGGCGAGTCGACGACGACGCCCCGGTGCCGGGGCAGGTCCGCCAGCACGTCCGCGATGACCTGCTCCGGGCTGCCGGTCACGACCACTCCTCCTGGGCGTCCTCGTCGTCGGGCACGTACTGCTGCGGCGGCCCGCCGTGCGTCCACGGCGTGGCCTCGGCGTCGGGCAGCGCGGCCGAGCCCTGGAAGTCGTCGGTGAGCGAGGTGTAGCAGACCCGCTCGCCGATCTCCGGCACCGCCCCGGGCGCGGCCGTCTTGCCCCGGCCCATGCCTTTGGTGATCTTCACGGTGACCAGTCCCTCGTCCGCGGACACGAGCTCGGCGCCCTGGGCGCGGCGCTGCGGGGTGCCGAGCGAGGTGCCGGGCGCGAGGCGTACCGGGTCGTCGGTTTTGATCACCACCAGGGGGCGGAGCTTGCGGGAGCGGCCCTCGCCCTCGACGTTGTCGGGGACGGTGTCGATGACCTCGCCGGCGAACGCCTCCCCGGTGAGGCGGTACTCGGCCATGATCAGGGGGTCGTCGTAGGCGCGCTGCACGTCGTACGCGGCCTGGGCGCGCTCCATGCGGGCCAGCTTGGCGGCCGCGGCGACCGCGCCGTCGCGGCGGGGCTGCGGCGGCGAGCCCTCGGCGATGCTCGTCGCCATGCCGCTGAAGGAGCCCCGGTCCTGCTCCCACCGCTGCGCCACGCTCGCGCCCGCCTCCAGCCCGGCCAGCAGGTCGATCGCCTGCCACATGAGCCGCCAGGTGGGCTCCAGCTGGCTGCGCAGCGCCTCGGTGATGCGCTCGGGCGACCCGCTCTCGATGGCCGGCGCGAGCACCTCCGCGTCGAACCCCGGGTCGGTCGCGGGCCCGGCCGGCGGCCAGATCAGCGGATCCTCGGCGTCGTCGCCCGGCCCGTCGGTGATCCAGCCGAGCAGCGCGGCCAGGTTCGCGTCCTCCAGCGAGCTCTGCCCGCTGGCCCAGTGCCGGCCCAGCTCCTCGGTCGCGGCCAGCATGAGCGACGAGCCGGGGTACGCGGCCCGCTCCGCGAAGTACGTCAGCCACCGCCCCAGCAGCGGCAGCTCGGCGGGCACGGGGTAGGGCCCGTCGGCGCGGCGGAAGCGGGTGGAGCGGCCGAGGAGCCTGGTGAACGCCACGCCGGCGGCGTTCGGCACGACGAGCTGCGGCGCGTCCAGGGCCCGCTCGTAGGGGTCCGCGTTGCGCCGCTCGACGGTCTCGGTGTCGTGCAGGAAGCCCTCGACGTACGGCAGCAGCACCCCGGCCAGCTCAGCCGCCCAGGCGAAGCGCAGGTCGCGGTTGCGCGGCTGGGTCACCACGAGCAGGCGCGGCCGGTCGCGGTCGGCGCCGAGCATGGCGGCCAGCGGGGCGGCGGCCTCGCCCGACAGCTTCAGCGGGACGAACACCATCGGCCGCTCCGACAGATGGCAGTGCCGGACGGTCGCGATAGGCTGCGCGATGCCCTCGTCCAGGGCCCGGAGCCGGGCGAGCGAGGTCAGCAGGCTCACGTCAGGCACTCCCTGCGCAGACGTTCGGCGTTGCGGAGCAGCCGGGCGATCTCCTCCTGGCCCTCGGCCGGATCGCGTACCCCGTCGGCCAGCCCGAGCGCCTCGGCCACCGAGGCGACGCCGCCCAGCTCGTCGCGCACCTGCCGGCCGAGCAGGTCGGACGCGCCCTCCTGGCGGGCCTCGTCGCGGCAGAAGAAGCACAGGTCGCAGGTGGACAGGCAGTCGGGCGCGTATCGTGCGGTGGTCCGGCGCAGCGCGTCGGCCAGCTCGGCGACCGGCCTGGCGGGCCGGCCGTCCTCGTCGGGCCGCAGGTCGAACGTGAGATCGTCGGGCAGCCCCGCCAGCAGCCGGTCGAGCGTGGTCATCCTGGTGAGCTGGCGCCGCAGCACGGCCAGCTGCCTGCGCACGTCGACCAAGGTGGCGACGGGGCGGTTGGCGAAGTTCTCCGGGCAGATCAGGACCACGTCGTGGGAGACCTTCAGCGGGTCATGGCCGAGGTCCTCCAGGAGGGTGCGCAGCGCCAGGACGTACACGGCCGCCTGCCGCGCCGCCGCGGCCACCGCCGACGGGTCGGCCTGCCCGTCGACCACCGCGAACGACTTGATCTCCACGATGTGGAAGCGGCCGCCGAGCTGGAAGGCCACCACGTCGGGCTCCAGGTAGGCGGTGTGGCCGGCGATCTGGAGGGTGAGCAGCGGGTGGTCGTAGAGCGTGCCCGCGTCCTGCTCGTCGCGCGCCGCGCGGTCGATGAGGGCGCGGGTGTGGGCGTGACGCAGGTGGGCGCCGACGTTCTCGACGTCGTGGTAGGCCACCTCGGAGATCGGCAGGCCGAGCAGCTCGCGCAGCATCCGCAGCAGCTCCGCGCACCCGTCGGCCTTGACCAGCGACTCGAACACGTTGCCGCGCGTGATCGCGAACGGTGACTGCCCGAACGGCGCGGGGAAGCCCAGGTGCCGGGCCGTGGCGTCCTTGTCGACCCCGGCGCCGTCCATGAGGGCGCGGCGGCTGCAGCCGGGGTTGGCGGCCAGGGCCGCGATGGCGCGGGCGTCGTGCGGCCGCGGCGGCGTCGTCCCCCGCAGCGCGTCGAGCCGATGCTGCGCGTTCATGGCCTCACTCCGTGAGGCGGGCTCGGTCGCCACATGCCGCCGCTTTCCCCCGTCGCTCTGGTCGCTCCGCTCCCGCCGCTCCTCCTCCAGCGACGGCACTCCCTCGCGGTCGCCTTCGCGCTTCAAGCCGCTCAACTGACGTACTCCTTCTTGATCGTGCTCAGCGTAGCGGCGCCGAACAGGCCGGCGACGTCATCCAGCTGCTCAGCGGCGCGTCGTGCCAGCTCGGCGCGGTCGCGCGTGTCGCGCTCGGCGTGTACGGCGAGCTCGGCGCGGGCCGCGTCGGCCACCCGCCCCGGGTCCGGCGGGCCCAGCGCGCCGGAGCCCGCGGTGGCTCCGGGGATGTTCCTGGCCATGCGGAGGAGTAACCGGGTCGCCCGCTCGTCCTCGGTCTCGTGCGAGGCCACCGCGATGGCACAGGTCAGGAAGTCGACGCGGGGGCTGAGCGGGCCGACGACGCGCCGCTCCAGCGGCCAGGTGCTGAGCGTGAGCAGGCCGCGGGCGGGGGAGAGGCGATCGGTCAGCGCCGCGCACAGGTAGTACGGCCGGCCGTACGGCGCGGACCGGAACGAGCGCTCCTCGTCCCTGCGCAGGCTGGTGAGCTGGTTGCTGCGGATCGTGCCGCCGAGGAACGCCTCGCTGACGGCCACGATCAGCCTCGGCTGGGCAGCCGCCCCGAGCAGCCGCAGCCCCTGGTGGACCTGCTCGCGCACGGTGGCCAGCCGGGGCGGCTCGGCCGCGGCCTTCGGCTGCTCGCCGCTGACCAGGGCGTCCCAGGCGCGCTCGGCGGTACGGAGCTCGGCCCGCAGCACACGGGCCGTGGCGCCGTCCTTGGACCGCATGGCCGTGCGTACGCCGGCCCGCAGCTCGTCGATCCGGCGCTCGAGATCGTCCAGCCGGTCACTCATGCGCGCGACTGTATCAACAGTCCCAGTATTTTCCAGTAATTTCGCGACATCGTCGCGAGGCTGTGATCTACGACGTAAAGGCGGCTAGGACGCAGGCGTCGCGAGCACCCACGTCCGGTCCTCGGTGAGGAACCGGTCGAGCCGGAGCCCGGCGGCCGTGAGGTCGGCCGCCAGGTCGTCGTCGGTGAGCCGCCTGGAGGAGAACGACTGGGTCCACACCTTGTCGTCCCCGTACGTGTACCGCATGGTCGCGTGGAAGATCCCGGGGGAGACCTGCTCCACGGCCGCCAGCCTGATCGTGACGTCCCCGTCGACCCGTCCCATGCCGGCCCGCCACTGGTCGTGCCGCTCGGCGGGCATCCACTGGATGAGCACCGCCCCGCCCGGCTCGGCGTGCCGCGCGCAGGTGTCGAGCAGCGCGCTCCGGACCGCGTCGTCGGTGGTGTTGACCAGCTGGGAGGCCAGCATGACCGTGTCGAAGCGCCGGTCGAGCCGCAGGTCCTCGACCCTCGCGAGCACGGCCTCGGCGCCGCGTACGCGGGCCAGCATCTCGGGGGATTCGTCGACGGCGACCACGTGGAAGCCGCGCTCGACGAGCGGGTGCGTCACCCGGCCCACGCCCGCGCCCAGCTCCAGCACGGAGCCGCCGGGCGGGGTCACCCGGGCGACGATCCCGGGCTCGCCGCCGGGCTTGAGGTGGCTGTAGAACTCGACTGGGGATCCGTCGGGGGTGATGGGCCCGGGGCCCGTGCCGGTGTTCGTCATGATCCGACGCTAACCCGCCGCCATCCGGAGACGGGACACCTCCGCGGCGGCGTTCGGGGCCCGCGGACGGGGTGCCCGCCTGGACGGTCGCGCCCGCCTGGACGGTCGCGTCCGCCGTCACATGCGTAATCAGCGGGGAAGGAGGGGACGAAGCCGGTGTGACCCGGGAGAGTCGTCATCTGATGGGAGCCGCCGCGGGTGTGGCCGCCCTCGTGCCGGTCTACTACCTGACCGAGGCGGGCGCCAAAGCCCTGCGCACGGGCGCGGCCGAGGCCGGTGCGTCGCCCGCCGGGCTGGGGTGCCTGGCGGCCGTGGCGCTGATCGTCGCCGTCCTGGCCGTGTGGCCGGCGGCGGCGCTGGCGTGCGGGGTGCCGCTGGTGTCGGCGGGCGCGCTGTTCGCCCTCGACGCCGAGGCCGCGCTGGGCGTGGCGGCCACCCTCCCCTGGCAGGGCCTGCCGTGGGACGGCCTGCCGCAGGTGGAGCTGGCCGAGCCGCCCGGCACGCTGGCCGGCTTGACCGGCCTGTACACGCTCATCGGCGCCCTGCTGGTGCTCTCGGCGCTGCTGCCCGCCCGTTTGCGATCTATCCTGAGCGCGTGAGCGGACGGGACCCGGATCGGCGCAGGGCGCTGCTGGACGCGGCCGACCGGGTCATCTCCAGCGAGGGCCCGGAGGTGTCGATGGCCGCCATCGCCGCCGCCGCGGGCGTCACCAAGCCCATTCTCTACCGCCACTTCGGCGACAAGAGCGGCCTGTACGAGGCACTCGCCGACCGGCACGTGCGCACGGTGATCGCGCAGCTGAGCCCGCGGTTCGCCGAGGCCGGGTCGGACCTGCGTGGCCGGGCCAGGGCCACGATCGGCGCCTACCTGGATCTGATCGCGGCCAACCTCAACCTCTACCGGTTCCTGTTCCACCGGGCCAGCGCCGAGGACTCCAGGATCCGCTCCCACATGACCTCCCTGGTGCGGGGCCTGGGCGAGGAGCTCGGCGGCGTGCTGGCGGCCGAGCGGGTGGTGGCGGACCCGGTGCGGGCGCAGGTGCTCGGGCACGCGTTCGTCGGCATGGTGCAGACGACCGGCGACTGGTGGCTGGAGCATCCCGAGGTGGATCGGGACCAGGTGGTGGAGGGGCTGGTGGACGTGATCGCGGCGGCGCTCAGTCCCCGAACCGGGAGAGCTTCCCGTGCCGCCGGGCGTACCCGAGGGCCCACGCGAACAGCCCCAGCGTCGCCGCCAGGTACGCCACGTTGAGCCCGGCGGCCCAGGCCAGCCGGTCCCACGGCACCGCGCCGCCCTCCAGGACCGTGCGCATGCCCTCGAAGACGTGGGAGGCGGGCAGGAACCACGCCACGGTCTGCAGCGGCGCGGGCAGCACGGAGACCGGGTAGAAGATCCCCGCCAGCGGCTGCACCACGAACACCAGCGACCAGGCGATGACCTGCGCGTTCTCGCCGAAGCGAAGCACCGCCGCGATGCCGACGAGGCCGAGCGACCAGCCGAGCACGAGCAACACGCCCATGAACGGCACCAGCCCCACGCCGAGGCTCGTCATCCCGAACCCGTAGAGGCCGAGCGCGAGCCCCGCCATCACCGCGACGGCGAAGGCCACCTTGCCCAGAGAGAACAGCACGAGCCCGACCAGGTATTCGACGCTGGACAGCGGGCTGACCTGCACGTTGAGCAGGTTGCGCGACCAGATGTCCTCGAGGAACGCGATCGAGATCTCGTTGCTGGCCTTCTGCAGCACCTGCCACAGCAGCACCGCGCCGAGCAGGAACGACACCACGAACGGCACCTTCTGCGCCTGCAGGAACAGCGTGACGAAACCCCACAGCACCAACTCGACGGTCGGCCAGAACAGGATCTCGAACATGCGGATCGGGCTGCGCCGCAGCGCCGCGAAGTCGCGCCGGACCACGCCCAGGACGCGCATGCGACGGGCGGCGAAGCCGAGCGGGGGCAGTGTGAGGGTCGTCATCCGCGTGCCACCTTCAAGAACACCTCTTCCAGGTCCTCGGCCCCGTAGTGGCCGGCCAGCTCCGCGGCGCTGCCGGCCGCCACGATGAGCCCGTCCGACATGAAGTGGATGCGGTCGCACATGCGCTCCACCTCCCGCATGTTGTGCGAGGTGATCAGCATGGCGCTGCCGTTCTCCTTGGCCAGGGCCGACAGCAGGCCGCGGATGCGGTCGCCGGCGTCGGGGTCGAGGTTGGCCGTGGGCTCGTCGAGCACCAGCAGCCGGGGCGCGTTGAGCAGCGCCTTGGCGAGCTGGACGCGGGTGCGCTGCCCGGACGACAGCGCCATGACCTGCCGCTTGCGGATGGGGCCCAGCTCGAACAGCTCGATCACCTCGTCCACGCGCTGCCGCGGGCGGCGTACGGCGTAGAGGCGGGCGAACGCGTCGAGCACCTCGCTCACCCGCAGCACGCCGGGCAGGTCGACGTAGCTGGCGGCGAAGTTGACCTGGCTGAGCGCCTCGGTCCGGTGCTGGGCCAGCTCCATCCCGAACAGCCTGATGCTGCCCGCGTCCGGGGTGATCAGGCCGAGCAGCATGTGCAGGGTGGTCGACTTGCCGGCGCCGTTGGGGCCGAGCAGCCCGACGACCTCGCCTTCGCCGACGGTGAGGCTCAGGTCGCGGACGGCCGTGACCGATCCGAACCGTTTGAGCAGATGGGACGCTTCCAGGATGGCCACCTGTCAAGCCTGCGTTTTGCGGCCCTCCCGGGGCAACGCATTTTCCGGCAGCATCCGCAGCAGGTCCCACTCGTTCTCGCAGACGCGGCGGCCGATCGCCGCCAGCTCCACCGAGCGGGCGCCGCCGCGCAGGTGCCGCATGGTCTGCATGACGCAGATGACTCCCCACTTGAGCACGCCGAAGATCTCCCACCAGAGCAGTGCGTCCCGGTCCACCGGCTCTCCGCCGGCCTGCTCGTACGCGTCGATCAGGTCGTCGTACGCGCCGAACCCGCCGACAGGCAGTGGCGAGCCGAACCGCCACGCCTTCACGCACAGCCACCCGAGGTCCTCCAGGGGGTCGCCGGCGTGGGCCAGTTCCCAGTCGAGCACCGCTCTGACGCCCTCGGGCCCGACGATGAGGTTGCCGTTGCGGAAGTCGCCGTGCACCACCGTGCGCCGCCCGGCGCGCGGCCGGGTGGCCGCCAGCCGGCGCAACGCCAGCTCGAACACCGGGTGCGGCTCGCCCAGCAGGTCCAGCACGTCGCGCCAGCGCCGCAGCGGGTCCTCCCCGTCGTCCGCCGGCACGCAGGACAGCGGCATCCGGTGGATGGCCGCCAGGGCCCGCCCGCACTGCGCCGCGAGCCGCGGCCGGGCGTAGGCGTAGGCGTCGTCGCGCAGGATCTTGCGCGGGATCGTCTCGCCGGGCACGCGGGTCATGAGGATGTACGACTCGCCGCTGGAGATGATGCGGGGCACCGGCACCCCGGCCGCGAACGCGGCCCGCATGAGCACCGCCTCCGCCGCCAGCGTGGCTCCCGCCTCCGGGGCGGCGCCGGGGGAGTCGAGCCGCAGGACCAGCTCGTGCCGCGTCCCGTCGGCCGCGGCGACGTCCAGCGCCCACGTCTCCCTGGAGGCCCCGCCGGGCAATCGGACGCGGTACGGGATCGCCGCCCCGGCTCCGAACACCGCGCCGACGATCTCCTCGACTCCGCTCATCTCAGGCCGAACTCCCAGTTGCCGCCAGCCGCGTACTCGCCCAGGATGCGCCGCCCCACCGAGTCGATGTGCACCTCGTCGGGCCCGTCGTAGATGCGCCCGGCCCGCGCGTGCCGGTACATGCGCTCCAGCGGCGTGTCGGGGGTGAGCCCCGCGGCGCCGTACACCTGGATGGCCCGGTCGATCACGTGGTGCAGCATGCGCGCCCCCACGACCTTGATCGCCCCGATCTCGACCCGCGCCTCCGATCCGGCGTCGACGGCCTCGGCGGCGTTGAGCGTGAGCAGCCGGGCGGACTGGATCTCGGCGTAGGAGTCGAAGACGTGCTGGCGCATGAGCTGCTTCCTGGCCAGGGGCTCGCCGAAGGCGGTGCGTTCGTGCAGCCGGCGGCACATGAGGTCGAAGGCCCGCTGCGCCTGCCCCAGCCAGCGCATGCAGTGGAAGATCCGGCCGGGCCCCAGGCGTTGCTGCGCGATGACGAACCCCTGCCCGCGCGGGCCGAGCAGGTTCGCGGCGGGCACGCGCACGTTCTCGTAGCGCACCTCGCAGTGCGCCCCGTCGAGCCCCAGCACGGGCGTCTCGCGGACGATCGTGTAGCCGGGCGTGCCGGTCGGCACCAGGATCATGGAGAAGCCCAGGTGTGGTGGAGCGTCCCGCTCGGTGCGGCACATCACGGTCGTGTACGCCGCCCGCGACGCCCCGGTCGTGAACCACTTGTGCCCGTTGATCACCCATTCGTCCCCGTCGAGCACGGCGGCCGTCTGGATCTGGGTGGGGTCGGAGCTGGAGATGGACGGCTCGGTCATGGCGAAGCTGGGCCAGATGTCGCCGCGCACCAGCGGCTCCAGGTAGCGTTCGCGCTGCTCGGGCGAGGCGTGCTCGTGCAGCATGAGCGAGTCCTGGAGCGTGAACGTGCCCAGCGCCAGCTGCCCGTACTCGCTGCGCCCCTGGACCTCGTTGACGTAGACGTAGTCGAGGAACGGCAGCCCGCCGCCGCCCAGCTCGCGCGGGTGGCCGAGTGCCCACAGGCCTTCCTTCTTGGCCTCGGCGCGCAGCTCGTCGAGGGCGGCCGCGGCGGCGGGGCCGCCCGCGTGCAGCACCGGCTCGGCCGGCTCGACCCGCTCGGTCATGAACGCGTGGACGGCGTCGCGAATCGGCCGGACACCGGCGGGCACGGCGAAGCTCATGAAATGATCTCAGCCGACAACCGTTGCCGCGTCAACGGCTTCAGGGCAGCCAGCTGACCTTGCCGCGCAGGAAGGCGTACCCGACGAAGGCCACGGTGTCGATGAGCGTGTGCGCCACCACCAGCGGCATCGCGCGCCCCCACCGCTGGTACAGCCGCCCGAACACCACGCCCATCACCACGTTCCCGACGAACCCGCCGAACCCCTGATACAGGTGGTACGACCCCCGCAAGAGCGATGACACCGCCACGGCCTTCCACGGTCCCCACCCGGCCTGCCCGAGGCGGTGAAGGAGATATCCGGCGACCAGCACCTCCTCCAGCACCCCGTTCTGCGCCGCCGCCAGCACCAGCACGGGCACCTGCCACCAGACCTCCGGCAGCGCCCCGGGAACGACCGTCAGGTTCACCCCCGACGCCCAGACCACGAGGTAGAAGGCCAACCCGCTGCCGCCGATCGCGGCCGCCAGCAGCGCCCCGCGCAGCGCGTCGCGGCGCGGCTCGCGCAGGTCGGCGCCGATCGTCCGCAGCGACTCCCCAGAGCGCACCAGCAGGTACGCCACCAGCCCGACCGGCGCGACGCTGATCGCGATCTGGACGAGCTGCAGTGTCAGGTCCAGCCACGGCCGCCCGGGAGCCATCGAGCCGACGAGCACGGCCTGCTGGCTCTTGAGCTCCTTCGGTGCGGTGAGCGCCCCGATCAGCCGCACGAACGCCACGAGGGCGCTGGCGCCGAGCGAGACCGACATCACGACGAAGATCTCGGTCCGGATGAGCCGGGGCCCGAGCACCGGAGCCAGGGCGGTGGGAGACTGTGCGCTCATGAGGCGCAGATTAGCCGCTATGCGATCGGACCCTGATAAAGCCCCCCAATCCCACGGACTCGGATAAGCCCTTATCCCACGGACCCGGACAAGCCCCCTGGCTCACCCCGGTCCTCTGGGCGGGGCCGGCCTCTGATGGCGGAGGCTTGTGGCGGGACGGGGCTCCTCTGCTAGAGAGGTCTTGTGACGCGAACAGAGCATTCCCCGCACGATGTGCCCACGGCGGCGCAGCTCGTGGCCGCCGTACGCGACTTCCTCCAGACCGACGTGCTGCCGGCCGTCGAGGGCCGGGTGCGCTTCCACACCCGGGTCGCGATCAACGTGCTCGGCATGGTCGAGCGCGAGATCGAGCTGGGCCCCGCCCAGGCGGAGGAGCACGCCGCGCGGTTGGCCGCCCTGGGCGTGGCCGACGACGCGGAGCTGGCCGCCGCCGTCCGCGAGGGCCGCGTCGCGGACGACCACGCGCTGGTCACCGCTCTGGAGCAGGCGGTACGCGCGAAGCTGGAGGTGGCCAACCCCGCCTACCTCGCGGGGGAGTGACCGGCGCGGCGTGCCGCGTCGAAGGACGGCCCTCGAGGTCGGCTCTCACACCTGGCAGCACCTTCCGCACGGCGCGCCGCAGGTCATCGTCCACTGATGGTCTTCCTTTCCGATCGTGTGTCGAGCCAGGAGGGGAGGAGGGCGAGGGCCAGCACGGCACCGACCAGCGCGAACCCCGCCGGATACCCGGCGGGTCCGGCCACGAGCCCGAACCCGGCGGCGCCGATCCCCATGCCGCCGTCGTAGGCGAGGTTCCACAGCGCGCTCACCCGGCCGAAGTCGGATGGGGAGGAGCGCGCGAACATCAGCGCCAGGGTCACGTTCTGGGCGGCGCCGAAGCCGGCGCCGAAGAGCGCCGCCCCCACGATCACCGCGTACGGGTTGCCGAGCCAGACGAGCGCGGCCATCCCGGCGACCGCGGCGAGCACCGCCGGCACCAGCAGGACGGACTGGCCGTGGCGGTCGCCGTAGCGGCCGGCCGCCCACCGTGCGAGCGGCATCGCACAGGAGTGTGCGAGCAGCGCCGTCGCGGCCGTCCCCGGTGAGCCGGTGGGGACGGCCAGCGGCAGGAACGTCAGCAGCACACCGGCCGCCAGCGTGACCGTCGCGAAGACGGTGACGGGCCGGGCGAGACCGGCGTGGCGCAGAGCGTGGAGGACGCCCCCATGCTGCTCGACCGGCGCCGCCTCTGCGGGAAGCCAGGGAATCCCGATCAGTGCGAGCAGCGCCAGCCCCGTCCCCGCGAGGAAGACCGGTCCGTAGCCGATGAGCGGCACCAGCCACAAGCCGATCGGCAGGCCGAGGATCGCGGGGATCCCGACGGCCACGCCGTACACGCCCAGCGCCTCGCCCCGGCGCTCGGCCGGAGCCAGCTCGGCCACCATGGCGGGTCCCGCCACGACCACGATGGCCAGGCCGGCCCCGCGCGCCAGGCTCGTGGCCAGCACCATCGGCAACGCGGACGACAGGACCAGCAGGACCGAGGGAACGCCGAGCAGGAGGACGCCCAGCGTCATGCCGGCGCGGTAGCCGTACCGGCCCAGCAACGCCGGCATGACCAGTTCCATGAGCACTGTCGCCAGCATGGTGACGCCGGTGGACAGCCCAGCGCCCATTTCCCCCGAACCGCCTGATGCCGTGTACAGCGGAACGATGGGAAGAAGCAGGTAGAAGCTCGTCATCGAGGCGAGCGAGGTCATCCCCAGGAAGACCATCGGACGGCTGAGCAGCGGTTGCGCTCCGGTTGGGATCACCGGGTCAGTCTCGTCAGAATGGCGGCCGGACGGATCGGGCGAATGCCCTATCCGGCATCCCTGGTTTTCATCCGGATCTGGGAGCCTGTGTCCATGGTCTTCGTAGGCAGGGACGCGGAGCTGGCCGCTCTGGGCGAGGCCTGCGCACGTGCCCGAGGAGGCTCGCCCGCCACCGTGCTGCTCGGCGGCGAAGCCGGGGTGGGCAAGACCCGGCTGATCGCCGAGTTCGCGGCGCCGCTGACCGGGCAGGCGCGGCTGCTCTCGGGCGACTGCCCCCAGATGGGCGAGAACGGCCTGGTGTTCGCGCCGTTCACCACCATGCTGCGTCATCTGCTGCGCGAGATCGGCGCGGACGGCTTCCTCCGCCTCCTGCCCCGTGGCGAGCCCGGTGAGCTGGGCAGGCTGCTGCCCCTCCTGGGCCGGCCCCCGGGCGACGGCGATCCGGCACTGACGCAGACGCGGCTCTTCGAAGAGATCCTCACTCTCTTCGAGAACCTCGCCGAGGACCGGCCCTTGGTGATCGTCGCCGAGGACGTGCACTGGAGCGATCGGTCCAGCCGGGAACTGCTCGACTTCCTCATCAGGAACCAGCAGGCGGCCGCGGCCTTCCTCCTGGTCGTGACCTACCGGAGCGACCAGCTGCACCGGAGGCATCCGCTCCGCCCGGTGCTGGCCGAATGGGATCGCAGGCCGTGGACGACCCGGATGGAGCTCGGCCGGCTCGGCAAGGGCGAGGTGGTCCGGCAGCTTCGCGGCCTGCTCGGTGGCGAGCCGGCCCCCGCGGTCGTCGAGGACGTCTTCCGGCGCAGCGAGGGCAACCCGCTGTTCGTCGAGGTGCTGTCGGCCCGGGAGGGCGCGCCGGTGCCCGTGTCCATCCGCGACCTGCTGATCACGCCGCTCGACAGGCTGCCGCCGGAGACCCGGCGGGTGGTTCAGGCCGCGGCCGTCGGCGGGGCCCGGGTCGGCCACGCGCTGCTGCGCACCGTCACCGGGCTGGACGACGCCGGCCTCACCGAAGCGCTGCGCCCAGCGGTGAGCGCGAACCTGCTCCTGATCGAGGAGGAGGGGTACGCGTTCCGTCATGCGCTGATCCAGGAGGTGCTCTACGACGACGTGCTTCCCGGAGAACTGGGGCACCTTCACGTACGCTATGCCGAAGCCCTGGAGCGGGACCCGGAGCTCGCCCCGCTGGGCCGGGCGGCGTACGAGTCGGCCCTGCACTGGCACGCCGCCAAGCACCGGCCGTCCAAGACACTGGCGGCCGCCCGCCGCGCCGCCGCCGAGGCCGCGGCGTCACTGGCGCACGCGGAACACCTGCACATGCTGCTTCGCGTACTGGAGCTGTGGGAGCAGGCGCCCGATCCGGCCACGTCCAGGGCCGAGGTGCTCGACGAGGCGATACGCGCCGCCATGGCCGCAGGCGAGAACGCGACCGCCCTCCACCTGGTCGAGACGGCGCTCGCGGCCGATGCCGATCCTGCGCGCGCCGGCTGGCTGATCGCCCACCGCGGCGAGCTACGCCACCTCCTCGGCATGCCGGGCGACCTGGACGATCTACGCGAAGCCGCTCGTCTGACACCGCGCGGGCATCCGGCACGCGCGACCGTACTCAATCTGCTCGCCCATCGCCTCCTCACGGTCCCCCACGAAGCCGAAGGCCGCGTCGCCGCCCGCGAGGCGCTGGAAGCGGCGCGGGCCGCGGGCGATGCCAAGGCCGAGGTCATCGCCACCGTCAACCTGACGTACGCGCGGGCACGCGCCGGCGACCTCGACGCGCAGCTGCCCCACCTGATCGACGCCCAGGCGACCGCCCGCCGCATGGGCGACCAGGGCGCGCTCCTGCACGCCCATCGTTGTGAGGCGGACGTCCTGCAGGGCGCCGGCAGATACGACGAGGCGGCCGAGGCGGCCCGCCAGGGACTCGCCGCCGCCACGCGGTCGGGCCTCGCCCGTACGGCGGGCCCGACCCACGCGGGGAACCTCGCGGAGGCGCTGATCGCGCTGGGCCGGTGGGACGAGGCCGCCGAGATCGTCGAGCACGCTCTGCGTCTCAGCCCGACACCCAGCCTCGGCGCGTACCTGATGGTGCTGGCCGGCACGATCGCGCTGGCCAGAGGCGACCTCGGAGCCGCCGAGGACGCCGCGGCCCACGCCTGCGCAGTCTTCACCGCAGGCACGTCCTATGCCCAGGACCACCTCTTGCTGGTGCGTCTGGAGGTGGATCTCCGCAAAGCGCAGGGGCGCACGGCCGACGCCGCGCGACTGGTGGAGGAGGCGCTGAGCAGCGGGAAGACCAGCCCGCGTTACCTGTGGCCCGTGATCGAAGCGGGCGCGTCCCTGTCCGTGCCCGGCCTGCCCGAGACCGCGGCCGCGCTGCCGGCCATCGGGCCCGTCCAAGAAGCCCACCGCCTGGCCTGCACCGCCGAAGCCGGACGGCCGGACCTGTGGCAATGCGTCGCGGCCGCGTGGACGGATCTTCGTCAGCCATACCCTCAGGCCCTGGCCTTGCTGCGAGCCGCGGAACGCGCCGCGGAAGCGGGAGACCGCTCCGCGGCCTCCTCCCATCTGGCCGACGCCGCCCGGGAGGCGGACCGCCTGCGAGCAGAGCCCCTGCGTGCCCGGATCGAACGGCTGGCGCGGCTGGCTCGGATCCCCCTCGTCGCGCAGGGCGAGACCGGCCCGGCCGAGGAGCGCGGCTTCGGCCTCACACCGCGCGAGCGGGAGGTGCTGCGGCTGCTCGCCGACGGCCGCACCAACCGGCAGATCGCCGAGGAGCTGTTCATCTCGGTCAAGACGGCGGGTGCGCACGTGAGCAACATCCTGGCCAAGCTGGGCGTACGCGGCCGGGTCCAGGCCGCCACGGCCGCCCATCGGCACGAGTTGATCTAGTTGGCCCGTCCTCGCCGGGGCCGGGCGTGTGCTCTCACGTTTGTCGACGGCACCCCGCCTCGCGGGGGAGTGACCCGGCGGCCCGCCCCCCGGGGGACGGGGGCGGACCGCCGGGGGTCAGTGCGAGCCGGCCAGATCCAGGTCGTCCTTGACCTTGGGATCGCCCTCGTCGAGGAAGTAGTCGTCGCGCGAGGTCGCGTCCGGCCCGTCGGCCACCTTGAGCGCCCGGAACAGCAGCGTGCCGAGCGCCGCCACCACCAGGTTGACGATCACTGCCACGAACCCGACGTAGATCGTCATCTTGGTGTCGAACCCGAAGTTGGCCAGCGGGAAGGCCGAGCCGCCGAAGTGGGCCTTGCCGGTGGCCGGGTTCGGGATGAGGTACAGCATCCACATGCCCGCCGCCAGGCCGGCCGCCCAGCCCGCCATCAGGCCGCCCTTGTGGAACCAGCGCGTGTAGAGGCCGAGCGCCACCGACGGCAGCGTCTGCAGGATGATCACGCCGCCGATGAGCTGCAGGTCGATGGAGAACTGCGGGTCCAGCACCAGGATGCACAGCACCGCGCCGACCTTGACCACGAGCGAGACCAGCTTGGAGACCTTGGCCTCCTGGGCGTCCGTGGCGTCCTTGTTGAGGTACTCGCGGTAGATGTTGCGGGTGAACAGGTTGGCCGCCGCGATCGACATGATCGCCGCCGGGACCAGCGCGCCGATGCCGATCGCCGCGTAGGCCACGCCCGCGAACCAGTCGGGGAACATCTGGTCGAACAGCTGCGGCACGATCGTGTTGGCGTCCGGCTTGCCGTTGGCGTTCATGACCGGCTTGGTGCCGGCCGCGATCGCCATGTAGCCGAGCAGCGCGATCAGGCCGAGCAGGAGGCTGTAGGCGGGCAGCGCCGACATGTTCCGCTTGATCACATTGCGGTTCTTGGAGGCCAGCACGCCGGTGAGGCTGTGCGGGTACAGGAACAGCGCCAGCGCCGAGCCGAAGGCCAGGGTGATGTACTGCAGCTGGTTGGCGGCGTTGAGGGTGATCCCGTCGCCTTGCGCGGGGGAGGCGTCGAACTTGGCCTTCGCCGCGTCGAAGATCGACCCCCAGCCGCCGAGCTTGGCCGGGATGTAGATGACCGCCGCCAGGATCACGATGTAGATCAGCGTGTCCTTGACGAAGGCGATCAGGGCGGGGGCGCGCAGGCCCGACTGGTAGGTGTAGGCCGCCAGGATCGCGAAGGCGATGATGATCGGCAGATGCCCGGTGACGCCCATCGACTTCAGCACGGCCTCGATGCCGACGAGCTGCAGCGCGATGTACGGCATGGTCGCCACGAGCCCGGTGATCGCCACCAGCAGCGCCAGCGTCGGCGACCCGAAGCGGGCGCGTACGAAGTCGGCCGGCGTGACGAACCCGTGCACGTGCGACACCGACCACATCCTGATCAGGACCAGGAACACCAGCGGGTAGATGATCACGGTGTACGGCACGGCGAAGAAGCCCATGGCCCCCGCGCCGAACACCAGCGCGGGCACCGCCACGAACGTGTAGGCGGTGTACAGGTCGCCGCCCACCAGGAACCAGGTGATCCAGGAGCCGAAGTTCCGGCCCCCCAGGCCCCACTCGTTCAGGCTCTCGATGGTCTCGGGCCGCCGCCAGCGGGCCGCGACGAACCCCATGCCGCTGACGACCAGGAACAGCAGGGCGAAGACGACCAGCTCGGTCGTGTGCCCGCTCATTTGGTCATCCTGTAGACGATGGTCGTCGAGACGACGCCGGCTCCGATGAAGGCGAGCTGCAGCCAGTAGAACAGCGGGAAGCCGAACAGGCGGGGCTCGTCGGCGTTGAACAGGAACGTCAGCAGCGGCAGCACGATCGGCACGACCAGCAGCCAGTTCCAGGGGCTGCGGTCGGTGCGCGGCTGTCCGGGGTCCCCGGTGGTCATCGACCCTCCGATGCATGGGCGGATAGGCAACGGAGGGAGCGTAACTTTACGGTGGCATTAAACCCAATGACCGTAATGTTACGGTTTGGCCTAAATGTCGGGATGGCGTCTCGAGCCGTGAGACACAGGCATGACTGCGCGGACCCCGCCCTCGCACATTAGTTACGGACAGGACGCCCGCTGTTCATCGATCGCCGAATGGTCGGTTACTCGCGCCGAACGGTCAGCCCGCGGTCCGGTCGGCGGCCGTCTTCGGCTCGTGCCGCACGTCGCCGGGCTGCCCGACCTGACGCGTCCACGCGGCGAACTCGACCAGGATGCCGTCGGGGTCCTTGAAGTAGATCGACCGGACGAAGACCCCGTCGTGCATCTCGGCCGCCACGCCGAACTCGCTGTCGTCGTGGTTGAGCAGCACGCCCACGTCGACGCCTTTGGCGACGAGCCGGTCGCGGTACTCCTCGATCTTCTCCGGCGGCACGTCGAACGCGATGTGGTTCATCGAGCCGACCGCCGACAGCAGCTCACCCCGGTCGGGCAGGTTGCGCGGCGCCGACACGCCCGGAACGCCGTCGGGCGCGTCCGGGAACCAGAAGAACGCCAGCGCGTTCCCGCCGCCGCAGTCGAAGAAGAAATGCTGGCCCCAGCCCATGGGCAGCTCGATCGTCTTGATCAACGGCATGCCCAGCACGCCGGAGTAGAAGCCGACCGTCTGCTTCATGTCGGAGCAGACCAGCGCGACGTGGTTGACCCCGCGGAGCTCGAATTCGCTGTTCATAGTAACTCCGTGCTTATCACAGCGTTCCAGATGAAAACATGACATGAGGTGTCCTCTTTTCGCGGAACGATCGGTCGCATGATTGCTTTGGTGGCGGGGGCGACCCGCGGCACGGGACGGGGAATAGCGGTCGCGCTGGGCGCGGCCGGCGCGACGGTCTACTGCACGGGCAGGAGCACCCGGGAGGGGCGCTCGGAGATGAACCGGCCGGAGACCATCGAGGAGACGGCGGAGCTGGTCACGGCGGCCGGCGGCACGGGCATCGCGGTCCGGGTCGACCACCTGGACCCGCACCAGGTCCAGGCGCTGGCCGGGCGCGTGGACGAGGAGCAGGGACGGCTCGACGTGCTGGTCAACGACGTGTGGGGCGGCGACCACCTGTGGGAGTGGTCCACTCCGGTGTGGAAGCACGACATGGACAAGGGGTTCCGGCTGCTCCGGCTGGCGATCGACACCCACGTCATCAGCAGCCGCTTCCTGCTCCCGCTGCTGATCAGGAACGCCGGCGGGCTGGTCGTGGAGGTCACCGACGGCACCTGGGCGTTCAACGAGACCCGCTACCGGGAGAACGTCTACTACGACCTGGCCAAGATGTCGGTGAACCGGCTGGCGTTCGCCTGGTCCAACGAGCTGCGCCCGCACGGCGGGACGGCGGTGGCGATCACGCCCGGGTTCCTGCGCTCGGAGGCCATGCTGGAGAACTTCGGCGTCACCGAGGACAACTGGCGCGAGGCGAAGGGCGTGGACAGCGCCTGGCAGGTCTCCGAGACGCCCGCCTACGTCGGCCGCGGCGTCGCCGCGATCGCCGCGGACCCGGACAAACAGCGCTGGTCGGGCAAGTCTGTGGACAGCGGGCAGGTGGCCGAGGCGTACGGCCTCACGGACGTGGACGGCAGCCGCCCGCAGGTGTGGCGCTACATCACCGAGGTGGTCGAGACCGGCAAGAAAGCCGACCCGGCCGACTACCGCTGATCACGGTAGAGCGCGGCGGTGCGGGCGGCGGCCTCGGCGACCATCGCCCGCAGCTCCGGCGGATCCAGCACCTCCGCCTCCGGCCCGAACCGCAGCACCTGCGAGTACGCCACCTCAACCGACTCCACGGCCAGCCGCACGGTCCCGTCCGGCCGCAGCGAGGCGAGCGCGTCGGCCAGCGCGGCCGGGTCGGCGATGTGCCGCAGCATCCGCCGCCCCCGCTCGCTGAGCCGCAGCGTGACCACCTCGCGCAGCAGCGAGCGGGTGAACTCCGCCGACCGCTCCGCCCAGAAGCCGGCCAGGTCGAACTCCGGGTCCCGGTCGAAGGACTCGGGAAGCACGGTGATCCCGCCGAACCGGTCCACCCGGAACGTCAGGAACCGCCTCCCCAGCCGGGCGGCCAGGTACCAGACGCCCGCCTTCAGCACCAGCCCGTACGGCTCCAGCGTGCGCTCGGTGCCCCGGTACGCGGCGCTCACCCGGCGGTCGTTCCACACCGCCCTGGCCAGCGGCGCGAGCGCGGACGGCGGCGGGTCGTCGCCGGCGAACCAGCCCGGCGCGTCCAGGTGGAAACGTTGCGCCGCGGTCGCCGGGGCGTCGCGCAGGGCCGGGGACAGGGCGGCGGCCGCCTTCAGCCGGGCGGTCGCCGCCACGTCCTGCAGCCCCATCTCGCGCATCGCGGCCGGGACGCCCGACAGGAACAACGCCTCGGCCTCGGCCCGGTCCAGCCCGGTCAGCCGGGTGCGGTACCCGTCGAGCAGCCGGTAGCCGCCGCCCCGGCCGCGGTCGGCGTACACCGGCACGCCGGCCGCCGACAGCGCCAGCACGTCGCGGTGCACGGTCCGTTCGGAGACCTCCAGCTCCTTGGCCAGCTCGGCCGCCGTCATCCCGCCCCGGCCCTGCAGCAGCAGGACCAGCGACATCAGCCGCGAGGCGCGCACAGCGGGAACACCACGGCGGAGGGGAGGTCAGGGGAGTGGAAGACCTCGACGTCGTTGGGCACCATCGGCCCGCCCGCGCCGAGCGGGTCGCCGGTGCCGGGATTGCGGGCGATCGTCGGGTACGCCCCGGCCGCCACGTGCACCCGGATCCGGTGGCCGCGCCGGAACCGATGCGCGATCGGCCACAGGTCCAGCTCCACCCGCCGCACGTCATCGGCGGACGGGCCCAGGCGGCGCACGCCCTCGCACACGTTGAACGAGCGCCCGTCCGGCCACACGTCGCACACCCGCACCACCACGTCCACGTACGGGGTGCTGGAGCGGACGAACATCTCCGCGCGCACCGGCCCGATCATCTCCACGTCGGACGCGAGCGCGGGAGAGCTGTAGACCAGCACGTCGCGGCGCTGCTCCAGCCGCCGCTGGTCACGCGGCCGGGAGTCGCTCAGCAGCGTCGGCCCGCCGATGATCGGCGTCGGATGGCCGGGGTGGTAGCGGAATCGGTCAGGCCCGGCCTCGCGCGGGCCCTCCACGCCGAGGCCGAACCCGTGCTGCAGGTGCCAGCGCCGCTCGCGCACGCCCGGCACCGGCCAGTCGGGGTAGTCGCGCCACTCCTCGGCTCCCGTCACGTAGAGCCGCACCGGGTCGGGACGCAGCCGCGACGGGTCGCCCAGCAGGTGCGCGCGGAACCACGCCGACGCCTCCACCATGGTGGGCCAGGCGTGGCGCCGGTCGATGTGGTACCAGGGGCCGATCGTCAGATACGGCCGCCGGCCCGCCGCCCGCATGGCCGCGTAGTCCTTGAGCTGCCATGGCAGGAACACGTCGTACCAGCCGCCCAGCATGGTGACGGCCGCGTCCACCTCGCCGACCTTCGGGGAGAAGTCGCGCCGGCTCCAGTACGGCCCCGCCGGGTCCGCGTGGTGCGTCACCAGGTCCTGGAAGAACCGCAGCGGCCGGCCCGCCGAGACCAGGTCCAGCTCGGCCACCGGGCGGCCGGTCAGCACGGCCTTGCGGGTGAGCCGGGGCGCGGTCCACATCGCGGTCCCGCCGAAGCGGCGCAGCATGCCGTCGGTGAGCGTGGTCCAGCTCAGCGCCGACTCCAGCGCGAACGCGCCGCCCACGTAGGCGGCGTCCCTGAACTGGGACGCGGTGATCTGCGTGGCCATGGCCTTCAGATCGGGCCCGGCGTAGGGGGCGATCGCCCACTGCGTGTAGCCGAGGTAGGAGGGGCCGAACATGGCGAACGAGCCGCCGTACCAGGGCTGCCGGCGCAGCCACTCGACGGTGGCCAGGCCGTCGTCGTGCTCGTCGCCGAGTGGGTCGAGCAGGCCGCCCGAGCCGAAGCCGCCCCGGCAGCTCTGGATCACGGCGTGCATGCCCTGCCGGGCGAAGCCGCGGGCGAACAGCCCGAACAGGCCGCGCCTGCCGTAGGGGGAGCGCATCAGGACGACAGGGGCCGGCCGGCCGCCGGCGGGGGCGTAGTGGTCGGCCAGCAGGCTCACGCCGTCGGCCATCGGCACCGGAAGATCACGCTCGAGCCGCACGCGTCTCATGTACTAACCAGTAACAGATGCCGCCCGGTCTGCGGTAGCCCGGGCGCATCCATGACTATCTGTCCAGGACTACCTGTCCGTGACTACCTGTCCAGCTGGACGGCGATGTCACTCACCTGCCGCCCGGCGGGGAACGTTCCGACCAGGTGGGCCATGCCGGTCAGCGCGTTGACCGTGTAGAAGCGGTAGGCGCCCCTGACCTTGATCGTGGCGTACGGGGTGTTCGACACCGTCACGCCGTTCCGCAGCATGCTGTAGATGTCGAAGCCGGCGTCGGTGGCGGCGTCCACGCCCAGCTTGCCGGTGGGCGCCAGGTTGCCCGCGTTGGCGGGGGACTGCGCGGACACCTGGTCGCCCATGGTGTCCAGGTCGAACAGGGTGGTCGCGGTGGCCGCGTTCAGGTCGTTGTTGGTGTACGCGGCGGCGGTCACGCCGGTCGCGGTCGCCCCGGTCGTGGCAGGCGGCACGGGCGGGTTGGTGAGCGTGCCGTCGGCGGCGGTCTTGCCCCTGGCGGGCGCGCCGTTCGGGTCGTCCAGGTTGTGGCGCAGGTTCTGTCCGGTGTCGCTGATCACGCGCAGCCGGTTGGCGGCCGGGTTGAAGTCGACCCCGAACGTCTTGCCCTTGAGCGCCACGGTCAGCTGCGACACCTTGGTCGCCCTGGCCCGGCTGTCCAGCGTGTAGACGCCGCCCTTGTCGCCGACCGCGTACAGCTTGCCGTTCTGAACCCGGTAGTCGATGCCGACGGCCTTCCTGTCGCCCTTGAGGCCGCTGATCCTGCCGGCCCGGTTCACGTCGCCCGGCCGGTCGGCCCGGAAGACCACCAGATCGCCGGTGGTCGTGAGGCCGGCCACGAGCGGGGCGGCGGTCGTGACGTCGGCCGCGAGCGGGGCGGCGCTCCGGGCCTGAGCCTGCGCGGGCCCAGCCCAGGAAGCGGCCAGAACCGCGCCCCCGCCGAGGACCGCCACGGCGAGCGCAACGTGCTTACGCATCCAGAACTCCTTATGTGAGAGGTGCCTTGCCCCTTTCTTCGCGGCTCCGGGCGTTCTGGATGAGAGCCCGCCCCGGTTTTCGATCAGGGCGGGCTCACGGACGCGCTACGGGGTCGTCCGGTCGGACCGCTCGGAGATCCGGATCGCGTTGACGATCGTCGAGCCCTGGCGGGTGGCGAAGCGCACGTTGAGCTGGCCGTCGGTGACCTTCACCGTGTACTGCCGGGCCACGGCCGTGTACGTGCCCGCCTCCAGCGCCAGGTCGAGCGCCGGGATCGCGAGCTGCCCCTCGACCAGCACGTCGAACACGCGCTTACCCATCTGCGTGTTCCTGATCTCCGCGAAGTCCAGCTCGACGGTGTACGTGCCGGCGGGCACGCCGTCGAAGCGGTACTCCAGCATGCCCTCGCGGGCGGTCCTGAACAGGGCCTGCTCATCGGTCCCCGCGATGGTCCTGGACGTGCTCTGCGTCCGGTTCTGGGTGGCGACGTAGCCGTGGGAGCCCTGGACGTACTTCCTGTCGGCCGTCCAGGCGTCGCCGGCGCCGTCGGTCAGCCCCTTGTTCGCGCCCACGTCGATCGCCACCTGGTGCTTGGGCACCACGACCGTCACCTTGATCTCGATGGCCGGCTGCCGGCCGCTGGCCGACTTGACGATCAGCTTGCCCGCGCGCAGCGCGCCGGGCGCGACGCCGGCGCTGGAGACCGTGACCCGCAGCGTCACCGCCTGTCCCTTGGCCAGCTCGCCCGCCGTCGGGGTCACGCTCGCCCAGGGCTCCCCGGTCACCGTGTACGCGGTCGGCGAGCCGAGGTTCGTCAGCTGCAGCGTCCGCGTACGCGTGGACTCGCCCGGCATGACCACGGTCAGCTCCGCCGCCGACGCGCTCACCCGGCCGGTGACCAGCGCCGTGTCGATCCGCGTCACCGTGCCCGGCGCGACCGTGACGGCCTTCGTGAAGGTGCCGTAGTGCTCCTTGGACACCACGATCTCGTAGTCGCCGGAGGGCACCTGCCCGTAGAACGCGCCGTCCGCGCCGGTCGTGAACGTCGCCACGTCCCCGATCTCGACCGTCGCGCCCGCCAGCGGCTCGCCGTCGTTGGCGTCGGTGACCGCGCCGGTGACCAGGCCGTGCCTGCTGGCCGTGAACGCGATGCCCTGCCCGCCGGACAGCGCGGCCTCCTCGTAGGAGTACAGCAGCGCGTCCGTCCCGGCGGCGTTCTCGATGCCGACCGTGGCGCTCGTGCCCTGCTCGCGCTCGCTCTCGACGTCCTTGTACCGGAACCCGATCGAGCCGTCCTCGCCCAGCAGCGCCGCGAACGAGATCCGCTGCGCGGTGTCGCTGTAGAAGTTGACGTTGCGCCACTCCACCACGAACACCCGGTGCGGCGCCGTCCCCGTCACCGCCGTGTAGACCCCGGCCTGCGCGTCCACGGTCAGGTCGTCCCAGTACGGGTAGACCGCGTTGTTCGGCGTGCCCGTGGTGGGCAGCCGGCCGTTGCTCGCGGTGGTGACCCGGTCCGCGGCGAACGTGAGGTACCCGTTCGTGGCGATCCACGCCTTGCTCTGGCCCGCGCCGTAGAACGGGACCGGGAACGGCAGCGTCACCTGGACCGCCTCGTCGTCGCCGGTCAGCGCCAGCTTCTCGGTGCCCGCCACGTACGCCTCGGCCCCGCTGCGGCACGTGTAGCCGAAGCCGTCGCCGCGCAGCGGCAGCTCGACGTCCTTGACCACGTCACCGGCGACGGTCACGGCCGCGGTCGTGCCGCTGGAGCAGCGGGAGACGGGCGTGATCGTCAGGTCGTACGTCCCGTGGGGCAGCGTCATGCTGTAGCGGCCGTTCGCGTCGGTGACCGCGCTGACCGGCGTGCCCTCGGCCAGCACCGTGGCGCCGCGCTCGGGCGTGCCCGCCGTGGTGACCGCCCCGGACACCACGCCCGCCGGCTTCCGCGTCATCGGCACGTCCGCGGTCGCGGCCTGCGCGGCGGTGATCGTCACGGTGGCGGTGGCGGTGTCGTAGCCGAACTTCGCCGCGCTGACCTCATAGGAGCCGGTCAGCAGGCGCGGGATGGCGTACGTGCCGTCCGCGCCGGTGGTGACCGTGCGGCTCATCGGGCCCGACACCGTGACCGTGACCCCGGCCAGCGGCGCGCCCTCCACGGTGACGGTGCCGCTCAGGTCGCCGACCTCGCCCGCGGGGGCGGAGCGGACGGCGGCGTACGTGTCGAGCCGGCCCTCGCCCCAGATGTTGTTGTCGGCCGCGGTGCCGCCGCAAGCGGTGTCGGCGACGTCCACGGCGCTGCCGTCGAGCAGCGGCCGGGTGGCGGCGATGTCGCCCTGCAGCCCGGGCGCGGCCGACCAGATCAGCGCCACCGTGGCCGCCACGTGCGGCGAGGCCATGGACGTGCCCGTGTAGGTGTCATAGGTGTTGCCCGGGGTGGAGGAGCGCACGTTGACGGCGGGCGCGGCGATGTTCGGCTTGATCTCGCCGCCCTCGCCCTCGCCCTTGCTCGACCGGTTGTACAGGGCGTTGTTCACGTCGAAGCCGCCCGCGCTGTAGCTGATCGCGTACTGGCCGGGCGAGCCGGAGGTGTCGCAGCCCGGCCCCTCGTTGCCGTTGGCGAACGCCGGGAAGATCCCGGCCGCGATCCACGCCTCGACCGTCTCCTTGTACCAGGGGTCGAAGCCCTCGCCGCCCCAGGAGTTGTTGACGATGTCGGGCGCCAGGTCCGGGCGCGGGTTGCGGCCGGACAGGTCGGTGGGCGCCAGGATCCACTGGCCGGCCGCGAGCAGGGACGCGTCGGTGCAGGTGTTGAGCTCGCAGCCCTTGGCGGCGATCCACTTCGCGCCCGGCGCGACGCCGATGCCGCCGGCGCCGGCCAGGGTGCCCGTGACGTGCGTGCCGTGGCCGTTGTTGTCGCACGGCGCGGAGGTCGGGCAGACGCGCGCCGGGTCGAACCAGTTGTAGTCGTGCGTCACCGAGCCGTCCGGGTTTTTGCCCCGGTAGCTCGCGGCCAGCTCGGGGTGGTCGAACTGGACGCCGGAGTCGATGGTGGCGAGCACGATGCCCTCGCCCCGGTTGCCCGTCTCGGACCACACGCGCGGGGCGCCGACCCGGTCGATGTTCCACTCGATCGCGTCCACCTTGGCCTCGGCCTTGCCGGGCACGGGCTTGGGCAGGGCGACCGTGCGGACCGGGTCGATGCGCTCCACCTCGGGCAGCTTGGCGATCTCGCCGGCCAGCTTCTCGTCGGCGGTCACGCGTACGGCGTTGACGATCCAGTAGGAGGTGTAGTCGGCGGCACGGGCGTCCAGCAGTTTGCGCAGGCCCTCCTGGGAGGACTCGGCGCGCTCGGTCTTGGCCTCGAAGACCAGCTCGGCCTTGGCCTGTTTGGTGGCGGCCCGGCGGGCGCCGCTCAGGTCGGCGGCCCCCTTCATCCGGACCCAGAAGGTGGCCTTGCCGTCCTGGTCCAGCGTGGACTGGACGACCGTGTCGATCTTGCCTGGATCCGGGGCCGCGTGGACCGCGGCCTGCGGGACGAATAAACCGGCGAGGGTGATGATCCCGGCCAGGATCGCACGCCGGCTAAGGGTGGTGGGCACGCGCTCTCCTTCACGACATTGGGGGAGAGGTGATCTTTACGCCTCTGTCGAGAAGAGTGAAGCGATCTTGTCGGGAAAGCAAGAACTTGTCGTGAACCGTAACGTTCGACTAGCTTCCCGCCGCCGCCGGGCGGTAGCCCACCTGCTTCATGATCGCCATGAAGTACGCCTTGATCTCGCCGGGACGCTCGTCGTCCGGGTGGCTCACGAGGTGGCTGACCACCGCGGCGCTGAGCATCTCCTGCACCACGTCCACGTCCAGGCCGGCCGGCAGGTGCCCGAGGCCGCGCGTGCGGGCCAGCATCTCGCGCACCACCGCCCTGCGCCGCCCCCCGTTGACCTTGTGGTAGGTCGTCATCAGCTCCGGATAGTCGTCCACGGTGCTGAAGACCCGCCGCAGCAGGCGGCGGTTACGCGGCACGGCCAGATGGACCCCCCAGTCGTCGAACATGTGCTCCAGGTCGCGCCAGCCGGTGAAGGCGGGGTCGTCGTCGTGCAGCGCCCACTGCAGGGTGCGAAGCAGCAGCGCCGTCTTGTCGGGGTAGCGGCGGTAGACCGTCGCCCGCGTCACCCCCGCCCGCCGCGCGACCTGCTCGATGCTGGTCTGTTCGGCGCCGACCTCGATCAGCAGATCGAGCGCCGCGGCCAGGATGGCCGTGTCGGCCTCCTGGCTGCGCGGCCTGCCCGCTGATCGAGGTGCGCTCGTCGTCATGCCTGTCTGGTCACCATCTCGTCGAGGAGCCGGTCGGGCAGGATTCTATTGAGCCGCGGCGAGGGCTTGGCCCCGGTGCTCATGTCAACGCTTCCCGTCCCACGTCACCGGCAGGCTGTGCACGCCGTGGATCAGCATGTCGGCGTCGCGCACCGGCACCTTCTCCGGCGCGACGGCCAGGCGGAGCGAGGGGAACCTGGCGAACAGCGCGGGGAAGGCCGCGTGCGTCTCGACGCGCGCGAGCTGCTGGCCGAGGCATTGGTGGAGGCCGTGGCCGAAGCCGACGTGGCCCGCGGTGGACCGGCTCAGGTCCAGGGCGTCGGGGTCGGGGAAGCGGCCGGGGTCGCGGTTGGCGGCCGCGATCGAGATGGTGACGGTCTCGCCGGCCCGTACCTTCTCGCCGGCCAGCTCCAGGTCCTCCAGCGCGGTCCGTACGAGGAACGGGGTGATGCTGAGGTAGCGCAGCAGCTCCTCGACGCCCCGCTCGGGCGCGGCACGCAGCACGGCGATCTGCTCGGGATGGCGCAGCAGCGCGAACGTGCCCAGGGCCAGCACGTTGGCGGTGGTGTCGAGCCCTGCCCCCAGCAGCATGAACCCGATGTTGGTCAGCTCCTCGTCGGTCAGGTCGCTCCTGGTGAGCCCGCTGAGCACGTCGTCGGTGGGCCGGCTCCGCTTGGCCTGGATCAGCTCCCGCATGTGGGCCAGCATCGCCGTGTAGGCGTTGAGGACCTGCTCCCGCGGGATGTCGGTGCGGACCAGTGTGACGCCCTGCTCCTGGAACCGTTCCCGATCATCCTCCGGCACGCCCAGCAGCTCGCAGATCACCACCGCGGGGATGGGCGCGGCGAACGCCTTCACCAGATCCGCCGGCGGGCCCTGCCGCTCCATCTCGTCCAGGCATGCCTCGGTGACCTTCTGGATGTGCTCGGTCAGCAGGCGCATCCTGCGCACGGTGAACTCGCCGGTGAGCAGTCGCCGGTATCGGCTGTGCTCCGGCGGGTCCATCCCGATGAACATCCCGGGCGGCGCCGGTGGCAGGGTGCCCTCCCCGGGCCGCGCGATGGGCATGTGCCGCAGCTCGGGCCGCACGCTGAAGCGCCGGTCGGCCAGCACCTCCCGGACCAGCGCGTGGCTGGTCACCAGCCAGCCCCGGTGCCCGTCGGGATAGGACAGCGGGGCGATGGGCCGCTCGTCGCGCAGCTCGGCCAGGCCGGTGGGCAGGTCGAACGGCGTCGGCCGCTCGATGGGCAGCATGACGGCCGCAGCGTCGGTCTCTGGCTCGGTCATCTCGGTTCTCCTTCGTCCGGCCGATGACTACAACAATACAATACAGCTCTGTATTGAAATGTGTGCCGCCGCGGGTCGCGTTGCGCGATCTTGAATGGCCGGTTACCCTGTCGGCATGCGAAACCACGCCCAGCTCCAGTGGTGGCGCCGCTCCTAGGCGGCGCGAGTTTTCGCATTCCTCAACGGATGGCCGCCCCGGATGGCGGCCGTTCTCGTGTCCGCCCCCGGGGCTCGATCATGTGACGTGGTAAGGGGCAGCAAGTGGAGACGAGCGGATATACCACCGCCGGGGGCATCGGCGTCGAGCGCGAGGCTCGCGAGGTTGACGAGGCGGCGCTCGAAGAGATCGTGACCGCCCTCGGCGAGCGGCGCGGGGGTGCTTTCTCCTCGGGCATGGACTATCCGGGCCGCTACAGCCGATGGGCGTTCGGCTATGTCGACCCGTGCGTGGAGCTGGTCGCCAAGGGCCGGACCATCTCGGCGACCGCGCTCAACGAGCGCGGCAGGGTCGTGCTGCCCGCCGTGGCCTCCTGCCTGCTGGCCGCGGGCAAGCCGGTCACCGAGCCCACCGCCGACCGCGTGGAGGCGCACGTCCCCGACTCGGAGGACCTGCTGCCGGAGGAGATGCGCAGCCGCAGGCCCACCGTGTTCACCGCGATCCGCGAGGTCATCGCCGCCTTCCGCGGCGACGATCCGCACCTGGGCCTCTACGGCGCCTTCGGCTACGACCTGGCCTTCCAGTTCGAGCCCATCAGGCAGGAGCTCCTGCGCCCCGACGACCAGCGCGACCTCGTCCTCCACCTGCCCGACCGCCTCGTCGTGATCGACCGGCAGCGCGAGACGAGCGTCGAATACCGCTACGAGTTCACCGTCGACGGCGCCACCACCCGCGGCCTGGAGCGCACCGGCTCCGCCCGGCCCCTCGAGGCCCCCGGCGAGCTGCCGGACAACCCCGAGAGGGGCGAATACGCCAAGGTCGTCGCCGCCGCCAAGGAGAAGTTCAAGCGCGGCGACCTGTTCGAGGTCGTGCCCGGGCAGGTCTTCCACGCCGCCTGCACCGACCCGGCGGCCTTCTACCGCGGCCTGCGCCACAGCAACCCGGCCCCGTACGAGTTCATCATCAGCCTCGGCGACGGCGAGCACCTGGTCGGCGCCTCGCCCGAGATGTACGTCCGGGTGAGCGGCGACCGCGTCGAGACCTGCCCCATCTCCGGCACGATCGCCCGCGGCAGCAACCCGGTCGAGGACGCCGAGGCCATCCGCACCCTCCTGTCGAGCGTCAAGGAGGAGTCGGAGCTGACCATGTGCACCGACGTCGACCGCAACGACAAGTCCCGCATCTGCGTGCCGGGCACGGTCAAGGTCATCGGCCGCCGTCAGATCGAGCTCTATTCCCGCCTGATCCACACCGTCGACCACATCGAGGGCCGGCTGCGCCCCGAGTTCGACGCCCTCGACGCCTTCCTCACCCACATGTGGGCCGTCACCGTCACCGGCGCGCCCAAGACCTGGGCCATGCAGTTCATCGAGGACCACGAGGCCACCACCCGCCGCTGGTACGGCGGCGCCATCGGCTTCATCGGCTTCGACGGCTCCATGAACACCGGCCTGACCCTGCGCACCGCCCAGATCAAGAACGGCGTGGCGACCGTCAGGGCCGGGGCCACGCTGCTGTTCGACTCCGACCCCGAGTCCGAGGAGCGCGAGACCGAGCTCAAGGCCAGCGCCCTGCTCGGCGCCCTGGCCACGGTCAACCAGCCGGGCGCCGTCCCGGTCGCCGAGCCCAGGCCGCAGCCGGGCAAGGGCATGAAGGTGCTGCTCGTCGACCACGAGGACTCCTTCGTCAACACCCTGGCCGACTACTTCCGCCAGGAGGGCGCCGACGTGGTGACGCTGCGCCACGGCTTCCCGGCCCACATGATCGACGAGATCGGGCCCGACCTGGTGGTGCTCTCGCCGGGGCCCGGCTGGCCGACCGACTTCGGCATGGCGGCGCTGATCGACGAGATCTACGCCCGCGACCTGCCGGTCTTCGGCGTCTGCCTGGGCCTGCAGGCCATGGTCGAGCAGGCCGGCGGCACGCTGGAGCTGCTCGACCACCCCCAACACGGCAAGCGCGGCCAGGTCGGGCGCCTGGGCGACAGCGCGCTGCTCGAAGGGCTGCCCGAGCAGTTCACCGCCGCCCGTTACCACTCGCTGCACGCCAAGCGGCCGGGCGTCGTCGGCTTCACCCCGACCGCGCTCACGCCGGACGGCAACGTCATGGCCATCGAGGACGTAGAGCGGCGGCGCTTCGCCGTGCAGTTCCACCCGGAGTCGATCCTGACCCAGGAGGGCGGCGCCGGCGCGAAGATCATCGCGAACGTGCTGCGCCTCTGCCGCCGTTCGTAAAACGTCCGCGCGGGCATGCGGAGCTCCCTTAGAGTCTCCGCATGCTGCTCTCCGTCGATCTGCCCGGCACGGTGCGTGACGCGCTGCTCGCCCCGCTCGTCGACCACCACTGTCACGGAGTCCGGCGAGACGACCTGACCAGGGCGCAGTTCGAGCTGCTCGTCAACGAGGGCGGCGGCGCGTCGCCGCCCGGCACCACCCACTTCGACACGCCGTTCGGGCTGGCGCTGCGCCGCTGGTGCGCGCCCCTGCTCGACCTGGAGCCGCACGCGCCGCCCGCCGTCTACCTGGCCCGCCGGGCCGAGCTGGGCGCCGCCGAGGTCAACAGGCGGCTGCTGGCCGCGGCCGGAGTGGTGGCGTTCCTGGTCGACACCGCGCCAGTGGACGTCAACGCGGAGGAGACCGATCTGCTGTCGGCCGCCGAGATGGGCCGCCACGGCGGCGCGGCGGCCGACGAACTGGTCAGGATCGAGCGGATCGAGCAGGACGTGGCCGAGCAGGCCCAGGTCGCGGTCGACTACCTCGACAGCCTCGGCGAGGAGCTGACCGCCAGGGCCGCCAGGGCGGTCGGGCTCAAGACCGTCGTCGCCGCCCTGTGCGGCCTCGACTTCGACCCGGCCAGGCCGAGCCGGGGATCGGTGATCGCCGCGGCCAACCGGCGGCTGGCCGCGCCCAAGGAGCCGCTCACGGATCCGGTCCTGCTGCGATACCTGCTCTGGAGCACCATCGACGTGGCCAAGGAGCGCGGGCTGCCCGTGCAGTTCCACACCGGGCTCGGCGGCGGCTGCGGCCCCGGTCTCGACCTGCACCGCACGGACCCGGCCAGGCTGAGCGCCTTCGTGGCCGCGCTGCAGCCGACGGGCGTGCCGGTGATCCTGCTGCACTGCTACCCGTTCCACCGCCAGGCCGCGTACCTGGCCGGCCGCTACCCCCACGTCTACGTCGACGTCGGCCTCGCGCTGCCGCACACCGCCGCCGCCTCGGCCCGGGTCATGGAGGAGTTGCTGGAGCTGGCGCCGTTCCACAAACAACTGTTCAGCTCCGGCTGCCGCGGCGTGGCCGAGAGCTGCCTGCTCGGCGCGCTCTACTACCGGCAGGCGCTCGGGACGGCACTCGCGGCCAGGATCGGCGCGGGGGAATGGAACGCGGCGGACGCGGCCAGGATCACCCACATGATCGGCTCCGGCAACGCCCGCCGGATCTACCGGCTCTGAATTCCTCCTCGCGAAGGAGGTGTGACTTACGTCTCATCGCGGATAATCGGTCCACCATGGCTGCTATCGAGATACGAGACCTTTCCAAGTCGTTCGGTCCGGTACGCGCGGTGGACGGGGTGTCTTTCACGGTCGCGGCCGGCACGATCACGGGCTACTTGGGGCCCAACGGCGCCGGCAAGACCACCACCCTGCGCAGCCTCCTGGGGCTGGTCACCGCGGACTCCGGCAGCGCGCTGGTCAACGGCCGGCGCTACGTCGAGCTCGACCGCCCGCTCAGCGAGGTCGGGGCAGTGCTCGAGGCCACCAACTTCCATCCCGGCCGCAGTGCGTACAACCACCTGCGCGTGCTGTGCGCGGCCGCACGGCTGCCCGCCTCCCGCGCCGAGGAGGCCCTGGCCCGCGTCGGCTTGGCCGACGTGGCGGGCAAGCGGGTACTGGGCTTCTCCATGGGCATGCGCCAGCGGCTGGCGCTGGCCACCGCCATGATCGGCGATCCCGGCGCTGCAGCCGCTGGGCAAATGGACGCCCGGCGGCGCGACCGCGGCCCTGACCGACACCGGGGTGGGCTTCGGCATCGACACGTCCTACCTGCTGCCCGCCTGGGCGGGCGGCCTGGTGCTGCTCGCCTACGCCCTGATCTTCGCGGCCCTCGCCTCCGCCACGACCCTCCGCCGCGACATCACCTGACCACTCACCGCGCGCACACCCGCACAGGTCAGTGGGCGCGGCCGTCGAGGCAGGCGCCCAGCTTGGTGCCGACGACCTGCATGGCGTCGGCCAGGGCGGCCGTCTGCTCCGGTGTCAGATGGTCGAAGAGGATTTCACGCAGCGCCTGGGCGTGCTGCGGGGCGATCGCCGCGATGACCGCGCGCCCCTCGTCGGTGATCTCCGCCACGCTGGCCCGGCCGTCGCTGGCGTCCGGCCGCAGCCGCACGTATCCGCGATCGACGAGCTTGCTGACCCGGTGGCTGAGCCGGCTGATCGACACGTTGCCCACGGTCGCCAGGTCGCTCAGCCGGAGCGGGCGCGTGGCCAGGGCGTTGAGCAGGCCGTACTCGATGTGGACCAGGCCGTGGGCCCGGAAGGTGCGCTCCACCTGCGGGATGCCGACGAGCATGACCGCGAGCAGGCCCTGCCACGCGCGCTGCTCGTCCTCGCCGAGCCCTTCGACCAACGCCCCCCCAGGGTCAGATCCGTCCTACCGCGACGACGACGGCCATCGCCAGCAAGACCAGATTAACCGCGAAGGACTCCTTCCGCCTCCGATGCACCTGAGCCGCGACGATCATCGTGATCCCGAGTCCCGCGGCGGCGATGGGGGTGAGCACGGGGGCGATGCCGGTGGCCCACGGCAGCACCAGGCCCAGCGCGCCGAGCACCTCCAGCGCGCCGATCCCTCTGAGCTGCTGCTGACTGTACTCCTCGACGTACGGCATGCGCGGCTGGAGCTTCTCCTTGGGCTGGGTGAGCTTGCCCGCGCCCGCCGCGACGAACGCGACGGCGAGCAGGATCTGCACGACCCAGAGGAAGACGTTCATAGCTTGACCCTTCAAGTTTTGATGAGGGCCTTGACTGTAGACGCAAAAAGTTGAAGCGACAAGTACTGGTGCGGGGAGCCGGGCCCGCGCGCGGGGCGCACCGTCGAGCACCGCGTCGGTTCGATGCCTGACCTGGTCAGATGCTCGCTGTACTCTTGCTGTGCGCGGTGCGCACGGACTCGCGCCGAGCCCTGCAAGCTGGTTTGCTAGAGCCCGTTACAACGCAGCCGATCCGAGCGGGGGCTCCCTATGGGCACTGTCGAACCTGAGATCAAGTTTCGTGGCGACATGGACGTGGAGCTGATCAAGTCCGCCGCGTCGGATGCCGATGTGCTGTGGGCCGCACGTGTCTCCACGAAGGGCGAGAGCTCTTTGGCTGAGCTCGAAGCCGATCCCCAGCGTTCCAAGGGCCTCATCAACTACCTGATGCGCGACAGGCACGGCACGCCGTTCGAGCATTCGTCCATGACGTTCTACATCAGTGCGCCGATCTTCGTCTTCCGTGAGTTCATGCGGCACCGCACCTTCTCCTACAACGAGGAGTCCGGCAGGTATCGCCAGCTGGTCCCGGTTTTCTATGTGCCAGGCCCTGATCGCAAGCTGGTGCAGGAGGGCAAGCCCGGCAAGTACGTGTTCAAGGACGGCACTCCCGAGCAGCACCAGCTCGTGACCGAGGCGACGCAGGAGAGCTATCGGCAGTCCTACCGGGCCTATGTGGACATGCTCGAGGCCGGTGTCGCCCGGGAGGTCGCCCGGACAGTGCTCCCGGTCGGCCTCTACTCCTCGATGTACGCCACGTGCAACGCCCGCGCACTGATGAACTTCCTCTCGCTCCGGGTCAGGCGCGAGGACTCGGCCTTCCCCTCGTTCCCCCAGCGGGAAATTGAAATGGTCGCCGAGAAGATGGAGGCGCTGTGGGCCGGGCTCATGCCGCTGACACATGAGGCGTTCGAGGCCAATGGGCGCGTTTGCCCCTGAATGAGCGGTGGGCGCCTCGGCATCCGGCAGGTCGCCGCCGCAGGCCTGCGGCGACCTGCCGGTCCAGGGCGGAGATTCAGGCGAGTGCCGGCATCACATAGACCTCGGCCCCCGGCGGCAGAGCGCAGTCCAGGCCGCCGAGGCCCCGGGCGTTCTCCCCGCACACGATCATGCTGATGTGCCGGCGGATGCGGCCGTAGTCGTCACGCAGCCGCTCCTCCAGCAGCGGATGCGTGCGCCGCAGCATGTCGAGGGCCGAGCCCAGGGTGGGCGGCGAGTCGCGGTCGGCGCCGACGGCGAAGACCTTGACCTCCGTGCGCCCGCTCACCCACCGCCGCAGCGCGCTGGGCAGCACGAACACCACCATCGTCACGGGTCCTGCCACGGTCAGAGCACCGCCGCGCGCACGGTGAGCACGTCGGGCAGGTGCCGGGCGACCAGCGACCACGTCTCGCCGTCGTCGCGCGAGCAGTAGACCTCGCCGTCGCGCGTGCCGAAGGACAGCCCCGCCTCCGACATGGTCATCGCGTCCCTCAGCACGGTCGCGTACACGGGCTCCTCGGGCAGGCCCTGGCCGAACGGCTGCCAGGTGGCGCCGGCGTCGTCGCTGCGGAAGATCTGGTAGCGGTGGCCGACGGGCGTGCGGTCCATGTCGGCGTGCAGCGGCAGCACGTAGATCGTGTCCGGGCGCGACGGGTGCACGACGATCGGGAAGCCGAAATCCGACGGGAGCGGGGAGCCGATGTCGTGCCAGACGCCGCCGAAGTCGTCGCTGCGGTAGACGCCGAAGTGGTGCTGCAGGTAGAGCCGGTCGGGGCGGGACGGGTGCATGGTGACCTTGTGCACGCACTGCCCGAACTCCGGATATTGCTGGCCCTCCGGCATGAACGGGGCGCGGATGCCCTGGTTGGCCGCCTCCCACGACAGCCCGCCGTCCCTGGTGCGGTAGAAGCCGCCCGTGGAGATCGCCACAGCCATGATCTTGGGGTCCGTGGGGTGGGGGAGGATCGTGTGCAGGCACAGGCCGCCGCCGCCCGGCTGCCAATGCGGGCGGTGCGGGTGCTCCCACAGCCCCTCGACCAGCTGATAGGTGACGCCGCGGTCCTCCGAGCGGAACAGCGCGCCCGGCTCGACGCCCGCCCACACCACGTCCGGCTCGGACGGGGAGGGCGTCAGCTGCCACACCTTGGACAGGGTCGCCTCGGTCTTCTCCGGAAAGGCGATGGGCGGCTTCTCCGCCTCGTCCCAGGTCTTGCCGAGGTCGTCGGAGTACATGACGGACGGGCCGAAATGCCCGTACTCGATGCCGGCCAGCAGCCGGGGCGTGGTGCCGCGCGTGTCGATCGCCACCGAGGGCACCGCGACCGTGGAAAACTGGATCGGCTCGATCTTGAACGGGCCGCCGTCCGCCGAGCGGGCGAGGAACAGGCCCTTGCGGGTGCCGATCGCGAGCATTGCGTCACTCATCGCGAATCGCTCCTATGTTCGGGTGCCGCTCATTGTCGCTCACGGCACCGACAATCTCCGAGGACTCGAAGATCCCGTCCCAGGAGGTCTGCCACGTCCCAACCATCCCGCTCCACACTGCCGCGGTCCAGTGCCTCAGGCCCCGCTTTACCTGATAGGTAATCGTGACGCTTCCTCGCAACCGATAGATTGCCGGGCATGGGAGCGGTTGCCTTACGAGAAGAGTCCTTCGGCGAGCTGTTGCGGTCGTGGCGGCAGCGGCGGCGGGTGAGCCAGCTCGACCTGGCCATCGAGGCCGACGTCTCGGCCCGCCACGTCAGCTTCCTGGAGACCGGCCGCGCCCGGCCGAGCCGTGAGATGGTGATGAAGCTGGCCGAGGAGCTGGAGGTGCCGCTGCGGCACCGCAACAGGCTGCTGGTGGCGGCGGGGTTCGCGCCGGTCTATCCCGAACGCGAGGTGCGCGCCCCCGAGATGGAGGTCGTCCGGCAGGCTCTGGACAAGATCCTGGCCGGGCACGAGCCCTATCCGGCGGTGGTGGTGGACGCGGCGTGGAATCTGGTGGCGGCCAACTCGGCGGCGGGGATGTTCATGGAGGGCGTGCCGGCCGAGCTGCTGAAGGAGCCGATCAACGTGATGCGGCTGTCGCTGCACCCGGAGGCGATGGGCGGCAGGCTGCTCAACCTGGCGGAGGTGCGCGCGCACCTGCTGCACCAGCTGCGCAGGCAGGCCGAGATGTCGGCCGACGGGCGGCTGGCCGAGCTGCACGACGAACTGGCGTCGTACACCTATCCCGGTGTGGACCTGAACGTGGCGCACGTGCCCGGGCCGGCCGACATCCTGGTGCCGCTGCGGATCGCCGCCGGGGATCGGGTGTTGTCGATGTTCACGACGATCGCGACGTTCGGGACGCCGGTGGACGTGACGGTGTCGGAACTGGCCATCGAGACGTTCTGGCCCAACGACGAGGAGACCGCCGCCGCCTTCCGGTAGTCAGCGGGCCGTGGCCGGAAGGGCGGGTGGCTGTTCGCCGGTCGCGACGGGCCCTTCGATGGAGAGCGGGGCCGGGCCGCCGCCCTTGATCGGCAGGCCGCCTGAAACCGTGTACGTCCGCATGACGAATGCCCCGCCGGCGGGCACGGCCGCGACCGTGAAGGCGGGGAAGGCGTTGCCGCCGGGGACGACCGAGGTGGAGATGTAGTCCCCGGCCATGCGGCCCTGCGCAGTGTTGGCCAGCCAGCCGAGCTCCATCGGCCCGTGCAGCTCTTCGGAGGGGGACCAGCTGCGGCCGCCGTTGGCGGAGGAGGTGTACGCGACGGTGAGCCGGCAGGTGGCCGCGGTGCAGGCGGCGTCCGGGACGCGGTAGTGGGCGAGCGCGAGCCTGGCGGAGCCGCCCGAGGTGGACCGGTCGACGCCGAGGCCGGGGATGACGTGGTCGCCGCCGTCGCTCGTCACCCGTGTGACGTGGTCCCATTCGGTGCCGTCGGCCGAGGTGACCAGCACGATGTCGTTGCCCGCGCAATAGAGCCGGAAGCGGCAGTCGTGCCAGGCGACGTACACGGCGCCGGCCGCGTCCGTCTCGGCCGACGGCAGTGGTAAGGCGCGCAGCCCGCCCGCGGGGGTGTGCCGCTGCACCATGGACACCAGCACGCTGCCGCTCCAGGTCGCACCGCCGTCGCGGGAGCGGAAGGAGCGGATCTCCTCGTCGTTGCTCAGGTACGGCACCACCACGGCGCCGTCCGGCCGCACCACCGGCTGCCCGCCCAGGCCGGCCGCCGAGGTGGCGGTGACGGTCCAGGTGAGGCCGCCGTCGGGCGAGCGGGCCATCTTGATCGCGTTGCCCGCGGCGTTGTCGTCGAACGCGAGGTGGCAGCGGCCGTGGTACGGGCTGTCGCGGGTGTTGTCGCAGGCGATCCAGGGCTTGTCCAGGTCGCCGTCCCCCGCGACGGCGGCCGTGACCGGCGCGTCCCAGGTCCGGCCGCCGTCGGCGGAGCGGCTGACGAGCACGGCCGCCCCGGCGACCCCGTCCGTGTCGGTCATGGCCAGGGAGGCGACGAGCCAGACGTCGTGCCGGGCGTCGTAGGCCACCGACGGGTCGCTGACCCGCTGGTACGGCCCCCCGCCGAACCCGGTGATCCCGGGCAGCACGCCCTTGGCCCACGTGGCGCCGTTGTCGCCGGAGGCCGCGACCGCGACGCCTGACGCACCGCCGTCGAAGAACCTGCCCGCCTGCTGCGCCGTCACGATCGTCGTGCCCCACTGGTAGGTGTCGGCTCCGGCCTGTGTGCCGTGCTGGCTGGTGGCGTTGGCGTACGCGTCGGCGCCGATCTCCGCCAGCGGGACGTCCGCCGCCGCGGGAGCCGGGGCGAGGAACACCGAAGCGACGATCATGGTCGAGAGCGCGCCGATTCCTCGGCGACCGGCGGGGACTGGCACAGGCGACCTCCACGCTCGAACGGTGCGCGTGTCAACTTCCACCTCGCACTGTCCAACCCCCGCTGTCAACCTCCAGCTCCTTGTGTAAGTGCCGGCGTTGACAGATTGACACGCATCTACTGCTTTGCGTAGCGATCTGGACGGCTGGTGCGGCGTCCGCACTCGGGGCCCCGTTCCGCCGGAGCGATGGTCCGGGGACTCCCCGGCTGTCTCCGGCAGCGCTGGCATGACCAGGCCGTCAGGGAGCCCGCCGCGCAGGATCGGATCGCACGCGGGCGTGCGTCGCCGCCCGGGGTTCTATAGAGGGGACCAGTACGCCCAAGACCGTTCGGGGCGTGCCGCTGCGCGGGACTCACCGGTCGGTCAGGGCGTCCATGAGGTATCCGAGGCCAGGCGCTGAGTTTCTTTCCACTCGGCCGTTCCTGTTCGGGGGAAGGACGAGGCTGGACGGTATGCCCGTCTGGCGACGGAGGAAACTCTCGCCGTGACCTTATGCGGACATTTCAGTAAATGTCAGTGTTCTCCCTGGATGATGTCCCGGTGGATGCGTGACAGCGGCACGCCGTCGATCTGGAGGCGGCGCACGGTCTCGTTCACCATGGTGGCCGGGCCGCACACGTACACGTCGTGCTCGGCCCAGGAGTGGAAGCGCTGCGTCACCTCGGGCAGGTGGCCGCGCATCCCGTCGTACGACTGCTGGTCCGAGACCACGGGCAGCACCCGCAGCCAGGGGAACGTCGAGGCCATCTGGATCAGGTCGGGCAGGTCGTACAGCTCCTCGGCCGTGCGGGCGCCGTACAGCAGGTGGATGTTGGGCCGGCGGCCGGAGGCGATGATGGACTCGATGATCGCCTTCAGCGGAGCCAGGCCGGTGCCGCCCGCCACGCACAGCACGTCGCGCATGCTGCGCTCGCGCGGCGCCATCGTGCCCATCGGGGGCCCCAGCATGAGGGTGTCGCCGATGCGGGTGTGCCTGGTCAGCGCGGTGGACACCCAGCCGCCGGGGACCGAGCGCACGTGCAGCCTGATCGTGTTGTCCGGGCGCGGCGCGTTCGCGATGGAGAACGTCCGCCACACGCGCGGCCAGCGCGCGGTCTGCACGTTGACGTACTGGCCCGGCTCGTACGGCAGCCGCTGCGTGGGCCGCAGCGTGATCACCGCGATGTCGCGGTGACGCAGCTCGTGGTCGATCACCTCGGCCAGCCACCACGCGGGGGACACCCCGGAGTCGGATTCCGCCGATTCGATCATGAGATTGGCGGCGGCCGTGTAGGCCGCCACCCAGGCCGCCTCGATCTCGTGGTCCCAGACGTCCGCCGCGAAACGGCGGATCGTGGCGAGCAGGGCGTTGCCGACAGCCGTGTAGTGCTCGGCGATCACGCCGTACTTGCGGTGGTCCCTGCCCAGCTGACCCAGGAACGCGGCCAGGCTGTCCGGGCTGTCCAGGCTCCACACGATCCGGGTCAGCGCGCTGAACAACCGGTCGCGCTGGAGATCCATGGCGGGCGGGAACATGGCACGCAGGTGCGGGTTCTCGGCGAACAGGCGGCCGTAGAAGTAGGCCGTGGCCCGGTCGGCGTGCGGCTCGACGACGGAGAAACTCTCCTTCACCAGGCGCGGATTCAACGACATAGAACGCAACCCCACTTATTGACCGGAATCGCATTCCGGTCTTGTCGTTCCACCTCCCTGACGGCTCCGGGTGATGAGCGTGCGGCGGCCCCGGCACATCCGACGCGCTCAAAAGCGAGTCTTACACCGCAGATGAAACCCCACAACCGTTTCCCCCCAATAAGGTGCGAAGCAGAACTATCTATTTTTCGGACAGTGAATCCGAATAAAAGTCATATTCGTATTTCAGTGGTCGAGTACGGCGGGAAGCCCGAAACGGCGGAACCCATCCGGGTCGAGGAATCCGGCGATCTCCGCAGGCGCTCATGTCACTCCCGCGTTGCCGGTGCGCGCCGAAACTTTCGGTTCCGGGCGGGCGGGCGTACGATCCGGCCATGGCAGTCCTCCATCCCAGGCGGGTGGCCTGGGAAGGCGCCCGGATCTTCGTCTTCGCCGCGAACACGGACGCCTACTGGTGGCTCAGCGACACCGTCGGGCACTATCTCGGGCCGATGTACCAGCTGCAACTGTGCGAGACGCGGCTGCGCCTGCAGGCGGAGGAGGACGCGGTCTACGCCGAGGCCGGGGCGTGGCGGGCGCGCCTGGACGCGCTCCTCGACACCCGCCCTGACACCGCCTCCATCCTCACCCAGATGATCAGCGAGACCTCCGCCCGCCTGCCCTCCCTCTAGCCACAGGAAAAATGCGGGTCCAGCCCCGTCCCGCCGGCGGCGAGAATCCGGACCAAAGGCGGAAAACCGATGCCGAGGGAGGCAAGTGGTAGCAGGGGATCTTTGGGAGGGGTGACATATCGGAAAGGCCGTACGCCATGATGGGGCAAGCGGCCGCCGTCGCCAAGGGCTGGCGGCGGCACGAACTCCACCACGCCCCGGGAGATCGCATGTCCCGACCGCTGATCGGCATCACCGCCTACTTCGAGGCCGCCCGCTGGGGTGACTGGGTGCGGGAGGCCGTGCTGTCGCCTCCCTCCTACGCCAAGGCGGTCGTCCGGGCCGGGGGCGCGCCCGTGGTGCTGCCGCCGCTCGGCCCGCACGCCGTCGAGGACTACGTACGCGGCCTCGACGGGCTGGTGCTGGCCGGCGGCGTCGAAATGGCGGCCGGCGCGTACAACGGCGAGCAGGACGAGCGCGTCCCCGATCCGCAGGTGCACCGCGACCGCTTCGAGCTGGCCCTGACCAGGGCCGCCGTCCGCGCCGACGTCCCGATCCTGGCCATCGCCAGGGGCATGCACGTGCTCAACGTCGCCCAGGGCGGCACGCTGATCCCGTGGCTGCCCGAGGTGCTCGGCAACGACCGGCACGGCGAGCCGGGCGCGGTCCACGCGATCCAGGTCAGCGTCTCCAGCAAGCTCGGCAAGGCCGTCGGCGACCACATCGAGACCGTCGCGCCGCACCAGCAGTCCGTACGCCGGCTCGGCAGCGGCCTGCTGGCGGTGGCCTGGGCCGAGGACCAGATCGTCGAGGGCATCGAGCTGCAGGGGCACCGGTTCGGCGTGGGCGTGCAGTGGCACCCGGAGCGGGGCGGGGACAATCGGCTCTTCGATGCGTTCATGGAGGCGGCCCGCTAGGCTGCGATCATGCCGCTGCACCCCCAGGCGCGGGACTACCTCGCCTCCACCGGGCCGGACGAGGACACCGACTTCGACGCGATCACGCTGGACGACATCCAGCGCACACGCGCGCAGCCCGACCGCGCCGCCCTCCATCGCGGCCCGCTCACGAAGCTGCCCTTCGTCCGCGACGAAGCGGTGGAGAACGTGCCGATCCGGATCTACCGCGCCGATCCGGGGGACGGCCCGCTGCCGGTCGTGGTCTACTTCCACGGCGGCGGCTGGGTCTACGGCAGCGTCAGGCGGGCCGACGCCTTCGGGCGCTTCCTGGCGATCCGCTCCGGGGCGGTGGTGGTGTCGGCCGGCTACCGGCTCGCCCCCGAGCACCCGTTCCCCGCCGCCGCCGACGACGCGTGGACGGTCGTGCGCGACATCTTCGCCAGGCCCGCCTTCTACCAGAGCAACGGCAGCGTGGCGGTGGTCGGCGAGAGCGCGGGCGGCAACCTGGCCGCCGTCGCCGCCTGGCAGGCGCGTGACGCCGGGCTGCGGCTGACGCACCAGGCCCTCGTCTGCCCGGTGCTGGACGCCGCCATGGACACGCCCAGCTTTCAGGAATACGCCAAGGGATACGTGTTGCCGGCGGCGGAGGTGGCGTGGTTCGTCCGTCAGTACGCCGACGGGGTGGATCCCGCCGATCCGCGGCTGTCGCCGCTGCGGCTGCCCGACGTCGCCGGCCTGCCGCCCGCGACCGTGGTCACGGCCGAGTACGACGTGCTGCGCGACGAGGGCGAGGCGTACGCCCGGCGTCTGGCGCAGGCCGGCGTGCCCGCCGAGAGCCGCAGGTACGACGGCGCCCTGCACGGCTTCTTCGCCCTTCCGGGCCTGTTCGACCAGGCCGCCGAAGCCCGCGACTACGTGGCCGGACGCCTGCGGGAATCCTGGTGACGTACGGCAAACTCGCGATCGACACCCCGGCCGACGGCGTCCTCAGGGTCACCATCAGCGAGCCCGGCAGGCTCAACGCCGTCGACATGACCGCGCACCGCGAGCTGGGCGAGATCTGGCGCGACGCCGACCGCGACGACAGCGTGCGGGCCGTCCTGATCAGGGGAGAGGGCCACGCGTTCTCCGCCGGCGGCGACCTGTCCATGATCGAGGAGATGACCCGCGACCACGCCACCAGGCTGCGCGTGTTCGCCGAGGCCCGCGACATCGTCTACAACCTGCTCAACTGCGCCAAGCCTGTCGTCTCCGCCATCGAGGGCCCCGCCGTCGGCGCCGGGCTCGCGGTCGCGCTGCTGGCCGACATCTCGGTCGCCGGCCGCACCGCGCGCATCATCGACGGGCACACCAGGCTCGGCGTCGCGGCCGGCGACCACGCCGCGATCGTCTGGCCGCTGCTGTGCGGGATGGCCAAGGCCAAATACCACCTGCTGCTGTGCGAGCCGGTCACCGGCGCGGAGGCCGAGCGGATGGGACTGGTCAGCCTGTGCGTGGACGACGACCAGGTGCAGGACAAGGCCATGGAGATCGCCGTCCGGCTCGCCGCCGGCGCGCAGGAGGCGATCAAGCTGACCAAATACTCGCTCAACAACTGGCTGCGCCTGGCCGGGCCGTCCTTCGACGCCTCACTGGCCATGGAGTTCCTCGGTTTCACCGGGCCGGACGTGGCTGAGGGCGTGCGCGCTCTGCGGGAGAAACGGCCCCCGTCCTTCTCGTGAATGCTGCTCGCGACCTGGGGTAGGCGCAGGCTCATGAAGGACAACGATGTAGTGGACCTGCTGCTACACCAGCACGAAGAGATCAAGGCCCTGTTCGACGAGGTCGAGAACGCCGCCCCGCCGGACAAAGCAGAGGCCTTCCAGCGGCTGGTGCGGCTCCTGGCCGTCCACGAGACAGCAGAGGAGGAGATCGTCCACCCGTACGCGCGCCGCAAGCTCGACCACGGCGACGAAGTCGTGGACGAGCGCCTGGCCGAGGAGAACTCGGCCAAGGACATGCTCACGCAGATGGAACGGGCAGGCGTCGACGATCCCCAGTTCGCGGTCAACCTCGCCACCCTGCGACAAGCGGTGGTCAAGCACGCCGAGGCCGAGGAACGCGAGGAGTTCCCCAGGTTCCGGCAGGCGACCGGGGACAAGGAACGTCAGGCGATGGCCGTCGGGGTCAAGGCCGCCGAGGCCATGGCGCCCACTCACCCCCACGCGGGGCTTGAGACGGCGACGGAGAACCTGCTCGTCGGCCCGCCGGTCGCGATCATGGACAGGGCCCGGGACGTGATCCGCAAGGCGATGGGCAAGCCGGGCTGAACGGCGCCGGCACCTGGGTCGCGAGGGAGTTGAGCAGGAGCTCCCGCGTCACAGGTGCCGCCATCTAATCCGCCGATCACCTCACGCCCGCGGCCGGCGGGCGTTGAACACGAAGGCCGGGGGAGCGTTGCGCCACACCGTACGCCCCGGCACGACTTCCTCAAAACGCTCGGCCAGCAGCGCACGGAAGCGCCGCGCCGAGCTCAGCGGGATGGCGTGCATGTAAGAGAACGTCGTGAACGCCGCCCCCTGCCCCATCGCGGCCGCCACCGCATCCAGCAGATCGCACTGCAAGTCCTGAGGGAAGGCCGCCCACGGCAGGCCGCTCACCACCACGTCAGCCTGCCGCAACCGCCGCTCTCGCAAGAGCTCCACCAGCCGCGACGCGTCGGCGTGCGCCACGTCCACGGTGGGGAAACGCTCGGCGAGCAGCCGCGCCATCGTCTCGTTGACCTCCACCGCCAGGTGATGGCCCCGACCGGCCAGGCGCTGCTGGATCTCCGACGTGAACGACCCCGTTCCGGGGCCCAGCTCGACCACGGTGGGCTCGCCACGCTCCGGGATCGGCGCGCAGACGGCGGCCGCCAGCCGCCGTGAGCTGGGCGCGACCGCCCCGATCGTGGCAGGTGCGCGGAGGAACTGGCCAAGGAAAAGTGCGGTGTCGTTGGACATGGGTCGAACGTAGGGCCAAGATCGCGCCCGGTCGCTCCACCGTCCGGGCGGAACTGCGGCCAGTAGGAGGAGGTGCGGCAGTCCGCCCGGAGGATCGGCCGCTCACTGCGGGCGGATACCGTGAGCGCATGCGTTGGCGCGGTGTGCCGCTGGATGTGCTCCTTGCGGTTTCAGGTGTGGCACTTGACCTGTTGACCACGGCCCAGGCGGGTGACACGAAATACCTGCCCGCGGAGATGAACATCCCGATGGCGCTGCTGGCGGGCCTGCCCATGGGGCTCGTCCGGCGCTGGCCGGTGCCCGTCACCCTCTACCTGGCCGTCCTCCTGGTCCTCACCGACCAGCTGGGGTCGTTCACGTCCAACACCGTGCAGATCCTCATCTGCGTCGCCGTCGGGGTGTCCGGGTTCAGCCGCGGCATGCGGGCCACGGTGCTGGCCGTGTCGGCCACGATCGCCGCGACCGCCGTCAACATCGCCGACCCCGGCGCCGCGTTCACCGTCAACCAGTGGATGTACGCGTTGCTGCTGCCGGTCTTCCCCGCGGTGCTGGGCGCGTACCTGCGCGGCTCGGCCGGGCGGCTGGAGGAACGCGACGTCACCCCCGACGCGCTGCTGGCGGCCGGCGGGGTGGCGATCACCGTGCTCAGCACGTGGACCACCTGGCACTCGGGCACCCAGCCGGTCTGGGTGGTCGGGCTGCTGGCGGTGGTCGGCGGCCTGTCCCTGGGCATCGCCAGGCGGCTGCCCGGGCTGGTCTTCCTGGTCCAGGGCGTGCTGCTCGTCCAGGCCGACATCTTCCTGAACGAGGCCGTCAACACCTGCGTGATCCTGACGCTCATCGCCATCGGGGTGTTCGCCATGCGGGTGTCCTCCTGGCCGTGGACGGTGGCGGCGTACTTCACCGGCTGCCTGCTGACCGCGATCGCGGTGGTCGGAGACGACACCGACGTCACCGCGTTCCGGGTGGGCGTGCTCATGACGCTGGTCGCCACGCCCATCGCGATCGGCCGTTACCTCGGGATGCGGCAGGCCGCCGTCGCCGCCGAGCGGCTGCGCGCCGAGGAGTCCGCCCGCGCGGCGGTCGCGCACGTGCGGGCCGGCCAGCTGGCCGAGCGCGAGCGCATCGCCCGCGACGTGCACGACATCGTCGCCCATCACGTCGGCGCCATGGTGCTGCGGGCCAGCGCTGCCCGCTACTCTGCCCCCGACGGCCCTGTCGCCGACGCGCTCAACGACATACGAGAGACCGGCCACCAGGTGCTCCAGGATCTGCGCGACCTGCTCGACTTGCTGCGCGAGCCCGAGCGGGAGCCGTACCTGCTGGCCAACCCCGCGGACGTGGTACGCGAGTCGGCCGAGCGCATGGCCGCCGCCGGGCTCGTGGTCGACCTCGACCTCGACCCGGCGACCGACCAGGCCCCGCTGATCGCCCGCACCTCCGCGGCCCGCATCGTCCAGGAAGGACTCACGAACGTGCTCAAACACGCCGGCCCCGGTACTCGGGTCCGCGTCACCGTCGCGCCCCAGGACGAGGGGCTGTCGGTGGAGATCCGCAACGGCCGCCCGCCCACCACCATCGAGCGCCTGCCCTCCTCCGGCCGCGGCCTGGCCGGGATGCGGGAGCGGGTGCGTGCCCTCGGCGGCACGCTCAGCGCCGGCCCCGACGGCGAGGGCGGCTGGATGCTGGCCGCCAGCCTGCCCGCGAGGAACGCCGCATGATCCGCGTACTGGTGGCCGACGACCAGGCGCTCGTCCGCGCGGGCGTGCGCATGCTGCTGCAGGCCACGGGTGACATGGAGGTCGTGGACGAGGCCGTGGACGGCGCGGAGGCCGTGCGCCTGGCCGAGCGCCACCTGCCCGACGTGATCCTCATGGACCTGCGCATGCCCAGGGTCGACGGCCTGGAGGCGATCAAACGGGTGCTCGCCGCCCGTCCGGGGACCAGGATCGTGGTGCTGACCACGTTCGCCGAGGACGCCAACATCTACGCCGCCCTGCGCGCCGGGGCGGTCGGCTTCCTGGTCAAGGACGACGAGCCGGAACGCATGGTGGACGCCGTGCGCCGGGCCGCGGCCGGCGAGCAGCTGCTCGCGCCGTCGGTGCTGCGGCGGGTCGTCGAGCGCTTCCTGGCGGCCGAGGAGCAGGCCGCGGCGCCCCCGCCCGCCGGGCTGACCGAGCGCGAGCTGGAGGTGCTCGCCCTGGTCGGCACCGGCCTGTCCAACGCGGAGATCGCCGAGGAGTTGCACGTCGGCGTCACCACGGTCAAGACCCACATCGCCGCCGCCATGGACAAGCTGGGCCTGCGCAACCGCATCCAGGCCGCGGTCGTCGCCCACCGCACCGGGCTCGTGGACGCCTCCTTCCGCCCGGTGCGCCGCGGCTCCGGCTGAGGTCCGTCCCCGCCTGGTCACCGGCGGCCGCCCGCCGCCGCTAAGGTCGTACATGTGTACGTCAAGATCTGCGGCTTGAGCGAGCCCGAGCACGTGGCCGCCGCCGTCGAGGCGGGCGCCGACGCCATCGGGTTCGTGATGACCCGGAGCCCGCGCCGGATCGCGCCCGAACGGGCGGCCGAGCTGGCCGCACTGGTGCCCGAGCACGTGCTCACCGTCGGGGTGTTCCGCGGCGAGGATCCCGAGACCGTGCGGGCGGCGGCGCTGACCTCCGGGGTGCGGGCCGTCCAGCTCCACGGCCGGCACCCGCACGGCGACTTCACCGCGCTCAAGGACCTCGGCGCCGTCCTGATCAGGGCCGTCGACGCCGAGGCCGACCTGCGGTGCGGCGCCTATGACGAGGACCTCCTGCTCGTGGACGCCCCCCACGCGGGCTCCGGCCTGCCGTGGGACTGGGCGGCGATCCGCGGCCGCCCGTCGGGCCGCTGGCTCCTGGCCGGCGGCCTCGACCCGGCGAACGTGACCGAGGCCGTCGCGGCCGCCGGCCCGTGGGGGGTCGACGTGTCCAGCGGCGTGGAGACGTCGCCCGGGGTGAAGGACTCCGCCCTCATCAAGGCGTTCCTCGGGGCCGTCCGAGGGTGACGGACGACAACAGGCCGATCGTCTGGCGCCGCTGCTGCGGGGCGGACGGCGAGGTCCTCGCCGAGCCACGTGATCGACCAGCTCGCCAGGCGGGTTGAGGTGCGCCTGCCGGGCCGCGTCCACGCCTTCCTGCGCACCTGACCACCCACCGCGGCGATCATGCGCGCAACGGCGCCAGGTCTCCTCGAGTCGCGGGGGAGACGGGAGGGGAAAGAGCCGCCTGGGGGACGCGGCGTGCCGTTGTGGCCGCGGGGGGCCTCGGCGCCGTGAAGGCGGAGGTGAGGCCCGTTTTCAGTCCGGCGCAGGCGGGACCGCTGTGTTGGAGTTCCACGCAGTAGGGTCTGCTGCGTGAGCGAAACTTCCGCCGAGGACCGGATCTGGACGGTTCCCAACCTGCTGAGCTTTCTGCGCCTCCTCGGCGTGCCCGTGTTCCTCTGGCTGGTTCTCGGGCCCAGGGCGGACGGGTGGGCCATCGGGGTCCTCGCGGTGGCCGGGTTCACCGACTGGCTCGACGGAAAGATCGCCCGGGCGTTCAACCAGACCAGCAAGCTGGGCCGGGTCATCGACCCAGCCGCCGACAAGCTGTACGTGTTCGCCACGATCCTGGCCCTGCTCCTGCGCGACGTCATCCCCTGGTGGCTGGTCATCGTCATCCTGGCCCGGGAACTCTTCGTCGCGAGTTGCTTCCCCGTACTCCGCAAGCATGGCTACCGGAAACTTCAGGTGCATTTCCTGGGCAAGGCCGCCATGTTCAACCTCATGTACGCCTTCCCTCTCCTCTTCCTTGCCTCCCACACTGGGTGGTATGCCGATATAGCCCGAATTGCCGGATGGGCGTTCGCGTTCTGGGGAACGGGCCTGTACTGGTGGGCAGGGGTGCTGTACGTGGTGCAGGTGCGCCAGCTCGTGGCCTCGGCCAAAAAGGAGTGATCGGGTGAAGGCGGTTGTGATGGCGGGCGGGGAAGGCACTCGGCTGCGCCCTATGACCGCCAACCAGCCCAAACCCCTACTTCCGGTGGTCAACCGCCCGATCATGGAGCACGTGCTCCGCCTGCTCAAGCGGCACGGCGTCACCGAGACGGTGGTCACGCTCCAGTTCCTGGCCGCCCTCGTGCGCAACTACTTCGGCGACGGCGACGAGCTCGGCATGAGCCTCCAGTACGCCACCGAGGACCTGCCCCTCGGCACCGCGGGCAGCGTCAAGAACGCCGCCGACCGCCTCCGCGACGACCGATTCCTGGTGATCTCCGGCGATGCCCTGACGGATATCGATTTATCCGACATGGTGAGATTTCACCGCGAGAATTCGGCTTTGGTGACGATCGGCCTGAAACGCGTCCCGAATCCGCTCGAGTTCGGGATCATCATCGTCGACGACGAAGGCCGCGTGCAGCGCTTCCTCGAGAAACCCACCTGGGGGCAGGTCTTCTCCGACACCGTCAACACCGGCATCTACGTCATGGAGCCCGAGGTCCTCGGCGCCGTGGCGGCCGGCGAGCCCGTCGACTGGTCGTCCGACGTCTTCCCCGCCCTCCTCGAGCGCGGCGCCGCCATCTACGGGTACGTGGCCGACGGCTACTGGGAGGACGTCGGCAGCCACGACAGCTACCTCAAGGCCCACGCCGACGCCCTGTCCGGCAAGGTCGACCTGGACATCTGCGGCTTCGAGCTCTCACCCGGCGTCTGGGTCGCCGAGTCGGCCTCGGTCGACCCCGACGCCGTGCTCAAGGGCCCGCTGCTCATCGGCGACTACGCCAAGGTCGAGGCGGGGGCCGAGCTGCGCGAGTTCACCGTGCTCGGCAACAACGCCGTCGTGCGCGAGGGCGCCTTCCTGCACCGCGCGATCGTCCACGACAACGTCTACCTCGGCTCCGGCGCCCACCTGCGCGGCTGCGTGATCGGCAAGAGCACCGACGTGATGGCCGGCGCCCGCATCGAGGAGAACGCCATCATCGGTGACGAATGCGTCATCGAGTCCGAGGCGTACGTCTCCAGCGGCGTCCGCGTCTACCCGTTCAAGACCATCGAGGCCGGCGCGGTCGTCAACACCAGCGTCATCTGGGAATCGCGCGGCCAGCGCAACCTGTTCGGCCCGCGGGGCGTCAGCGGCCTGGTCAACGTGGAGATCACCGCCGAGCTGTGCGTCCGCCTGGCCAGCGCGTACGCCACCACCCTGAAGAAGGGCGAGTACGTCGTCACCTCCCGCGACTGCTCGCTGGCCGCCAGGGCGCTCAAGCGGGCCGTCATCGGAGCGCTCACGGCCGGGGCGATCAACGTTCTCGACCTGGAGGCCGCGCCGCTTCCGGTGGCCCGCTTCCACACCGGCCGCGAGTCGGCCGCGGGCGGCATCTCACTGCGCACCACGCCCGGCGACCCGCAGAGCGTGGACATCGTCATCATGGACGGCCGCGGCGCCGATCTGCCCCCGGCCGCCCAGCGCAAGCTGGAGCGGGTCTTCTCCCGCCAGGAGTTCCGCCGCGCCTTCCCCGGCGAGATCGCCGAGCTCGCCTACCCGGCCAGGGCGGTCGAGGACTACACCCACGAGCTGCTGCGCCACGTCGGCGTGGGCGACGTCAGGGACATGAAGGTCGTCGTCGACTGCGCCGGCGGCACCTCCTCGCTGGTGCTGCCGACGCTGCTCGGCCGGGTCGGCGTGGACGTGCTCACCGTGAACGCCCGCCTCGACGAGGTCTCGCCCACCGAGACGCTCGCCGAGCGCCGCCGCGACCTGCAACGCCTGTCGGAGCTGGTCAGCTCGTCCCGTGCGGCGTTCGGCGTCCGGTTCGACCCGGTGGGCGAGCGCATCGCCCTGGTGGACGAGATGGGTCAGCTCATCAACGAGGAACGCGCCCTGCTGGTCGTGCTCGACCTGGTCGCCGCCGAGCGCCGGGGCGGCCAGGTGGCGCTGCCGGTCACCACGACCAGGGTCGCCGAGCAGGTCTGCCGTTTCCACGGCGTGCAGGTGCAGTGGACCTCCACCGCGCTCGACGCCCTCACCTCGGCCGCCGCCGGTCCCGACATGATCTTCGCGGCGGACGGGCGCGGCGGATTCGTCGTGCCCGAGTTCAGCCCCGCCATCGACGGGCTGGCCGCGTTCATGCGCCTGCTGGGCCTGGTCGCCCGCACCCGTCTGTCGCTCAGCCAGATCGACGCCAGGATCCCCGAGGTCAAGCTGCTCAAGCGCACCGTGCCCACGCCGTGGGCGGCCAAGGGAGCGGTCATGCGCTCGGTCATCGAGGCGGCCGAGGCCGAGCCCGAGGGCCACCGCATCGACATCACCGACGGCGTGCGCGTCGCCCGCGACGACGGCAGCTGGGTGCTGGTCCTGCCCGCCGCCACCGAGCCCGTCACCGACCTGTGGGCCGAGGCGTCCGACATGGACGGCGCCCAGGCTCTGATCGAACGCTGGGCGCGCATCGTGGAGCAGGCCGCTTCCTGACCGGGTGATCACAGTGCGTGACGGAAAAGTCTTCATCGGCGACGCGCGCGGAGAGTGCCGCAAGATCGTAATGTAGAAACGCGCGGCGGCATGGACCACGGGGCGGAAGCGGCGGTAACTTTGTCTGCGTCCAAACCACCGTCCAGCGCCCCGAGTTGACCTTTGCCGCTGATCAGCGTAAGTTGCGGCATTCGCAAACTTGAAAAAGCGAAGCGAGGCGCGCCCCGAGCACTGTCGCCGCGTCTTCGCGGTAGGAGGCCGAGCCGATCGATGCCGAGCGTCTACTGCACGCAGTGCGGGCACGCCAACCCCGAGGATGCCCGTTTCTGTTCCCGTTGTGGGTCACCGCTGACCAGACCCGAGGTCTCCGGGGATACCACATCGACGATCTCCGTCGCGGGAATCGAGGCATACGAGGCTGAGACAGGCGACATGCTCCTGGCCGAGCGGGCGCTCGTCGAGCAGCTGCCGCCCGGCGCGGCGTTGCTCACGGTGACCAGGGGCCCCAATCAGGGGAGCCGCTTCCGGCTCGACAAGGACCTGACCACGACGGGCCGTCACCCGGAGAGCGACATCTTCCTCGACGACATCACGGTCTCCCGCCGCCACGTCGAGTTCTACCGCCACCGCGGCGGCCAGTTCTCGGTGCGCGACGTGGGCAGCCTCAACGGCACCTACGTCAACCGCGAGCGGATCGAGGAGGTTCCCCTGCACTCCGGAGACGAGGTGCAGATCGGCAAGTTCCGCCTCGTCTTCCTGATGCGGGGCAGCTCCGGCGTATGAGCGAGCGCAGCGAGCGTCTCATGGACACGGCTTCCCATGGGGAACTCATGCGGCCGGAGGTCGTATGAGCGAGCGCAGCGAGCGTCTCATGGACACAGCTCCCCACTGGGGACTCATGCGGCCGGAGGCCGTATGAGTGAGCGCAGCGAGCGTCTCATGGACACAGCTCCCCACTGGGGACTCATACGGCCGGAGGCCGTATGAGTCCCCAGGCGGCACGCTCGTACATGAGCATCGGGGAGGTGCTCGCGCTCCTGCAGGGTGAGTTCCCCGATGTCACCGTCTCCAAGATCAGGTTCTTGGAGGGCGAAGGGCTGATCGAGCCGGAGCGCAGCCCCTCCGGATACCGGAAGTTCACGCACCTGCACGTCGAGCAGCTGCGTTTCATCCTCACCGAGCAGCGCGACCACTATCTGCCGCTGCGGGTGATCAAGGACAGGATGGCCGAGAGCTTCGGCCGCCCCCGGGCGGTGCAGAAGAAGCAGGAGGTCAAGCTCGACCGCGGCGAGCTGCTCGAGGCCGCGGGGATCGACGAGGAGACGCTCGCCGAGCTCGAGGACTACGGCCTGCTCGCCCCAGTGGCCAGGCGCTACGACGAAGAGGCGCTCATGGTGGCGCGCACGGTCGGCGCGCTGGCCCGCTTCGGCCTGCGCGCGAGGCACCTGCGCGCGGTCAAGGCCGCCGCCGAGCGCGAGTGCGGCCTGGTCGAGCAGACCGTCGCGCCCGTGCTGAAACGCCGCGCCCCCGGGGCCATCGGGGAGGCCGAGGAGACCGCCAGGGAGCTGTCCACGTTGCTGCTGGACCTGCACGCGTCGCTGGTTCGCGCGGGCGTACGCTCGGTGCTGGGGCGTTGAGAGCGAAGCGAGCAGGGAGGCGGCGGCACATTCCAGGCCTCTCGGGTGTTACGTTGAATTGAAGTAGCCAGTCAGCAGAAGCGACGAGCAAATAGCTGTGCCGGGTGACCGGTCAGGAATACGGAGCAGCCCGTGTTGCAGATGGAGGTCGTGGGCGTACGAGTTGAAATGCCCACAAATCAGCCGATCGTCTTGCTCAAGGAGGCACACGGGGAGCGGTTCCTTCCTATATGGATCGGCATGACCGAAGCCACGGCCATCGCCTTGGCCCAGGCGGAGGAGCCTCCCCCGAGGCCGCTCACCCACGACCTCTTCCGTGACGTGCTGAGCGCTCTGGGCGTGGGCCTGCGGGCGGTCAACATCGTCGCTCTGCGCGACGGCATCTTCTTCGCCGACCTGGTGTTCTCCAACGGCGTGGAGGTGAGCGCGCGGCCGTCGGACTCGATCGCGCTCGCGCTGCGCACCGGAGCCCGCATCTTCGCCAGCGAGGAGGTGGTCCAGGAGGCCGGCGTGGTCATCCCGGACGACCAGGAGGACGAGGTGGAGAAGTTCAGGGAGTTCCTTGACACGATCACTCCCGAGGACTTCGGCAGGGCGGGGTAGGTATTTCGGTGCATTTACGCTTCACGACGCGCCGAGCCGGATCGTTGACTGAGCATGGTCACGGTCCTACGGTGCAAGTGAAACCCGTGGTCGCCCTTTATGAACCCCCAGATCAGGCCGCGGGATGAGAGAAAGCCGGAGGTCCGCGTGGCGGTCAGCAGCGGCGAGGGAAAGACGGCCGGCCAGGAAGATCCGGTGCGGCGCGAGGACGCGCGGCAGCGTGCCGGGGAGCAGGGCCTGCTCTTCGACGAGCAGCCGGCGGCGTTGCCGGACGACATCGGGTACCGCGGGCCCACGGCCTGCGCGGCGGCCGGCATCACCTACAGGCAGCTCGACTACTGGGCGCGTACAGGCCTGGTGGAGCCCACGATAAGGGCAGCGCAAGGCTCGGGCTCCCAGCGGCTCTACAGCTTCCGCGACATCCTGGTGCTCAAGGTCGTCAAGCGGCTCCTCGACACCGGGGTGTCGCTGCAGCAGATCCGCACGGCCGTGCAGCACCTGCGCGATCGCGGGGTCGCCGACCTCGCCCAGATCACGCTCATGAGCGACGGCGTCAGCGTCTACGAGTGCACCTCGGCCGACGAGGTGATCGACCTGCTCCAGGGCGGCCAGGGCGTGTTCGGGATCGCGCTCGGCCGGGTCTGGCGCGAGGTCGAGGGATCCCTCGCGGAGCTGCCGGGGGAAAGAGCGGCGGTCGAGGACACCGTCCCGGCCGACCACCCCGCTGACGAACTCGCAAGGCGCCGACGCGCCCGGCGCATAGGGTAGGAACAGCCGCCCGAGCGTTGGCCATGCCAGACGATGGTCAACGGCAGAACTGTTGTCGGCGTCCTGCCGTTGGATGAGTGACGACCGATGGTAATGGCGGGATGACTTTCTGTCACAACCAGGTGCCCGCCCGGCCTTGCCGGGTCGCCGCCGGCCTTGGCGCGGGGTGCGACGAGACTACGCCGATGTCCGTTTTGCTCAGGTAAACGACAGAGAACCGAAGACGCTTATGGAGACCGGCGAGGGTTGTCATCGGTGAGGGTTGTAATCTAGGACAAGCAAAGCTTGCGACCCCGTGCGGGAGAGTCCCCGGGGCCTTCGGGCCCCTGGGCGCCGAAGGAGCAACCCTCCCCGGAATCTCTCAGGCACCCTGTACCGCTCGGGCGAGGCAACTCTGGAAAGCAGGCGCGCCCGCCAGGCGTGCCTCACCGACGGTGCAAGCCCCCGCCCGGGGGTGAAGCTCTCAGGTCGCGGCACCGCACCCATCATGGGGCCGCGCTGACAGAGGGGGAGATCCGGCACTCGCCCGCGCCCTGGCGCCGGTCTCCATACCTTCGGGAGGCACCTCCATGACCGACCTGTCAGCTCCGCCGTTCTCCACCCGGCACATCGGCCCCTCGGAGTCCGAGCAGCAGCGCATGCTGGAGGTCGTCGGCTTCGAGTCCGTGGCCGACCTGGTGGCCGTGGCCGTCCCCGAGGCGATCAGGGCCAAGGACCGGCTCAAGCTGCCCGCCGCCGCGAGCGAGACCGAGGCGATCGCCGAGCTGCGCGCCCTGGCCGATCGCAACCGGGTGCTCACCTCGATGATCGGCCTGGGCTACCACGACACGATCACGCCCGCGGTCATCCGCCGCAACCTGCTGGAGAACCCGGGCTGGTACACCGCGTACACGCCGTATCAGCCGGAGATCTCACAGGGCCGGCTCGAGGCGCTGCTGAACTTCCAGACGGTCGTCTCCGACCTCACCGGCCTGCCCGTCGCCGGCGCCTCCCTCCTCGACGAGGGCACGGCCGCCGCCGAGGCCATGACGCTGGCCCGCCGCGCCGGCAAGTCCAAGAGCGACGTGTTCGTGATCGACGCCGACGCGCTGCCCCAGACCAAGCGCGTGCTGGCCACCAGGGCCGAGCCGCTCGGCATCACGCTCGTGGAGCACTCGCTCGACGGCGAGCTGCCCGAGTGCTTCGGCGTGCTCGTCCAGTACCCGGGGGCCTCCGGGCGGCTGCGCGACTTCCGCGCCGTGGCCGCCGCCGCGCACGAGGCGGGCGCGCTGGTCGTGGCCGCGGCCGACCTGCTGGCCCTCACGCTCGTGGCCGCGCCGGGCGAGCTGGGCGCCGACATCGCGATCGGCACCTCGCAGCGCTTCGGCGTGCCGTTCGGGTTCGGCGGGCCGCACGCGGCCTACATGTCCGTACGCGAGGGCCTGCAGCGGCAGCTGCCCGGGCGGCTCGTGGGCGTGTCCGTGGACGCCGACGGCGCCCCCGCCTACCGGCTGGCCCTGCAGACCCGCGAGCAGCACATCCGCCGGGAGAAGGCCACCAGCAACATCTGCACCGCGCAGGTCCTGCTCGCCGTCATCGCGGGCATGTACGCCGTCTACCACGGCCCCGACGGGCTGCGCCGCATCGCCCGCGGGGTGCACCGGCACGCCGTCGCCATCGCCGGTGGCCTGCGCCGGGCCGGCCTGGAGGTCGTACACGCCGAGTTCTTCGACACGGTCCTCGTCCGCGTGCCGGGCAGGGCCGCCGAGGTGGTCGCCGCGGCCGCCGAGCGCGGGATCAACCTCTGGCGGGCCGACGACGACCACGTCTCGATCTCCTGCGACGAGAAGACCGGAGCCGCCGAGGTGGCCGCGGTGCAGGAGGCGTTCGGGGTTCCGGCCGCGGACCCGGAGGGCGCGGCCGACGCGCTGCCCGCCTCGCTGCTGCGCGAGTCGGCATACCTCACCCACCCGGTCTTCCACAGCCACCGCTCCGAGACCGCGATGCTGCGCTACCTGCGCAGGTTGCAGGACAAGGACATCGCGCTGGACAGGTCGATGATCCCGCTCGGCTCCTGCACGATGAAGCTCAACGCCAGCACCGAGATGGAGCCGATCACCTGGCCCGAGTTCGCGGCGATCCACCCGTACGCGCCCGACGCGCAGGCCGGGGGCTACCTGGAGCTGATCGGCACGCTGGAGCGCTGGCTGGCCGAGATCACCGGCTACGACACGGTGTCGCTGCAGCCGAACGCCGGCTCGCAGGGCGAGTTCGCCGGGCTGCTGGCCATCCGCGCCTACCACCGCGCGGGCGGCCAGACCGGCCGCGACGTCTGCCTCATCCCGTCCTCCGCCCACGGCACCAACGCCGCCAGCGCCGTCATGGCCGGCATGCGGGTCGTGGTCGTGGCCTGCGACTCCGAGGGCAACGTCGACCTGGACGACCTCGACGCCAAGATCGCCAAGCACCGCGACGCGCTGGCCGCGATCATGGTGACGTACCCGTCGACACACGGCGTGTACGAGGAGACCATCACCGAGGTCTGCGCCAAGGTGCACGAGGCCGGCGGGCAGGTGTACGTCGACGGGGCCAACCTCAACGCCCTGGTCGGGCTGGCCAAGCCGGGCGAGTTCGGGGCCGACGTGTCCCACCTCAACCTGCACAAGACGTTCTGCATCCCGCACGGGGGCGGCGGCCCCGGCGTCGGGCCGGTCGCGGTGCGCGCCCACCTGGCGGCCTACCTGCCCGGCCATCCGCTGCACGACGGCACGCCGGTCGGGCCCGTCTCCGCGGCCCCGTACGGGTCGGCGGGGATCCTGCCGATCTCGTGGGCGTACATCAGGATGATGGGCAGCGACGGGCTCACGGCGGCCACCGAGCAGGCCATCCTGTCGGCGAACTACCTGGCGCGGCGCCTGGCCCCCCACTACCCGGTCCTGTACACCGGCCGGGGCGGGCTGGTGGCGCACGAGTGCATCGTCGACCTGCGGCAGATCACCAAGGAGACCGGCGTCACCGTGGACGACGTGGCCAAGCGGCTCATCGACTACGGCTTCCACGCGCCCACCATGTCGTTCCCGGTGGCGGGCACGCTCATGATCGAGCCGACCGAGAGCGAGGACCTCGGCGAGCTGGACCGGTTCGCCGACGCGATGATCGCCATCCGGGGAGAGATCGCCAAGGTGGCGTCGGGCGAGTACGACAAGACCGACAACCCCCTCCGGAACGCCCCGCACACGGCCACGTCGGTCACCGCCGACGAGTGGACGCACCCGTACCCGCGCAGCGAGGCGGCCTACCCGGTGCCGTCGCTGCGTGAGGGCAAGTACTGGGTGCCGGTACGGCGGATCGACCAGGCGTACGGGGACCGCAACCTGGTGTGCTCCTGCCCGCCTTTGGAGGCGTACGAGGACTGAATGCCTGCGGCGCGGTGTCCTCGTCGCTTCGCGTACGAGGACTGAATGCCTGCGGCGGGGTGTCCTCGTCGCTTCGCGTACGAGGGCTGAGCGGACGATGGCGGATCGGCCAGTCCGCCATCGTCAAGTGAGCAGACATGATCGCCAGAAGTCGTTAGGGTGTGAATCGTTGCTGGCCCTTGCTATGCGAGCAGGTGGTTACCGGTAGAACTGTTATGCAACGCATAGTAATCGCGAAGTAACATCCTGTCACGGCCGGGTGTCTGAGTGGCGCCCGGTCCCCGCCCTCGTTGGTGTCCGCACCACCGGGACAGCGTCCGGCGGGGCGGTGGCCCAAGAGCCGCGCTCTCTCCAGGAGTGCGGAGTCAGCCTCCGACACCGCGGTTCTCGGCCACGGTCCGCCCGGCTTGCCGGACGGACGCGGCTTTGGCTTCCACCGGATCGCTGCCCGGCCTCGGTCGGCGTGCGGCGAGGTTACGCCGATGTCCGTTTTACCTCGGTAAACACAGAGAATCGAAGACGCTTCGGTGCGACCCGTCGCCAGAAGGAGCTCTCTTGACGTCCTCAGAGCTGGAGACCCCGCCTCTCGACACCGCCCGCCGCCTCGCCGAGGGCGGCGACCTCGACGGCGCCGCGGCCATACTGAGCCGCCTGGTCGCCGACCCGGAGGGCCCCGACCGGGCCCAGGCCGCCGTCGGGCTCGCCGTGGTGCTGGAGGAGCGCGGCGACGTGGAGGGCGCCAGGACGGCGGCCAGGACCGCGCTGGCCACCGGCCATCCCGAGTACGCCGCCCAGGCCGCCTGCCACCTGGCCGAGGGCTTCGAGCGCGAAGGGCGGACCGAGCAGGCCAGGGCCGCCTGGCAGGCCGTGCTCGGCGTCGGCACGGCCGCGTACGTCCCGCTGGCCCATCTCGCGCTGGCCCGCCTGGCGGCGAACCTCGACGAGGCGGAGAAGGAGCTGCGGGCCGCCATGGCAGCCGGGGACGCGCGGATCGGGGCGCACGCGGCGGGCCGGCTGGCCGGCCTGCTGGTGGAGTACGGCGAGCCCGGGACGGCCGCTGACGTGCTCATGGACGCGCTGGAGGCGGCGCCCGAGGACGAGGTGCCGGGGCTGCGGGTGCAGCTCGGCATCGCGCATCTGGAGCTGGCCTGCGCCGAGTTCGCCGAGACCGTGGAGGGCGGGGCCGACCCCGAGACCAGTGCGCTGGCCATCGAGCTGCTGGCCCGCACGCTGCCGCTGCGCGGGCGGCCGGACGATGCCGACCGGGTGTGGTCGTACGGGCTGGAGCACGAGGACGAGACCTTGGCCGCCGAGGTCAGGCTCCGCTACCACCGCGACGCCTGACCTGCCTCGCCCCTGCTCGGCCGACGCGCCTGGTCCGTGCCGTACCCCTCGCGATGCCGTCCCGCCCGCTCGCGCCGTCCCGCCCGCTCGCGCGATCCCGAGACGGCGGTGGATCGGGTCGTCCACGGCGGAGTCGCGGCTCGAGGACGCCTGATCCGCGCCAGACCGCGGGCGGGGAGCCGGGTCAGCCGCGGCGCATGATGGCCGCCGCGGCGGCCACGTTGATGAGCACGATCGACAGCCAGGCGATCGTCAGCCCGAACAGCCCCGTGCTGCCCGCCGCGATGGCGGTGAGCGGGACGCCGATGCCCATCGACCCCAGCGCGATCGGGATCATCGCGGCACCGGGATTCTTGGCCTTGGGGTGCGGGGGCGGGCCGTACGGCGGCGCGCCGTGCGTGCCCAGTTCGGCCCGCACCCGGGCGGCGATCGTCGCATCGAGCCGTTCCATGAACGACTCCACGAGCGCGGCCTCGTAGTCGGGGCCGAGATCACGGCGGGCGTCGAGGGTGGCCTGCAGGTCATCCCGGAGGGGGCGATTGTCTGGCATGCCACCATCATCCCGGGCGCGTGACACGCCGTCATCCGACCTGAGGGCTAAGACGGGATCGTCCGAAGGTACGGTTCTGCCGTGACTCCTGCGCTCCCTGACGGGAGCGGCTTCTCGCTGACCCGCTTCGCGGCGTCGCGAGCGGCGCGCACCCGCCCTACGGTCGGTGACGAAGAGTGACGAGATCACCACGATGCCGGCAGGCGCCGGGCAAACCTGAAGGGAGGGAGCGCGGACTTTCCCGCCGGTCAAGGCGGGCGGGTCCCTCCGCGCGAATCTGATGGAAATCACCACCCCGCGAGGACCCGCGCTGGTCCAGATCGACGAGGCGGCCGAGCCCCGGCTGCTGCTCGTGCTGACCCACGGGTCGTCCGGGGGAGTGGACGCTCCCGACCTGCTGGCCGTCCGCGACGCCGCGCTCACCGCCGGGGCCAGCGTGGCCAGGGTGACGCAGGCGTTCAGGGTGGCGGGGGCGCGGGCGCCCGGCTCGCCGGCCAGGCAGGACGAGGCATGGGAGATCGTCCTGGAGGAGCTGCGTTCGCGGTGGTCCGGCCTGCCGATCGTGCAGGGCGGGCGGAGCAACGGGGCGCGGGTCGCCTGCCGTACGGCCAAGGCGGTCGGCGCGGCGGCGGTCGTGGCGCTGGCGTTCCCGCTCCACCCGCCGGGCAAGCCGGAGCGTTCCAGGGCGGGGGAGCTACGGGGAGCCGGGGTGGACGTGCTGGTCGTCAGCGGAGATCGTGACCCGTTCGGGATCCCCGACGCCGCGGACGCGGCGCGCCTGGTGGTGCTGCCCGGGGAGGGGCACGACCTGAAGCGGGACCCCGCCCGGGTGGGCGCGGTCGTGGCGGAGTGGATCGGCCACTACGCGTACGCCTAGCTCAGGCCGCGCCGACGACGGGCCGATGCGGCTCGATGGTGGCGCCGCTGGGCAGGAGCTCCCCGGTGTCCTCGAACAGTACGACGCCGTTGCAGAGCAGGGACCATCCCTGCTCGGGGTGGCAGGCGAGCGTGCGTGCCTTCTCGCGATCAGGCGCCTCTGCATCCGGACAGGCCGGGACGTGCGGGCACATCGGCGTGCCTCCGATATCTCGTGGGATGCCCCCGTTGAGGGCGGGAGCGGCTCGGGTTCTTCTGTTGGCAAGTGTGCGGCGTATGTCACACATTCCGACATAGTCCGTTAGGACTGTTACAGGAGGGTCCCCGGAACGTGTGACCTTCGACACAGGGTGCCTTATGCAGGATAACGGGCCAAGCGTGACACGCGCATCACGTTTGCAAACCCTTGAGAAGAGCGTCGAGTCCGCGTTCGAAGTCAACATCGGCCCTTTCATCCCTCCTGACCCATTCGTCGACCTCGGGATCGGCCCAGCCGGACTGCTGCACCTCGACCGCCACGCTGCCGAACACGAAGGCCCGCAGCGCGCGAACGGCCTCCGCGGCGTTGTCCAGGCCGCCGTCGGCGAGCTGCTCGGTCTGCTCCCTGATGGCGATGGCCGTGGCCCCTTTGGGGGGTTTGGTGAGCGCCAGGGCCAGCACGCCCGGGTGCTCGCGGAGTAGCTCCCGCTCCGCCCGGCACCACGATCTGGCCGTCTCCTGCCAGGTCGTGGCCTGCTCCACGTGGACAGTGGTGACGTGCTCGGCCAGGGCGTCCATCAGCGCCTCCTTGCCGCGGGGCAGGTGGTGGTAGATGGCCATGGCCTCGACCTGGAGCGCGTCGCCCAGCCGGCGCATGGTCAGCCGGCGCAGGCCCTGGCTGTCGGCGATGTGGAGTGCGGCCTCGATGATGCGCTCGCGGGAGAGGGGGACTGGTGGTCTCTTGGCGGGCATGATGATCATCTTACTATGTAAAGGGCGTCGCGCCGGGCTGATTTCTGATCGTGTCGCCGGACGGCGTACCCTTGGCCATTGAACGAGTGCCGGCTGGTGAAGGGGCAGGGTCGATGGCGTTTTTCCGTCCGCGGGTGAGCCGGGAGGCCGAGGTTCGCTACCACGCGGACCAGGAGATCTCCAGGAGCTTCCCCGAGCTGCTCGAGAAGGCACGGCAGGCTGAGCAGACGCTGAGGGAGCTGCGGGCCGCGGCGGCCGACGAGATCGAGCTGCTGGCCGCGGGGCAGGCGTTCGACAGGGCGCTGACCGAGGCGCTGCGGGCCGCTGAGGCGGGGCAGCGGGCCACGTTCGGGGTGAAGGCCTACGACGACCGGATCGCGCGGCGCAAGGCCAGGGCCACGCCTGCCGGCAAGACGTGGACGGCGGAGGTCGATCGGCTGCGCACGTTGCGCGAGGAGAACCGGATGTGGGGGATCCCGCGCGTGCCCCGTCCGCTGCCCGCCACCCGCTGACGCCGCTCAGCGTCGCTCGGCGGCCTCCTCAAGGACCCGCCATGAGACGAGACGAAGCCCCGGTCACGAGGGCGTGGCCGGGGCTTCGTGGTGGGTCAGCTGGCCCAGTCGAGCAGGGGCCGGGTGTTGCTCGGGTGGCGGAGCTTGGAGAGGGACTCCTTCTCCAGCTGGCGGATCCGCTCCCGGGTCAGCCCCAGGTGCTTGCCGATCTCGTCCAAGGTGTGCGGCTTGCCGTCCACCAGGCCGAACCGGAGCGCCATGATCTTCGACTCCCGGGGGGAGAGGTTGTCGAGCACGCCCCGCAGCTGGTCGCCCAGCAACTGGCGGTCGACGATCTCCGAGGCCTCCGGCGAGTCGACGTCCTCGATGAGGTCGCCGATCGTGGTCTCCCCGTCCTCGCCGATCGTCGCGTTCAGTGAGATCGGCTGGCGGCTGGTGCGCAGCAGCTCCTCGATCTGGTCCGGCGTCTTGTCGAGCTCGACCGCCAGCTCCTCGGGCGTGGGCTCGCGTCCCAGGCGCTGGTGCATGTCACGCTCGACCCTCGACAGCTTGGAGAGCATCTCCAGCACGTGCACGGGCAGCCGGATGGTCCGGGCCGAGTCGGCGAAGCCGCGCTGGATGGCCTGCCTGATCCACCACATGGCGTACGTGGAGAACTTGAACCCCTTGGTGTAGTCGAACTTCTCCACGGCCCTGATCAGGCCCAGGTTGCCCTCCTGGACCACGTCCAGCAGGGACATGCCGCGGTCGGTGTACTTCTTGGCGACCGACACCACGAGGCGCAGGTTGGCCTCCAGCATGTGGTCCTTGGCCTGCCGGCCGTCCTCGACGACCATGTGCAGGTCCTCCTGGACGTCCAGGGGCAGGTCGGGGTAGGTCTCCAGCTTGTACTCGGCGTACAGGCCGGCTTCGATGCGCCGGGCCAGCTCGACCTCCTGCGCCGCCGTGAGCAGCGTGCGGCGGCCGATGGACTTCAGGTACGTGTGCACCGAGTCGCCCATCACGGACGCCGTGTCGTCCAGGTCGAGCTGCTCGCTCTCGACGTCGGCGTCCTCGGCGCTCACGACGAGGTCGTCATCGACCACGTCCTCCATGTGCTCCGGCTTGGGCTCGGACGGGACGACGCCGTTCGCCGCGTCGGGGGCGGCGGTTTTTGCCTTGGCCGCCTTGCGGCCGGTAGCCTTTGCTCGCGAGGTCGAGGCCTTCTTCGGAGCGGTTTCCTCCTGCTCCGCGGCGGACCTCGGCTGAGCGGGCCGGCGGGTGGCGGTCTTCTTGGGGGCGGTCTTGCTGAGAGACGGCTCGTTCTCGGCGGCCAGGCTCACGCCGGCCTCCGATAGCTCGCGCAGTATCGTACGGCCCTCAGAGGGGCTGATCCCGGCTTCGGCGAACGCGTCACGCAGCTCCGCCAGAGAAAGGTGACCCCGGTTACGCCCTCGTTCAAGAAGCTGGTCGAGAGTCGCGGGTGGGGTCGCCACGGCGGTTCTGGGCATGAGGACACCTCCTCCGTACGGAGTTAGAAGCGATCAGGCAGGTTGTGGCGGGGCGGCTTCGCTGTCCGCACGGCGCACCAGTATCAATAACGCCATTCGCCGCCATTTGTTCCCGTGTGGCCGAAAAGGCGGAAAAGGGGCGGATCGCCATCCGGCGAGCCGCCCCCGTGCGGGTCCTACTCGGTCACGTCGATCCTTCCGGGCGTGACCTCGGGCATGGGCATGGGCTGGGCGTCCTCCATGCGCTCGTCCGACCAGTATTCGAGGACCTTGCCGGGGTCGGGATTGACCTCTTCGGAGACCACGATGTCATCATCGGTGGTCTCGGGGTTCGGGGCCGGCTGCTCCGGCTGGCCGGACGGTGACGCCTTCTCCACCACTGCTCTGGTCTCCTTGCTGACCTGATCGAGCTTGCCCGCCGAGGCGGCCGCCGCGACCGAGGCGCCGCCGGCGACGATGACGCCGACGATGGCCGCGGATGCCCACATCTTGCGGGTCTGGTCCATGAAGGCTCCCTCCTACTCCCCACTATGACGCAGCCGCAACTCGTCAGGTTCCTGCCTTCAGGCGTACCAGATCGGTCTTGCCGTTGGGCAGCAGCGGCAGTCCGGAGACCAGGCGCAGGTCGCGCGGAGCCGCGTGAGGGGGAAGCCTATCGCGGGAATATGCCCGCAATTGGGCAAGCGTGGGGGGTGTGTTGGGGTCCGCGGGCACCACGACGGCCGTGACGAGCTCGCCCCATTCGGGATCGGGCACGCCGATCACGGCCACGTCGGCGATCGCGGGGTGGGCGGCGAGCACGGTGGCCACGGCGGTGGCGACGACCTTCTCGCCGCCGGTGTTGATGACGTCGTCGGCCCGGCCCAGCACCCGTAGCCGCCCGCCGGCCAGCTCGCCCAGGTCGGAGGTGGCGAACCAGCCGTCCTCGGACGGCGGGGCGCCGCCGAAGCGGTAGCCGGAGAAGAGCACGGGGCCCGAGATCCGGATCAGGCCGTCGCCGCCGATTTTGAGATCTACATTGTAAAGGGGCCGGCCATCGTACACGCAGCCGCCGCACGTCTCGCTCATCCCGTACGTCGTCACGACCCGGGCACCGAGGTCCCTGGCCTGGTCCAGCAGGCCGGGCCGGGGCGCGGCGCCGCCGAGCAGGACCGTGCGGAACACCGACAGATCCGCCCCCAGTTCCACGAGCCGGTGCAGCTGGGTGGGCACGAGCGAGACGTGGTCGGCGCCGGAGTCCAGGACCGCGCGCGCGTCGAAGCGCTCGTGGATGATCGGCTCGCTCTCCGACAGCAGGGCGCGGACGAGGACCTGCAGGCCGGAGACGTGCGAGACGGGCAGGCAGCACAGCCAGCGCTCGCCCTTGGACGCCTCCAGACGCCGCAGCGAGGCCGCCGCGGAGGCGCGCAGCGCGGTGGCCGAGAGCATCACGCCCTTGGGCGCTCCGGTGCTGCCGCTGGTGGCGATCACGACCGCCACGCCGGGCGGCACGACCGCGCCGCCGTCATGGAGCGCTCCGTCCACGTGGGTGGGCCGCAGCGCGGCGATCATGGCGCCGGAGGAGGGGCCGGGGGCGAGGGGCAGGACGGCGGGGCCGCTGCCGTCGAGCGCGTCGCGGATCGCCGTGACCATCGCGGGTCCGGGAGGCTGCACAATGGCATTCAGCGGGCGGTCCGGATGCGACGGGTTCCTCCACATGCTCGTAAGGTTAATGGCGACAGGTCGGACGGCGGCGCAGGGGACGGGGAGGGTCGTGACGCGTTCTCCCGTGGTCTTCAGCATCCCGATGCGCACGCGTTTCCGAGGGCAGACCGTCAGGGAAGGGGTGCTGCTGCGCGGCCCGGCGGGGTGGGGGGAGTTCTCCCCGTTCCCGGAGTACGGCCCGCGCGAGTGCGCCCGCTGGCTGGCGTGCGCCCGCGAGGCCGCGTTCGAGGGCTGGCCGGAGCCGGTGCGCGACCGCGTCCCGGTCAACGCGACCGTGCCCGCCGTGGACGCCGAGCAGGCCCACGAGATCGTACGGCGGTCGGGCTGCGGCACGGCGAAGGTCAAGGTGGCCGAGCGCGGGCAGACGTTCGACGACGACGTGGCCAGGGTGGAGGCCGTACGCGACGCGCTCGGCCCGGCCGGGCGGCTGCGGGTGGACGCCAACGGCGCGTGGAGCGTCGAGGAGGCGGTGCGCCGGCTGAAGCGCCTGGACAAGTACGACCTGGAATACGCCGAGCAGCCGTGCGCCACCCTGGAGGAACTGGCCGCGGTGCGGCGGGCCTGCGACGTGCCGATCGCGGCCGACGAGTCGATCAGGCGGGCGGAGGACCCGCTGCGGGTCAGGGCGGCCGAGGCGGCCGACGTCGCGGTGGTCAAGGTGCAGCCGCTGGGCGGGGTGCGCGACGCGCTGCGCGTGGTGGAGGCGTGCGGGCTGCCCGCCGTGGTCTCCAGCGCGGTGGAGACGTCCGTGGGGCTGGCGGCGGGGCTGGCGCTGGCGGCCGCGCTGCCGTCGTTGCCGTACGCGTGCGGGCTCGGCACGATGTCGCTGCTGTCGGGCGACGTCGTGGAGGACTCGCTTGTGCCGGTGGACGGTTTTCTGGAGGTGCGCCGCCCGCCGGTGAATTTTCAGCATTTGTCGGCATTTGAGATTGAATCTCCCCAGTGGCTTCGCCGGATGCAGGAGGCGTCACGTTGAACCCCGCCACAGCGCTGGCCACGGTGCTGGTCGACGAGCTGGTGCGCTGCGGCCTGACCGACGTGGTGCTGGCGCCCGGCTCGCGCTCCGCCCCGCTGGCGCTGGCGCTGCACGCCGAGTCGCGGGTGCGCCTGCACGTACGCATCGACGAGCGCTCGGCGTCGTACCTGGCGCTCGGGCTGGCCAAGCGCGCCGAGCGGCCGGTCGCGCTGATCTGCTCGTCCGGCACGGCGACGGCGAACTTCCACCCGGCCGTGATCGAGGCCAGTGAGTCGGGCGTGCCGCTGCTGGTGCTCACCGCCGACCGCCCGCCCGAGCTGCGCGGCACCGGCGCCAACCAGACGATCGACCAGATCAAGCTGTACGGCGGCGCGACCCGCTGGTTCGCCGAGGTCGGCGTGCCGGAGGACCGTCCCGGGCAGGTGGCGTACTGGCGGTCGCTGGCCTGCCGCGCCTACCAGCGCGCCGCGGGCCCGGCCCACCCCGGCCCCGTCCACCTCAACCTGGCCTTCAGGGAGCCGCTGATCCCTGACGGCGACACCACCTGGAGCGAGCCGCTCGACAACGGCGCAGGCGGCCCCTGGGTGCGCACCAGGGTCGCGCCCCCGCCGATCGCCCTGCACATCCCGCCGACCCGGCGCGGCGTGCTGGTCGTCGGCGACGGCGCCGCGAACGTGCGCCGCTACGTGGCCGCCGCCGGCATGGCGGGCTGGCCGGTGCTGTCGGAGCCGCACGGCGGCGCCCGCTACGGCGACCACGCCATCGCGGCCTACCACCACCTGCTCGGCACCCCGGAGTTCGCCGACGTCCACCGGCCCGACGTGGTGGTCACGCTCGGCCGCCCCGGGCTGTCGCGGCCGCTGCTGTCGTGGCTGCGGCGGACCGCGGAGCACATCGTCGTGGCGCCCGACCTGGACCGCTGGCCGGACCCGACCAGGTCGGCCACGCAGGTGGCGCAGGCGGTGGAGATCCCGGTCGCCGCCGGCGACGACAGCTGGCTGCACGCCTGGCGGCAGGCGGATCTCGCGGCCAGGGCGGCCATCGACGAGGTGCTCGACGCCTCCGGAGCCAGCGAGCCGCGCCTGGCCAGGGACCTGGTGGACGCGCTGCCGAACGGCTCGCTGCTGTTCTGCGGCTCCTCGATGCCGATCCGCGACCTGGACCAGGCGATGCGGCCGCGGCGCGGCATCAGGGTGATGGCCAACCGGGGCGCCTCCGGCATCGACGGGCTGGTGTCGACCGCGATGGGGGCGGCGCTGGCGCACAACGGGCCCGCGTTCGCGCTGCTGGGCGACCTGTCGTTCCTGCACGACCAGAACGGGCTGATCCTGGGGCCCCGCGAGCCCCGGCCCGACCTGTGCATCGTGGTGGTCAACAACGACGGGGGCGGCATCTTCTCCCTGCTGCCCCAGGCGGCGGTACGCGACCCGTTCGAGCGGGTCTTCGGCACGCCGCACGGGGTCGACCTCGGGTACGTGGCGGCCGCGACCGGGACGCCGTACACGCTGGTGTCGGACATCTCCGGCCTGCAGAAGGCGCTGCGCGGCGAGGGGCCGCGTGTGGTGGAGATGCGCACCGACCGCGAGGAGAACGTCCACGTGCACGCCCGGCTGCGCGAAGCCGCCCAGGACGCCGTCCGCGCCTGTCTGGACGGCTAGCCTCCTTGTCCGCGGGTGCCGCTTCGTCGCAGGTCAGCCGCCCAGCACGTCGAGCAGGCGGTTGAGCGGGCTGTCGAGGCCGTACGTGTCGGCCAGGCGTACCAGCGCCTCCGGATCGCGGGGCTTGGCCGGCAGGGTCAGGTCGGCGGCCGGGAGCGGGGCGTCGGGGGCCACCTTGACGACAGCGGGGGCGGCGCGCAGGTAGTCGCGCGCGGCGATCAGCTTGGTGCGGGCACCCGCGGGGAAGCCGTCGGTCGCGCCCGCGTCCAGGGCCTCGAGGAGCGCCTCCAGAGAGCCGAAGCGGGTGATGAGGGCGGCCGCTGACTTCTCGCCGACGCCGGGGACGCCGGGCAAACCGTCGCTGGGGTCGCCGCGCAGCGTGGCGAAGTCGGCGTAGCCGCGGCCGGGGATGCCGTATTTGGCGGTGACGAACGCCTCGTCCACGATCTGCAGGTTGCGGATGCCGCGCGCGGTGTAGAGGACGCGGACCGGGCGGGCGTCGTCGACGAGCTGGAACAGGTCGCGGTCGCCGGTGACGATGTCGACCGCGCCGCTCGCCCGGTGGGTGAGCGTGCCGATGACGTCGTCGGCCTCGTAGCCGGGCGACTCCAGGCGGGCGATGCCGACGGCGTCGAGCACCTCCTCGATGACCGCGATCTGCGGCACGAGCGCGTCGGGCACCACTTCGGTGTTGCCGTGGGCGACGCGGTGCGCCTTGTACGTCGGGATGGCCGCCACCCGGAAGGCGGGCCGCCAGTCGGCGTCCATGGTGGCCGCGAGCTCCGCGGGGGAGTGCTGGCGCACGAGGGTCGCGATCATGTCGATGAGGCCGCGCACCGCGTTGACGGGCGAGCCGTCGGGAGCCTTGATCGACTCCGGCACGCCGTAGAAGGCGCGGAAATAGAGGGACGGAGTGTCCAGAAGCATCAGCACGTGTCTATGGTCGCACTCCCGGCGGGTCCTCGCTGGTTACGCGGAGCTGCCGCTCTCGGACCCTGCTCGTCGCTCCGGCTCAAGTATGCGCACCCCCAGCAAACACGCGTCGTCCTCCGGGTTGGGGCCGCCGATGTCGGACAGGAGGTGGTCGAGCCCGGCCTCCAGGTCGCGGCCCGGCACGTCGCGGGCGGCGGACAGGACCAGGTCGAGGCCGACGTCGATGTCGCGGGTGCGCCGCTCCACCAGCCCGTCGGTGAACATGAGCAGCAGGTCGCCGGGCCGCAGCCGGGTGATGGCCAGCTCGTACGGCCGCCCCGCCGCCGCTCCCAGCAGCACGCCCCTGGGCTGGTCGAGCCGGCTGGCCACCCCGTCGCGCACCAGGATGGGCGCCAGGTGCCCGGCCTGGCTCCAGGCGAACACCCGGGTCTCCGGGTCCAGATGGCCGATGATCGCCGTGGCGGTGGTGTCCGTGAGCTGGTGCAGGACCAGCTCGTTCAGCCAGTCCAGCAGCCGGTTGGCGGTCCTGCCGGTCATGGCCAGGCCGACGAGGGCGTGGCGGAGCTGGGCCATGTGGGCGATCGCGGGCAGGCCGTGGCCGGAGACGTCGCCGACGGCCAGCAGCAGGCGGCCGTCGGGGGCGGGGGCGGCCTCGAACCAGTCGCCGCCCAGGTTCGCGGTCTTCTCCGCGGGCACGTACCGCACGGCGATGCTGGTGTGCGGCAGGTCGCGGCAGCAGGCGGGGTCAGGAAGGATCGCCTCGCGCAGCGCCAGCATCACGTGGCGCTCCTCGGCGGCCTGCTCGCGGGCCTCCAGGAGCTGGCGGCGCGACTCCGACATCATGCGCTCGGCGCGGCGGCGGCCGGTGATGTCCTGGATGACACCGTGCAGGCCGATGGGACCGTCGGGGGCCGCCAGCGGTTCGAGGACCACCCGAATGTCGCGCAGATCGCCGGAGCCCGCGCCGCGGCGGATGCGGAACTCGGCCTGGACAGGCTCGACGCCCCGCACCGCCGACCACAGCAGCTGGTCGAGGGCGGCCACGTCCGCGGGCTCGACGTGCTTGGCCAGCTGCGACAGGGCGATGGGACCCTGGGCGCGGTCGCGGCCGAAGATCGTGTACACCTGGTCGGACCAGATCGTCTCGCCGGTGTGGAGATGCCACTCCGCCCAGCCCATGTTGCCGAGCCGCTGTGCATGCGCCAGCCGTACGGCGAGCATCTCCGCGTCGGATTCGTGCCCGAGCAGCCGGGTCCCCACCGCGGCGGTGCCCATGACGTCGACCATAGTCTCACTCTCAAAGCGCAGTGGATCTGGACAATTGTCCCCACAATAGGTGATCGTTGTTGAACGGAGTGTAGCGATCGCTTCTCGTGTTGTGAGAGCTTTTCGCGGATTTTAGGAGGGGTGGGCGCGAGTAGATTGGGGCCTGTGACGTCCTCAGACCTTTATCCCGTGTCCCGTCTGGCCGCCGTGCAGGAGGCCACCGCCAAGAAGGGGCTCGACGCCCTGTTGCTCACGCCCGGCCCCGATCTGCGTTACGTGAGCGGTTACGACGCCAAGCCGCTGGAGCGGCTGACGTGCCTGGTGGTGCCCGCCGCGGGGGAGCCGTACATGATGGTGCCGCGCCTGGAGCTGCCGGCCGCGGAGGCCTCGCCGGCCTCGCGGCTCGGGCTGGAGTTCGTGGCCTGGGACGAGACCGACGACCCGTACGCGCTCGTCGCGGCCCGGCTCGGGCGGGTGGGCAAGGTCGGGCTGGCGGACCGCATGTGGGCCATGTCGTCGCTGCGCTTCCGCGACGTGCTGCCGGGCGCCGAGCAGGTGCTGGCCGGCAGCGTGCTGCGGGAGTTGCGGATGCGCAAGTCCCCGGCCGAGGTGGCGGCGCTGCGCGCGGCCGGGGAGGCGATCGACGCCGTCCACCGGCGGGTGCCGGAGTTCCTGCGGGCCGGGCGGACCGAGCGCGAGGTGGGCCGCGACATCGCCGAGGCGATCCTGGCCGCCGGGCACGCCACGGTCGACTTCGTGATCGTCGCCTCGGGCCCCAACGGCGCCAGCCCGCACCACGACGTGTCCGACCGGGTGATCCAGGCGGGCGAGCCGGTCGTGGTCGACATCGGCGGCCAGCTGCACAACGGCTACTGCTCCGACTCCACGCGCACGTACAGCGTGGGGGAGCCGCCCGCCGAGTTCGCCGCGTACTACGAGGTGCTGCGCCGCGCCCAGGAGGCGGCGTGCGCGGCGGTGCGGCCCGGCGTGTCGTGCGAGTCGGTCGACGCGGCCGCCCGCGACCTCATCGCCGAGGCCGGGTACGGCGGCTACTTCATCCACCGGACCGGGCACGGCATCGGGATCGAGACGCACGAGGAGCCGTACATCGTGGCCGGCAACGGCGAGCCGCTGGAGCCCGGGCACGCCTTCTCCGTCGAGCCGGGCATCTACCTGCCGGGCCGGCACGGCGCCAGGATCGAGGACATCGTCGTGTGCACCGAGAGCGGTGGGGAGCGGCTGAACGACACGCCGCGCGAGCTGGTGATCGTCTAGGCGTCGAAGGCGCGCCGATCGCGGGTCTATCGGCATCATCCTTCGCTGTATACCGTCCGAATCATGGCCGAATTCGAGCAGTATCCGTTCATGCCCGGTCCACGGGGTCTCCCTGCGGAGACGTACGCGAAACGGCGGGAGCAGGAGCCGCTGGGCAAGGTGCGGCTGCCCAGCGGCGACACGGCGTACCTCACCACGACCTACCAGGACGCGGCCGTCGTCCTGAGCGACCCGCGCTTCAGCCGGGACCTCAGCCGTCCCGGCTCGCCCAGGATGTTCGACGGCTTCACCCTCGCCGAGGGGCCCGGCCTCATCAGCATGGACCCGCCCGACCACACGCGGCTGCGCCGGCTGCTGTCCGGGGTGTTCACGCCGCGCCGGGTCAACGGCTGGCGGCCGAGGCTGCGCGCGCTCGCGGGCGAGCTCATCGACGCGCTGCCCGAGGAGTTCGACTTCGTGCGCGACTTCGCCTTCCCGCTGCCCGTGCAGATCATCTGCGACATCGTGGGCGTGCCGGGGATCGACACCGTACGGGTGCGTGCCTGGTCGGACGCGATGCTGTCCACCTCCAGCCTGACGGAGGAGGAGAAGCTCACCGCGGCGATGGAGTTCTACGGCTACGTCGCCGAGATCATCGCCGCCCACCGCGAGAATCCCGGCGACGGCCTGCTGGCCACCATGATCCACGCCCGCGACGGCGAGGACCGGCTGACCGAGGACGAGCTGGTACGCAACACGCTCGGCCTGTTCGTGGCCGGACACGAGACCACCGGCTCGGTCCTGGCCAGGTCGATCCTGCGGCTGCTCGACCCGCGTGACGGCTACGAGCGGCTGGTGGCCGGGCCGGAGCTGGTCCCGGACGTGGTCGAGGAGCTGCTGCGCCTGGAGCAGCCGGGCGACAGCCCGCTCATCCGGGTGGCCACCGAGGACGTGGAGCTGCCGTCGGGCACCGTGCACGCGGGCGAGGGCGTGATCGCCTCCTTCGCCGGTGCCAACTTCGACCCGTCGGTCTTCCCGGACCCGGAGGTCATGGACCTGCGGCGGGAGACGACGCAGCAGCACCTGGCGTTCGGGCGGGGCGCGCATTATTGCCTGGGCGCGAACCTGGCCAGGATGGAGCTTCAGGAGATCCTCGGCGTGCTGGTGGAGCGGCTGCCCGATCTCGCGCTCGCCGGGCCCGCCGGCGACGTGCCGTGGACGGAGGGCAACATCATCGTCCGGCCCGTGCGGGTGCCCGTACGCAAGAGCGGCCACGGGTGAGCCGCTTCTCCGGGCGCGCCGGTTCACTGGGGCACAGTCGCTGACATGTTCACGGAGGTCACGTACGCCACCCGCGCCGGTTCCGAGCGGCCCAACGAGGACCTGGTGATCGCGGGTTCCTCCTGGATCGTCGTGCTCGACGGGGCCACGGCGGCGGCCGGGGTGGACAGCGGTTGCGTGCACGACGTGCCCTGGCTGGTGGCCCGGCTCGGCGGGGCACTGGCGGCGCGGCTGTCCGCCGATCGCGACACGTCGCTGGCCGGGGTCCTGGAGGCGGCCATCGGGGAGACGGCGGCGGCGCACGGGGACAGGTGCGATCTGGGCAATCCGGACTCGCCGTCCGCGACGGTGGCCATGGTGCGGGCCGGGCGGGGACGGGTGGAGTACCTCGTGCTGGGGGACTCGCCCGTGATGCTGGCGCCGGCCGGCGGCGGGGTGGAGGTCGTGGCCGACGACCGGCTGGAGCGGTTGCCGGGCGGGCGGCCGTACCCGGTGGAGCTGGTGCGGCGCATGCGCAACGCGCCCGGCGGGTTCTGGGTGGCCGCCGCCCGGCCCGAGGCGGCCGCGCAGGGTGTGTGCGGGGCGGTGGACGTACGGGAGGTGCGGGCGGTCGGGGCGTGCACCGACGGCGTCGCGCGGCTCGTCGACTGGTACGGCTGGAGCTGGGACGACCTGGCCGCCGCGCTGGACGGCGACGGGCCGGGCGCGGTGATCGGGGCGGTGCGGGAGCTGGAGGCCGCGCGCGGGCCGGTGCGGGGGAAGCGGCACGACGACGCCACCGTGGCGTGGGCGCGGCTGGAGGCTCCTTCGCGGTGACCTCACCTGGACACTCCGGGGTGTATCAGACGTCGTGGGCCTTGCTCTGCCATGACGAGGGCGGCGGAGGGAGTCCGGCATGTTCGTCGGCAGGACGGCGGAGCTCGCCCTGCTGCGCGCCGAGCTGCGCGCGGCGGGCGGCGGTCGCGCCAGGAGGGTGGTGATCGAGGGGCCGGAGGGGATCGGCAAGACCGCGCTCGTCCACCACACGCTCGGCGGGGAGGCGGGCGTGCGGTTGCTGGCCGCCAGCGGCGAGGAGGGCGAACGCGAGCTCGCGCTCGGCGTCATGCGGCAGCTCGCGGACGAGGTCGTGCGGGCGGCCGGGGACACCACGCGGCGGCTCGCGGACGAGGTCGTGCGGGCGGCCGGGGGCGACGCCACGCGGCGGCTCGCGGCCGATGGGGCCGGCCGGGATCCGCGGGGGGCCGGTCTCGACGGGGGCGTGGCCGGGCTGGACGGAGTCGCGGCTGCGGGGCTCACGGCGATGGGACGGGATCCGTGCGCGGCCGGGCAGGTGATCTGCGACGTCATCGGGGCGTTGCAGGCGCATGGGCCGGTCGCGGTGCTGATCGACGACGCCCAGTGGGCGGACGGGCCCTCGCTGCACGCTCTGGGTTACGTGCTGCGGCGGCTCCGGGCCGGACGCGTGATCGTGCTGGTCGCCTGCCGCGACGTGACCGATCCGTGGCTGCCCGACGGGCTGCGCCGCCTCCTGACCGGCGACGACACGCTCCGCATCACGCTCGGAGGGCTGAGCGCGACGGACCTGGCCGAGCTGGCCACCGCCCTGGCGCCGGCGCACGCGGGCGCTCCCGCGCCGGGTCTCGGCGCGGAGGCGGCCGAGCGGCTGCGCGAGCACACCCTGGGAAACCCGATGCACGCCCGCGCCCTGCTGGCGACCGTGTCCCTGCCGGCCTTGGCGGATGCCGCCGTACGCCTGCCGGCTCCCCGCACGTACCTGCGGTCCTTCGCCGTCCGCCTCGACGGCCGCACCCCGGCCGCCCGGCGGCTCGTCGGGGCCTGCGCCGTGCTGGGGCAGGCGTGCCCGCTGCACGTGGCGGCCGCCGTCGCCGGCGGGGTCGACGAGCCGCTGAACGCCCTCGAGGAGGCCGTCGCCGCCGGACTGCTCCGCGAGCTGCCCGGCCGCATGATCGGCTTCGCCGAGCCCCTCGCCAGGGCCGCCGCGTACGACGGGCTCGGCGCGGGCACCAGGGCCCGCCTGCATCTGGCCGCCGCCGCGCTGGCCGACGACACGGGAACGGCGCTGCGGCACCGGGCCGCCGCGGCGGGCGGACCCGACGACGCGCTGGTCGAGGAGCTGACCGGGTACGCGGCCAAGGCCGCACAGCACGGGCGGTGGCGAGAGTCCGCCGCCCACCTGGAGCTGGCCGCCGGCCTCACCGAGCCCGCGCGGGCCCCGGCGCGCCGGGACGAGCTGCGTACGGCCGTGCTGGAACACGTCCTCATCGGGGGCGACGTGCTCCACGCGGAGCGGCTCGCCGGAACCCTGGGCGGGTGCGGCGCGCACGGCGCCGCCGACCCACGCCCGGCGCGCCAGTACGCGCTGGGCCGGCTGGCGCTCGTCTCCGGGCGCTTCGACGAGGCGTCGGAGCTGCTGGCGGAGGCGTGGCGGCACCGGGAGCCCGCCTTCGCCGCCGACGTGGCCGAACAGCTGGCCTGGCTGTACCTGGTCACCGGTGGCCGGGCGGCGGCGGTGAGGTGGGCGCGCCTGGCGATCGAGCAGGCCATCCAGGGCACGGTCGCCAGGCCGTACGACGTGCTGGCGCTGGGAGGGGCACCCGGCGCCGGCGCGCCGCCCGGCAGCCTCGCGGCGGCCGTCGTGCACCTCGGGCGGGATTCGCCAGAACGGGCGTGCATCGCGCTCAGGCAGGCCGTCGCGGGGACGGAGAGGGCGGGGCTGACGCACCACCGGCTGCTGGCCACCGCGCTGCTCGCCGCAGCCGAGCACGCGTACGCCCGCTGGGACGACGCCGCCGCCCGCGCCGAACGTGCCCTCGCCGAGGCGACGGCGCTCGGCCAGCGGTGGCTGCTGCCGTGCCTGGAGGCGGTCTGCGTCGCACCGCTGGCGGCCTGTGGGCAGCACGATCGCGCGCTCGCCCACGCCACGGCCGCCATGGCCGCCGCCCGCCGCATGCGCCACGCCATGGGGGAAGCCCAGGCGGGCCTGGCCCTGGCTCTGCTCGGCGTCGAGGACGCGGCTCCCCGGACGGGACCCTGGGACGTGTCGCCGTGCGCGGGCGACCCGTTCGTGCCCGACCCGCGCCCGCGCCGCATCGAGACGATGGTCGCCGGCGGCCGCCTGGAGGAGGCCGAACGCGCCCTGGCCGCCTTCGACGGGCTGGACTCCGACGGCGGGGAGACCGGCGGAGCGAGCTTGGATCACGCGGAGTCCGATCATGTGGGGATCGAGGCGGCGGGCTTCGAGCGGCCGGGGCGTGATCGCCCGAAGCCGAGCCGCCTGGAGCCCTCCCGGCCCGGGCCTGGCCGGCGGGAGCCGACCGGGCGTGGCCGTCAGGAGCGGGAGCGGGCAGTGCGGCGGCTGGCGCCGCGTAGGGAGGCTGAGCGGATCAGGCTGGGAGCACTGGTGCTGGCCGCCAGGAACGTTCCAGCCCAGGCCGAGGAAAGCTTCGGTCGCGCGCTGGCGCTGGTCGAGGGCGGGGTCTGCCCCCTGGAGGAGGCGAAGGTGCTGCTGGATCTCGGCCGGCTCCTGCGCCGTACGGGCCGGCGCAAGGCGGCCGCGGAACGGCTCGGTGCCGCCCGGGCGATCTTCGAACGGCTGGGCGCGCGGCCGCTCGTGGACCGCTGCGCGCACGAGCTGGAGGCATGCGGGCTCGAGCCGCAGGCCACGGTGCGCCTCGGACTGACGCCCCAGGAGCTCAGCACCGCCACGCTCGTGGCCCACGGCCTGACCAACCGCCAGATCGCCACGGAGCTGCTGCTCAGCGTCAAGACCGTCGAGTACCACATCGGCAAGATCTACACCAAGCTCGGCATCAGCTCCCGGGTCGCGCTCGCCGCCAAGGTCGCCACCGACGGCGGGCCGGCGTAGCCGGGTTCGGGATCCGGGACGCCACCGGCCTGCTCCGGTGGCGTCGGCAGCCGCCGGAGCAGGCCGATCGGCTACGCAGCTGATACCTTGATCGATACCGCGCGATCATGAAAGAATTATTCGAATATACGCATATATCCGGGTATTGGGGGTCGTCGCCCATGATCCGCGAGCCGATCGAGCGGCCCTAGGATGGCGGACGGCGAGCCGGGCGAGGCGTTCGAGCTCGGCAGGACGTGCGCCATGGCCGCCGAATGCCGCAGGGACCTGCGCCGCTGCGCCCAGATGTACGGCGCGCTGTTCCCGCCCGCGGCCTTCGACAACGAGCTGTACACCACCCTGACCCTCGCCACGGCCTTCAGCGCCCCCTGGGCCACCGCCGACCGCCTGAAGGTCGTCAACCGGGCCGCCCTGTGGGTCCTGGCCGTCGACCGCCTCGTCGACCACACCGCGACGACCCGCGAGCAGGTGAACCGCCTCACCCGCGAATGCCTGTCCGTCGCCGACGGCGCCGTGCCCCGCTCGGCGGTCACCCGCTTCCTGGCCGATCTGCGTGACGAGCTGGCCACCGTCAAGGAGTTCGGCGACCTGCAGTGGCTCTGGCGGGACCAGCTCGCCAGGATGCTGGCGGGCATGTCCAGGGCGTGGGTGTGGCGCGACACCCAGGTCATGCCGACGCTGGACGGCTACCTCGTCAACGCCGACAGCCGCGGCTCCTGCTTCGTGGACCTGTCGCACTGGATCTACACGGCCGACGACTGGGCGAAGGCGCACCTGGAGGATCTCCGCGCCGTCAGCCGCCAGGTGCAGCGCTATCTGCACCTGCTCGGCGACGTGGCGTCGTACCGGAAGGACATGAGCTGGGGCGATCTCAACATTCTGGGCCTCGGCGTCAGCCGCGCCGAGGTGACGGACGCGATGGCCGGCCTCGCGCGCGAGGCGGCCCAGCTGATCGAGCCGGTGCGCGAGCACAGCCCCCGCACCGCTTCCTACCTGCGCAGACAGATCGGATTCAACGCCGGGTTCACCGGCATCTCAGACCACGGCCGGCCCGCGTAAAGGGCTTGTCGGATCTCCTGACAACTGGACTTGACCATGCCCGGGCGAGACCGGCAAATAACGGTGCTCAGAGCGACAAACCGTGACATTTTGTTTCTTGTAAAAGAACGCGGCTTGAGTGGAAAATGTGACGTTGCTAGAGTGTCTCGATGCCAGGCATGTGGATCGGCCTTCTCAACACACCTTGACAGGTACCACTGACCACGGCACCTCAGGGCGGGGCCGCGCATGCGCGGGAGATGTACGGGCGGTGCTGGATGGAATTCGGTCGCTCTGACCATTGGCGACTACCGACGGCGATCAAGATCTTGATCGCCGGTGGATTCGGCGCGGGCAAGACCACGATGGTCGGCGCCGTCTCCGAGACCCGGCCACTGCGCACCGAGGAGGCGCTCACCCAGGTCGGGACGCACGTCGACGACCTGTCCGGCGTGGAGCGGAAACTCACCACCACCGTGGCCATGGACTTCGGCCGCATCACCATCGCCAACGACTACATGCTCTACCTGTTCGGCACCCCCGGCCAGGAGCGGTTCTGGTTCGTGTGGGACGAGCTCGCGCTGGGCGCGCTGGGCGCCGTGGTGCTGGCCGACACGCGCCGCCTGGATGACTGCTTCCCGTCCGTCGACTACTTCGAAAAGCGCGACCAGCCGTTCATCGTGGCGCTCAACTGCTTCGAGGGCACGCATCCCTTCACCGTCGGCGAGGTCCGCCAGGCGATCGGCCTGGAGCCCGACATCCCCATCGTGCGCTGCGACGCCCGCAGACGCGACTCGGGCAGGGAGGTCCTCATCACGCTGGTGGAGCACGCGATGCGCCGGGGCGCGACCCCGGTCGGAACCATGTCGTGACCATGACCGGCTACCTTTGATCCGATGGAGGAGATCGACCGCCGGATCGTGACACTGCTGGCCCGCGACGGCCGCATGAGCTTCACCGATCTGGCCAGGGAGACCGGGCTCTCGGTCTCGGCGGTGCATCAGCGGGTGCGCCGCCTGGAGAAGCGCGGTGTCGTGCGCGGATACGCCGCGATCGTCGACCATGACGCGATCGGGCTGCCGCTGACCGCGTTCGTGTCGATCAAGCCGATCGATCCCGCGGCGCCCGACGACGCCCCTGAGCGGCTGGCCCACCTGACGGCGATCGAGGCGTGCCACAGCGTGGCCGGCGACGAGAGCTACATCCTGAAGGTGCGGGTTGCCTCGCCGGTGGCGCTGGAGGATCTGCTGCAGCAGATCCGCGCCGCGGCCAACGTCTCCACCCGCACCACGGTCGTGCTGAGCACGCCGTACGAGCACCGCGCCCCCGACGTGGCCGCCGAGCCCCCCGGCGGCCAGGACGGCCCCGCCTGAGCGTGGCTCAGACGGTGCCGTACGCGGGCCTGCCCGCCCACTCGTAGACGAGGTGAACGACGCCGGCGTCGGTGGTGCCGGCACGGGAGAGCTTCAGCCCGGCCGGCACGGTGCCCTCGGCGAACAGCCGCTTTCCCTGGCCGAGGACGACCGGGAAGACCAGCAGGTGATACTCGTCGACCAGCTCGGCCCGCTGCAGCGTCCGCAGGAGGTCGCTGCTGCCCTGGACGAGGATCACGCCGTCGGTGCGCTTCTTCAGGTCGGCGACCGTCTCGGCGGCCTCGCCCACCAGGACCTCCGTGTTGCGCCAGCCGGCCTTCCTAGGCGTCCGCGTGGTGACGTACTTCGGCATGCTGTTGATCTTGGCGCCGCCCTCCTCGTCCGGCACGTTCGGCCAGTGCGAGGAGAGGATGTCGTAGGACCTGCGGCCCAGCAGCAGGCCGTCCGCGCGGTCGAACAGCGGGCCCATGATGCGGTCGAACCCCTCGTCCAGGTGCGGCGGCAGCCATCCTTCGTGCTGGAAGCCGTCGGAGGGGTCCTCGCCGGGCCCGCCGGGGGCCTGCATGATCCCGTCCAGCGTCACGAACGTGCCAACCACCAGCTTGCCGGCCATCGCGGTCTCTCCTTCTCTCTTCGTGGTCATGTGCCTACAGCATGGTGGGATCCGTTTACGGAATTCTTAAGGCGTCCCTACGGCGCCGACCTCTTACGAAGCGCTGACGGAATCGGCCGCGAGCGCCGCACGGGCGCCCGGCGGTGCGACGCTGCACATCATGAAAGCCGCACCGCGGCGGGTGGGCTTGGTCGCGGCGCTGCTGGCCGCGCAGGCGACCGTCCTCGCCGTCGTCTTCTCCAGCGCCCCGGGCGGGATCTTCTGGTGGTACGGGGCCGCCTGGGCGCTGTTCGGCGGCGCGGTCTGGGCGCTGCGCGGCGTGCCGGAGGCGCCTGCCCGGCGGCTGGTGCTGGCCGGGGGTCTGGCGCTGGTCGCCACCGGCCTGCTGGGCCCGCCGAGCACCAGCACGGACTCCTTCCGGTACGCCTGGGACGGGCGCGTCCAGTCGGCCGGCATATCCCCCTATGACCATGCTCCGGCCGACCCCGCCCTCGCCCATCTCCGTGACCCCTGGCTGTTCCCCGGTTGCGCCGAAGGACATTTCTATCCGATCGACGGCGGATGTACGAGGATCAACCGGCCTGCCGTGCACACGATCTACCCGCCGCTGGCGGAGGCGTACTTCCTGCTGGTGGACCGCCTCTCGCCCGAGGGGGCGCGGCACAAGCCGCTGCAGGTGTCCGGCGCGCTCCTGGCGGCCGGCACCACGGCCGCCCTGCTGCTCCTGCTGCGCCGGCGCGACGTCCGGCAGGCCGCGTTCTGGGCGTGGTGCCCCGCCGTCCCCATGGAGGCCGTGAACAACGCCCACGTCGACATGCTCGCGGTGGCCGCCGTGGTGCTCGCCCTCGGCGCTCTCCGTGGCCGGGGAGCGCTGCTGGGGGCGGCGGTCGCGGTGAAACTGGTGCCCGCCGTGGTGCTGCCCGGCGCGCTGCCGGGGGCGCTGTCGAGCCCGCGGGCCGCCCGGCGCGCCCTGCGCACGCTGATCCCGGCCGTCCTCGTGGTGGTCCTCTCCTACCTGCCGTACGTCCTGGCCTCGCGGGCGTCCGTGCTCGGCTACCTGTCCGGGTACGTGGCCGAGGAGGGCTACGACGAGGCCGGCGCCCGCGACCGGTACGCGCTGCTGCGCATGCTTCTGCCGGACTCCTGGGCGCTGCCCGCCGCCCTCGTGATCCTCGCCGCCGTCGTGCTCCACGTCCTCAGGCGCGGCGACCCGGAACGCCCGTGGCGCGGCGCGCTGGTGCTGACCGGCGTGGCCTTCCTCGTCCTGACCCCCGGCTACCCCTGGTACGCGCTGCTGATCGTCGGCCTGGTCGCCCTCGACGGCCGCTGGGAGTGGCTCGGCGTGCCCCTGGCGGGCGCGGCCGCGTACCTGACCGGGGACGGCACCGCCGCCTACGCCCTGGCCGCGGCGACCGTCGCTGGCGCCTGGGTTGTACGACGACATAGGATGTCATCATGATGACTTCTGCGGATCGTATCGCCTGGGTGCGCCTTTCCTCCGTCTACCTCCCCCTCGACACGCCGGTCAGCGATGCCAAGGTGCTCACCGGGCGGCAGCGGCCGATGACCGAGATCGCGTTCCTGTTCGCCGAGATCGGCACCGAGCAGGGGCACGAGGGCATCGGGTTCGGCTATTCCAAGCGCGCCGGCGGCCCCGGCCAGTACGCGCACGCCAAGGAGATCGCGAACGATCTGGTCGGTGAGGACCCCAACGACATCGCCCGGCTGTGGGACAAGCTGTGCTGGGCGGGCGCGTCGGTCGGGCGCAGCGGGCTGGCGGTCCAGGCCATCGCCGCGCTCGACATCGCGCTGTGGGACATGAAGGCCAAGCGCGCCGGCCTGCCGCTGGCCAAGCTGCTGGGCGCGCACCGCGACTCCGTGCGCTGCTACAACACCTCGGGCGGGTTCCTGCACGCGCCCATCGAGCAGGTGCTGGAGAACGCCACGGCGGCGCTGGAGCGCGGCATCGCCGGCATCAAGATCAAGGTCGGCCAGCCGGACACCCGGGCGGACCTGGCCCGGGTCAAGGCCGTCCGCGAGCACCTCGGCGACGCGGTGCCGCTGATGGTCGACGCCAACCAGCAGTGGGACCGGCCGACGGCCGCGCGGATGGGGCGGGCGCTGGAGGAGCACGGCCTCGTCTGGATCGAGGAGCCGCTGGACGCCTACGACCACGCCGGCCACGCGGCCCTGGCCGCCGCCCTGGACACCCCGATCGCCACCGGCGAGATGCTGACCAGCGTCGGCGAGCACGCCGAGCTGATCAGGGCCCGCGGCGCGGACATCGTCCAGCCGGACGCCCCTCGCATCGGCGGCATCACCCCGTTCCTGCGCCTGGCGGCCCTCGCCGAGCACGAGCGCCTCCAGCTCGCGCCGCACTTCGCCATGGAGATCCACCTCCACCTGGCCGCCGCGTACGCGATGGAGCCGTGGGTGGAGCACTTCGAGTGGCTGGAGCCGCTGTTCAACGAGCGGCTGGAGATCCGCGACGGGCGGATGCTCGTCCCCGGGCGGGCGGGACTCGGCGTCACGATGAGCGAGCAGGCGCTCAAGTGGACCGCCGAGCGGTACGAGACGTGACCAGCCGCACCCAGCAGCTCGTCGACACGCTGACCGCGCGCATCCAGGAAGGCGTGATCAGACCGGGGGAGCGGCTGCCGACCGAGAGCGACCTGGTGGAGACGCACGGCGTGAGCAGGACCGTCGTACGCGAGGCCATCGCCCGGCTCAAGGCGGCCGGGCTGATCGAGACCCAGCACGGGCGGGGCAGCTTCGTGCTGGCCCGGCCGAGCACCACCGGGTTCGACCCCGCGCCCGCCAGGACCCGGCAGGAGGTGCTCGACCTGCTCGACTTCCGCATGGGGGTCGAGGTCGAGTCGGCCGGCCTGGCCGCCGCCCGCCGCACCGGCCCGGGCCTGGCCGGGCTGCGGGAGGCCCTGCGGGGCTTCGAGTCGGCCGCCGGGCACCCGAGCGCGGCGGTCAACGCCGACTACCGGTTCCACCTGCGGATCGCCGTGACGACCGGCAACCGGTACTTCGCCGACCTGCTCGCCTCGCTGGGGCCGTCGATGATCATCATGCCGCGTGACCGGCTCCAGCCCGGGCGGGAGGACTTCGCCAGGATCGTGGCCGAGCACGACAACATCTACGCCGCGATCGAACGCCAGGATGCCGAAGCGGCCAGGGCCGCCGCCCGCGTCCACCTGTCCAACAGCCGCGCCCGCCTCCTGCGCGACGCTCCGGCCTGACGCGCCGGGGGCGTCCGCCGCCCCAAGGCCCCGGTGCCGCGGTCAGGGCGGGGTCGCCGGCTCGTAGTGGGCGCGGAGGCGGGCCTTGGCCGGCTCCGAGGCGGAGAGGTGGTCCAGGGCGAGGAGGGCCGCGCCCATCACCGGGGGCACGTCGGCCACCACGAGCTTGGCCCGCGGCGCCCGGAGCGCGAACGCCGCGTCCAGCAGCGACGTCAGCAGCGGGTCCCGGGCCGTCAGCAGGCCCCCGCCCAGCACCACCTCCGTCGCGGTCTCCAGCAGGCCGAGCCGGCGCAGGCACACCTCGGCCAGGACCGCCACCTCCTCGGCCTGCCGCTCGATCAGCGACCTGGCCACAGGGTCCCCGGCGGCCGCCACCGCGAACACGCCGGGCGCCAGCTCGTGCAGCCGCCCCTCGCCCAGCCGCCCGAAGTGGATCTCCAGCACCAGCTCCTCGACGGTCCCCGTCCCGAAATGGGACATGATCAGATCGGCCAGCGCGGTCGGGACGCCCCGGCCGTCCTCGGCCCGGGCGGCGTGCCACAACGCCTCCTCCGCCAGGCCGTGGCCGCCGCCCCAGTCCCCGCTGAGCCGGCCGAGCGCCGGGAAGCGGGCCACCTCGCCGGTGGGGGAGACGCCGACCGCGTTGACACCCGCCCCGCACACGACGGCCACCCCCCAGGAGGCGGACGCGCCGGCCCGCAGCAGCGCGAACGTGTCGTTGCGCACCACGACGTCGGCGCCGAACCCCCTGGCCGTGAACTCCCGCGCGAGCGCCTCCTCCTCGACGGGCAGATCCGCGCCCGCCAGGCAGGCCGACACATGGCCGAAGCCGCCCGCGGGCACGCCGCCCAGCGCCGCGAGGGCCGTCTCGACGACGCCCACGGCGGCCGCCACCCCCTCACGCTGCGGCGCGAACGGGCCCGAGCGCCCCGTCGCCAGCACCTCGCCGTCCTCCGACACCAGCGCCACGTCCGTCTTGCTGTTGCCGCCGTCCACGGCCAGGGCGAGCCGGGGCCGCGCCGCTCTCCCCCCGTCGAGCGTCACTCGCCCACCGTCCACGGCAGGTGCTCGCGACCGGCCTCCAGCAGCAGTCCCGTCAGCTCCTCCACCAGCTCGTCCTGCCCGACCAGCGGATGGGCGAGCAGCGCGTCGCGCACGCGGTCCGCGCCGCCGTGCAGGGCCGCGTCCAAGGCCAGCCTCTCGTACGCGGACACGTTCGCGATCAGCCCGGCGTACAGCGGCTCGACGGCGGGCATCGGCAGCGGCACGGCCCCGCCCGCGCCCACGGCCGCGGGCACCTCGATCACCGTCTCCTCGCCCAGGAACGGCAGCGTGCCGCCGTTGCGGACGTTCACCACCTGGGTGTCGCCCCGGTCGCCGAGCAGCGACGCGATCAGCGCCACCGCCGCCTCCGAATAGAACGCCCCGCCCCGCTGGGACAGCAGCTCCGGCTTGGTGACCACGGCGGGGTCGGCGTACATGTCCAGCAGCCGCGCCTCCATCTCCGCCACCTCCGCCGCCCGCGACGGCTTCGCGCGCTGCTCGCGCACCACCACGTCGTGCGCGTAGAAGTACCGCAGATAGTAGGACGGCACCACGCCGAGCCGCTCCAGCAGCCCGAGCCGCAGCCCGACGCTGTCGGCGATCTCCTGGCCGTGCTCGGCCAGCAGGGCGGGCAGCACGTCCTCGCCGTCCAGGTGGACGGCCCGCTCCCAGGTCAGATGGTTGAGCCCGACGTGCCCGAGCGACACCCGCGCCGGATCCACGCCGAGCCAGGCCGCGAAGCGGCGCTGGAAGCCGATCGCCACGTTGCACAGCCCGATCGCGCGGTGCCCGGCGTCGAGCAGCGCCCGGGTGACGATGCCGACCGGGTTGGTGAAGTCCACGATCCAGGCGCCGGGGGCGTGCTCGCGTACCGTCTCGGCGATCTCGAGCACGACCGGCACCGTGCGCAGCGCCTTGGCCAGCCCGCCCGCGCCCGTCGTCTCCTGCCCCACGCAGCCGCAGCGCAGCGGCAGCGTCTCATCCACCTCCCTGGCTGCCTGACCGCCCACCCGGAGCTGGAACAGCACCACGTCCGCCCCCGCCACGCCCTCGGCCACCGAAGAGGTGGCCAGCACGCGGGCGGGATGCCGGGCGTGCGCGAGCATCCGCCGCGACACCCCCGCCACCAGATCGAGCCGCGCGGTGTTGGGGTCTATCAGCGCGATCTCCGTCACCGGAAGCTCGTCGCGCAACCGGGCGAACCCGTCGACCAGCTCCGGCGTGTACGTCGACCCGCCCCCGACCACAGCCAGTTTCAACCCTTCACTCCTGTCAAGGTCACGCCCTCGATGAACACCTTCTGGGCGAGGAAGAACACGATGATCACCGGTGCCGTCACCAGGAGGGTGGCGGCCATGGTGAGGTTCCACTGCACGCTGTGGAACGCCTTGAACGTCGCCAGCCCGAGCGACAGCGTCAGATTCTCCTGCTCGACGCCGGCGTACAACAACGGGCCGTAGTAATCGTTCCAGCAGTAGAAGAACTGGAACAGGGCGACCGCCGCGATCGCCGGCCGCGCCATCGGCAGCACCACCCTGATCAGCGTCCGGAAGTCCGAGCAGCCGTCCACCTTGGCCGCGTCGGTGTAGTCGCGCGGGATGGTCACCAGGAACTGCCGGAGCAGGAAGATGGAGAACGCGTCCCCGAGCAGCAGCGGAAGGATCAACGGCCACAGGCTGTCGGTCAGCCCCAGCCGCGCCCACACCAGGTAGATCGGCACCGCGACGACCTGCGGCGGCAGCATCATCGCGGTGATCACCACGAGGAACGCCGCCCGCCGCCCCCGGAACCGGAACCTGGCCAGCGCGTACGCCACCGGCACCGACGACACCACGGTGAACAGGGTGCCGAGGGCCGCGTACATCAGCGTGTTGCCCGCCCACCGCACCAGCCGCGACTTCTCGAACACCTCGGTGAAGTTGTCCCAGTTCCAGGTCTGCGGCCACAGGTCGCTGGTCAGCGCCTGCTCGTCGGTCATCAGCGCGGTCAGCGCGATGAACACCACCGGCGCCAGGAACATCAGCGCCAGCGCGATCGCCAGCGCGTGGGTGGCGATCCACAGCAGCACGCGCCGCCGCCGCCGGGACCGGTCGCCGCCGCGCCGCGCGTGCCGGGCGAGCGCGGGCTGCGCAGAGGCGGTGATCGTGGCGCTCATGAGACCTCCTCGGCCCGGCGGAACTGCCGCAGCAGGATCAGCGTGAAGATCATCGAGGTGCCGAACAGCAGCAGCGCCAGCACGCAGGCGTACCCCATGGAGAAGTCGCGGAAGCCCACGTGGAACAGCCACTGCGGCAACGTGAGCAGCGACTCGTCCGGGTAACCGGGGGAGAAGCTGCTGCCGGCCGAGTCGGTCACGCCCGAGGCGACGCGGGAGGCGACCATCGCCTGGGAGAAGTACTGCAGGGCGTAGATGACGTTCGTGACCAGGGCGAACATCAGCACCGGCGCGATCATCGGCAGCGTCACGCTGCGGAACTGCCGCCAGGGCCCCGCGCCGTCGATCGCGGCGGCCTCGTACAGGTGCTTGGGCACGTCGAGCAGCGCCGCCATGAAGATCACCATCAGCTGGCCGCAGCCCCACAGCGACAGCATCGTCAGGCTCGGCTTGGACCAGGCCGGGTCGCCGAACCAGTCGGGCCCGGCGATCCCGAACCAGGAGAGGACCTGGTTGACCGGGCCGGTGCCCGGGTTCAGCAGGAACACGAACGTGATCGTGCCCGCGGTCATCGGCACCAGCGACGGCAGATAGAAGACCGTCCGCAGAAGTCCGACGCCCGCCTTCAGCCTGATCACCAGCTGGGCGAGGGCGAGGGAGAACAGCACGGTCGTGGGGACCATGACGGCCACCAGCCACAGCGTGTTCTTCGCCGAGGTCGCCACCCGGGGGTCCTTCAGCAGGTAGCGGTAGTTGTCCAGGCCGATGAACTCGAGGGTGTACATGTCGTAGCGGTGGAAGGAGAAGTACACCGTGGACAGCAGCGGATAGACGAAGAAGATCGACACGCCGGCGATCCACGGCGACAGCCAGACGAGGGCGCGCAGGCCCTCGCCGCGCCGCCATCGCGGCGGCGCGGCGGGGATGGAGGTCACGATCAGCCTCCGGACAGCTTCAGCTTGTCGTTGATCTGCTTGTCGACGTCCTTCAGCCCGGCGTCCAGGTCCGGCACGCCGCCCTTCTCCCACTTCGTCATGAACGTGCTGAAGACCTCCTGGTTGAAGACGCTGTTCACGCTGGCGGGCAGCGTCGAGGTCTTCGGATGGGCGAAGATGTCGAGGAAGGTCTTGAACCTGTCGTCCTTGGCCAGGTCGGGGGAGTCCATGGACGCCTTCGTCGTGGGGACGTTGCGCAGCGCGTTCGACAGCGTCACCAGCGAGCCCGTGTCGGTGGTCAGATACTTGACCAGCTCCCAGGCCTGCTGCGGGTGCTTGGCGCCCTTCGGCACGCCGATCACGGTGCCGGCGGTGAAGCCGCTGCCGTACAGGTCGGGTTTGTCGTCGGCGACGGGCAGGGGAGCGGTGCCGTAGTCCAGGTCCTTGGCGTCGTTGGCGATCATGGCGTTGCGCCACTCGCCGTCCAGGATCATGGCGACCTTGCCCTTGAAGAACGGGTGCTCGGCGCTCCACTCGTCGCCCAGCCCTTTGCGGAACTTCTCCAGCTTGTCGTAGCCGTACCAGTCGACCAGCTCCTTCTGCCATGTCAGCAGCTGTTTCCACGCCGGGTCGGAGCCGATGGCCGAGGTGCCGTCGTCGTTGTACCACTTGGCGCCCACCATGGGGCCGAGGTGGCTCGGGCTGTTCTCGTAGTACTGGACGCTCGGGATGAAACCGGCCACCTTGATGGTGCCGTCCGCGTCGCGGACGGTGAGCTTCTTGGCCAGCTCAGCCAGCTCGCTCAGCGTCTTGGGCGGCGCGTCGCCCTTCATCAGGGCCTTGTTGTAGTAGAGGCCGTAGGCGTCGGCCAGCAGCGGCAGCGTGCACTGCTTGCCCTCGAAGGCCGTGTAGGAACGTGCCACCGCGGGCAGCACCGACAGGTCGATGCCGTCCTGCGCGATCACCGGGGTGAGATCTTGGAACGCTCCCGACTTGCACCACTGGGCGACGTTGTCGGTCGTGAACGAGGCCGCGACGTCGGGCGCGTTGCCGCCGCGGATGGCCTGGGTGATCTGGTCGTCCTGCACGCCCTTGGTGGCCTTGACGGTGATCTGCGGGAACTTCTTGTTGAACCCGGCGATGGCGTCCTCGAACGCCTTGACCTCGGCGTCGGTGGAGAAGCCGTGCCACAGCTCGATGGTGGCGGCCGGGAGTGCCTGCGAGGCGGATCCTGAGGGTTTGGGCTGGGCGCCGAGCGACGGCCCTGCCTCCTTGCCGGCGGTGCAGGCGGTCAGCGCCGAGCCCAGAAGGGCCGCGGCGACCGCCAGGGGGACGAAGCGCACGGGGGGTGCCTCCTGCCAGGTGATCAGGTGATCAGGTGATCAGGTGGGAAGGGTGGAGCTGAAGACCTCCTCGCGCACGGTGTCGAGGGCGAGGTCGAGCGCGCCGGCCAGGACCGGGTTGCCCGCGACGTTCGACAGCCGCACACGGGGTCGCGGGATGGTCAGCGCGTGCAGCTCGTGCTCGACGAGCTCGCGCAGGGTCTCGCCGCCGGTCAGCACGATGCCGCCGGTCAGCACGATCAGGCCGGGGTCGACGACGGACGTGATGGCGGCCAGGCCCACGGCCAGGCGGGCGGCGATGTCGCGCAGCCCCGCCCTGGCGTCGTCGGCCTTCTGCCCGGTGCCTTCCGCGGCGCGCACGGCGTTCGTGATCGCCTGGCGGAAGTCGGCGCCGCGCACGCCGTACGAGCGCAGCAGCTTGAGCACGGACGGGCCGCCGGCGAGCGCCTGGTAGCCGTGGTTGGCGTAGCGGCCGGCCTCGCGGGCCGTCGGCGCGCCCGGGGTCGGCATGTAGCCGACCTCGCCCGCGCCGCCCGTCGCGCCCCGGTGCATCCGCCCGCCCAGGACGATGGCCGAGCCGATGCCCTCGTCCGCCCACAGCAGCACGAAGTCCTGGCTGTCGTGGGCGGCGCCGTGGGCCTGCTCGGCGAGCGCGACGAGGTTGACGTTGTTCTCGACGTCCACCGGCACGCCGAGCCCGGCGCTGAGGGTGGGCACGAGGTCGGGGATCTGCCAGCCGGGCACGTCCTTGGCGGCGGCGTACCCGAGCCTGCGGGTCGTCGGGTCGATGGCGGCCTGCACGCCGATCACGACGCGGCGCAGCTTGTCGGGCGGGTTCGCGCCCAGCAGCGCCGTGTTGAGCCGGTCGACGAGCTCGCCGTGAGGGCGGCGCGGCGTCGGCAGGGTGTGCTCGCCCACGATCGCGCCGGTGATGTCGGCCACCTTGGCCTCGATCCGGTCCGGGGTGACGTCGAGCGCGCCCACGTAGGCCGCCGCCGGGTTGATCCGGTAGACCTCCGCCGTCCGGCCCGGCAGGCCCTCCCGGATGCCGTCGAGCACCACCAGCCCCGCCTCCTGCAGCCGGGAGAGAAGCTGGGACGCCGTCGGCTTGGACAAGCCGGTGAGCGCGCCGATCTCGGGGCGGGTCAGCGGGCCGCGTTCGAGGAGGGCCTGCAGAGCCGCGCGATCATTGATGGCGCGTAGCAGACTGGGGGTCCCCGGAACCGGACCGCTCACGACGTCTCCCCTCCTTGAAGTTAGGAAACTTTCCTAACTAGGGATGACCATAAGGAGACGCGGTGGACATGGTCAAGGGGTGAAATGAAGACGTAACCGAACGCCGGCGAAAGCAGGTAACCGCAAAGAAGGGGGAAAGGGAGCGGGAGTACCTCGACAGGCATGCTAGTGTCGTCGTTTGTCGTAACAACAAGCAGAATGGCCCGGAGTGTCCCATTAACCACAATAATGGTCAGGCGGCAACTCGTCAAACGGAGCTCGCCAGGGAGCAGGCGTACGTCACCCGGCTCTACGACCGCCTTGACACGCTGCGTGAGCGTACCCAGCGGCAGCTCAAGGAGGTGCTGGCCGCGGGCGCCGTCGGCACGATGCAGAACAGGTCCGAGCGGGACACGTTCGCCGACATGTACGCCGCCAGGCTCGCGCGGCTGTGGGCGGTCGAGCGCGGCCTGGTTTTCGGCCGGCTGGATCACGCCGAGGAGGGCCGGCTCTACATCGGCAAGCTCGGCATGACCGACGACGACCAGCGGCGGCTGCTCATCGACTGGCGCGCCCCGGTGGCGCAGCCGTTCTACCGCGCCACCCCGGCCGCCCCGATGGGCGTGACCAGGCGCCGTCACCTGCAGACCAAGGGCCGCACGGTCGTCGTCGTCGACGACGACCTGCTCGACCTGGACGCGCTCAGCGACGACGACCGCGCCACCCTCAACGGCGAGGCCGCGCTGCTGGCCGCGCTCGACGAGCGGCGCACCGGCCGCATGCGCGACATCGTCGCCACCATCCAGGGCGAGCAGGACCGTGTCATCCGCAGCGACCTGAACGGCGTCCTGGTCGTCCAGGGCGGCCCCGGCACCGGCAAGACCGTCGTGGCCCTGCACCGCGCCGCCTACCTGCTCTACACGCACCGGGAGCGGCTGGAGCGCCGCGGCGTGCTCATCCTCGGCCCCAACCTCACGTTCCTGCGCTACATCGAGCAGGTCCTGCCCTCGCTCGGCGAGACCGACGTGCTTTTGTCCACGGTCGGCGAGCTGTACCCCGGGGTGACCACCACCGTCAGGGAGCGGCCCGAGGTCGCCGCGGTCAAGGGCGACCTGCGCATGACCGAGGTGATCGCCAAGGCCGTGCGCGACCGGCAGAAGGTGCCGCGCCAGCCCATCGAGCTCACCCTCGGCCGCGTCACGCTCACCGTCGACCGTTCCATGCTGGAGGCCGCCAGGAACAAGGCCGCCCGCTCGCGCCGCCCGCACAACCAGGCCCGCGCCGTGTTCGTCAGGTCACTGCTCAACGCGCTGGCCAGGCAGCACGCCCGCAAGATCGGCAAGGGGCTCATCGACGAGGAGGAGCTGGGCGACCTGCGCGAGGAACTGCGTACCGAGCCGGTGGTCAAGGCTGCGCTCAACCGGCTGTGGCCGTACCTGACGCCTCAGCGGCTCCTGCTCGGCCTGTACGGCTCCGAGGAGCGGCTCGGGTACGCGGCCTCCGGCCTGAGCCCGGAGGAACGCGCGCTGCTGCGGCGCGAGGGACCTCGCCTCGGAGAGTGGACCGAGTCCGACGTGCCGCTGCTGGACGAGGCCGCCGAACTGCTCGGCGACATCGACGAGCAGGTGCTGCGCGCCAGCGCCCTGCAGGCCGAGGAGGAACTGGCCGCCGCCCGCCAGGCCGAGGAGCACCAGCGCGAGGCCGAGCTCGCCTACGCCCGCGAGGTGCTGGAGCTGACCGGCCTGTCCGACGTCATGGAGGCCGAGCGCCTGGCCGAACGCCAGCGCGGAGAGGGGCCGTACCTGACCACCGCCGAGCGCGCCGCCGCCGACCGTACCTGGGCCTACGGGCACGTGATCGTGGACGAGGCCCAGGAGCTGTCGCCGATGGCCTGGCGGGCCGTCATGCGCCGCTGCCCCACCCGTTCGATGACGATCGTCGGCGACATCGCCCAGACCGGCTCGGCCGCCGGGGCGCGGTCGTGGGCGGAGGTCCTCGACCCGTACGTCGCCGGGCGCTGGCGCCAGGAGCGGCTCACCGTCAACTACCGCACGCCGGTCGAGCTGATGGCGGTGGCCGCCCGCGTGCTGGCCACCATCGACCCCGCGCTGGAGGCCCCCACGTCCGTGCGCGAGCTCGGCGTGGAGCCGTGGTCGGCGCCGCTGCCGGCGCTGCCCGAGCTGGCCAAGGCCGAGGTCGGCGAGGGCGGCAAGGTCGCCGTGGTGGTGCCCGACGCGCTGCTGGCCACGCTGGGGTCCAAGGTGGCGGCGGCCGTCGCCGGGACCGTGGTCGTCGAGTCCGGGGCCGGGCGGGCCAAGGGGGCGGAGGCCCTCGACGCGCCGGTGGCCGTCATGGGCGTGACCGACGCCAAGGGGCTGGAGTTCGACTCGGTGATCGTGGCCGAGCCCGACCTCATCGCCGCCCAGTCGCCACGAGGGTCCAGCGACCTGTATGTTGCTCTCACCCGCGCCACGCAACGGCTCGGCGTCGTCCACGAGCGGCCGCTTTCGCAGGCCCTCCAGGGCTTGCCAAGCCGCTCGCCGGCACCCGCAAATGGGCTTTGATCTGCTTTGCGGTGGCCGGTCATACATGTCCTACCTGCGGAAACTTGATGTTTCTGCTGATCGGGACACGGTTGACATCTGAGGTGGAGTCGGTAGTTTGCTGCGCAGTCCAGCACGGGACTTGGCCGGTTGGCCGTCTCTGACATCGCCGGATCCTGCGTCCGTGACGGAGCGTGACTTCGTCCACACAGCCAGGTGCAGGGCCGTCGGTCCGTCGAGTCGGGGCACCCCAACCGGGCGGGGGGTTGGACCCGGGACGGGTCCGGGAGCCCAGTAGACAACGGAATTCCGCGCTCGCCGCCGACGAGACGGGTCCGGTCCGAAGGGTTTCCGGGCCCTCTTCCCGCTCTCGTGCGCAGGGCCGGCCAGTGCGCCGGGTGGTCCCGCCGCTCGCGGGATCACCCTGCCGCTCGCCTTTCGCCTTTTCGCCTCGGACCGCCCAATTCTTGATCTTCCTGTGCCCCCCTTGCTGACATGAGCGCGGCCGGGGGGCGGTAGCGTTTTCGCAAGCAGGCGTTCGATGGTGGCGGAGGAGATCCCGGAGTGGTTCAGGACAGAACGGGCGTGCCCCCCGCGACGGGGCACGGCCCGGACCCGGCCGCCGGGTCTGCGCCGGACAACTCCGGCACGCCATCACCCCAGCTCACGGGCACGTTCCCCACGTCCGCCGACCCCGGCACCGGCTCCTCCGCGCCAGAGCCCCCCACGGCCCGCACCGCAGGGGACGAGTCCGGGCGGGAGCCGTGGATGGTGCTGCTCGCCCGGGTGGCGGCGGCCGTTGCCGGCGGGATCGCGTTGTTCCTGGCCTTCCCGCCGCTCAGCTGGTGGCTGTGCGCCCCTCTCGGCATCGCGCTCATCACCGGCTCGCTCTACCGCACCCGCCCCAGGCGGGCCGCCTGGCTCGGTTACCTGAGCGCCGCGGTGTTCCTGTTCCCCGCCCTGGCCTGGGTCCGCACGATCGGCGATGACGTCTGGCTCATGCTGGTCGGCACCGAGAGCCTGTTCTACGCCGCCATGGCCGCCCTGGCCGCACTCGTGTTCAGACTCCCGGGCTGGCCGGTGTGGTTCGGCGGCCTGTGGGTGGCCATGGAGTGGGCCCGCGGCCTGGTGCCCATCGGCGGGTTCCCGTGGGCGCGGGTGGCCTTCAGCCAGGGCGAGTCGCTGTTCACCCCCTACGCCGCGCTCGGCGGCGCGCCGCTGGTGTCGTTCGCCGTCACCTTGTGCGGCGGGTTCCTGGCCCACGCGGTCCTGGTACGCGGCCGGGCGTGGCGCAGGGCCGTGCCGGTCGCGCTGGCGCTGGCGGTGCCGGTGCTGACCCTGGCGATCCCGCGACCGGGCGACGAGGGCCGGACGGTCAACGTCGGCATCGTGCAGGGCAATGTCCCTGGCCGCGGCATGTACGCCCTCGGCGACGAGCCCGCCGTCGTGCTGAAGAACCACGCCAACGAGACCAGGCGCCTGGCCCAGGCCGTACGCGAGGGCAAGCTCCCCAAGCCCGACATCGTCGTTCTTCCGGAGAACTCCACCGACATCGACCCTTACCAGGACGCGGTCGCCCGCCAGATCATCGGGGACTCCGTCCGGGACGTCGGCGTGCCCACGCTCGTCGGCGCCGTCGCGGCGATCGGCACAGAACAGCGCGCCACCCGCAGCCTGGTGTGGGACCCGGCGACCGGCCCCGGCGCTTACTACGACAAGCAGCACCTGGTGCCGTTCGGCGAGTACACGCCGTTCAAGGAGATCGTGCTGGCGCTGTGGGAGCGGGCCAACCTGGTCGGCAGGCAGTCGGTCGCCGGCGACAAGCCGGGCGACCTGAAGATGGGCCCGGTCACGATCGGCGCGGTCAACTGCTACGAGGTGGCCTACGACGACACCGTACGCGGCACCGTGCGCGCCGGCGGGACCCCGCTCGTGGTGCAGACCAACAACGCCACCTACGCCGAGTCCAACCTGCCGCCCCAGCAGCTGGCCATGTCGCAGCTGCGCGCCGTCGAGCACAACAGGGCCGTCGTGACCGCCGCCACCACGGGCATCTCGGCATTCGTCACCCCTGACGGTAAGGTCTCCTGGCAGACCCGCGAACTGGTCGCGGACATGAACGTGGTCAAGGTGCCCGTGCGTGCCAAGGAAACGATCGCCACGAAGGTGGGAGCGTTTCCTGAGTGGGCATTGATGGTGATGGGAGCGATGGCCGCCGGAGTCGCCGCGTGGCGTGGCAGGCGGCGAGGCGACCGGGTGAGGAGCGACTGACTGTGGAGACTCTCGGCCGGGTGCTCGTCGTCGTACCGACCTACAACGAGCGCGACAATCTGCCCCTGATCGTCGGGCGGGTCCGTGCCGCGGTGCCGGACGCCGACCTGCTGGTGGCCGACGACAACAGCCCCGACGGCACCGGAGAGGTCGCCGACGAGCTGGCCGCCGCCGACGACCACGTGCACGTCCTGCACCGCCCCGGCAAGCAGGGCCTCGGCGCGGCCTACATCGCCGGGTTCCGCTGGGGGCTGGCCGAGGGCTACGACGTGCTGGTGGAGATGGACGCCGACGGCTCGCACCAGCCCGAGGAGCTGCCGAAACTGCTGGAGGCGCTGGCCGACGGCGCCGACCTGGCGATCGGGTCGCGGTACGTCCCCGGCGGCAAGATCGTCAACTGGCCGCACCGGCGGGAGCTGCTGTCCAAGGGCGCCAACGTCTACACGCGCGTCATGCTCGGCCTCCCGGTCCGCGACGCCACCGCCGGGTTCCGCGCCTACCGGGCCGCCACCCTGGAGAAGGTGGGCCTGTCGGGCGTGGAGTCGCAGGGTTACTGCTTCCAGGTGGACCTGACGCTGCGCACCTCCAGGCACGGGCTGCGGGTGGTGGAGGTGCCCATCACGTTCGTGGAGCGGACGGTGGGCAAGAGCAAGATGAGCGGCAAGGTCATGTCCGAGGCGCTGTGGCGGATCGGCATGTGGGGCGTCACCGGCCTGCCCAAGCGCCTGCGCCGTAAAGGCGATCGCGGATAGGAACGCTCGCGGCGTTCCGGGCGTTGTTCCTGACGTACGCGTGTGCGGAATCGAGGGAAACGATGCGGCTCCTGCTCTTCCTGGCCTTCCTGGTCGTCCCCGTCCTGGAGATCTGGCTGCTGATCCAGGTCGGCTCCGTGATCGGCGGGCCCGCGACCGTGGCCCTGCTGATCGCCGACAGTCTGCTGGGGGCGTGGATCGTGCGCCGCGAGGGGCGCCGGGCCTGGCGGGCGCTGCAGGAGGCGCTGCAGTCCGGCCGGATGCCCAACCGCGAGCTGGCCGACGGCGGCCTGGTGCTGGTGGGTGGCGCGCTGCTGCTGACGCCGGGGTTCTTCACCGACGTCTTCGGGTTCCTGTGCGTGCTGCCGTTCACCCGGCCGATGATGCGCCGCCTGGGGGCGTGGTTCTTCGAGCGCAGGGTCAAGCGGATGGCGGCCGCCTCCCCGTACGCGAACCTCTTCCCGCCGCAGTCCACCTCCCCGTCGCAGGCCGACGCCGGCGCCCAGCACGGAGCCCCGCACGGCGGCCGGGTCGTGCACGGCGAGGTCATCAAGGAGGACCGCGACTGAGAGCCGGCCTCCGCCACACCGGTCACTTCGCCGGCCCCGCACCGCGGACGGCCTGATCAGGTTGCGGGCGGTACTCGATGCCGAGGTCGCCGGCGAACACCCGGAGTGGCCGCGTCAGCTGCGCGCCCGGCTGAGCAGGCGCATGAGCCGGATGCGGCGCCGCCTCATCCCGGCGATTCGGGTCTTCGCGTGGGGCGCATGAGAAAGCCCCCGGGCCCTAGGGCCCGGGGGTCTCACCGTGAGAGATGTCAGGCGCTCTTACGACGCTGGGCCCGCAGGACCGCGAGCCGTTCGTTGAGCACCTCCTCAAGGTCTTCGATGGACCGCCGCTCCAGGAGCATGTCCCAGTGTGTCCGCGGGGGCTTGGTCTTCTTCGACTCCGGCTGCTCGCCGTCCACACGCACCGCCGTCGCGCCGCACATGCGGCACTCCCAGGTCGCGGGGATCTCGGCCTCGGCGGCAAGCGGAACCTCGAAGCGATGGCCCTTAGGACAGGTGTAGGACACCTCCTGGCGTGGGGCCAGATCCGTGTTACGGTCGTTCTCGTAGCTGGTTGCCCCGAGCCGGGTGCCACGAAGCGCGCGCTCGCCCATGTTTAAATGCCTCCTACAGGGCCCCCTTGCGTGGGGGGTCTGTCTCCCACGGTGTCTAACGCTTGGTACCGTGATGGGATTCCCACCCACGGCGTGATCCAATCGCGGTTGGGGCCTCGGGTCTTCACACGATTGCCGATTCCGGCCGTGATTGCGGGGTTCCGCGGTTCTCATGATCTGAGAGTGCCGGACGGTGACGCCACGTGAGCGCCGCGGCGAGGCAGAGGCCGCCGATCATGATGAGCGCGCCGTGCGCGATCCGCAGCGGGTACGGGCCGAAGAACTGAGGGATGAACAGCGCGAACCCCAGCGCCAGCGCCGCCCCGCTCCACCTGGGCAGCGTGCCGGAGCGCCACACCGCGACCGCTGCCATGACGGTCCCGGCGGCGAGCAGCGCCAGCCCGGCGGCGAACATGGTCATCGCGACGGGCCCGTACCTGAACTGCTCGGCCAATTCCATCAGCGCGGGCGTCCGGTCGCGCAGGGAGCGCTGGGCGATCACGTTCAGCCCGAAGTCCTCCGCGCCGTAGTACGGCAGCGTCAGGCCGGCGCCGGTCCAGGTCACAACCGCGGCGCGCAGCGACAGCCGGTCGCCGAGCACCTGGTGCAGGCCTAGTGCGGCCAGGCCGAGCAGGATGAAGCCGAGCATCGCGGCGGCGTGGCCGGCGACCCAGGCGGTGGAGGCCATCGCGACGGCGTCGTCTCCGGAGGGACGGATCGCCGGGTAGAGGAGGAACAGTATTCCGCTCGCCGCGAAGGCCGTGGCGGTCAGCCGGGACGTCATCAGTGCTCCTAAGAGTGCGTCGCTCACTTGCGAGAGCAATGCTCTCGCATGTCGGGTGACGCCGTCAAGAGCGGTGCTCTCGATATGGAGCAATGGACGCTCCCGCTGCCGGGGGCGCGCTCGCTACGGGCGGCGGCCGCGGGTCAGGAGCGGGACCAGGGTCCGGTCGCCGAGCCGGGTCATCGCCGCCAGCGGCTTGACGGCCGCACCCACCAGCAGGGGAAGCCCCGGCCGGCCGGTGGCCCTGGCGAGGCCGGGGCCGAGCGCGGCCATCAGTGCCGTCAGCGCGGGCAGCGGCCGGATCCACATGGTGATCTCCTTGACCAGCCCGTCGTCGTCCACCGCGAGCATGGCCGCCTCGTGCAGCTCCTGCCGCCCCAGCCGCGCGGTCGCCGTCAGCATGCGCGTCCGCTCGTCGCCGACGTCGCTCTGATACCGCATCCCGGACAGGACGTCGAACACCGCAGACCACAGCTCCCGCACCTGCTCCTTGCCCCGGAACGAGGCTCTGGCGCTGAGCGGCGAACGGAAGATCACGTCGTCGGCGAGCGTTGCCATGAGTGCGTCGAGGTCGTGTGCCTCGCCCGCCTCCCGGTACGCGCGAACAGGTGAGTCCTGAATGTGAACTGTCATGAGTTCACTTTATCAACCCACTATCCTGGGTCCATGAACAGGTTCGGTGAGATGCACTGCTCCATCGCCCAGGCCGTCGGCGTCCTCGCCGAGCCCTGGACCCCGCTGATCCTCCGTGACCTGTTCCTCGGCCTGCGCCGGTTCGACGACCTTGTGGAGGATCTCGGCATCTCGCGCAACCTTCTGACCCGCCGCCTGGAGCATCTGATCGCGGCGGGCGTGGTCGAGCGCCGGCTCTACCAGGAGCGCCCGGCCCGCTACGACTACGTCCTCACGGAGGCGGGCAGGGACGTCGTGCCCGCCCTGATGACGCTGATGGCGTGGGGCGACCGCTGGTCCACGCCGCCCGGCGGCCCGCCCGCGCTGCTGGTGCACTCCTGCGGCCGGACGTTCACCCCGGTCGTCACCTGCCCGCACTGCGGCGGGGAGGCGACGGCCGGCACGGTGAAGGCCGTGCGCGGCCCCGGCGCGGCTCAGGGGCCCGGCACGATGCTGCTGGCCGCCTCCGGCGGCTAGATTCCGTCCGGCACCTCGTTGCCGGCGTCCCTGATGGCCTTGGGCAGGTTCGTCAGGGCCAGCAGCACGAACCCGGCGACGAAGAAGACGACCAGGGACACGATGGCGATGCGGTAGCTGCCGGTCAGCGTCAGGGCCAGCGTGATCGTCAGGTTGCCGATGAAGGCCGAGCCCTTGTCGCTGATCTGCAGCAGGCTGAAGTATTCCGCCTCCCGCCCCTTCGGGATCACCTGGGAGAACAGCGAACGCGACAGCGCCTGCGTGCCGCCCAGGACGACGGCGATGGCCAGGGCCATGAGCATGAACTGCAGCACCGCCTGCTCCTGAATGAACAGGGCGACGATGACGATCCCCGTCCACACCACCAGGCTGGCCAGCACTGTGCGCTTGGTGCCGAACACCCGGGCCAGCCGGCCCAGCAGGAGCGCGCCGAAGAACGCCACGAACTGCACCATCAGGATGGTGACGATCTGGATGGTCGTGTCGAGCTTCAGGGCCTGCGAGGCGAAGGCCGCGCTGTGCCCGATGACGGTCTGGATGCCGTCGTTGTAGACGAGGTAGGCGATCAGGAACAGCATCGTCAGCGGGTATTTGCGCAGCTCGGCCAGCGTGCGGCCGAGCTGGCGGAAGCTGCCGCCGACTGAGCCGAGCGCGGTGCTCTCGTGCGGCGGCACCGGCCGGTTGCGCAGCCGCAGCAGCGGGACGATGGTGAAGACGGCCCACCACAGCCCGGACGACATCAGGCAGATCCGCACCGACTCGCTGGTGCTCAGGCCGAGCGCGTCGTGGTTGAGGAACAACGCCAGGTTGAGCGCGAGCAGCAGGCCGCCGCCGATGTAGCCGATGGCCCAGCCCTGGGCGGAGACGCGGTCGCGCTCCTGGGCGGTGGAGATCTGCGGCAGGAACGAGTCGTAGACCACGATCGAGCAGCCGTAGGCCAGGTTGGCCAGGACGAACAGCACCAGGCCCAGCAGGTAGCGGTCGCCGTCGAGGAAGAACAGTCCGAGGACGGCCAGCGCGCCGGCGTAGGCGAAGCCGCCGAGCAGCTCCCGCTTGCGGCCGGTGTGGTCGGCCAGCGCGCCCGCGATGGGCAGCAACACGATCTGCAGCAGCACCGCGACCGTCGTGGCCAGCCCCCAGATCGCCACGGGCCGGATGTCGGCGCCGAACACGTCGACGAACCCCAGCTCGGGGGTGGTCAGCTTGTCGAAATCACGTGCGCAGACGTCGGCCGGCGTGGTGGGGAAGTCTTTGGCGCAGGCCGCGGTCGTGGCCACCGAGATCAGGTACGGGCCGAGGAAGACCGAGATGACGGTGGTGTAGAAGGCGGAGTTGGCCCAGTCGTAGACGTACCAGCCGCGCTGCTCGCGGCGGCGTGCGGCGGGGGAGTCGTCAAGGGCCGTTGGGGGGTGGGAACGTTTCATGAGGAAGTCATTCCTGTGTATGAGCTCGCGTGGGTAAGTGTTTGCGGAGACCGGCCGATGTCGCGCCTATATGTCCAAGTCGTGAGGGAATCCGCCGTCTTGGGCGGGACCGCACGTGGGACATGCGTCGCCGCCCGGGGTTGTGCGTGGGGGACCACTGTGTCCAAGACCGTTCGGGGCGCCCGGCTGACCGGCTGGGCTGTCCGGTGACCATCATGCCGTCATGCCGCCAGGCTGCCGGGATGTCACCGGCCGCGCTGCTCGAGCACCTCCAACACCTCGAACACCTCGAACAGCGCGCGCAGGTTGCGCAGGTCGGCGGTCAAATCGCAGTGTCGTGCCCATGACCTTACGATGATCACCTTCTGCGAAAAGGGCTCTGCCCGTGACTCGGAGGGGCCGTGGAACCATCAAAAAGGTACAGGCAACGGCAAGCCGTGTCCTCACGCGGCAAGGGCGTGTTCGCGCAAGTGGCGCCTCATGACGGCCTGCAGGAAACCGCGCCCTCACGACCGTCAGGGCAAACCGGTGGCGGATAAAGAACACCGTCGTCCCGAGCGGGGCCGGTGACCGCGTGAAAGGCGCTCATGCCTGGTGGAGCTCGCCGAGAAGACCGGCGCCGACCTGGTATGGGCCACGAGCCGGACCCGGCGCAGGCTCACCGGGTCGACCTGCCGAAGGGAGTCCAGCGGGCGCAGGCCTTCCGCCGAGGAGGCGATGCCGCTCAGTTCGGCGAGCGCGCAGGCGGCGAAGGCGAGCCCGCGGGAGGCGATCCACCCGTCGGTGAAGGTTCGCGGCGTCTCGTTCCCGTTCTGCGCGCGGTCGACGATCGATGCGATCGCCGCCGCCCCGGCGGGGTCGTCAGCGCCGCTGAGGTACGCCCGCGCGTGCGCGACCAGGGCCGGGTCGCTCACAGCCGCCGACAGCACCGCCTCGATGTGGCCGCGGTGCTCCTCGGCCGGCTTCGCTGCCACGTCCGCGGCGCCGGGGCCGACGGTGTCGCCGGGCGTGACCTCGCCCAGCGCCCGGTTGGAGACGCCCGGTTCCGCGGGGAGCGCGCCGCCCCGCCGGGGTGCAGATCTCGGCGCAGGGGCTCGGAGAGGACCAGGACGTCCTCGTCCGGGGGGAAGTGATCGTCCATGGCGGATCACCGTAGCGGAACCGGGTGACACTCACCCCACGTCCAGCAGATACCGCAGGTCGCGCTCCACCTCGCGGACGGTCCGGGCTGGCTCGCGGGCGAACAGAACGGCGCAGTCGCCGCGGAAGCGGGTGAACGGGCCGGCGACCGACAAGAGACGTCGGTGGGGGATCCCGCTTTGCGGTTGGCGGTGGTGGTCAGGAACCTGTGACGAACCAACCCTTGCTCATCTGTCTCTCCGTTCTGGGATGTTCACCAGGCGATGGGGCCGAGGCGGTCGATGAAGGTCCCGGTCGGCCCGTCAGAGGCGAGCGTCGCACGGTCGATGATCGGATCACTGCCCTCGGTGACCGTCAGCACGCCCGCGCGGTTCATGTCGGTGGCGGGAAACCTGCCGTTGGCGACCTCGCCGGGGGTCACGGCGTTGAACTTGATGGCCGGCAGCGCCTGGGCGTATCGGACGGTGATCATGTTCAGTGCCGCCTTCGACGAGGTGTAGGCGAGTTCGTACATCTTCGAGACGGCTTGCCCCGGGTCAGTCACGAACGCGATAGACCCACCGGCGCCGGTGACCATCACCACCCGCGGGTTATCGGCCGCCTGCAACAGCGGCAGGAACGCGTTCGTGACCCGGACCGGCCCGTACACATTGGTGTCGTAGACGGCGTGGATGTCCTTGGCCGTCGCGTCCGCCGGGTTGACACCGCGGCCCGGCGTGCCCGCGTTGTTGATCAGCACGTCCATCCGGTCGGTGTGCTCCCGGACCAGCCGCACAGCCCCGGCCACCGACTCCTCCGAGGTCACGTCCAACGGAACCATGATGACGTGTGCGCCGTCGGCGGCCAGCTTCTGCGCGGCGGCCCTTCCCCGGCCCTCGTCGCGTGAGCCGAGGAAGACCCTCCAACCCAGCTCCCCGAGCCTACGCGCCGTCTCGTAGCCCAGGCCTTTGTTCGCTCCAGTGATCAATACTGAGGTCATGTTCTCTCCTGACGTCGTTGTACTTACGACCATGTGACGGTGCCGACCCGATTCCTGTGACACTGCCGAGGTGTGATGTAGGCCACCAGCGGCGGTTGTCACAAACCGAATGTGAGGTGACGCGTCGATCGTTATGCCGCGGCGGCCAGGTGAGAGAGCCTGTCTCCACGAATCACGACCAGTGGTAGCCCAGGTTCACGGCTAGTGCGGCCACCGCAGTGGCGAAGAATCCGCCCCAATTCACGAGCTTGCGGGAACCCACTCGCAGGTGCGCGAGAAGCGCGCCGAGGAAGTACAACACAAGGCTGAAGGCGGCGAGTGTCCCCAGCATCGGCACGGCGAACCCGCCCAGCAACCCCAAGGAGCCCGCCGCCAGCAACATGCCCAGCACCGGTACCCACGACCGTGGCAGGCGCTTCATGTCCGCCTGAGCCTTCGGGAATTCGTGGCCGATCAGGTAGACGACGGCGGCGCTGCCGTTCAATACCGAGGCGAAGACGGTGACCGTGACATAAACGGCGAACATCAGCCTGCCCTTCTCGATTTCAGCAATGCGGTGAGCACGGCACGGGCCGTGCCGTTGAGGTCAGCATGGTCAACTGGGTTCGCATCTGTCAACACGGCACGTGCCGTTCCAGTAGGGTGACGGCATGACCGACCAACGCGCCCCTCGTACCGACGCCCGGACCGAAGCGATCATGCGGGTCACGCTGGACCTGGCCCGAGAGGTCGGCTACGCCAAGCTCAGCATCGAGGCGGTCGCGGCCCGGGCCGGCGTCGGCAAACACACCGTCTACCGCCGCTGGGCCTCCCGGGGCCTGCTGTTCCTCGACGCGGTCCTCAGCCTGAACACCGCAGGCCTGGACCACCCCGACAGCGGCGACATCGTGGCCGATCTGCGCGAGGTGATGACCAGGGCCGCCGACCTGCTGGGCCGGCCGCCATGGGGACCGCTGTACCAGGACCTCATCGGCGAAGCCCAGCACGATCCGGAGGTCGCCGCCGCGCTCAACCGGCGTTTCATCGAGCCACAGACCGCCAACACCCTGGCTCGCCTCAGGTCCGCCAAGGACCAGGGCCAACTCGCTCCCGACTTCGACCTGGACCTGGCGTTCGAGATCCTGTCGGGCCCCTTGTACTACCGGCTGCTGATCACACAGCAGCCGGTGACCCCCGCCTACATCGACCGCGTACTCCATGCCCTCTTCGCCGGGATGAGCCCCAGAGCGCAAACGTGATAGCGCAGGGTCGACCGACTGGTCCGCCCTTTCTTAACCTGATGCGGCATCTGCCTCCAGCGCGGACGCGCTGGAGGCAGGTCTGACCTACCCGCCCGCTACGGGCACGGGCGGACGCGTGTCCACCCGGGGCAGGGCTCAGCTCTCCAGGATGGACAGGGCTCGGGACGGGCACAGGGTGACGGCGTGGCGTGCCTGTGCCGCCCTCTGGTCGTCGGGGTGGTCGGTCAGCAGGGCCACGATGCCGTCGTCGTCCTGGTCGAAGACGGCCGGTTCGGTCAGGACGCACTGGCCGGAGCCGACGCAGGCCCCGGTGTCCGCTTTGATCCGCATCATGTCCTGCTCACCAGGTGACCGGGAGTTCGTGAACGCCGTAGATGACGGCATCGGACTTGAACGGCAGATCCTCGGCCGGTGCGGCCAGCCGCAGGGTGGGAACACGGCGGAACAGCGTGTCGAAGACGATCTGCAGTTCCATCCGGGCCAGGTTCTGGCCGAGGCACTGGTGCGGGCCGAAGCCGAAGGCGAGGTGGTGGCGGGCCCCGCGGTCGACATCCAGTTCGCCCGGGTTCTTGAACACCGCCGGGTCCCAGTTGGCCGACAGCATCGAGACGACGACGCCTTCGCCGGCCTTGATGCTCACCCCGCCGATCTTCACATCTTCGGTGGCCAGCCGGGAGGTGACCCCGTCGGCGATGGTGAAGTAGCGCAGCAGTTCCTCCACGGCCATGGGCGTCCTGCCCGGGTCGGCCTTGACCAGGGCCAGCTGCTCCGGATGGGAGAGCAGCCCCACCACGCCGAGCGAGATCATGTTCGCCGTGGTCTCGTGCCCGGCGGTCAGCAGCAGGAAGGCCAGGCTCACCAGGCTCGCATGGTCGAGGGTGCCCTCCTGGCGTTGCCGGGCGATCTGCCGGCCGAACAGGTCGTCGCCGGGTTCGGACTCCTTGCGGGTGACCAGGTCGTCGATGTAGGCCCGCAGTTCGGCGAACGCCTTCTGGCGGTCCTCCACCGAGTTCCGGCGCACCATCATGGTGGTACGGCTCTGGAAGAAGTCGTGGTCGGTGTACGGGACGCCGAGCAGTTCGCAGATCACCAGGGAGGGCACCGGCAGGGACAACACCTGCACCAGGTCCACCGGCCGTCGGTCGGCGGCGAGCAGGTCGTCGATGAAGTGGTCGACGATGTCCTGGATCCGCGGGCGCAGCGCGGCCAGCCGCTTCACGGTGAACTCGCCGATCACCGGCCGCCGGGCCGCGGCGTGTTCAGCGCCGTCCATGCCGAGCATCAACGGCGGCTGGCTGCGCAGCTGCTGCAGGGTCGTCGCATCGAGGGTGAACAGCGGGAAGCCCTCCTTGCGCTTGTCGGAGGAGAAGCGGCCATCGACGAGGACGGCCCGGGCCTCCTCATGCCCGGACACCCACCACGCCTCTCCGCCGCTGGCCAGGCGGACCTTGCTGATCGGTGCCTGCTCGCGCAGCCGCTCGTAGGCGGCGGGCGGGGCGAACGGGCAGCCCCGCTCGACCGGCAATTCCAGATCGGCGAGTTCGCCGGCAACGCTCTTCGTCATGAATGACCTCCCAGTACTAGATCTGGCGGAATGTGTTCTGCTTGTGGCGATCTCCGGAACCGGCGGTGTCCTGCGGAGGCCGAGAGTCGCCTGTCGCGCCCCCGTCAGGTCCATGTCGCTCCAAGGCCGTGGGCCGGCTCGTCACCGGTGTTCATCGCAGGCTGAGCGGGGTCTCGGATTCGCTGGCGACCACATCTCCGGGTCGCGGACGCGTAGGAGAGGCCGGTGATGCGGCCGCCTGGGGAAGGCCCGCGGCGACGGTGGCGGTACCGCGCACGCGCAGGCAGGCGGCCAGGCACAGCACGACCCCGAGCGCGAGCCAGGCGACCAGGACGACGACGGAGTGGGTGACGCCGCGGCCGTCGAAGAACGCCGTGGAGCGCAGCAACTGGCCACCCGCCCCGGGCGGCAGCAGCTGGCCGAGAACGCCGGACCAGCCGGGCAGCATTTCGGGCGCGGTCGCGGCACCTGACAGTGGATTGCCGATGAGCATCATGACGACGGCGCCGAGACCGAAGCCCGCCACCCCGAGCAGTGACTCCAACCCGAGAATGCTCAGGGAGGTGGCCGCGATGGTCAGGGCGATGGCGCCGCTGTTGGCCCAGTAGGAGCCGTTGAGCGAGCCGAGCCAGAACTGCAGGATCGCTGCCGCGGCCAGGCCGCCGGTGATGGCGAAGGTGAGCGCTCCGGTGACCCGGCGGGCGGTGCCGCGGACGAGTCTGGTCAGCAGGAGTGGGGCGAGCAGGCCACCCATGACCAGGGGAAGGGCTCCGGCGGCCAGACCGGCGCCGCGCGGGTCGTCGGCCGGCAAGGCGACGAGGTCGCGGACGGCGATCGCCGTACCGGTGCCCTGTGTCTGCGCCTGGTTCAGCGCGGTCGCCAGGCTCTGCAGGGTCTGAGCGACCGCCGCGCCGGCGGCGGAGGCCATGATGACCTGCGGGGTTCCGGAGCTGACGTCGATCGCCCCGTACACCTGCCGGTCGCGGATCAACCGTTCGGCGGCCGCGGTGCCGGCGACCTCGATGATCTCGAAGCCGCCCGGCAGGCGCTGGCCGAGAGCGGTGCTGATCTGCTCGACCGCGGTGGCCGGCCCGGCGACGGCGATCGGCACATCGTGTACCGACGAGCGCACCGACGGCCAGGCGAAGGCGGTGAGCAGCACGGAGATGCCCGCCGTGAGCAGGACGACCGCCCTGACCACCGTTAACCAGGGTGACGGTGGTGTGTCGGCTGCCTGCGAGGCCTGAACGGCCATGCCTACTCCTCGAAGACAACGTTTGCGTGATTGACGTGGTGACGGGGCGGGCCGGTACGCACGTGCGCCGATGAGCGGATGCCTTCGCTCGGGATGCTCCGCACTGTCGAGATATCGTGATCAAGGCGCGGCGGCCGACGGATCACTTCAGCGTGAGGGGGGTCTCGGATGCGATGCGGGTCAGCTTCTGCGGGTTGCGGACGTAGTAGAGGCCGGTGATGCGGGCGTCCTCGACCCGGGCTGCTATGACGCCGTCGATGTCGCCGTCCACGCGCAGCAGGAGTGCCGGATTGCCGTTGACCACGGTGGGTTCGCCGGCGAGCGCGATCTGAGCCTTGCCGAGGCCGCTGACGATCATGCGGGCCACCTTGCCGGCGCCGATGATCGGCTGCGGCGCGGCCTGCTTGACGCCGCCGCCGTCGCTGATCAGGACGACCTCGGGGGCGAGCACGTCGAGCAGGCCCTGCAGGTCCCTGGTTTCGACCGCGCGCTGGAACGACTCCAGTACCGCCCGGATCTGGCTCGGGGAGACCACCTCGCGCGGGCGGCGGGCATCGACGTGCCGCCGGGCGCGGTGCGCGATCTGGCGCACGGTCGCCGGGGTCTTGCCGACCGCGGCCGCGATCTCGTCGTAGCCGACGTCGAAGACCTCCCGCAGGACGAAGACGGCGCGCTCGGTCGGCGACAGCGTCTCCAGGACGAGCATCAGCGCCATCGACACGCTCTCGGCGAGTTCGACGTCCTCGGCCACGTCCGGCGCGGTGAGCAGCGGCTCGGGCAACCACGGGCCGACGTACGCCTCCTTGCGGCGTTTCATCGTGCGCAGCCGGTCCAGCGAGCGCCGGGTGGCGATCCGTACCAGGTAAGCGCGCTGGTCGAGCACCTGCTCCACGTCGACCTTCATCCACCGCAGCCAGGTCTCCTGCAGGACGTCCTCGGCATCGGCGGCCGAGCCGAGCATCTCGTAGGCGACGGTGAACAGCAGGTTGCGGTGGGCGAGGAATGCCTCGGTCGCCTCGGTGGCGCGGTCCATCCGGCCGCCGTCGAAGGGTGGCTCGACCGGGCCGGTCGTTGCCTCGCTGTGCTCGTTCATACCTGGCTCCTGCCTGTTCACCCGCAACTCCTTCTCCATGCATAAGGCGCCGGCGCCCACCGCTGTGTGACACCCGTGATCGGTGACACACGTCACATGACCGCACTGTCACAAAGTTCGGAGCGCCGACGCCTCATGGTCGTCAGGACGCCGCGCGAACGATTCGTCGCGGCACACAACTCCCCGAGTTGATCGCCTCGGCCGGTTGCGTGGTGACCGCCGCGCAACCGCCACCGCAGAAGGAACGGAAAGACATCATGAGCAAGGTCTGGTTCGTCACCGGTTCGTCCCGCGGCCTCGGCCGTAACTTCGTCGAGGCCGCCCTGTCGCGCGGCGACAAGGTGGCCGCGACCGCCCGGACCACCGCAAGCCTTGACGAGCTGGTCGCCGCCTACGGCGAGGCGGTGCTTCCGCTCGAGCTGGACGTGACCGACAAGACCGCCGTCCTCGAGAGTGTGAAGCGGGCCAGGGAGCACTTCGGCCGTCTCGACGTCATCGTGAACAACGCCGGCTACGCCCAGGTCGCCGCGATCGAGGAGCTGACCGAGCAGCAGTTGCGCGACCAGCTGGAGACCAACGTGTTCGGCGCGCTGTGGGTGATCCAGGCCGCGCTGCCCCACCTGCGTGAGCAGGGCGCGGGGCACATCATCCAGCTGTCCTCGGCGGCCGGGCTCATGGCGATGCCGCTCAGCGGCGCCTACAGCGCCTCCAAGTGGGCGCTGGAAGCCCTGAACGAATCCCTCGCCCAAGAGGTCGCAGACTTCGGCATCAAGGTGACCGTGATCGAGCCGGGCGGCTTCGCCACCCGCTCCGGCAAGAACCCCGATCCCCTCAACAACGGCCACCTGTCCCAGCCCAACCCGATCTACGACGGCCTTCGCCAGCGCATCGCCACGTTCGCGGGCAAGCAGCCCGCCGGCGACCCGGCCGCCGCGGCCCAGGCACTCCTCAAGATCGTCGACTCCGACAACCCGCCCCTGCGGGTGCTCTTCGGCCAGGGCTTCTACCCGATGCTCCAGCAGGTCTACGCCGACCGGCTCAAGACCTGGGCCGACTGGCAGGACCTTTCGGCGCAGGCTCACGGCAACCTCGATCAAGAAAATCGATGACCCAGGGCCGAGCCAACCCACCGAGAGCAAGCGAACCGACAGGAGCACCCCATGAAGCACCGCATCGTCGTCCTCGGCGCCGGTTATGCCGGGGCCTACGTGGCCGGGAACCTGGCCCGCCGGCTGTCCCCGGCGGACACCGAGATCACCGTGGTCAACGCCGAGCCGGACTTCGTCGAGCGGCTGCGGCTGCATCAGCTCGCGGCCGGCCAGGAGATCGAGGCTCCAAAGCTCGCCGACGTCTTCGCAGGCACGGGGATACGGCTGCGCCTGGCCCGGGTCACCGCCGTCGACCCCGAGCGCCAGGTCGTCGCCGTGGCCGACGCCGACGGCGGCGAGCTCGGCTACGACACGCTTGTCTACGCGCTCGGCAGCCACGTCGCCGACTGCGGCGTCCCCGGCGTGGCCGAGCACGCCTTCCACGTCACCGCCCGGCCCGCGGCGCTGCGCCTGCGCGAGCGGTTGGACAGCCTGGGCAGGCGGGGCGAAGGCGGGCGTGTGCTGGTCGTCGGCGACGGGTTGACCGGCATCGAGACCGCCACCGAGCTCGCCGAATCCCGGCCCGGCCTGTCGGTGGCGCTCATCGCCCGCGGCGAGCTGGGCGCCCGGCTCTCCGACGGAGCCCGCAGCCACTTGCGCCAGGCCTGCGACCGGCTGGGCATCACCGTCCTGGAGCACACCAGCGTCGAAGCCGTCGAAGCGACGCGGGTGCTGTGCGACGACGGCACCGCCCTGGCCTGCGACGCAACCGTGTGGACGGCCGGTTTCGCGGTCAACCCCATCGCCGCCGCCAGCGGGCTGGAGGTCACCGACAACGGTCAGATCGTCGTCGATCGCACCATGCGGTCGGTCTCGCACCCGAACGTCTACGCCGCCGGCGACAGCGCCTACGCCATCGGCGACAACGGCCGGCCGCTGCCGATGTCCTGCGCGTCGGCCGGCGCCACCGGCCGGCAGGCCACGGACGCGATCGTGGGCCGGCTTACCGGCCGCAAGATTGCGAAGAGCAAGCTGGACTACCCGGGCAACCACATCAGCCTCGGACGGCGGGACGGGATCTTGCAGATGGTCGACGACAAAGCGCAAGCGAAGCCGAAGTACGTGGGCGGCCGGAAGGCCGCGCGGATCAAGACGGGCATCCTCCAGATCTCGCTGTGGGGCATCTCGCACCCGACCTTCGGCCTGCCCAAGCGCAAGCGCCGCCTGGCCGCCGCGCCGGATGCGTCCGCCGAGAAGGCGCTCGCGTAGCCGCCTGGGGTGGTCCGCGTGGACAACACCGCCACTGATCGCTTCGACACCACCAGCCGGTAGACCAGTGAGACCAGGCCGAAGCCGGCTGGCCTCACTGGCCCCTCAGCCCTTCCTCTCAAAGGACCTCTGCCGAAGTGCGAGGAGTGTGGAGCGCATGGCAGTCGCCATGACGAGCGGAGAGCGGGCCTGGCGGCCGTGCCGTGCCCTTGAGTTATGGCGCCCGGAGGATGGGAACGACGTCCGACGCCAGGCGCTCCGCCTGCTGCCTGAAGTCCCCCACAGGCATAAGGTTCATCGAGGAGAACCCCAGGCCGGAGAACGTGAGCAGCCGCTCGGCCACCTCCTCGGCGCTCCCCGACACCACTCTTTCCGACACCTGGGACTCCCCCACGTGAACCGGAACGTTGTAGACGCAGGTCACCGTCCTTCCGCTCGCCTCGGCAGCGGCCAGGACCCGCTCTCGCAGGACTGCGGCCTGCTCCGGCGGCGCGAATCCGTACGACGGGATCCATCCGTCGGCGAGCCGCCCGGTGGCCTCCAAAGCGCGCTTGCCGTACGTCCCGAGCCAGAGGGGGATCGGCCGGTCCGGTTTGGGCTCCAGGTCGGCACGCTCGGTGTGATACCGGCTGCCGTGGAAGGTGAAGGCGGGCTCCGACCATAGCCCGTGGATGATGTGGATGCCCTCCACCATGCCGTCGACCTTCTCCGCCGGCGAGGGCACGCCGAGCCCGAAGGCCCGGAATTCGTCATCAGAATAGCCGCCGCCGAGGCCTAGGATGAGCCTGCCGCCCGAGAACCGGTGCAGGCTCTCGGCCATCTTCGCCACCATCGCGGGTGGCCGGTACGGCATGCCGAGCACCCTGGTGGCCACCTGGATGCGTGACGTCGCGGCCGCGACCCAGGTCAGCAGCGTCCACACTTCGTACGTCGGCTCGGCGCCGCAGGGATGGTCGGAAGCCGACACGAAATCGAACTCGAGCTCCTCGGCCAGCCTGGCGTCGCCCACGGGATCCGCGCCTGGCGCGGCCGAAGTGGACAAGCCCAGCCCGAACATGCGCATATCCGTCGACCCTTCGTCCCTGAATGTTTACATGTAAACCTAAGTAGCCAAGTTGGTTACATGTCAACCAAACCCGCTAAGGTAGCGGCATGGCTGAGCCGAGATGGCTGGACGACGCCGAGTTCCGTGCCTGGATCGGCTACCGGCGGATGCGATTGCTGCTGGACGCCGAGGTCGGCCGCGACCTGCTGGCCGACTCGGGACTGTCCATGCCCGACTACGACGTGCTGTCCGCGCTGACCTCGTCAGAGGGACACCGGCGACGGCTCACCGAGTTGGCCGACCGGATGCTCTGGTCCAAGAGCCGGCTCTCGCGCCACATCAGCCGGATGGAGGAGCGCGGCCTGGTCGCACGCAAGGAGTGCGAGAACGACGCCAGGGGCGCCGTCGTCGTGCTGACCCAGGACGGGCTGCGCACGATCCAGGAGGCCGCACCCTTGCACGTGGAGTCCGTCCGGCGGCATTTCATCGACCTGCTGTCCCCCGAGCAGCTAGATGCCCTCGGCACCATAGCCGAGAGCGTGCTGGCCCACCTGGTCCCTTACGGCGCGTCCGGGACGGAGCGGTAGCGACGCAAACCGCGCTGGGCGGTGGCGGGCGGCCTTCTCGCTAACCCGTTTTCGCACATGGGCGATCTTCGGCGAAGGTCTCGTAGATCGACGTCGAGGAGATCCAGGAGGTGGTGTTGGAGGTCGGTGAGTTGCGGGGATGGTTGGGGGTGACTGGCCGGTGCCCGGGATCAGGCGGATACCGGGCAGCGCGTCCAGGATGAGCCTGCCGGTGGGGATGGCGGGCCGGCCGGCATACAAGCCGTCGACCTTGGTGGTGCCCTGAGCGGCGAGTGTCTGGCGGACCTGGCGTTCGATCAGGCAGAAGATAAGCAGGGCCAGGCAGATGACGGTGATCAGCGCGTTGAGGCGGCGGTTGTTCTTCAGATACAGGTTGGTCAGCAGCGCATACCAGCCGTCGGTGGCGGCTTCGGCGTCGATCGCGCTCTGGTCAAAGTGCCAGGCCAGGGTGGGCTTGCTGGTGGCCGGGTCGGTGCCGGCCTCGGCGATTGGTGGCCACGCGCCGGGTGCGGCCGATGGCGGCGATGCGGGCCTCGACCGCGACCGTATCAGGGTAGTGGCGGCTGCCTGGCCCACGCTCCAGCCGGGCAAGATCGCCGCCGGCACGCTCGAGTTTCTGGCTCGGGCGGTGACGGCCGCCTGGGCACGAGCGGAGGAATGTACGAAGATCCGCCGCAGCGCCAGGCGAGGCGATTCTGCGCCGCTTCACCGACTCCGCCTCCCACCCGACCTACCAGGCCATGCTGGAGGTCGGGCGCGCGCAGAAGACCATCTTCGTCGCCCGCTATCTCCGACTCCGCGAGCTGCAGCGCGAGATTCAGGAGGGGCTCAACGTGGTGGAGTCCTCCAACGGCGCCAACAGCGTCATCTTCCACGGCAAGGGCGGCGACATCGCCACCAACCGGCGCGAGGAGCTGGAGATGACCGTCTTGTGCCTGCGCATCCTGCAGGCCGCGCTCCTCTACATCAACACGCTGATGCTGCAGGACGTCCTGGCCGATCCGGAGTGGGCCAAGCTGCTCAAGCCCGCTGATCGGCGAGGGCTGACCCCGCTGTTCTGGCAACATGTCCAGCCCTACGGCGAGGTACGGCTGGACGTCGCCAAGCGCCTGCCGCTCGGCGGCGCGAGCACCGCGCTGCCCGGCGCCGGGCAGTAGTTCAGGCTCGCGTCATTGTCCGATGCGCGCGGACCCGACAGGCCGTCGAGCAGTACCGGCGCCGACGTCCCGTCGCAGGCTGCCGCACGGCGAGCCCGCACTCGGGAGCCTCGCACGGCGTTTCGTTACAGGGGGTCGGCCAAGATACGACGGAAACCGGCAACCAGTGATCTTGAGTTGAACTTGCCGCAGGTGAGGTGCTGGGGCGGATCGGCGTCGGCTGCCCGGCCAGGGGCGGCGATGCGCAAACGCAGCCGGAGGCCCGATCTTGTGTCACCGTTCGCAGTGGACTTCTTCGCGTACCCGCTCAGATCGGTCAACGGCGCACCCGATAGCGCAGGTGAAGCACCCGGTTGCCCTGAATCACCACGTCAGGATCCTCCAACAGGTGCTGCGCGTGGACCGACCCGAAGTAGCGCTTGCCGGACCCGAACACCGCGGAAGAGGGCGTCCAGGCGCTCGCCGAGGACTGGGAGCACTTCATCTCCCGTATCGCAGCCCTCGGCGACAAGCGCCTGTTGGCGCCGATAGGCATGGGCCCCGGCGGTTGGGCCGATGAGACCTATCTGAAGCTCGCGCTGCACGCTCTGAAAGAGGTCACACATCACGGCGGCGAGATCGGCCTGCTGCGCGACCTGTACCTGCGCGAAGGCGTCTGATTCGGCGGTGTGCGACCTTGTCCGGCGGCCGTGTGCCGCCAGACAACGGCCGGGGTCGGCGGCTATCTCCTTCCTCCCGGTCTACTCATCGGCCGCGTCGGGGTCACGCAGGGGCCTCATACCGCCGGGCAGATCGGGCAGCCGGAAGGAGTAGCGGCCCAGCATGTTATGTGGTGCCGCACGAACGGCGAGAGACGGGCCACGTCCTCGTCACGAACGTCGAAGCCGTCCGCGGATCCTCCAGCGCGGTCACCGCCGAGACCGGCAACCGCCGCGTCGTGGTGAAGTCGAACTCCCGCTCGAACAACGCCTCGGCCGCGCCGGCCAGCCGCTCGATCTGCTTGGGCGTGGGTGGCTCGGTCCGCTCCTCCCGGCAGCGGGCCAGCAGCGCGGCGCGCAGCCGCTCCCGCGACGTCTCCACCGGGCACATCTTGTCGGCCAGCCAGAACGTCAGCTTGTCCTCATCGGCGACCGTCGGCTCACGAAAGCCCTGGAAGCGGCGGATCTGCGCCCGGTGATACTCGATCGTGCTGCCCGACCAGCGGTACTCGGCGAACAGGGCCGCATCGAACTTCACCTGGCCGGCCATATAGTCGACCGCGGCCTTCGGTACGTCCTCCCGGCGCGGAAAACGGCCCTCCAGCTCGAAGAACTTCAGCATCAGCGCGAACCCGAGACAGGTGGCACCGCTCTTGTTCGCCAGTGACTCGACCTCGGCCTCATCCAATGTCCAGCACTCGATGAGGTCTTCCAGCTCCACTCTCTGCGCATCGGCAGGGATCCTTTCTCCCTCGATCGCACTGAAGATTCGCAAACACCCTGCTCCGCACAGATGCCGCTACGGTCCGGTACCGCTCATTTGTGACCGCTACGTGGCGCTCCTCCTGAGACATTACAGAGAGCTACTTTGAGGCGTCATCTCATCGGCTGCAGCGCCGCGGTCGTAGCTGACAGAGGTGACGTCAGCGCGAGCCTCGACGGCGAGCGGCGGGGTCGTGGGTGAGCGCGCTATGGCGCAGCTGGTGCAGCGTCCACCCCTGCCGGTGCGGGTCGAGCTCGGCGGAGGCGGTCTTGAACAGGTGCTCGGCGCGGGGGTAGGACAGCCGTCCGCGTCCGGTGATGGGGCAGATGTCGGCGGCAGAGGGCGCGCCGGGTCCGGAGGTGGGGGCGCGGCGGTCGGCCAGGAAGAGCGGCCCGCTGGTGCGGCCGTTCAGCAGGCGGGGCAGCAGGCGTGCTGTGGCGGTGGCCCAGTGCACGTATTCCATGGTGCCGCCCATGCTGGTGACACGTGCGCGGCGGAACTCGGTGTCGAGGTCCTCGACGTTGAGGGACAGGATCTCCTCGGCCCGGGCGGCCGTTTCGTAGAGCATCCGCCACAGCAGCCGTTCCCGCAGGGCGTGCCGGTCGTCGGTGAACAGGGCCTCCAGTTGGGTGGCCGGGATGGCGCGGTCGCCGCGGCGGGCGGGTGTACGACGCCGCAGGCGGCGGGCGAGGTTGGTGGCCAAGAGGTCCTGGCGCTGGGCCCAGGTGGTGAAGGAGACCAGGGCGGACAGGTGCCGGTTCCAGGTGGCGGCCGCCGCGCTCGTCCAGCGGTTCATGACCGCGGCGTAGTCCTCGGGCGCGAGGCCGGCGACGGGCCGGTCTCCGGCCAGGGAAGCCAGATGGGTGAGGGTCTTAGCGTAGCTGTCGCGGGTGGTGGCGGTGTGCAGGGAGGCGAGGAAGCGTTCGACGGCGGCGGTGACGGTGACCACGTCGTCGGCGGAGTCATCGGCGGGGCCGGGCGTGCCGGGGGAGGTGGCGGCCGGCATAGCGCACCTCCCCGGGGTGGATGTGGCAGACAACGCTACCGAGTCGGCTTGCCGAAGAAGTAATGAGCTGGGCATACGCAAGCCAGGCGCGCTATGTGCGACAGGTAATGGAAATTCTGGGTCGTAGAGTCAGCGATCCCTTACTCTCACGCTACATCGCTGAACGTAACCATCCAAATACTCTGAGTGCGCATTGATGGGATGGATCAAACCGAAGGCCCATCCTCGACGGAAAGGGACCCATGTCTGAGCTCTGGAAGTCCCGTGCCGCGGCGACGGTCGTGCTGCTGAGCGTCGCACTGACCGCGGGGACCGCGCACGCGGAGGACCCCCCGCCGGCGAGTACGGCGAGCGCGGCGCCGTTGGTTCTCTCCGCCGCCGGCAAGCCGCTGCTGACGCTGGGCGGCAGCTCGGCCGCCTATCCGGGCGACCCCGGCACGAACACCGGCGCCGTGACCGACGCCCGGCTCGGCTCGACGTCGGTGCCGATCGGCGACGGCGTCCCGCTGAGCAGCATCCTGAACCTCGGCGATCTCGCCTCGACGGTCAGCAGCCGCTCCGCCGCGTCCGGGGCAACCGACACCGACGCGGCCGCCGGGACGCTGGGCGACGCCGCCAGCCCGGCCAGCCCCCTTTCGGTGAACCTGCTGGCCCTCGGCGGCGCCGCACTAGTGCCGCAGAACCTGGTCGACAACGTGACCATGAGTTTCGGGGCGTTCTCGTCCCGGACGACGTTCGCCGGCGGCAAGCTCCAGCCGGCCGAGTACCGGGTCGGCCAGGCGAGCCTGCTCATCCGCTCCCCGGCGGTGAAGGACGCCGCAGGCCAGCTCTACCAGGCCCTCGGCGGCGTCGACCGGCAGATCGAGAAGATCGTCAACGAGAAGGCCGACCTTGCCCCGCTGAAGACCCTGCTGACCCCGCTCGGCGTGCCGTCCCCGACGTTGGCCGTGCAGTCGAACACCCGGGACAAGATCTTCGGGGCGCTGCTCGCCAGGCCGCTGACCTCGCACAACAAGGTCGTCACGATCGACTTCTCCACCGGCACGGTGACTGTCCACCTGGACCAGCTCGTCGGCGGGCTGAACGACAAACCGGCCAACACCGAGCTGATCAGCTCCAAGGACTACCATCTGGTCACCCAGGCGATTCACGACGTCATGAACGACGCCGCTGACCTCGCCCTCGGCACGCTCGGCAACTCGCTGGACGCGGTGAAGCTCACCCTGCGCTGGGCGGGCCCGGTGGGCCCGGGTGGCATGGGCGGGAAGTTGGACGTCACCTGGAACTTCACCCTGCGGCAGGCCATCGACGGCTCCATGCCGCAACCGGTGAGTGCCAGCACCGGTGGGGCCGCAGCGCCGGCCGCGGCACTGCTCACCACCTTGAGCAAGAACCAGAGCGTGGTCGGCAAGGCGTTCAAGCCCGTTTCCGACCTGGTCCTGGCCTCCTCACGAGACAGCCGCCCGCACGGTGCCGCCCGCACGCGGTCCGCTCGCGGGGCAGCCCGCCTGCACCTCGCCGGCGACGGCACCAACATCGTCGCGCTGCTGGTCAACATTAAGTTCGGGTTCACCTCCACCGTCACCGACATGCTCTTGCCGGTCTTCCGGATGGCCAACCAGGTGCTCTCGGTTGAGATCAACCACCAGGAACCCCGCACGTGCATCCTGCCGACCGGCGTCCGGCTGCCGAGTGCACGGCTCACCTCGGCCGTCTCGATCAACTTCCTGAAGGCCACCGTCGCGGTCCGGCTCGACCTGGGCCTGTCCTCAGGCTCGGTGACCATCACCAACTGTGAGTAATCCCCTCCACGTCGCGGGGGTGTGTCACGGTCGCCCGTGACACACCCTGTCGCCGGATGTCGCCTGTTTTCTCCGGAAGGTGTGGGTGCCGTGCAGCGCAAGCGTGTCGTCATCGTCTCGTCCGCCGCCGTGTCGGCGCTGCTCGTCGGCGTGATCGGTGCCGGCGCGGCGATCTGGGACGATCACCAGGACACGCCATCGGCCCACACCGCCCGCGCAGTGACCTCGGCCGGGCCCACGGCCCCCGGGACCTGCGCCGGCGGCGGCACCCCCATCAGCCACCGGTTCGCCGCCGGCAGCGCCTGGCAGATGTGCTGGCGGATCGACCCGCACGCGGGGCTCGTGCTCGGCCAGATCCGCTATCTCGCACCCGGCCGCGAACCACTGCCGGTCGTGAAGGAACTGGCGCTCGGCCAGCTCGAGGTTCCCTACGACACCGGGCTGGACACCACGAGGGACATCACCGAGGCCGGGTTCGGCGGGCGCAGCATGATCGCCCGGTCCGCGGTGGACTGCGCGGGCGAGCGCATCAACGCGAGCATCCCCAACTACGGGGCCGGCGCGGTCGGCGGTGCCGAGACCCGCGCGGTGCTGTGCGCCGAGGAACGCGACACCGGGCTGGGACGGCGCAGCAGCTACCGCGGACGATACGCCGCCTCACGCGGGCACAGCTTCGACCTGAGCACCCTGTCGATCGTGGGCTGGTATGAGTACCTCACCGTCTACAGTTTCGCCGACAACGGCGCCATCACCCCGCAACTGGGCGCGACCGGCGCCCTGTCTCCCAAGGACCACTCCACCGACCCGAAATGGGGCTCGCCCGCCGCCGGCGGGGCAGTGAGCCACAGCCACAACGCGGTCTGGCGCATCCGCTGGGACCTAGGCGGCCCCCAGACCGTCCGAGAGTACAACGCCGAATTCACCGGCCGGAACGGCCCGAAGGCCCCCATCGTCACCGGTTCCTGGTCCCCCCTCACCCATGAGACCACCCGGCGCGCCGCACCGCGCCGCTTCTGGCAGGTGCTCAGCCCGCGACACAACCCCGACGGCCACCGGATCTCCTACACGATCTTCAACGACGCCACCGCGGGCCACGGCTACGACATGGCGTTCTCCCAGAACAACCCGTGCGAGCTGTACGCCTCCGACAACCTGCTCGCAGGCTGCCCCTCCGACACAGTCCGGCAATTCGTGTCCGACCGCCAGCTCTTGTCCGACGTGGTGTCCTGGGTCGCGGTCTCCTTTCACCACGTCCCCCGCCCCGAAGACCGCTCCCCCATGGAGATGCACTGGCAGGGCTTCACCACCACCCCCTTCGCAGCCTTCCCGCAAAACCCCCTCGTCCAGGCGGAGGCCGTGAACGGTTGATCGAGCCACTGCCGCATCGAGCAGTGCGCCGAGCAGCAGCGCTCGGACCGCGTCGGCGATGACGATCGTGCGGCGCTAGGGAATGCGATCCACCCATACGCCGGCGGGCAGGCCCGCGCCAGGCGTCGCCGCGCGGTGCACGACGACGAACCGCTCGGGCTGCTGTTGCGCACCACTATTTGTGACAGCGACGAGCGCCAGCGCGGGCCAGTGCTGGCGGCCACCCGCACCTTGCGCACGCTGTTGCTGTTCGGCCCGGCCCGCGGTCTGGCGGTCGCGCTGGCACGGCGCAGAAGTATGGGCGCTGCCGGTTGGCGGGAGCAGGCGCTGGAGCAGCTCGCCGGCGTAGCGCTACCGCCGACGGCGCGCCAACCGGTCGGCGAGCATGACGACAACCCTTGACCTCGCCTGGTCCCGCCGCCTGCCCATGCCTGCCGTCACCGGGGCCTGCCAATCGGCCCACCGGGGCGTCTGGGTGGTGCGCAGGACGCCTGCGCCGTCGAGGACGTCAACGCGACAGTGCAGCCCGGAACCCGGTGGAGGAACTGCTGGGACTTTGAGACCCGCTCGAGAGGCCGGGCGGGCCTGGTCATTCGGGCGCCTTTGCTGGGTCAGGGGGCAGGTGAACGCGCTGCCCTCCACGGTCTCGTTCAGCGCCGTCGCCTGGGCATGTGGGGGTGAGCGGGTTGGCGAGTGCGTCGAGGAAGGCGTGCAGGATCCGCGCTGCCGGTTTGTGCGGAATCTTTGCGAGCGTGGTGTGGGCGGCGTGCGCCGCGGTGGTGCCCGCTGCGATGGTGGCCTCGAGGGCTTGGCGGCGGCATATTGGCTGGTCGCCGAGCAGGTCGATGATCGCCGATATGCGTCCGTTCATCATGGCGGGCAGGTCGACGTCCAGCCGGGTCCGCTGGCCGCGTAAGGCCAGGGCGTCCTCGGCGTGTAAGAAGACGTGGCCGCACTGCTCGCCGTAGATGCGCAGCGCGTCGATCACCTCGGCCGGCGCGCCGCCGAGTTGACCGCCGATGCGCGCAGGAAACTCCAGAAGGGAGGCGAAGAGCGCGCTGGCCGGTGTGATGGTGTCGTGCTGCAGGCGGTGCGAGCGGTGGGCGGCCAGGTCGGCTAGCCAGTCGGCGAACGACCAGGAGATCTCGGGTGCGGAGGCGGCGACCAGTCGGGTGGCCTGCCCGAGGAGGAAGTCGCCGGCCAGGACGGCTCCTGTGATCGACCAGTCGACGAGGCGGCCGGGCTGTGGCTGGTCGGGCATCGGCCCGAGGAAGGTGAGCGCGCCCAGGGTGGCGAGTTCGATGGCCGCGGCCAGGGTGGCGCGGGTGATGTCGGGCGGGGCTCCCGCCGCCATGAGCGCGCCGAGGAACGGGGCGGCGGGTCGCAGCCGTCGGTGCGGGTCGCTGTCGTCGGCGATGAGCAGCCGGGCGAGGAATGGCCATTCCCGCGGTACGGTGCTGATGGCCACTTCGTCGCAGGCGAGCAGGAAGGGGGCCAGCAGGAGGTGGTCGCGGCTGTCTAGCCGCATCCGTTCGGTGGCGGTCAGGTTGGAGAAGCCCTCAGGTAGCAGCACGGCGCGTCTGACCTTGGCGAAGAGGGGGCGGCCAGCACGCCGCTTTGGGTGGCGTAGCTGATGCCTTCGCCGGTGAAGGGGTTGCTCAGGCCGGCTGTGTCGCCTGCCAGCAGCCGCCCGTCGTCCACGACGTGGTCAGGGGAGAAGGCGCTGTTGAGCACGCCGGCGCGCGGCGGGCCACAGGGGCGGGCGCCGGTCAGTTCCGGGTGGGCGGCCAGCAGGGCGGCATGGGCCTCTTGGAGCAGGGTGCCGGGATCGGCCGGTCCGAGCCGGGCGACGCCGAGGGTGAAGGTGCCGGCGTGGGCGGCGGGTGCCGCCCAGACGCAGGTCGGTGTTTCGGCGGGATCGATGGTGCGCGGGGCGGGCAGCATCAGCAGGAGCCAGCGGTGTCCAGGTCGGCCCGGTCGCATAGGGCGGCGGTGGCCTCCGGCAGGTGCCGGGTTGGGCTGGCGCCGAGCCGCAGTTCGACCGCGTCCAGGGGGCGTAGCGGGATGTGCCGGGCCACATTCAAGGCGGTCAGCGCGCGCAGCGCGGCCTCGCTCACGATCACGTCAGCGGGTGATCGAGCCTGTCCGGGATCGGCGATCACGACGTGCAGCCCGTGGCGTGTCGCCTCGATCGCGGCGGGGCGCAGCGGCGGGGGCAGGCTCGCGGCCAGCCCGATCAGGCGGTCGCGGACCAGCTCGAGCGGGGCATGGGTGAACATCGGTGCGCTCACCGGCCCCGCCGGGGGATTTTCAGCCGCTCCAAAAGCCGCCGCTGCGCGTCCGGCCCGGTGTGCTGGGCCCGCGGCGGTGTGGATGACCCGTCAAGGCGTGCCGGGCCGCCGGCCTGCTGGACCAGGTCGTAGATCTGTGCCGGGGTCAGTGCCTGCTGGTAGAGGCGCAGGTCGTCGATGTCGCCGTTCCAGTAGGTGGTCTGGCTGAGCAAGATCACCACGCCGATCGTCACACCGTCCGTGCTGGTGCGCGTCTGATCGCTCACTGATGAGGCCAGGCTCGTCCAGCGGCCGTCCAGGTGGAGCCGGATGGTCTTGGCCGCGGCGGTGTAGACCGCGGCCACGTGCGTCCAGTCGCCCCGTGTTGGCGGCGATGGCGGACTCGGTCGGCAGCAAGGCGCCGGGGAGGTGGAACCACCAGCGGTCGGCGTGCACGCCGAGCTGAAATCCCGCGTCGGGGTTGCTGCCCTGGGCGACGGCAGTGAAGAACGAATCGGCCGTCAGGTCCTGGGTGATGCGGAACCAGCCGGCGACGGTGAAACTCGCGTTCAGATCCACCACCGGCTCGGCCGTGATCGCGTAACCGTTGGCGCCCGTCCGCAGCGCGCCGCCCACCTGGCCGTCGCCGATCCAGGACGTGAGGCCGTGCAAGGTGGCCGTCCGGCCGTTGCCGGAAGCATCCACGGTGTCGCCGTCGAGCTTCCACCAGGCGGCCGGATCCGGCATGCGGGGCAGCTCGGCGGGGCCGAACACCTCGATTCTCGGCACCTTTTTCAGCTCGGCCAGCACCAGGTCGAACACAGCCCGGTCGTCCACGTAAGTCCTGACCTGGCTGCGGGTCATTCCTTTGATCGGAACCAGAGCCCGATCGTAGAGAGCGCGGGCGAGCTGGCCTTCATCGGAGTAGAGCACGGTTTGCCGCAAGCCTTGGATCACCTCTGCCGCATCATCCAACTGCTCTTGGGTGACGACCTCCGGCGAGTTCGGATCGTTGAGGACGTTGATCATGAAATCGCAGTACTTGTCGTAGAATTCGGCGGCCGCTATCTCCTCATCTCGACTGGCCCATTTGCCGTACAGCCTCTCGCGCAGGCTGGTCTCGTTAAGGTAGGGCAGGCGCAGCAGCAGCCGGCCGAGGTTGCTTTGGGCGAAGAACTCATCACGCACCCTGTCGGCCGTTTCCTCCTCGGCGGTGAAGGGGACCACCCAGTAGTACTCTTCGAGGACGGGCAGGATGGGGCAGGGGTAGTAATCGGGCGGGACCAGAGTGGCGCCGTCGCCGCCGCGGTAGACCACCGATCCGGAGTCGCCCGCCAGGTTGAAGTACGGGGTAAAGGCCAGGGTCGGTGTAGGTGAAGATACCGGCGGGGTTCCCACCTCTGCCTCCACTCCCACGGCCCCGATCCTGCTGGAGGTGTATCCGGTGGTCCGGCCGACCTTCTCGATGACCATCCCCGGATAGGGGGCCACCACCCCCCTCATCGGCCCGGCGGCCGAGGCGTCCAGGCCGGCGGCGGGCACCAGACTGCCGTCCGGAGCCGGAACGATCAAGTCCACATTGAGGGCGGTGAGCGCGGCGTCGATCCGGGTCAGCAGGCAGCCGCCGAACATGTCTCCGGCGGTGACGATGCCGACGACTGGATGGTTGGTCGCCAGCCGCGGCATCAGGTTCCGGGCCGGCCGCATGTCGTAGAGGGTTCGGTCGGTGAGCTGGGCGATGGCCGCATCCACGTTGGTCCGGGCGCCCGGGGGGTCGGCGCGATCCTGTACCTTGTGCTGGAACCCAGACCGTTGTGGCAAGGTCCCGGCGAAGGACTCACCCGGGACAAGCGGGTGGACGGCGGCAGCGGCTGCGTGTACTCGATCCTGCTGGCCATCGTCTCGAGACTCGCGGCGCTGGGGATCGGGCGGCTCGTTGAGTTGGCTCTGGGCTGAACCCTCTTGAGACGTCCACATTGAACCCCTGAGCGACTCGTGAGGCACTCCGCTCCTTGCGGACCAGGGTCCTCTGCGACGCGATACGCCAGGTTCGGTTCGTAGGGAGGCCTCGTCTTCGCCATCTCTGCAAGACGAACGACGAGGACGATAGACCTTCAGAATCTCTGAAGTCTTATCAATCTCGAAAGAACCAGGAATCCCCGGAAGTAGGCCCAGTTCCTGCGGCCACGATCACGCTCAACCGCCCAACGAACACAGGGGTTATCTCACAACGGCTGCTTGTACACCTAGATCTCTAAAAGAGGAACATAATTCATGTTATGTTCCATTTGTCGTGTTACGCTCGAAAGTGGATCATTCATCTCTATGAGAGAAGATCATCATGAGCGTAAGATCATTTCCGCTTACCCTGCGCGTCACCGTGAGCGAGGCGACACCGGACGAGATCAGAGAGCACGCCGTGGCGCGGGCACTCAGCTTTTTCGGTGCCGGTTCCGAGCTGGACGTCATCAGCGCGGAAGCCGAGCCGGACGTGGAGGCCGACGGCCGCTACCGCGCCACCGTCGTCTTCCGGAAGGTGGCCTGATGTTCAGGGCTCGTCGTCCGCGACACCCCGCACAGCCGTGGCGGTGAGCGAGTGACCGCTGAACTGGCCATCGTCGAGCAGGATGGCCGTCGTTCGCTGCCGCTCGACCTGCCGCCGCTGGTACTCGACCTGACGCGAGCCTGGCTGTGGTCGTATGGCGCGAACACCCGCGAGGCGTACGAGCGGGCGATCCGCCGGTGGCTGGCCTTCTGCGCGGAGACGGGCCTCGATCCGCTCCAGGCCCGCAAGGCGCACGGCGACGTGTTCGCCCGCTGGTTCGTCGAGAACGCGGCCCGGCCGCCGAGACCGAAGTCGGTCGCGCAGCTGCTCTCGGCGGTGTCGTCCTGGTACGACTACCTCGCCGGAGAGGAGTTGGTCGAGGCCAACCGGCTCAAGAACACGCGGCGGCCGAAGATTCCGCGCAAGCACTCTGAGACGATGGTGCTCACCAGGACCGAAGCGCACGCCATGGTACGGGCCGCGGACGGCTACCGGGTAGCCGACCGGGGCGGCAACGCCGAGCTGGTACGGCTGCGCGCGGCCGGTTTGATCCGGCTGCTGTTCCAGGTCGGGGTGCGGATCTCCGAGGCGATCGACGCCGACGTCGCCGATCTGGGGTTCGCGCGCGGGTATCGGACGTTGACGATCACGTACAAGGGCGGCACGAAGACGCTGGTCCGGAAGCTGCCTGCGGAGACGACGTTCGTCTTGGACGCGTACCTGGCGTACCGGGCCGAGCGTGACGGTGTTGAGCTCCAGGGGCTGAAGGGCCCGCTGTTCGCCACCGGCACCGGGCGGCGCTGGTCACGGTCGAAGGCGTATGAGCTGGTAAGGCGCATCGCGAAGCTGGCCGGCGTCGAGTCGAAGGTGACTCCGCACATGGCGCGGCGCACGTACGCGTCGCTCGCGGAGGAGGCCGGCGTGCCGATGCGGACGATTCAGCTCGACCTGGGCCACGAGGATGTGTCCGCGAGGGAGATGTACACGGCGGGCCGGGATCGGCTGGAGAAGGACGCATCGCAAATCGTGGCGTCAATGATCGAATAGAGGCGAACGCCCGGCCCCGTTGCGACCGGGACCTGGTGATCGCCGACCTCGATGCCTTCGACCGGCATCGCGGCGCGCTTATGATCGCCAGTACGCGCAAGCGGACGACCGACCCTCTGATCCCGGCCGATCAGATACCCAGGCCATCGTCGAAACCGAACCCGAACGTGAACGGCCTATCCGGCAGCAGCCACTGCTGCGCGAGATCAGCCGAACACCGAGCGCGCCGGGCTGGCGTTGCGCGGCCACAAGCGGCAGCGCGCGGACAACGGCCAGCGCAACCAGGAGACACCGCCGGTCACGATCGAGACGTTGCCCGCCATGGTGGGCGTGTGCGACCTGGCGACGGCTCGGGGGTTGCGGGATCGGGTGCTGCTCGCCGCGGGCCTCGCACTGATGGGGCGCCGCCCCGAGCTGGCGGCGTTGACGCTCGACGACGTCTGCGAGGCCGGCGACGGGCTGGAGGTGACCATCCGCACCAGCAAGACCGACAAGGAGTCGCGGGGCGAGGTGGTGGCGATCCCGCGCGGCTCTCATCCGCTGACGGACCCGGTCGAGGTGTGGCGGTCGTGGGTCGACTTTCTGGCCTGACGCGGGATCACGTCGGGTCGGCTGCTGCGCAGTGTGGACCGTCACGGCAACGTGGGGGAGTCCATCAGCGAGGACGGGATCAACAAGGCGGTACGAGAGCTCGCAGTGAACGCGGGAGTGCCGGACGCTGAGTCGTTCTGTTGTAAGACCGAGCAGCTCCCGCGGCCGTGCCCACGCTCGTCGGTGCGGTCGTTGAGGACGGCCTCATGCCAGGGCAGGGCCTTGAGTCTGTCCGCACCGTCGGCAGAACCACCACCAGGATGAACGCAACGCGCTCCCCTTAGGAGATCTGTCGGTCCCGCACGTCATCATGGCGGACATCCATCCCGCGCGAACCCCAAGGAATGAACATGACGGCCACCGGCGGCGCAGACTGGTCCGGCACCGGCTGGAACGACTGGGCGGATGCCCACCTGATCCGCGGGCGCCTCGACGCCGGCGCGGATCCCAACGCGGGTGTGCACTATCACGGACGGCCGTTACATGCCGCAGCCGAGCTCGGCTCACCCGAGGTGATAGCGGGGCTGGCCGCACGCGTTGACGACGTCGACGCCGAGCACCAGGGTCACACCGCACTCTGGAGATCCGTCTTCGCCAACCGCCCCGACAACGCCCTCGCCCTGCTCGCCGCCGGTGCCGACCCGTGGCGGCCGATGATGTCCGGCTGGACGCCCGGAAGGCTCAGCCTGGCCAGTCCCACCCCCGGCCTGTTCCCCCTCCCGCCAGGCCGGCCCGGCTTGTCCGCCGCCGAGACCGCGGCCGTCGCGGAGGCCAGACGCCTGATCGACGCGCTGGGCGAACTCGAGTACGAGGGGCTGGGCCTGGTCTGCGTCGCCGGGATCGGCATGGCCGAGGCCGTACGACGGCTGGAGGCCGAACAGGCCTACGAGGATGGCGCCGAGGATCTGTGGTCCAGCATGGACCCCGGCACCACCGTCGGCATCACCGAAGTGCCCGGCGGATGCGTCGTCAGCCAGCAATGGGGCGCCCTCCCGTGCAGCCACCGCGTCCTCGAGCGCCTGTCAGCCGGCACCGTCTGCTACGCGCTCTACGCCAACCCCAGGAGCGGCAACCAGGGGAGCGTCGCCCGCGACGGCGTCGTCGAGCACCGGGACACCCACCCCGGCGGCGGCACCGTCTCCCCCGACGCCTCCGCCGAGGACATCCTCACCACCTACCTCTATCGCAACCAGGCCGTGGCGTACTGCTGCGCCGCCGCAGGCCTGCGCATGACCAGCGGCCGGGCGATCACCGGTATGCCCGACGACTGGATGCGAATCCCCGAATACCCGCACTGAGGAACAGGGTGGGGGCCTCCACGTCCGGCGTCAGCAAAACCGACGTGCGGGACGCCGCTATCCTCGCGGTGCTCTACACCTCCGGCGTGCGCGGGGAGGATCCGGTGACGCGCACCCTGGCCGACTGGGACCCCCAGAGCGACGGCATCAGGGTGCTGGGTAAGGGCAACAAGGACATTCAGTTCACCGCACCTGTCGTACGATCTCGGGTCACACACACGGACTCTCGCGCGATCAGTGGATCGTACGCCTGCCACTCCCGGTTTGTCGTCGCCGCCAAGCGGGATGAGCAGGACGAGGGGCGGAACGTCCAGGGCGCCGCGCGAGCCGTTCACTGAGTCGGAGGCGTCGTAGATGGCATGGCGAGCGGTTCCCGCACGATGGCGGGCCGGTGGATCGCCTACGACGGGTCGGACTGGACGCTCCGCCTGGCGCCATCCACTGATCGTCTCACCGGCCCATAGCTGATTTTCGAGGCGCCTGCCTGCATGGTGGACACTTCGCATATTTCGCTGTCACCGGCATGCAGCGGCAGGTTTCCAGGCTGTTCATTCTGATCGCTTGTTCGCGGGGCGGCGCGATCACTTGATGGTCTGGAAGATGAACGGTGCGACCAGACCGATCAGGGCGAGGGCCTCGGTGAGGACGAAGCCGAGGAGCATGTTCTGGCGGATCAGCCCGTAGGCCTCGGGTTGACGGGCGATGGCCTGCACGCCCTGACCGAAGATGATGCCGACGCCGATGCCGGGGCCGATGGCGGCAAGGCCGTACCCGATGGCGGTGACGTTGCCGGAGACCTGAGCGAGAACATCCATTGCGTTTCCCTTCTGGGCGTCCGATGAAGCAGAGTTGCACCGATCAACCCCATTGCCGCACATGTCACACCGTGAAAGGAATATTTAGTCATTACAAGTTGCGCGAGATAACTCGTCGATAGGCGTGCTGGACAAACCTGATCGCAGGGTTATGCTGCTCGAACGTGGGCGAAAGCCGGCGCAAGGAATCGGATACCCTACGTGATATCCAATTCGCGCTGGAGGCCGGCGACGGCGCCCAGGTCGTCAAAGCGGTAGGCACCCGACATCGCCCTGCTCGACATCCACATGCCCGTCATGGGCGGCATCCAGGCAGGCCAGGACGATCTGCGCCGAGACCGACAGCAAGGTCGTCATCCTGACCGTCTTCGACCAAGACGAGTACGTCTACGAGGCCCTGCACGCGGGGACCGGCGGCTTCCTGCTGAAGGACATGCGCCGCGACGACCTCGTCCACGCTGTACGGATCGTCATGGCGCGGGAATCGCTGCCGGTCGGCCGTCGTGACCAGGAAGCTGATCGACGACCTCGTCCGCCGCAACACTTTCCCGCCGATCGAGGTGCCGGGAATGGACACTCTGACCGGCCGGGAGCGAGAAACCCTCGCCCTGGTCGGCCAGTGCCTGTCCAACCAGGAGATCGCCGCAACAACGCGAGCGTCCGCTGGGCCCTGGACCGCCTGGCCGGCGACGGACGTAGCCGCGTAAGCGGCAGGTGGACGCTCGTCGAGAAAGAGCACACCCCCGACGAAGCCTCAGTTCAGAGGCGGTTTGGCGGCTCATCGCATGTTCCTTGACAGCACCCCCGGCACCTCACCTCTGGAGAGGTCTCGTCGTGGATGCGAACATGACCCAATGGAAGTTCTGGAATGGCTGGATTTTGTCGGAACATTTCTTAAATGGGTAAGTGTTCTGTTCCTGATGATTCTGCTGCCGATACTTATCCACCGTAGGGCGGTGCGGAGGAGACAGGCAGCGGAACAGGCGCTTACAGCTGGTGCTGAGCCGGGCACGCTGAAGTTCGCTGCTGCCCTGCGTACACAGCAGGAGGGCGTTTGGCGGCGATGGAAGGCAGGGGTCCTCCTCTCCGAGACGGGGAGGATGTCCTGGCGTGTTTCTCGCACGGCAGTAGACATCACCGGCGCTTCCCCTGGAGTGTGGCGTACTCTTCCGCCGCGCGAGCGAAAGAAGCTGCGACCTTGGGTGGTCGAGGCCGCCATAACCTGTCGGCATCCTTCCCTCGGTGAGTTCGAGCTGGCGGCTCATGCCGAGGAACTGAAAGCGGTGAAGGGGCTGCTCTCTTCACTCAAGGACAGACCCGAAGAGGTCGGCCCATCTACTGCCGACCCCTGAGTCTAAGAGACATCAGGATCGCCCGGCGGGCGGCAGGCATCCTCACCGGCGGCGTCACCGAGGTCGGCAACGGCGGCGAACCCGCGCCGGAAACAAAGGGACCACGCACATCGCTCGCCCGGACCCGCCGCTCGATCAGCGGTTGACCATCAGCCCGATCCCTTGTCGACCAGGCCCTGCTCAGCCCGAGGTCCGAGAGGAGGATTCCAGGCCGAACGCGGCCAGCGCCCGCTCCAGTTCCCCGGCCTGGCCGAGGGCCGCCCGCAGCCCGTCGGCCTCCCCGTCCGCGAACGTCACCTCGTAGTCATTGGTGTGGGCGCCGCTGTCGAAGTGCGCCTTGCGCGTGAGGCTCATCGTCGGGCCGCGGCCAGCTGCCAGCTCCCGTACCAATCTCGACCGGTACGGCATCAGGTGCGGGATGACGACCCGCAGCATGGCGCCGGCAGGGAACCCGGAGACCAGGGCCAACAGCACGAACCCGATGATCGCTGCGACCTCTCCCTGGACTGCCGAGTTGATGGCGCCGGTCACGGAGAGGGCCGTCAGGAACCCGAACAGGAGCACGTACACGCCCAGCCGCAGACCGGCCCGCCTGTACGCGCCGCACACCACCTTCAGCGGGCCGGATTCGGCCGGGTCGAGGGGCTCGCGAGAGTCAGGCACCGGCTGGCTCATGGCGTCAGGATAGGAACCCCGAACGCCTGTCGGCCATATCTGCGGCCGTTACGTCCCCGTGCCTGAAGCGTGAATGACGATCAGGGCCGTCGTGGTGACAGGGTGGGCAGCCAGATGCGGGCCCTGGACGGCGTCGTGAGGTCATGGCCAAGGACGAGCTGCTCGATCGCCCGCCAGCCGGCCTACCGTCAGGGGCCGGTCGTGCCGGGACAGAAGCCGCTGCTGCGGCAGCCCGGCATCCCCGACCTGACCCCCCGGGCGCCGGAGCAGCAGCCGGCCAAGCCGGCGCCGGGCAAGCCGAAGAAGGGCACCGTCGGCCAGTGCGTGGGATTCGCGGGCAAACTGTTCGCGTCGTTCGGCGTGGAGGGATGCGTGGTCTTCGACAGGCAGGGCATAGGCCTGGCTGGTATCTACAAGACCGGCGCGTCCAGCTCGCTCGGTGCTGGATTCACCGTCGGCGACTTCTACGCACACACGACCATCGAGGGCCTGACCACCAAGCCGGGCACGTGGGACGCCTACGTGGGGGTCGAGGTCGAGGCCAAGGGCGTGGGTGGCAGCGCTTACGTGGTCACCGACAACAAGGGCAACATCATGGGCGGCGGCTACGTGGCTACCTTCGGAGTGTCGAAACGCATGAGCAACGCGGCCAAAGACCAGTCCCCTGTGGGTATCACCACCGAACGGGGCAGGACGAAGTCCGTGCGGCTGCGCCACCCGGTGAGCTGGTTCCAGGAGAAGACGAGCGCCTTCGTCCGGTCGTCCTATCACCCGGGATGCTGAGCGAGGGTGTCCGGCGCCCGGACGGCAACCGTCCGGGCGCCTCTCACACCCATGGCAGGGTCACCTCGACCCTGAACCCGCCCTCTGACAGCGGTGCCCCGTGCGCCGTGCCACCGAGTGCCTCGGCACGCTCGTGGATGCCGATCAGGCCGTGCCCGCCCGTGCCGGCCCACCCGCGCTCCGCGCCTCCGGTGCCGTCGTCGGTGACCTGGATGTGCAGCCCGTCCGCCGTATAGCGCAGCAACACCTCGGCATCGGCGTCCTTGCCGGCGTGCTTGAGCGTGTTCGTCAACGCCTCTTGCACGATCCTGTACGCGGCCAGGCCCATGTCAGGCGGCACCTGACGAGCTGAGCCCTCGACGCGCAATCGTACGTCAATGGGCAGCCACTCGGTCATCTCCCGGATCGCCTCGATCCCCGGTTGCGGCAGCGTCGGGCCCTCCCGCAACACGCCGAGCAGAAGCCGCAACTCGGCCAGCGCGGTACGGCCCACGTGCCCGATCGCCTCGACGGCCGCGCTCGCCCCGGCCTTGTCGTCGTTCAGCAGCGCGACGCCCGCGCTCGACGACTGGATCACCATGGCGCTCACGTTGTGCGCCACGATGTCGTGGAGTTCGCGGGCGATGCGGATGCGTTCCTCGGCCAGCGCGGTCTGGGCCTTGCTCTCTTCGGCGCGGGCCGCGGCGCGCGCCACCGCCTCGGCCTCCGACCGCCGCAGCCTGCCCAACCCCCAGGCCGCCGCGCAGGTCACGAACGACACCGCGAACAGGTCTTCCGGAGGCGCAGGGAACACCGGCCCCGCCCACATCCGCACCACCGTCACGACCGTCGGCAGCAGCGTGCCCGCGAGGAAGACGACCGGCCACCGCGAGGACGCCCACCGGCCCGCGGTGTAGAGCACGAGCATGAGTGCGGTCGGCGTGCTCAACTCCGACCACGAGGCGTTCCACTCCGCCCAGATGTCCCACCGGCCACCGGCGAACCACAGCGTCCACACCAGCGCCAGCACCTGCTCCGGGTACCTGCGCCGCAGGGCAAGGCTCGCATAGGCCAGCAGGTCGCCCCAGAACGTCACGGGCAGGCTGCCAGGACTGGCGATGGTGTGATCGCTGTAGGGCACCTCTACCAGGAGGAACGTACAGGCTGCCGCAGCCAGCAGCGCATCGGCGAGCTGAGGATGCTCGCTCCACCAGTCCAGGGCTCGCCGTATCATGATCGAACGCTACGGCCGGTTCGTGACGCGCGCCAGCGTCGTACGCCCGTCGCATGTCAGCCGGCCGGTGTCCGCCTCTCCGTAGGGGTCCAACCTCGGGTGTGTGGCGAGTCTTCCCGTCCAGGGGTGATGAGGCCGGATTCGTACGCCAGTGCCACGATCTGGGCCCGGCTGGTGAGGTTGAGCTTCGCCATGGTGCGGTTGAGGTGGGTTTTGACGGTGGCTTCGCTGACGCGGAGTCGGGTGGCGATCTCGGCGTTGGACAGCGCCCGCCCGACCAGTTTGAGCACCTCGACCTCGCGGGTGGTGAGGAGGTGCAGCGCGGGCGAGAGCAGGAGCGGGTCCCTCCGGCTGGTGTAGGTCTCGATCAGGCGCCGGGTGACGCTGGGTGCGAAGAGCATGTCACCCGATGCGACAGTGTGGATGGCGGCGATGAGTCGTTGCGGCGGGGTGTCCTTGAGGAGGAACCCCGACGCGCCGATGCGGAGGGCGTCGTAGACGTACTTGTCCAGGTCGAAGGTGGTCAGTATGAGAACGCGGGGCCGATGGTCGCTCTCCGCGGACAGGATGCGCTCGGTCGCCGCTACCCCGTTCATGCCCGGCATTCTGATGTCCATGAGGATGACGTCGGGTCGGGTGGCCGCCGCCTGGTCGACGGCTTCCTCGCCGGTCGCCGCCTCTCCGACGACGTCGAGGCCGGGGTCCGCGCGCAGCAGCGCCGCGAGGCCCGCACGGACGAGGATCTGATCATCGACGACGAGTATTTTGATCATGTGTTCGGCTTACCGTGTGACTGAGGAGGGTTGGTCGTCCGGGTGCGGGGACGACAGGGGCAGGGCGGTCACGACCTCGAATCCGCCTGACGGCTTCGAGCCGGCCGCGACCGTTCCCTTGTAGAGCTTGACGCGTTCGCGCATGACGATCAAGCCGTGGCCGTTCTCTGGAGGGACGGCGGCCGCCCCACGCCCGCCATCGGTGACGCGCAGTTCCGGCTCGGCGGCGTAATGGAGGGAAACCCGCGCCGTGGGCGGGCCGCGTGTTGGAGCACGTTGGTGAGGCATTCTTGGGCGAGCCGTCTGTTGCGCTCGGCCGGCATCCCGGGTGCTGTTGCCGGACGTTCAGGAGACGGCGACCATGATGCTCATCCGCGCGAGGTTCGGCAAGGTGAACTCGTCCGGGCCAAGGAACGCCGCGTGCCACAGGTGACGGCCGGGGGCAGGACGCATGGGACGGACACGGCGGGCCATCGCCGGCCGGCCACGGTGTAGAGCGCCAGAAGCGGGGCCACCGAGGATTTCAGGTCAGGAGACCCAGGGTTTCGGGCGTTTCCGAGGCTGTCATCTGCCGGTCAGGGCCGGCTTCCTCCTGCGCGCACTGGTTGATCAGATCGGCGAGGGCTTGCCGGTCCTGCTCGGGGAGGTCCTGCAGGAGGGCGATCACCGGCTCCAGCAACTGCATCGAGCCCTCGGCGATGGCGTCGTCGTCGCTGATGTCCAGCCTGATGACGATCTCCGTGAGGGCCTTGGCGAGGGTGCGTTCGAGCGGGGTCATGATAGGGCTCCTGGCCGCTCGTGCGGCGGACATCGCGTCGCGGGCGCTGAATCGACACTGGACTGGCCCCACTGCGCACGCTGTCTCACGAGCCCAGGTCATACCGCGACGACCGATCACCACAGCAAACCCAACGATCTTCGATTACCCCGACGTGCGGAAACGGGACCAGCCGTAGATCATCAAGCGCCTGTCTCGCGGCCGGCGGGGCGAGTGTTTCCGCCTGTCCGGGGCGGTCGCGCGCTGGAGCCGGCCCACCCATCCCTCCAGGGCCGGTGGTGGCGTCAGGTGGTGTCGGGGCTTTTGGCCTCCCACACGAGGTGCCCGTCGGCCCATATGCGGGCGATGGTGCAGTAGGTGCGGGCCGGGTGTTTTGCGGATGGAGTTCGCGGGGGGGAGGGGGGGCCTGGTAGCAGATTTGGGCTGAGGATCGGATCCGCGGACTTCGCGTCGTTGGAGGCAGAAGCGCCGGCGCGGCGGTGGGAGGCGCGGCAGCAGCGGACACGCCGCGGGTAGGTCGGGGCCGCGTTCAGGATTCGGTTTGACATCTCGTAATCTTGTCTTGACTCGCGATAATGTCACTTATCGCGAGTCGGAATCCATGATCATTTACCGTGATTCACCCCCGAAAGCGGGCCAGCATGAGCGAGCGTCATGAGAGTGGCCGGGCGGCCCGTTGAGCCGCTACTACGACATCGACGGCAATCTGATCTCCCAGGAGGAGGCGGCCCGGCTGCTCGCCGAACCTGACGGGCGGACGATCGGCGACGACTCCGTCATCACGGGTAAGGGCACGTTCCGGATCACGACGGCGCACGTGGTGCGCGACCATGCGGATGGCGGGCCGGTGCCGCTGCTGTTCGAGTCGCTGGTGTTCTTCGATCCGCTGGACGGCAGTGTCGATCCGGAGTCGTCCGGCGAAGACGTGCTGAGCTTGCACTGGTCGACCCGGCAGCAGGCCGAGGATGCGCACGCGAAGCTGGTGCAAGAGATCATCGAGCAGCAGGACATTCCGGCGTGGGCGAAAGACGAGGTTTGACGCGATCTACGGAACCGAGATCGTCAGACACGACCTGCCCGCTCCGTCCCCGCGACGCTCGCTGACCTGACTGTCAGCGAGTCCACCCGCGCCCGCATCGAGGACGGCGTCCCCGCGCACACGCGCCGCGCCTACGAACGCCAGTGGAACACCTTCCTGAAGTGGTGCGCCGGCCACAAGGCCACCCGCTCACCTACTGGCATGGCGACCCCGCGTTGTCCTCATCCGACAAGGCGAGCTCGGTGCGGGACCACGACAGCGTCGCCTGGGTCCTCTTCGACGACAAGCAATATCGCGATCGTCGTTTCTGTGCTTCCAGCGTCCAGACGTCGCCGTGTCGTCGGTGACAGGCGCGGTGTCGACCGTCGGCCGGCTCGCGACCGGCGTGACGGGGCGGCGACACCGGCGATCGGCCCCCTCGTCCTCTACTCGGTCTACGAGGGGTGGGTCACGCGCGACGACCTGTACCGATGGCTTCTGGAGCTCGGGCCGGAGCAGCGATGGCGGCCGCCGGGGAGCGGCCGCCATCAGCGGTGAGGGTCAGGAGTGCGGGCAGGTGTCGCGGTACTCCTCGATGGAGAGGCCGCTGGGCGGCGGACAGAGGAAGGGGTCGTAGCGGAGGTCGTCGTCGACCCAGCGCTTCAGCCAGGACACCATCGACTTGGCCATCGTGGTGTTGGTGGACAGCGGGAAGAGGTGGCTGGCGCCGTCCAGTTCCAGGTACGCCTTCTCCGACGAGGCCGGGATGCTCTCGTAGAACCGCTCCGCGTGCGTGGACACCGAGGCGACGCTGTCGTTCTCACCACCGATGATCATCGTCGGGACGCGGATGCCCGACCACGTCTTCGTGGCGTGCCAAGGGGCGAACGGCACGGCGGCCTGCAGGGACGGGCGGCTGTTCGCGGCCTCCAGACTGCCGCCGCCGCCCATCGAGTGACCTGCCACCGCGAGCCGGGAGGGGTCGATGCGGTTGCGGATCGTGAGTGAGCTCTCCTCGACCAGGTAGTCGAGCGCGGCCAGGAGCTGTCGGCCGCGGCTGTCGGGCTGGTCGAAGCGCGAGTTGGTGTCGATGCCGATCACGACGAAGCCGTGCGAGGCGATGCGTGGGCCGAGCCAGGACAGGGTGGACCAACTGGCCGAGTACCCGGGTGAGATGGCGATCGCGCCGAACGTGCCCTGGCTGGTGTCGGTCGGGTAGTAGATCACGCCTCCGCCGAAGTCGCTGACGCTCAGCGAGGAGACGTTCTGCTGCGCGGTCGCGAACGGGCCGCGGCTCGCTTCGAGAATGGCGTCGGTGGGGGCGGGGCCGCGCTCGTACGGGCCGGCCGCCTGGGCGGGGGAGGCGGTCGCGATGCCGGCGGCGAGTAATGCGACCGTGAGGGCGAGTTTGGTCAACGCTCGCGCGCCGCGCTGGGGGGTGGAGAGCTGCACGTCGTCATACTCCCTGCTCGTAGGGGGGTGACTGCTGTCTGTCGCCATTGTTGGGACGATCAGTCAGCCGTGCATCGGTGAAATCACCGGTCTCCGTGCTCAGGACATGAGCCTTGCCAGTTCGACTCGGGAGCGGACGCCGAGGCGGCTGAAGATGTTCCTCAGGTGGTGTTCGACGGTGCGGCGGCTGAGGAAGAGCTGCCCGGCGATCTCGTTGTTGGTGGCGCCCTCGGCCACCAGGCGGGCGATCCGCAGTTGCTGGGCCGTGAGCTGCTGGGTCGTCATGGTCGCGGGCGCGGGGCGTACCGGCTCGCCGGACGCGCGGAGCTCGGTCCTGGCCTGCTCAGTCCACAGGCGGGCGCCGTACCGTTCGAACGTCTCCAGCGCCGCGTGCAGATGGTTCCTGGCCGTGCCCGGGCGGCGGTCGCGGCGCAGCATGCTGCCGTAGAGCAGCCGGGTACGTGCCGCCTCGAACTCGCACAAACCCTGCCCGTGCAGGTCGAGCGCCTCCCGGAACAGCTCCTCGCTCTCGCCGGGCGCGGCCAGCAGCGCGCGGCAGCGGGCCACCAGCGCGCGCAGGTCCGGGCTGCGCGTGCTGCCGACCCAGCGCTCGAACACCCGCAGCGCCGACCTGGCCTGCTCATGGTCGCCGGTACGGGCGGACGCCTCAATGAGGTGCGGGGTGGCCAGCACCCGGATGACGACGTGGTTGTTGCGCCGCTCGGCCCGCAGCCGGTTGGCCGCGTCGGCGGGGCGCCCCGCGGCCAGGTCGAGGTTGGCCAGCGCCCAGTTGCCGATGGCGCCCGCGATGCCGAGGTCGTGGGCGTCGGCCAGGTCGATGGCGGCGTCGGCGCGTACCCGGCAGGTCTCCTGGTCGCCCTCCACGGCCGCCGTGATCGCGAGCCAGGCCAGGTGCTGGGCCGCCGTGTTGCGCTGCCCCGTCTCCTGAGCCAGGCGCAGTCCGTTGGCCGCGGTCTCCGCGACGGACGCGTAGCGTCCCGTCCGGATCTCTGGGTAGATCATGTACTCGAGCAGCTGCGGCATGGCCGAGGCGGCGCCGCGAGCGCGGGCGGTCTCGACGGCGCGGGCCGACAGACGGTGCGCCGTGGTGTCCTCGCCGAGCAGCATGCTGGCCACGCACGCCCACACGAGCACGGCCGGATCGTGGACCGACGCGGCCAGCCCGACGACGCGCCGGAGCGGGCCCGCGGCCTCCTGGTGCAGGCCGCTGAAGGTGGCGGCCATGCCGGCCAGATACTCGAACATGAGCTGCGTGGGCACCGTCTCGTCAGGGCGGCGCAGCGTGGCGGCCTGGCGCGCGATCGCGAGGAACGCCCGATTGTCTCCCGCGCGGTAGCTGGCGTCGGCGGCCCTGACGAGCGCGCGCACCCCCAGCATCCGGTGGTGGCCGTCGAGCAGCCGGCCCGCCGCCGCCAGCAGCTCCTCGCGGGCGTTCCCGATCTCGCCGCCCAGAAGCTCCAGGCTGCCACGGAGGAGCTGTACGTGGCCGCGCAGCTCCTCCGGAGCGGTGAGCGCGCGCAGCCGGGCCAGGAGGGAGCGGGCCACTCGGGGGTGTCCCGAGATCCACGCATGACGGGCCGCGGCGGCCAGCCGTTCTGCCTTGACCGGAGCGCGTCCCGTGAGCTCGGCCGCCCGTTCGAGCGCCAGGAACGGCTCCGGGTGGCCGCCGTCCGAACGGGTTTCGGCCGCCGCCGCGGCCAGTTCGTCCCCCAGCCGCTCGGGGGGCCCGTCGAGCGCCCAGGCGCGGTGCCAGGCCCGCCGCAGCCGCTGCGTCTCCTCCAGCAGCGTCGCCAGCAGGCGGTGGGCGCGGCGCCGCTCGGACAGGGACGCGTCGTGGTACGCCACCGCCCGCACGGCGGGGTCGCGAAACTCGTAGCGGTCCGCGACGGAGGACAGGATGCCCGAGCGTTCGGCCGGTTCCAGCACGGCCAGCGCGCACGCGGGCAGGGCGGCCCGGATCAGGGTCGCGGTGTCGAGGCCGGGGGCGGCGGCGATCAGCAGCAGAAGGCGCCGAGCCTCCTCGGGGAGCGAGGCGAGGCGGGCCGCGTGCGCGCGCCACAGCCGGCCCGTCCGGGGAAGGGTGGCAGGCGGCGCGGCCAGGCCCGAGCGCTGGTCGGCGGTGAGGGAGGCGATGAGCTCGCCCAGCGCCAGGGGGTTGCCCAGGGCGATCTGGTCGAGCGCCGCCAGGAGGTCGTCCGCGAGCCGCTCGGGCGCCAGGTCGCCGGCGAGCTCCCGGACGGCCGCCTCGTCAAGCCCGCTCAGCACCCGGATCGGCACCCCCTCCGGCGCCCGCTGCCCGTCGCGGGCCGCGAACAGCAGCGCGATCGACTCGCCCGCCATCCGTCTGGCCACGAACGCGAGCACGTCGCGGCTGGCCGGATCCAGCAGGTCCACGTCGTCCACGCAGGCCAGCACCGGATGGTCGGCGGCAACCGCGGACAGCAGGCCGAGTACGGCGGCGGGCAGCGCGAGCCCGTCGGCGCCCGCGCCGGATTCCAGCGCCGCCGTCAGCGCGCGGGCCTGTGCGTCCGGCAACGCCGAAACGAAGGCGGCGACCGGCCGCAGGAGCCCGTGCAGCCCCGCGCACGGCACCCGCGACTCCGACTCCACTCCCGAGACCCGCAGGACCCGGAGGCCGGGAGCCGCCCGAGCAGCGGCCAGGTCGAGCAGCGCCGTCTTGCCCATGCCCGGCGCGCCTGCCAGCAGCAGCGCCCCGCCGCGACCGGCGCGTGCGTCGTCGAGCAGCCGCAGCAGCGCGCTCTCCTCCTCGCCGCGGCCGCGCAGCACGGGTACGCGGGCGGGGTCCAGGGCCGGGGACACGCCATCCAGTGTTGCGCGTGCATGTCGCCGCTGAAAGAGACGTTCTGAAGGGAGCGGTGATTCCCCCTCCATACCGGCGCGAGCCCGCATGTTCGATGGCAAGCTCTTGGATCTTCTCCGGCAGCGGATCCTGCTACGGAAAGACGACGTCACAAGATCAGCGACAGATCCTAACTACTCGTACGAGGGTCTGCACAAATACCCGTACGCCGACATAGAGGAACGTTCGTTGGATTTCTCTGATTGCTGGGAACCCTCAAGGGACGGCCCGTGGATGACCTGGGAGATGTGCGCCTGGGCGAGCCGGCGCAGCGTGGCCAGGACGGTGTCACCGAGCACCACGATCTCCAGCGCACGCTCCCGGTCGGCCGGGTCGCCGACGACCCGCAGGTCGGCCTCGGCCACTCGCTCGGCGGCCACGGAGTGGTCGTCGAACACTTCCAGCATGTCCTCGCGGCCCAGCTCCGCGAGGCTGGTCACCAGCCCGATGAGGACATGCCGCCCCGGGTGCTGGTCGAGGTCCTTCCACCCCCGGCGCCGCAGCAGGTTGTCCACGATGCGCTCGGCCGCATCCCAGTCGGGGCCCGGAGGCGGGTCGTCCTGCGCGGTCACGGTGAGCGGAGCGACGCCCAGCAGGTCCGTGCCGCTGACGTCCGGGTCGTCCAGGTGCGCGATCAGGTCACGGATGACCGCGATGCTGAGATCGCCGTACTCGACGAGCGCGCACACGAGCTTGAGCCTGCGGACGTGCGCCGCGTCGTATTCGGCCTCGTCGCGGCCTACGGGCCGTCCTGGAGGCAGCAGCCCCTCCCGCAGGTAATACTTGATCGTGGGGACCGAGACCCCGGTCTGCACGCTCAGAGCAGCCATGCGCACGCTCGGGGCTCCCTCTTGTGGTCAGTGAAGACGGCTCCTTGCGACACTGGGCCGGCGCTCGCGCCGCTGTCGCGACCGGCAATGGTCGGCGAAAGTGTCAGCCGCCCGGTTGTCTGCCGCCGGTCACGATGCCGCCGAGGTCGACCAGACCCGTGCTCGACCGCCGTGAGGGAAAGGGGCAGCTCACGGATCCGGTGTCCCGCGCGATGTTGGCGGCCGCAGCGATGTCCCGGGCGTCGACCTTCGCGATCAAGCAGTTGTCCGGGTACTCGGCCTCCAGGTCGGCCACGCTTTCGGGCACGGTGCACCGCCGTCACCACGTGGTCACCCGCCGCGAGCGCCGACTCCGCCAGTGCGCGCCCGAAACCGCGGGACGCGCGGTGATGATCCAGGTCTGTGTCGTCATGGCGGGAACGCTAGGGCTTCGAGCGCGCTCGAACGCAAACTCGCGCCACTGCGAACACGGAAGATCACGACCAGTAGGCGCACCACACATGGGCGAAGCGCGCGGCATTACGCGGCGGCGTCGCAGCCACCGGAGAGCCGGTCCAGTTCCTGCCGTGGTAGCGGTCCAGCCTGAGATGTGACCAACGGTGGCCGGGCAGCATGGTAGGCGGATACCAGGCGAAGGAGAGGATCGTGAGGTGCGTCCATGGTCGCCGCACTGTAGAGCGGTGAACGCCGCTGCGATCACACGTAGGGGCTCGCGGCGATCTCGCTCATCAGCCATGCGGTGAAGAGCTTCAGCCGTCGCCCGGCCGGCCGGTCCTTCGGCCTGGTCAGGTAGTACGCGCTGCCCGGATCGATCTCGACGTCGAACGGGCGGACGAGTTGGCCGGTCCGGACGTCATCATGGATCAGACCGGAGAAGAACAGGGCGGCGCCGTGGCCGTCCAACGCGAGCCTGCGCAACGTGTGCGAGTCGTCTACCTGGTCGGCTCTGGGCGGTTCGGGGACCTTGACGCCGGAGGCTTCGAACCAGCGGATCAGTTGCTCGATGCTGAACTCGTACATGAGCCTGTGGTCGAGCAGGTCGTGGGGGTGGGGATCAGGAGGCAACTGCTTGAGGTAGCCGGGGCTGCACACGATCGTGAGCCTGCCGTGCAGCACCAGAGTGCTCTCGGCGTTGGGCCAGTCGCCCGGACACCAGTTGATTCCCGCGTCCAAATTGTCGGTGAGGAAGTCGGCCGGCTGGTAGGCGTGGTGCAGCCGTAGGTCGATGTCCGGGTGATGGGCCCAGAATCGTCCCAGCCGCGGGGTCAGCCACCTCGCCGAGAAGTACGGGGCGACGCTGACCGTGAGAGTTTCCTGCTGGTCGGTCCGTTTGACCTCTCGAACCGCGCGGCTGAGGATCTGGAGCGCCTGCGAGCACTCGGGCAGGAGCCTCATTCCGCTCGGGGTGAGCTCGATACGCCGGTGCAGGCGCGTGATGAGCGGAACTCCGAGCTCCTCCTCCAGATGTCGCACATGGTGGCTGAGCGCGGCCGGGGTGACATATAGCTCCTGAGCTGCCTTGGCGAAACTAAGATGACGCCCGACCGCCTCGAAGGCTCGAAGCTTTGTCAGTGTCCCTGAATCCAGCTCCATGGATGAACGTTACGTTAGTTGGGCTTATGTGTTATACCGCCCAGATAGGCGTCGGCCACTCTGGGTCTGCGCGGCGATTCGACGACGTGGCCCTCGAGCATGCGGGCGTCGTTCCGCTCGCTACCACGCCATGACCCCGCCGACACCGTCGCGCAGCGCGCGACGGTAGACGAGGTTGGCCGCGACCATGTCCTCCATGCCGATCCCCATGGCCTTGTACACGGTGATCTCATGGTCGTCCCGCCTGCCCGCCCGTGGGTCCAGGACGACCGCACCCAGCGTCGTGGCCTTGCTGGGATCGGCGGTGGAGAGTTCGGCGCACCCGATCGGCACCGGTTCAAAGGCGTCGAGTGACTCCACGAACAGTCGATGCCGCTGCGCCAGTTCGTGGGGCAGCTCACCCTCCGGCGGGAAGTACCCAACGGAGGACACATGCGCGCCGGCCTTCAGCCAGCCCGGATCGATCACTGGTGCGGCCGCGTGCGTCGCCAGGCAAACCACGTCCGATTCGCGCACCGCGGCCTCCAGGTCCGCCGAGGCGTGGGCGATGTCGTCGCGAGCGGCCAGCCGCTCCGCCTCGGCGACGTGGAGCGAGCACACGTTGATGTGGTCGAATTCCCGGATCAGGGGCAGCAGTCGCAGGTGCTCGCGAGCCTGGACACCCGCGCCGACGATGGTGGCGACCCGCGCGTCGCGCCGGGCCAGCAGCCGCGCGGACAGCACCGCGGACGCCGCGGTGCGAATCCCGGTGATGTAGGTCCCATCCATGACGCAAGTCGTCGCCCCGGTCTCCGGATCGAAAAGGTTGATCATGGCGAGGTGGTTGGGCAGCCCGAGATCGAGGTTTCCGTCGAAGACGTTCACCACTTTCACGCACATCTGCCAACCCGGTTGCCAGGCCGACATAGCCAGGGAAAAGCCCCTGCCCGGAACGGTCAGCTCCGGCCGGAAAGGCGACTGGACCTCGCCCAGTTCGAGCCCCCGAAATCCGTCCTCCAGGCCGTCCAGCAACTCCTGGGGATCGAGGTTCTCCTCGACCTCGGCCTCGGTGAGCGTGAGAATCTCACGAACTCCCTTGACGATCTCGAAGGCGGCCCTGCTCGCCGTCCCGGTCATGTGGATCTCCTTGCGTTCAGTCGGGGTTTCGGTTCATTCGATTCTGGGAGAGGCAGCGATTCCACTCAACCGAAAAGTTTGCGGCTCACATGAACAGAACTAATGTGACTACGCGATCAGGGTGTACTCGCGAGATCGCTAAAGCCGTGCTGGGGCTTTGGATGCCTTCTGCGTATCGTGTAGAGGACGAATTCGGTGTAGCGCGCCGCGCACCGCCCCACGCCGGCACGAGGCGACAGACGGCCAGGACAGCACTGGATGCCGAACGCCCTACGTGCTCCGTTCCTCAAACGGTGTACGAAAAACGACGGCGGTGTGAGCGGAGTTTGGAAGAAGGACGGCCCCAGCCCCAGGGCCCAGCCCGGGTGTTGAGCCGGACGGTGGCGATCCGGGTGGTGCGGTGGATCTCACCCCTCCTGCGGAGTGCACCTGCGCCGCCGCGGCCATCCGGTCATGCGACGGGTTCCGTCCTGGTGCGTCGATCAGGTGCCGTATGTGTGTGCTTGACGCGGCGAAGCGTCTGCCGTTGCTCGCTGAAGTTCGTCGACCGGATACGGCGTCCGTTTGGTCTCGGTGACAAGCCGACGGTGGAAGCCGCTCAGGATGAGGGCGGTCCTGGCGTGCCGGTCGATGATCGCGGCGATCGCGGGTGGGAGGTGCTCGCGCGTGGTGCTGCCCGCGATCCAGTCGCGTAGGAAGGCCTCGTGCTGGGCGCCATTGCGCACCTCGCCGGGCAGGTGGTGGCGGAGCAGATGGCTCGCGGTGTAGTGACGATCGTAGGCGAGGTGATCAGACAGGAAAGCTGCCTCGGCCGCAGAGAGGTCGAACCGAGAAGATAGCGCGAGCCCGAAGTCTGCGAAGTAGAGCAAGCGGCCGTCGGTCAAGACGTTACGGAAATGGGCGTCGAAGTGGACGAGCCCGTTGGAGCTCATGAAGGCGGCCCCGCGGGCAAGAGCTTGCTCTGCCCATGCGTACGGTGAGGCATCTGCGTCACTGTCCTGGTGGCCGGCCAACCAGGCGGCCAGCGTGTGGGGGATGTGTTCCAGGAAGAGGACCAAGCTGAGCGAGGAGCGGCTGATGGACTTCAGCCGTTCGCGCACCGCCGGGGAGCCCTCCCAGTGCGTGACCGCTCCGTCGATGCCTCCCAATTCGTCGGCGAAGCCCACCGGAGGCGAGTCGGGTATCACCCGCCAGTGGTACATCAGGGGGAAACCCTCATAGATGTCGCCGAGGACCCAGTTGGTGGTCATGGTGTGGGTTGCCAGTTCGCGCCAGGCCCCGAATCCGGCTGAGCCGATGCCGTACTGGTAGAAGGTGGGCAGGCCGAAGAGGTTGGCCGTTGATCGGACGTGCTCCGGTCGCGTTTCGAGGTCCGTCAGCGGAACCCGCTTGACGAACACCCGCTTCCCGTCAATGTCCAACTCTGCCGATCTGCCGCCGATACCGGAGCCGTGAGGCGTGGCCGCGGTCACGAGGTCGATGATCTGGTGGTCGCTCAGCATGGACAGGTGAGTGGAAACGGCCTGGTAGGCGGCTAGGCGTGCCGCGTGCAGCAGGTCCAGATGGCGCATTTACGGCTCCAGGCAGTCTTGCCGAGGCGTCGATGATCGCAAATATGACTGACCTTACCCGTGTCCCGCTGCATGGAAGGCCGCTGTGCGGGTGCCGGGGCGCCCCTGTTCGCCAGGTCCTCTGCCGCACCAGATCGGCTGCAGTCGGAAAAGCGGTGCGATTTCAAAGAGTCGCTACCAGAGGCCGCCGTTGACATCCAAGACGGTTCGGGTCATGTATGACGATTCGTCGCTGAGCAGGAACGCCACAGTGGTGGCCACTTCCTGAACGGCGCCGAACCGGCCGCTGGAAATCGTGCTGAGATACTGTTCACGGCGCTCCGCAGGAATCAGCCGAGCCATGTCGGTGTCGATGACTCCTGGCGCCACCGCGTTGATCCTGATGCCGTGAGATGCGTATACGCGGCCAAGGCCCTTCGTCATGGCGATCAGGCCTCCTTTGGATGCCGCATACGACGGGTCCGGGCTCCCCATTCTGCCGCTGACCGACGCCACGTTCACGATCGAAGCCTTGCTGCCGTCCGCGATATGGCTGCCGACGAATTCCCGGCACAATACGAGAGGGGCGACGAGGTTGACGGAGCGACGCCTCGCACGCCTGCCGCACGTAGGCGGCGTCGCCGCCGATCCGGACGGGCTCGCCCAAGCGGTTGGCGAAGCCGAACTTCGTGGCCAGCACCACCTCGTCAGCGGCGCCCGGCGATGGCCCGCCCGATCAGCTGCTCGTTGTGCCCGCCGCCGTAGAAGTCGGCGGTGTCCAGGAAGGTCACCCCGAGGTCAAGGGCGTGGCGCAGCGTCGCGATCGACTGCGCGTCGTCCGCGGCGCCGTACCCGTGGCTCATGCCCATGCACCCCAGGCTCTGCGCGGAGACCGCGAGTTCGCCTAGCTCATCACCGGCCTGGTGGCTCCGTACGCGGATCGCCACCGTGTGTCGCTCAGTGAGGCGATGAAGCGATCCGCACGCGGTCGCTGTCGTTGTCGGACAGGAATGACGCCAGCGCCCGTCCCTCCACGACTACGGCGGTACGGTCGGCCCGTGAGAAGGGGCGGAGCGGGGTGATGACCACGGTGTCGGCCGCGACGGTCCAGGTCGCGGCGACCCGGCCGTCCACCAGGACGACACGTTCGCCCGCGACCGACAGGCCGCGGTAGGCGTCGTCGATAATGCGGCTGCGGTCGTGGTAGCCGAGGATCGCGTTGTCGAAGGCGGGCAGGAACCGTACCGGGGCCGGTGTGCCGGGGTCGGGGCGTGGCGCGTCGGGCAGATCCAGTAGTTCCCGGCCGCGTGTGTCGCGAAAGCTGATCAGTTCTTCGCGGATTTCGGAGACCGCGACGGGCAGTCCGGCCAGTCCGCACCAGGCGCGCAGGTCGGCGGTGGCGGCGGGACCGTAGGCGGCAAGGTAGCGGCGTACCAGGGCTTGGCCGACAGGATCGGCGTCGTCGGTGGCCGGTGGGTCGATCTCGCGGCCCAGCCAGGAGGAGAGCAGGACGTTGCGCACTCCGCCCTTCGTGCGCCACAGCCCGCGCGGCGGCAGCTGCACCATCGGGATGAGGGCCGCGACCAGCATCTCGCCCAGTGGCCGCGGCCCAGGTTCCGGCCAGCGGCCGGCGACCGCCCGCGCGAGCTGGGACATCGAGCGCGGCTCGCCGTCGGCCATCACCGCGAGGCCCGCTGCCGCGAGCTCGTCGAGGTCGACCCCGTCGAGTTCGCGGCGGTAGGTACCAAGCACCCGCTGACGCAGCATGACGTCGTGGCGGGCCCGCCAGGCCAGGACATCGTCGGCGGCCATGAGGTGCACGGTTCGGCGCATGAGGTGGGTACGGACCACGCTCCGCCGTACCAGCAGGTCCGAGAGCAGAGCCGGATCGAAGGCCCGCACCCGCGCCCAGAGGCCGACGAACGGTTCCTGCGGTTCTTGGGCTTGCAGGCCGCACAGGTGCGCGACGGTGTCGAGGACCGGCAGGTCGGCGCGGTTGAGCAGCAACTGCCGGGCCAGCGTCGCGCGGTTGAGCGCCCGGATGTCCAGAACCGTCATGCCGCGGCGCGTTCCTCGGCCGACCGCCGGCGTAGCGGTTCTCGGGTGAGGGTGTAGGACACGTCGAGCGGGCCGAGGCCGGTTCCGGCCAGCGGGATGAGCTGCTCGACGGCGTCGAGTTCGCGTACGCCGGTCAGGTGGCGTGGCACCCAGTGCATCATGTTGTCTTGTGCCTTGGGCCGGCCCTTGCGGTAGCGGCCGGTGAGCAGGCCCATCGCCAGCGGGCTCCACACCAGCGTCATGGTGCCCAGGCAGTAGGGGCTGACCTGGATGCCGGTACGGCCCGGCGGTCGCATCTTCATGGCTGGCTCCTCGCCGGGTGGTCAGGACGCGTGGTGGTCGCCGGCCACGTCCACGACCCAGGTGACGCCGAAGCGGTCCGTCAGCATGCCGTACAGCGGCGCCCACTGTGCGGGGCCCAGCGGCTGCGCGATGGCCGCGCCGTTGGAGAGCTTCTCCCAGTACGCGCTGATCTCCTCGGCCGAGGCGCCGCGGAGTGAGACGAAGGACGCGTTCTCGCCCCGGTGGTACGGCAGGCGCGAGGGCACGTCGTAGGCCATGACGTGGAACCCGTTCTCGGCGGCTACCTGGCCCCACATCACCTGGTCCGCCTCCGCCGGCTCCTGGACGTTTCCGGCGTCCTTGTAGGTGACCATGGCCAGGTCCCCGCCGAAGACGGACTGGTAGAACGTGAGCGCCGCCCGGGCGTCGCCTCGGAAGTTCAGGTGGGCTACAGCCTTGACGGACATGTTTGGCTCCTTCTCTCTGTGCTCTGTTTCTCTCTGTGCTCTGTGACCACGGTCGCAGCGGAAGCGGACAGGTTGTGGCCGCTACTATGGGGATCATGCGGAAAACTTCGGCGCGGCTGCTCGCGTTGTTGTCGCTGCTGCAGGCGCGCCGCGACTGGCCGGGGGCGCTGTTGGCCGAGCGGCTGGAGATCAGCCCGCGCACGGTACGCCGCGATGTCGACCGCCTGCGCGAGCTCGGCTACCCCATTCAGGCGATCAAGGGCCCCGACGGCGGATATCGGCTGGGGGCCGGTACCCAGTTGCCCCCGTTGCTGTTCGACGACGAGCAGGCCGTCGCCCTCGCCGTCGCGCTCCAGATCGCCACCACCAGCGGGGCCGGGATCGAGGAAGCCGCGGCACGCGCACTGAACACCGTCCGCCAGGTCATGCCCGCACGACTGCGCCACCGCATCGACACCCTCCAGGTCACCGCCGTCGAACGGCCCGCGGCCGCACAGGTCGACAGCCGTGTGCTCACGACGCTCAGCGCCGCCGTCCACGCCCGCGAGGAGCTGCGCTTCGACTACAACGGCGCAGAGCCCCGCCGGGTCCAGCCCCGCCACCTCGTCACCTGGGGCGGACGCTGGTACCTCGTCGCCTGGGACCTCGACCGCGACGACTGGCGTACCTTCCGCGCCGACCGCATCACCCCGCGTATCCCCACCGGGCCTCGTTTCACCCCGCGCGAGTTGCCCGGAGGGGATGTGGCCGCCTTCGTGAGCAGCAGATTCCGCGGCTCCTCAGACGGCTCGAGCGACTGGCCTTGCCGCGGCGAGGTGATCCTCGACCTGCCCGCCGCCGTCGTGTCCCAGTACACCCGCGACGGAGTCGTCGAGGAACTCGGCCCGGAACGTTGTCGGCTCGTCCTGGGCTCGTGGTCATGGCCCGGTCTGGCCGCCGCCATCGGCAGGTTCGACGCCGACATCGAGGTCGTCGGCCCGGCCGAGCTCAAGAATGCCTTCGCGCGGCTGGCCCACCGCTACACCAGCGCCGCGACCGGCAGATCCGCCGCATTCACCACGCCGCCCTCTGACGGGTGATCGACGCCGACGCAGCGGCGTCGATGGCACACCACCGGCGTTGATTCCTACCGGCAGGAGCTGGCTGCCACCTGCCCCGACCGCCATCGTTCCAGCCTCGCCAAAGTGCTGACTCACCTCGGCGTGACCCTCTCGGAGCTCGGCAGGCCGGGCGACGCCCTGACCGCCGAGCGGGAGGCCGTCACGATCCGCAGGCAACTGGCCGCGGCCGACCCCGCTCGCTACCGGGCTCGTCGGCAGTGCTCGGGCCTTCAGGCCGGGGCCGACTAGCCCGCGTAGCGGGGGCAAGAGCAGCCGATTCGCCGCCAGGCGGACCGGCGTCCCCCGGGCTCAGACCGGTCGATTCTGCTGCTCGATGTACTGGCGCACGATCGACAACGGTGCACCGCCGACAGAGCCGGCGAAGTAGGAGCCCGACCACAGTTTGCTGGCCCGGTAGTAGTGGGCGGCCAGTTCGGGGAACTCTTGCCGCATCCGCCGGGATGACACTCCCTTGAGGCTGTTGACCAGCTTGGACAAAGTGATCTTGGGCGGGAAATTCACCAGAAGATGGACGTGGTTGTCCGCGCCGTTGAACTCTCGCAGTTCGGTTTCGAAGTCGGCGCACACGGAACTCATGATCGCTTCCATGCGGGTCAGGTGGGTGCCGGCGAAGACCCGGTGGCGGAACTTCGTCACGAAAACCAAGTGTGCGTGGAGCATGAAAACGCAGTGCCTGCCGGTTCTGATATCACTGTATTCGGCCATAGCCCAACTGTAGGATGCGGTCGTGCAGCTTCGTTACTCCTTCCGCCTGGACCCGGCCCCCGCCCAGCGCATCGCGCTGGCGCGAGCGTTCGGGTGCGCGCCTTGGCGGTCAAGGGGCTGGCACGCACGAGGCTGGCTAAGAGCGCGGAATCCCCGGGATTCATTCATCCCGAGGAGCGCGTCAAATGGCCTCGGCCCCGCGCGAGCTGTCCACGGCCGTCACCCTGCTGCCGCACGGCCGCACTCTGGTCGCCTCCATCACCGCCGTGGTCGCCGCAGCAAGCGAGCGGCAACTGCGGGGCTGCCGAACTCGATGTCGAGGATGGCCAGGAACGCCGCATAGGCTTGGGGGGACCAGTCGGTGTTCACGTGGCCGGCGACCATGTGCGTGCCGTCGCGGCTGCCCATGACGAGGGTGAACGTGCCGTAGTCCGCGCCGCCGTTGCCCCACACGTGCACGCCGCTCTCGAGCTTCTGCTCGACCCACACGCCGAGCCCGTAGCGGGTGTTGGGCAGCCAGCCGGAGCCGTCGGTGGACACGGTCGTGAACATCTCCTCCATCTGTGCCGGCTTGAGGATGCGACCGGACAACAGCGCCGAGAAGAACGTGAGCAGGTCGCCGGTCATGGAGATCATGCCTCCTGCGCTCCAGGCGGTTGTCTCGTTCGACTCGGTCGCGTCGTGCAGCGGTGCCGCCGGGTCGGGCGATTCCAGCCTGGAGTAGTGCACCGGATGCGGTCCGGGAATGACCGTCTGCGTGGTGGGCAACGATGTTCCGGTCAGGTCGAGCGGCCGCAGAATGAGCCGATCAAGCACATCGCCGTACGATTCGCCGGTGGCTTTCTCGACCATCATCGCGGCCAGGTAGTACTGCGTGTTGGAGTACCGGAACGCCTCGCCGGGCGCGTTGTAGGGCGGATGCCGTAGAGCGATCCTCACTAGTTCTTCGGGAGTGAAGACCTTGAACCGGCGTTCGTACCAAGCCTCGCCTTGGCCGCGGGCGTAGAACTCTGGGTCCATGCTGAAGTTGAAGATGCCGCTGGTCTGGTTCAGCAACTGCCGTAACGTGATCTTGCCGCCGTCATAGTGACTGTGATCGAGCAAGCCGGGCAGCCACTTTTCCACCGTATCGTCGAGGCTGAGCGCTCCTTCTCCGACTAATTTCAGTGTGGTGGCGGCGGTGAACGCCTTAGCGGCACTGCCGATACGGAACAACTCCTCCGGTTTGCGCTCGCGGCCGGTGCTGATGTCGGCTTTGCCCGCAGACGCGAACCAGCGGGAGTCGCCCTTGGCGATCTCGGTCACGATGCCCGGCGTCACGCCCGAAGACACTGCGTCGTCCAGTACGCGCTGCACCGCCTCGGGGTTGGTTCCGGTGTTGCTTGTCGTTGCCATGGTGTCTCCTTTCGACTGTCATCGGTCGCGCTTGGTCACTGCTTTGATCTGATTCAGGGTGGGAATCGGCTCCGCTTTCGGGTGACTTCTGGCTCCATTCAGCGGTCTTGGCGGCTTTGATCGCGGGTGGGTTTCGGCCCCGCCTGGGTCAACCCTGTGTGCACGTCGTCACAGTGATCCCTGCCCCGAAGTCTTCAACGGTGACCCGGTCGAAGGTGTGCGGGGTGAACCCGCCGTTGAAGAGTGGGATGCCGGCGCCGTCCTGGGCCTTCAGTCGCCGGACGAGGGCAGCGCGTGGACGGCGAGTCCGACGCCTGGACCGGCCGCAGCGAGCGTCGTGGAGACGACGAACTGGTGTAGATGCGACCATGGGCTGTCGGTGCCGCTGTTGAGGTCCATCTCGTAGGTGGCCCGGCCCATGAGGACGGTGTCGAAGCGCTTGTTGGGGGCGTTTCGGAGACCGGCGGCTCCCCGGTACGCGGTCGGGACGGTCTCGGGATGGCGCTCATTCATGGCGGTCATGAGATCGAGATTGACGGGGAAGAAGTCGGCGGCCCCGTCGGGGGCCGCGATCAAACCGTCCAGGCTGACAGCGGTGTAGTGGACGAGCTTTCGCATGATGTCCTCCGCCTCATGGCACTCTGACTGTAGTGATATGAAGGTAGTACTTCACTTGTAGTGGTGTCAAGGTCGGACCGCGGTCATGCGGGAGACGGTGCGCCGTGTCGCCAAGGACCGGTCGGGATACCTCGCGCTGATCGAGTTGCGGCCAGCCCTCGGGCGATTCCTCAGAACGCCTGCCGGCCGTGGGACGGTCCGATCCAGCAGTCCGTACGACGGTGCCATCACTTCGTCGCCGCGGCCGGTGGTCCACTGTGCAGTGAGCAGGAACACGCAGTCCATCCGTCCGGCATTGTGCCGAGGTCGTCGTCGCGCCCGGCCTGGATCCGCGACCGCTGGGCCATCGGACGGCCGTCCTCCTGCCGGAACTGGCCCCCCTGGGAACCCCAACGCTGCGGCCAGCCCTCCGGCGAATCCTCCCAGAACTCATGCCGGCCGTAGACGGTCCGATCCAGCAGTCCGTACGACGGTGCCATCACTTCGTCGCCCCGGCCGCTGGTCCAATAGGTCTCGAAGACCCGGTCACCGTCTCGGAGATAGCACGCCAGGATGCCGAAGTACCGGTCTGCGATCAACCGGTCCACGGAGTCCTGTGGCACCGAGTACCAGGGAACGGGGTAGCCCATGAACTCGCGATACCGCGAGGCCTCCTCGTACGGTCCCTCACACAAGACCGCGTAGCTGACGTCACGTGAGTGCAGGTAAGCCAGCTCGGTGACATGGGACGTGTTGAAGGTGCAGCCCTCGCACTGCTCCGCGGCGGGCCTGCCGGTGTGCCACATGTGGAAGTAGGCGATCAACTGGGACCGACCGTCGAAGATGTCGATCAGCGGCACCGATCCGCCCGCTCCGACCAGCGGAGTCTGCGGATCGACTTCGACCATCGGGAGGCGGCGTCGGGCGGCGGCGATCGCATCGCCCTCCCGAGTGTGGGCCTTTTCCCGGACCCGAAGCCGGTCCAGTTCGGTCTGGAACGCGGCCCGGTCGACGACCGGGGGCTTGGCCGCGACGCCGATCGCTGAAACGTCGGGTTCGGTGGGCTGGTTGGTCATGGTGAAATCCTTTCTCGTACATGCCCGTACAGAAACGGCCGTTTCCGCACGCTTCCGGAAGTGGTGACCAGGAAAAACGTTCAGTCATGGACCAGCATGCGAGCTCCGTCAACCCGTGCCGCATGAGCCATTCGGACGGAGCTCGCCCACCCCCGCGTCGTCAGCCCGGAAGGCGCCGATTGCAGATGCTCTTGATGCATAGCTCGGTGGTCATTTTTGGCGATCCGGCGCCTTGACCGATACCTTGTCGCCCCACCGGCGGCAGCGGGCGTCGACGTGGAGCGTCTTGCCCACCAGTTCGTCGAGGCCGTCGGCGAACGTGAACGTGCTCCGCACCCTGCCGGCCAAGGCCCGCGGAGGTCAGCGTGACAGTGGAGGTGAGCCTCATGTCCGGCTCCCAGCCGGCGTGGATCAGACGCGCAGGTCGGCCGCCGCGCCTGATCTGCCGCCGCGCCGATGGCCTCTCGGCAGGGAGGCCGTCGGCATGCGTTCGGATAGACCGATGCGCGTCGATTCAGCAACTGCGCAGGCTCCGGACCTCGTTTCTCGAGGTGGTTTCACCGCCGACGTAATCGAATATATCGAAATAGTCGGGTCCGCGGACGGTCACGCCGTACGGTTGCCAGACGCCGTCGGAGTAGTAGCAGGGGTCGGCGCAGTAGCCCGGGCCGATGTAGAAACCCCCGGCTTTTTGCCAGCCGAGGTGGGAGTCCGTGCGCCGACCGGCCGGCAGGATATGCGTCCACGGTGTTTGTCCACGGTTCTGATACACCCCGATCCCGATCTGGTTCCCGGGCTTGTTGTAGATGTAACTGCTGGGCACTGACTGAGCGTTGACGGGAATGCTCAGCGACATCACGGCGACCGCCGGCAAGGCCAGCACCGCCGGCTTTCGCAGAAACTTCATCATGCCCCTTCCCGCCAGACGCTGCGGTGGCTTGATTCACCGCCACCGTACTGTTTCTGATCAGGACCCGAAACCGCCGATCCTGCTCGCCCTCATGACAACACTTTGCGGCTTCATCGTGGCTTCACATCGGCGTCACGCGGCGGGCCCGACCTCGGCGAAAGCTTCCAGCTCACATGCGCAAGGAACCATTCCGCTCTGACTTGCAAGAAGAGGGCGGCAATCCACGACGACCATCACTTCGCTCCACGGTCGTTACCGGGATTGAAGACACTCTCTGACCTCTGGGCCACCTCAGCATGGAGGGTCGTACAGGATGCCGGGGGCGTAGCGTTCCCACTCGGCTTGGGTGATCGAGGTCCCGGCGGTGGCGCAGATGGAGGCCGTGGAGATCCTGAAGGAGCTGAACCGGGTCGGCGGCAGAAAATCCCGGCCGGGGCGCCGACGTCGTTCGTCCCGGCGCGGTACGCCGGCCCCGGCACCTACCTGATCATCGAGTGCTCACGAACGCCGTGATCACCTGGACCACCGAGTACTACGGAACGGCGATCGGCGAGCTCCGCGCCCAGGGCCGCGACGTCCCCGGCGAACTGCTGTCGTTCATCGCCCCCGGTCACCGTGAGAACATCAACTTCTTCGGGTTCATCACCGCCGACATCGAAACCGGGCTCGCCAAACTCATCGAGGGGTGGCGGCCACTGCGCCCGACCAGGGTCCACGACGCGAGCCTGCCCTTCCTGCTCAACCCGTGACCTGCTGACCCACGGACGACGAGACGATCATCGCCGTCACTCCCGCCCCACTGGCCGACCTCGACATCCTCACCCGCGTCCTGGAGCATTCGGGTGGACAGTCATCCGAGACGCGCCTCACGTCACCAGGGAAAACACCAAGAGGCAGCGACCGTCACAGACAGCTGCTTCAGGGCTTCGGGTAGCGTTCGGAGGACCACCCCCGTCTGGCGCCGCATGCCGCTTCGGCCGGCGCACCCACCCGACCCACCCGACCCACCCGACCCGGCCGGCCCGGGCGAGCGCGCCGGATGAACGCGGCATACGCCGTCGCTCTGCTGCGATGGGCCCGTGACGGGGCGGATCGCCGATGAAGTCGCGCCTCGCCGTCGCGCCACCGCTGCTCTCTATCGACAACTTGGTATGGTGCGCAGGTTGCACCGCTTGGAGAGTTACGGCAGCGCTCAAGGGGAGGAGGGGCCAGGCGATGATGCAGGCGTCAGAGGTCTCGCGTGCGGTGGCCGCAGCCCTGTCGACCGCCTCATCACTTGACCTGACAGCCGACGACGCGATCGTTCTTCATGACTCGAACAAGCTCACTCTGCGTCTCCTGCCTTGTGACGTCCTGGCCCGGGTGGCACCTGTAGCGCATCAAGTCGCACAGTTCGAAGTCGAGCTTGCTCAGCGGCTCGCCGAATCCGGGTGCCCTGTGGCTGCTCTCGAGCCTCGAGTGGAGCCACGCGTCTATGAGCGTGATGGCTTCGCGATCACGCTATGGACCTACTACGAACCCGTGACACCTCGAGAGTTCTCACCAGCCGACTACGCCAATGCGCTCGAGCGGCTGCATGCCGGCATGCGCAAGCTTGATGTCCCGACGCCGCATGTCACGGATCGAGTCGAGCAGGCTCAACAACTCGTGGCGAACCGCGACCACACTCCGGCGCTCGCCGACGCGGACCGGGAGCTGCTCGGCGACACGTTACGAAGCCTGAGACGAGTGATCGGCGAGCGCGGCGGCGCCGATCAGCTGCTGCACGGCGAGCCGCACCCGGGCAACGTGCTCACCACGAAGAACGGGCTGCTGTTCGTAGACCTTGAGACGTGTTGCCGTGGGCCTGTCGAATTCGACCTCGCCCATGCGCCCGAAGAAGTCAGCGTGCACTATCCGGGTGTCAATCAAGGCTTGCTGCGCGAGTGCCGGATCCTCGTGCTGGCGATGATCACAACGTGGCGCTGGGATCGAGGCGACCAACTCCCGAACGGGCGCCGGCTGGGCACAGAATGGCTCAGCCAGATCCGGGCAGCGCTCGATCGCAAAGGGCTGGATACCCATGGCTGATCGCGGGCCGTCGAGGCCGTAGCCGGCTGGCTGTTGATGCCGGGATCTGCCGTGATCCTGGCCTTGGCCGGTCGCGGGGTCGGGAACGACGGGACAGCCCGGCGGGATACCACGATCCGCCGGTGATTCTGCCGATGAGCGCGGGAGCCAGATGCCGGCGACCTTGGACACCATCTGAAGATCATCGGCCTGAAATGTCCATGAGTTTTGACGCCGGTACTCGAACCCCGACTGCCTTACACTCACGTCCATGACCGTGGCCATGATCGAGTTGGATGACGGTACACGGCTACGCACGTGGACCTCGGGCTCGATGAGCCCGCAGAGGTTTCCCGTGGTTATGGTGCACGGCGGTCCAGGAATACCCGACTATCTCGCCCCGGTCGCAGGCATCATCGACGACCTGTGCCTGGTCCACCGTTACGACCAGCGCGGCACCGGCGGATCGTCCTGGGAGGGAGAGCACACGATCGTCCGCCACGTTCACGACTTGGCGTTGTTGCTCGATGCGTGGGGACACGACCGGGTTGTTCTGGTGGGGCATTCGTTCGGAACCAATATGGCCTGCTACTTCTTGCTGGCCCATCCCGAACGCGTGGCCGGACTGATTCAGATCGCCGGGCCCTTCCTAGATCCATGGCGGGAAGCCAACCGAGCAACACAGCGAGCACGACGCACTGACGAGCAGCAGGCCAGGCTCGATGAACTCGATGCGATCGAATCGCGCACAGACGCCGAGGAGATCGAGTACCTCACGCTGTCGTGGCTTACCGACCACGCCGACCGAGCTCGGGCATGGGATTGGGCGCTGGCGTCAGCCCGCATGCTGCGGCCCGTCAACTACGCGATGAACACCCAGCTCAACGCAGCGAAGAAAGCCGACCCGCTCGAATCACACGTGGACGAACTCGGCGAGCACCTGCCACCCGGCGCGTTGATCATCGGCGGAGCCGGCGACAGCCGCCCTGCTGATGCCCTGCGGCGTCTCGGAACACGCCTCAACTGCGAGGTCATCATCGTCCCAAACGCGGGGCACCATCCATGGCTGGAAGCACCAGACCAGTTCGGTGCGGCGCTCCGCGCTGGAGTGGAGGGGCAGACCCGAAGGGCCGGCTGACGGGTCAGCGATTCCCCATGCCGAACACAGCCGGGGCTTGAGTCACCTGTCGGTGGTCATGCGCGCGGCCGCCACGTCCAGGCCGATGGCCGGCTCGTCCAGCAGCACCACCGGCTCTGACCCCATCAGAGGGCCAACGCAGCCATGAAGGCCATGCTGGCCGCCATTCCGGCCGAGCACACATCCTGGCTGAGCACGTTTCGATCCGCGCTCCGCTCGGGCAGGACGCGGATGAGCCGAGCGCAGGTCCAGCCCAGCCCGATGACCAGGGCCACCGCGGCCAGCGAACCGCCTCCATGCGGGTGCCCGGACGAAGCGCCGGCGAGAGGGGGCCCGCCGAACGCCGTCAGCACCAAGAGCATGGACATGACCACGAAGTCCTGGATGTGATGACCGGTCTCCGCGCGGCGGGAGGAGGAGCCGCAGAGCCAGCCGGCGGTCAGCAGCGCGAGCACCGCGACGGAGAGGAACAAGCCGCCCAGATGCCCGGCCGCCATGCCGAGCGCCATGACGACGTGCGGCCATCTCCTGGCGGGACGTGCGGAGGGCAGCAGAACCGGCGCGAGGGCCAGGACGCAGCCGACCGATACCCCCACCGTGTGGAGGAGGGACATGATGCACTCCTTGCCGTTGTCGGTCATTGCACCCTCAGACAGGACAGCTCGGCAAGCTGTGACGGAACGGAGCAGGTCGCGGCGGCGGCACCAGGACTGGCAAACCTAGACAGCCCTCTCCTGACAGGAGTCCTTCACCTTCCGGGCGAACCGCCCACCGGCCGAGTGCGCGGGCGCACCCTCGCATCGTCCGGAGAATTCCGCCCGGCACCCACCACCTTTTGCCGATGCCGTCGGCGAAGGCGCGTCAGTGGTGGTGGCCGCGCCGGCCGAGGGTCTCCACGGGGGTCGCGCCGGGGCGGGTCCACTGCGGCACGGGGCGGCTGGTCGGGCCCCAGGTGGCGTTCCCGTCCGCGTCCGAGCGCCAGCACCAGCACGCGCTGCGCCCCTCGGGCCGGCCCTCGGGGTTGTCCTCCCACGCCTCGCCGCGGCCGTAGGGCGTCATGTCGAGCAGGCCGAGGGACCCGTTGACCCGCTCGTTGCCACGGCCCGTCGTGGAGTAGGTGAGGAACACGCGGTCGCCGTCGCGGAGGAAGCAGGTGATGTAACCCATGCTGCCGCCGACCGGCGCGTTCACGTCGCGCACCGAGTACCAGGGCTGGGTGTAGCCCATGAACTCGACGTAGGAGGCCACCTCGTCCCAGCGGCCCGTGGTCACGATGGCGAACGAGACGCCGCGGGCGTTGAGGTACACGGCGTCCTTCAGGTGCCAGGCCGTGGTGGTGCAGCCCTCGCACTGCCCCTGGTGCGGTGCGCCGTCGTACCACATGTGCTTGTAGACCACGAGCTCGTCGCGGCCCTGGAACAGGTCCAGGAACGGGACCGGGCCGTCGGGCCCGATGATCTCGACCGTCCCGTCGAACTCCACCATCGGCAGCCGGCGGCGGGCCGCGGCCAGGGCGTCGCCCTCGCGGGTGTGGGCCTTCTCGCGGACCAGAAGCTCGTCACGGGCGGTCTGCCAGGTGGTCAGGTCGACGACGGGCGGGCGGCCGGGCAGCGCGGCGGTCTGGTCGTTCGGCGTGGTTGTCATGGTGTTCTCCGCGGTGTTCGTCATGGTGTTCTCCGTGGTGTCTCATGCCGGGCGGCGTCGTACGACCGTCCTACGACGGTCACCAGAACAGACTCGCCACCCGGCCGGAACTCATCGCGCCGGGGACGCCCTCGGCCGAGCCGGCACCGATCAGGTCGGGCCGACACGTTCACAGACGCGCTGTGAGTGGTCACCAGCGTGGTGCGTCGCGGCCGGCGCAGCGTCATGATGGCGACGGGAGGCCCGCCGATCACGACACCGATGGCGAATGCCGTCATCAGTGCGCCGGCGGAGGACACGCCGATCTTCATGTCGTCGGCGATCTCCGGCAGGACCCCGGCCGGAGGGAACTCCGCGCTGCCCATCGCGAACAGGCTGAACGCGAGCAGGCAGACGCCGAGCGGCAGTCTCCCGCCAGAGACCGGCACTTGCTGTGCGGTGTCGATGCTCACCGGCCATCACCCGCGACCGTGGCGCGGTGCTGTTCGACGGCGTGGTCGACCTCTTCGTCCAGCAGGTCGGTGTGATGGCGAAGGCGGCGGCGGACCCCATGCCGGCGGCGGTGATGACCTGGGCGCGCGGGTCGATGACGTTACCGGCGGCCCAGACGCCGGCGATGCTGGTGCGGCCGGTCCGGTCGGTGGGGACCCAACTGGTTCGGTACCACCGGCGAGTCTCCCGTTGAGGTCCTCAACCCGTTCGGCCGCCAAGGAGAACGCATGCACATCCGCGCCAGACCACGCCCCCGGCAGGAACCGGCGTCCTGAGCGGAGGACACCTTGTCGGGGGCCGGCATTGCCCAGCGCTCCCGTGGCCGCGCAGATGCGGCGGCCGGATCAGTACGAGGAGTCCGCAGCGGGGCTGAAGACCTTCTCCGGGAACTTCTCGCGCGTCTCACAGTCGAGTTCGCCGTCGAGAAGCCGGCAGCCGGTCGGGCTGGTGGTGTGCCGCGCCAACCCGGTCAGCGTTCGGCCGCGAGGGTGATGCCCAGGCCGATGAACAGGCTCCCAGTCGCGGCGTCGATCCGGCGGCGCACCGCTTGGCGGCCACGCAGCCAGCCGCCGATCCGCCCGGCCAGCACGCCGACTGTTGCGTCGGCCAGGAACTCCAGGACGATCAAGATGCCGCCGAGGATGGCGAACTGCAGCCAGACCGGCCCCGCCGCCGGATCGATGAACTGGGGGAGGAAAGCGACCATGAAGGTGAACGTCTGCGGATTAGCCATTGACGACACCACACCGTTGAGGAAGGCACGCCGGCCCGGCATGCCACCGGCGGCAGGATCATCGGCCTGGCTGTTCTTGCGATGGCGGATCATCTGAATGCCAAGGTAGATCAGGTATGCGGCGCCGGCGATCCGTAACACCGTGAACACAACTGGGAACGCTGTCAGCAGCACGGCGAGCCCGGCGGCTGCCGCGGCGACGTACAACGCGTCACCCGTGATCACGCCGACCGTGGCCAGCAGCCCGGCGCGGGCGCCGCCCCGCATGCCGCACCCGAGCACGAACAACATGTCGGGCCCAGGGGTGATCAGCGCGATGATGGTGGTCACCGTGAACACAGCGAGCAGGTGGGGATCGATCGGCATGCGCTGATCTTTTCACATCCCCGCAGCGGGCGGCCTCTGGTACCCGCTCAGCAGGCAGCCGCTCACCGGCCGGTGCGATCCGTCGCGCGACCGGATACCGGCGCTGGCGCCGGTATCCGGACACCTTCGGCGACGGCCCGCTGGGCCGTCCTGATCACCGCGGCTGGAATGTCCGGGCGGCCGGGCTATCGCCGCGTGAGGGGGAGGTCGGCCCGGAGTGTGGTGCCCTGGGCAGGCGGGCGGTGTTGTCGCAGGCCCATGCCTTGCCCGGCTCGAAGTCAGGGCTCGTGCTTCATCGCCCGGGGAGAAGCGTCCGGCGTCCGGGCGGCCTCTCGGAGGATCGCCTTCCGGCATTTCCACGGGTTCCGTGAGCCGACGGTCGCCGATGAGGACAAGCAGATCTTCTGGTTCGCGGCCGAGATGTGCCCCGCTGGAGCGATGGTTGTCTCGGGTCGCCGAGCGAGCTCGTGGTCAGCCGCGCCAAGGTCGTCCAGCCACATCAGGTAAGGAGACCCCAGCATGCCGAGCATGGTGGGGTCCGGCGCGAAGGCATTCGAGCGCGGGGAGAGGCGCTCGATCAGCGATGGGCCGTTGCGATGAGGCGTCGCAGTGCGGCGTGGGCGGGTGGGCCCCACGTGGCCTTGCCGCCTGGGCGGCCGCGGACGCCGGCTTCTCCGACATGAATGCCGCCGAGGGCGCGGCGTACCGCCCATCCGCGTGCGCGGCGCAGGGTCGCGGCGTCCGGGGCCGGCTGATAAGCGTCATAGAAGCGGTCGGCGGCGCCGTCCGGCAGCAGGTTCCAAGCGGCGGCGAGGTCGCCGGCCGGATCGCCCGCGAAGAGGTCGCCGAAGTCGATCACGCCGCAGATGGTGCCATCCGCGGTGAGGACGTTGGCCGGATGCAGGTCGCCGTGGAGCCATAGCGCCGGGCCTGTCCAGTCGGGCGCGGCGACGGCGTCGTCCCAGACCGCGCGGACGGCGTCCGGGTCGGGGATCAGTCCCATCTCGGTGGCCGAGGCGAGCCCCTTGACGAACCCCTCGGAGTAGGCGGCCAGCGGCCCCCCGCGGTCCCGGCCGGCGGGCGCTCCATCGGGGGCAGGTTGGTGAAGTGCGGTCAGGAAGGCGGCCAGGGCGTCGGCCGCCTCCGCACCGCGTGTGACGGGGGCGCGGTCGGCGGGCTCGCCCGGCACCCAGGTGGTGACGATCCAGGGCCGCGGAAACAGAGCGGAGGGCTCGCCGAGGCGTTGCGGGACGGGAACCGGCAGCGGCAGACGCGGGGCGAGAGCAGGCAGCCAGGTGTGCTCCTTTTGCAGCAACTCGTCCGCGTCCTGCGTCGCCCAGGGCAACCGGACGGCGAGGTCGTCGCCGAGCCGCCAGAGCTGGTTGTCCCAGCCACGCGCGCCGAGACTCACAGGGTGATCGGCCAGGTCGGGGTGCTGGTCGCGCAGCAGATCCCGCACCAGCTCCGCGGTGATCTCGATCTCGGTGTGCGTCATGCGGATCAACAGTAGCCGGACGCCGGCCCGCCTGTTCCGGCTGCTGGAGGGGGAGCCGGCTCGTGAAAGGCGCGGGCGTCTGGGCCTGGCTCAGCCGGCCGCAGAGTTCTCACTGACGCCCCGTGCAGCGGTGCCGGCCGTAGTACAGCTGACGGGGAGAGTGATAGTCGCTGAGTTCGATCTGGTGGATCCTCCTCAGCGGCTATCGCTCGGGGGTCATCATCGGCGTCGGGGCAGGGGCCATCGGGGCGAGGCCGAGGTCGGCGAGCGCCGCCGCGCCACGCTCGGCATGGTCGCCGCCGGCGAGCACCATGGTCCGCGCGGACTGGTAGCGGCAGCCGGCGGCGTCGAACGCATCTCCCGTGGCGAGCAGCGCCTCCTGGTCGCCGTCGAGCAGGGCTCCGGCTCGCTCCACCATGGCACCGGCGACCGGGTTGCCGGCCACGACGGTCCGGGCCTCGGCCAGACGGTCGCGAGCCTCAGGGCTCCCGGCGAGCACGGCGGCCTCGGCGCGCAGCGCCACATACCAGTGGTGCCAGATCCAGGTGACCCACTTCCACACCTGTCCCGGCTCGGGGGCCATCCGCTCCAGCGCCTCGGGTGTCTGCCCGTGGTGCAGCAGAAGCATCGCGTCAAAGATCGCCCCGTAGCCGTAGGTACGCTCCGGTGGGGTGCCGAGCTGGTCCAGGATCTCCTGCCATTCGCGCCGGGCTTCATGGTCGTCGCGGAGGCCGTGGATCATCGCCACAGCGGCCACCGCCGGGCCGAGGTACGAGCGGGCGGGGCTGCCTGCCCGCCGCCACACATCGAGGAGCCGGACGCTGCCGGTGAGCACCTCGTCGACGTTGCCCGCCAGCGCATCAACCATCAGCGGAGCGCGGTGACCGACCTCTGCCAGCGACGGATGGTCGGCCAGTTGGCGTGCCCATCGGCGGGCGCCCGTCAGGTCCCCCGCACCGAGACCGGCCTCGGTGACCATGCCGAGCGCGTCGATCAGCTCCTGGGTACCGGCCGGCGAGATCGGGAGGGACGACAGGAGCGTGATCCGGCGCCGGGCCATGGCGGCGGTGGCGAACGTGTCGCCGGCCCAGCTGTGAGCGCAGGTGAGCGCGTCGAGTGCGGCCGACTCGGCGAGCGGGTCGCCGGTCCGGCGGGCGAGCTCGACCGCGCGCTCGGCGCGCGCGATCGTCTCCGGTACGGCGTTGCCGGGCGGGCCCTGGGCGGCACCGAACGCGTCGGCGAGCACCGCGGCCTCGGCCAGTGCCACCGCGGCCTGCGCGGCCGGATCGTCGCCGGCCGGCTCCCGCGCCTCGGTGATCAGCGCGAGCGCCTCCTCCAGGGACGGGAGCCGCACGAACGTGGACGAGAACCGGAACGCGATAGTGGCGGCGGTGGCCAGGTCAGCGGCGGCGCCGGCGGTGTCGCCGGACCTGCGGGCGGCGTCCGCGGCCGCGCGGCGAAGGCGGTACATGTCATCACCGACCGTCCGGCAGCCGGCCACGGCCGCGGCCTGCCGGAGCATCGACGCGGTGGCGGCGGGGTCGGTCGCGAGCTCGGCCGCCTGCTCATAGCGCCGCTGGGACTCGCCGACCAGGTTGCGGGTGAAGGTCAGCTCCGCCAGGTGGCGGGCGAGCTCGTACGCGTCCGCGCGCTGCTCCGGCCGGTCGGCCGCCCACGCCAGGGCCGCGCGGAGGTCGTCCGCCACCAGGTCGAACCGGGCCCGCCAATCCTGTCGCACCACCGCCAGGCCGGCGGCCTTGGCCAGGCACCAGCGAAGGTGCCGGGACCGAGCGTCGACCAGCTCACCGGCCTCGGCGAGCCGCTCCGTGCCGTACTGGCGGATGGTCTCCAGCGCCCGGTACTCCGTACCGCCCGGTGACGCCGTCACCATCAGCAGGCTCTGTTCGGCGAGCCGGGCCAGTTCGTCGGCGACAAGGCCTTCCTCTGACCCGGCTACCTCGGCCGCCGCAGCAGCGGTGAACGGCGCCACGAACACCGACACCCGGCGCAGCAGCGCCCGGTCGGCGGGCTCCAGCAGGGCATGGCTCCAGTCCAGCGCCGCCCGCACCGAACGGTGCCGCTCATCGGCACGGGAGCCGCCGGTGAGCATCCGGAGCGGGTGGGACAGGGCGGCGGTGATGCCGTCCAGCCCGAGCGTGGGATACCGGGCGGCGGCCAGCTCGATCGCCAGCGCCATCCCATCGAGCCGCTCACAGATGGAGGCGATCTGGTCGCGCAGCGGAGGATCCAGCGGCCGGCCGACCGCCGCCGCCCGCTCCATGAACAACGCGACCGCGTCCGACTCACCATCGACGGCCAGCGACAGCGGCGGGACCGGATACACCCGTTCGTACGGCACCATCAGCCGTGCCCGGCTGGTCGCCAGCACCGTCACCCGAGGGCACGTCGCCAGCAGCCGTTCGAGAAACAGCGCCACCCCGTCCACCACTTGCTCGCAGTTGTCCAGCACCAGCAGCGCATGACGGTCTGCCAGCGCGGCGACCACGGACTCGGTCATGTCGCGGCCGGGCTGCTCACCCAGGCCGAGCGCCCCGGCGACCGCAGTGGCGATCATGCCTGGGTCGGTGACCGGGACCAGGTTGACGAACCACACCCCGTCGGAGTGCTCGCCGGCTGCTTCCGCGGCCACCGCCAACGCGAGCCGGGTCTTGCCCACTCCGCCGGGGCCGACCGCGGTCACCTGACGGTGTTCCTTGATCATCTCGGCCAGCTCGGCCCGCTCGCTCACCCGGCCGACGAACGAGGTCAGCGGGGCCGGCAGAACCGATGCCGGATGCGACGGGCCGGTGCCGGCCGGCTCGGGCGCACGCTGGGCGAGCGCCCGCCGATCCGGCACCTCCAGCTTGCGCAGCAGCGAGGAGACGTGACTCTCCACCGTACGCACCGAGATGCACAGCCGTGCCGCGATCTCGGCGTTGCTGAGATGGGCCCCGACCAGTCCCAGTACCTCGGCTTCACGAGGCGAGATCTCCATTCCTGTCACCACTGTCCCAGTTTGCCGTATCCCCTCCGCACCCCTCCGCAAACGGCCACCATGCGAAGAGGTCCCGGACTGGTGGCACTACCGAAGCTGTCACCAGGTACGCGCACTGGCGTTAGTGCAGGCCAGAGCTTCGGGTCCGGTGTCTGTGAGAATCCCGCGGAGGTCAGCGGGGCCGGCGGCGGCCAGGCCCCGGCCCCAGCCCCGGCCGGACGTTCGCTGCCGATCCGCCTGGTCGCCGGCGTCGGCGAGCTGCGCGACGATCGCCGGGCGGTCAGCCGATCGGTGGTTCCGGCTCAGCCGTCCGGTGGGGCCGCGGTTCAGCCCCCGTTTCAGGAGATCGGCTGATGTGCACCCGGTCGCGGTGCTGGGACGGTGAGGACACCCGGTCAGCAGGGAACCGGCGCCGGAAGGATGGGGATGAGTCAGTCAGAGGGCAACCAGGTGAGTCGTCGTGTGCTGCTCGCCAGTGCGGGGGCCGTGGCGGGTGGCACGCTGGCGGCAGGGGTGGCCGGCTCGGCGGAGGCGGCCGCCCAGCCGGAGGCGTTCGGGCCGGTGAAGATCCGTCCGGGCGACCCGCGGTACGACAGCCTGCTGCGCGGCAACAACTTCCGCTTCGCGGGGCGGCCGGAAGAGATTCGTGTGGTCGGCTCGACCGATCAGGTGGTGCGCGCGGTGACGGAGGCGGTGCGCGCCGGGCGGCGGGTTGCGGTGCGCAGCGGCGGCCACTGCTTCGAGAACTTCACCGCCGACCCGGCGGTGCGCACGCTGCTCGACCTGTCCGCCATGGACGCGGTCGGCTACGACGCCGGCAAGAGGGCGTTCGCGGTGCAGCCGGGAGCCACACTCGGGCAGGTGTACCGGACGCTGTTCAAGGGCTGGGGAGTGACGATCCCCGGGGGCAGCTGCCCGGCGGTGGGCGCCGGCGGGCACTTCGCGGGCGGCGGGTACGGGGCGCTGTCACGCCGGTACGGCTCGGTGGTGGACCACTTGTACGGCGTGGAGGTCGTGGTGGTCGACCGGGACGGCACCGCCCGCGTGGTGGTCGCCACCCGCGAGCAGGACGACCCGCACCGCGACCTGTGGTGGGCGCACACCGGCGGTGGCGGCGGCAATTTCGGGGTGGTCACCAAGTACTGGCTGCGCTCGCCCGGCGCCACCGGCACCGACCCGTCCAAGCTGTTGCCGGCCTCGCCGGCAGAGATGCTCGAATGCGTGCTCGCCTGGTCCTGGGAGGGCATGACCGAGCAGGCCTTCACCAGGCTGACGCGCAACTTCGGCACCTGGCACGAGCACAACAGCGCGCCCGGCTCGCGGTCCGCCGGCCTGTATGCGATCTTCCTCCTGTCGCACCGCGGCGCCGGGTACTTCTCGCTGGCCGTGCAGATCGACGCGGGCCTGCCCGGCGCGGACGGCCTCGTGACCGAGTTCGTGTCCGCGGTGACCGCCGGCACCGGCGTCGAACCGGTGGTCAACACCCGGCGGACGATGCCCTGGCTCCACAAGATGACCTGGCCGGGCACGGGTGAGGCCGGCGACGCGACCGCCCGCCGGTACAAGAACAAGGCCGCGTACCTGCGCCGGTCGCTGACCGATGAGCAACTCGCCGCCGTCCACCGCAACCTGACCGACTCCAGCGGGAACGCGAGCTCCGGCATGCTGCTCATCGGCTATGGCGGTCAGGTGCGCGCGGTGGCGCCGGAGGCCACCGCGGTCGCCCAGCGCGACGTGGTCATGAAGGCGGTCTACTACACGACCTGGACCGACGCGGCCGACGACGCGGCCAACCTCTCCTGGGTCCGCGCCTTCTACCGAGACGTGTACGCCGGCACCGGAGGCGTGCCGGTGCCCGACGAGGTCAACGACGGCTCCTACATCAACTATCCCGACGTCGACCTGGTCGACCCGAAGTGGAACACCTCCGGCGTGCCGGGGCGCACGCTGTACTACAAGGACAACTACCCCCGCCTTCAGCGGGCCAAGGCCCGCTGGGACCCGCGCGGCGTCTTCCGGCACGCCCTGGGGGTCGAACCGCCCGCCTGACCAGGCGGCGGGAGCGCGCCGGTCGCCGCCAGATTGTCAATGGGGGAGCAGGAATCATGGAGGAGCGCGCGGTCGAACGGCCGGTCCCCGGTCATCGACCTGGCCCTGTGCGCGCCGGCGGCGGTGTGGATGTCGGGGGCTTCACGCTGCATCCCGCCCGCCGGTGATGGCGGTGTTCTTCGCCGTGCTGCTCGGATCATGGCGGTCCTGGTGGTCAGGGCCCCGTGGTTCGGGTTCTTCACGCCCGCGGGCTACGTCTACGCGTTCCGGGTCCTGCCCTGGCCGTGGCGGCAGGCCGGCGTCGCCGCGGCTCGGGGAAGGTGCCGCTCACCTCGGGTTCGGGCTGGTCGCGATGCGGCAGCGGTGCTCACCACGTACGACACCGACAGCCACGTGCTGCCGCGACCGAGGCCGGCGCCACCGGCTACCTGCTCAAGGACGCGCCCCGCGACGAGCTCCTGGGGGCGGTCCGGGCCACGGCGCGGGGCGAGGCGGTGCTCGCACCGTCGGCGGCGGCCCTGCTGATGAGCCGGGTACGCCGGTCCGTCAGAGCCGCCGTTCTCAGCCTCAAGTGGACGAGCGCCGGATCGCTTGCGGTTGGTCGCGGCGGCGGCTTCTTCCGCGATTGCCACCGGGACCCCTGCGAGATCCGTGCCGTCGATCCGTGGCCGGTTCCGTGGTCACCACGGATGCGGGCCGGCCAGGCCGGGAGAAAAGCTGTGCGTACGCAAACAGCGGGGTCGAGGTGACCCACGACTGCACAGGAGTGACCATGACCGGCTCTGCCACCCAGGGAATCAAGACCGTGCTGCACCCCGTGTCCGACCTGGCGAAGGCGAAGGCGGTGTATGCGGCCCTGCTCGGTATCCCGCCGCAGACCGAATCGTCCTACTACGTCGGCTTCGAGGCCGAGGGTCAGCACATCGGACTGGTGCCGGGCGGCGGACCGCAGGGCATGACCTCGCCGGTGGCCTACTGGCACGTGCCGGACATCGAGGCGAAGCTGGCCGAGGTGATCGCCGCGGGGGCCACCGTGAAGGAGGCCGCGCACGACGTCGGCGGCGGCCGCCTGGTGGCCACCGTCATCGACCCCGATGACAACATCCTGGGCCTCCTGCAGGACCGGTGAGCGCCGGCCTGCCCCCTGCCATGTCCGCGGCGTAGCGGCCGCCGGCAAGACGACGAACCCACCTCACTCAAAGGACCTCTGCCATGACCTCCTTCGAATCCGTCACCCTGGAAGTTCCCGACCCCACGGCCGCGGACGCCTTCTACAAAGCCTTCGGTTTGGGGCCATACGTGAACGTACGTGCCTCGGACGCGCCAACGACCGGCTTCCGCGGGTTCGCGCTGTCCCTCGTGGTGTCCCAGCCGGGCAACGTCGACGCCTTCATCGGCGCCGCCCTCGACGCCGGCGCCACGACGCTGAAGCCGGCCACGAAGGGGTTCTGGGGCTACGGCGGCGTCGTACGCGCCCCGGACGGGACGATCTGCAAGATCGCGTCGTCGAAGAAGAAGGACACCGGCCCTGCCGTCCGGCACATCGACCAGGTCGCGCTCCTGCTGGGAGCGGTGGACGTCAAGGCGAGCAAGCAGTTCTACGTCGACCGCGGCCTGGCCGTGGCGAAGAGCTTCGGCGGCAAGTACGTCGAGTTCGACACCCCGTCGTCGCCCGTCACGCTGGCGCTCTACCCGCGCCGCGCCCTCGCCAAGGACACCGGCGTCTCCCAGGAGGGCACCGGATCACACCGGATCGTGATCGGCGGCGATGCGGGGGCCTTCACCGACCCCGACGGGTTCGTATGGGAGGCCGCATCCGTCTGAGGCAGGCGGCCGGCTCGGCGACCTGCGCGCCACCGTCGGCCACCTGACCGTCCACCCGGACCTGACCGACATCGTCCCGGCCGCCGGATTCCGCAGACTCCCGGAGGGCCGTAGCCGACCCGACGAAGGCGCGGACCGCAGCGGGCGCGCGGGGACGTCACGTAACGGACGTGAACCGAAGCGGCCGCCCCGCCGGAGGTCGCGCTGGAAGTGTCGCTACCGGACAGCGGTGCCGTTCGCCCGGCGGCTTCGTCGCGAACCTCGCCCCGGCGCAGTCCGCCTTCGATCAACTCGGTGGCCAACTCCTCCAGGCGCTGCTTGGCCGCGACCAGTTCCTCGGAGGCGGTGGAATCGTACGTGAACGCGACCTGGCCGACCTCGCCTCGGCCCGCAAGTTCGCCACCGCCTGGCAGGGCGCCCTCGACCGGCTGATCAACAACGCCGGCCGCTGCCGCACATCACCGACCGCGTGGGGGTCGTCGCCTCCAACGCGCACAAGCTCCCGGGCAGTCGCATTCACTTCGAGAGCGTCTTCGGTTCCCTGTGTTACCTCAGTAAAACGGACATCGGCGTAGTCTCGTCGCACGCCGGCCGAGGCTGGGCGGCGATCCGATGGAAGCCGAAGCCGCGTCCGTCCGGCAGGGCCGGGCGGACCGTGGCTGAGAACCGCGCTGCCGGGGCCTGACTCCGCGCTCTTGGGGGGGGTGGGGCTCTTGGGCCACCGCCCCGCCGGACGCTGTTCCACAGGCGTGACACACCGATGGAGGCGGGGACCGGGCGCCAGTCAGGCACCCGGCTGGGAACAGAAAGCTCGCATGGCGAGTGCCGGCAACTGTTCATGCCCTGGACCTGACGGGCTCGCCCTGGGCGTGGGCCGGCGGATCTACATGCAGGACAGCAAGGCAGAGGCACTGCCGACGCCGTACGCGGCGGTCATACGGCGCTGCTCGACGGCCGCCGGGCCGTGTCCTGCCTGCGACTCGCGGTGGCCGCCGAAGGCCGCGCCGTCACCGCCGACGTTCGCCCGGAGGCGGGACCTCCGCTGCCGGCCCCGAGGAAATCGGGAGCGTATGAGCGGCAACCTGTGGCGCTGCGGCCCCTGGCGCCAGAAGACGGTGGCCTCGCCGGTGGAGAACCGTCGTGCCCGAGCGGGCAGTTCCCAGGATCACTGCTTCTCGTGAGGTCCCTGAGCTTTCTTACTCGGCCGGGCCAGGTCTCGGCGCTGCACGGACATGCGCGCGTTCGCCTTGTTTCCCGATGAGACTCAGGAACTCGACGGGGCCGGCGCTGGTGGCCCCGAACCAGTGCGGGGTGCGCGTGTCGAACTCCGCGGCCTCCCCGGGCTTGAGGATGAGGTCGTGTTCCCCGAGTACAAGGCGGAGCGTTCCGTTGAGGACATAGGCCCAGTCGTAGCCCTCGTGGGTACGCAGGTCGGGCTCGGCGTCGTCGCTTCCGGCCGGGAGGACGAACTTGTAGGCCTGGATTCCTCCGGGCCTACGGGTCAGCGGCACGATGATCGAGCCGTCGCCGCAGGGGATGGGGCGCAGATTGATGCGGGGGTCGCCGGTCGCCGGCGCGTCGACGAGCTCGTCGAGTGTGACCCCGTAGGCGCGGGCAAGCGGAAGCAGCTGCTCGAGCGTGGGACGTCGCAGGCCCGCCTCGAGCCGGGACAAGGTGCTGGTGGAGATGCCGGTCTCCGCCGCGAGGTCGGCGAGCGTGACGTCTCGATGCAGCCGAAGGCGTTTCAACCTCGGTCCGACGGCGTCAAGAGTGCGGTCGATGGCTTCATCCATCCGTTCATTTTGCCATTCGGCAACAACGTTTGCACATCCGCCTTCTCCGTCATCACGATGAAGAACGAACCGAGGAACGCGCCCGCAGAGGGGTGCACGATCCGTCGGCGCGGGTGAGCCCGGCGGAGCTGTTGGCGCGTGGCCGCGACGAGGTCGCCGGCCACGGCGGAGAGATCATCGCGAACGAGGAGAACGATCAATGACGCACGGATTCGACAAGGACTTCTGGGAGCGGCACTGGCAACAGAGGGGAGCTGGGGATCCCGGATCCATGGGCGGCAACCCGCCGAACCCGTACCTCGCTCGTGAGGCCGGCGGCCTGACACCGGGCACGGCACTGGATGCGGGGTGCGGCGGTGGTGCCGAGGCGATCTGGCTTGCCTCCCACGGCTGGCACGTCACCGCGGCCGACATCTCGTCCGAGGCCCTTGCTCGCGCTGCCGAGCGCGCGGCTACGAGCGGGGCCCCCGAGCGCTTGCGGTGGGTTGAGGCGGATCTGAGCGTCTGGAGCCCGGACGCCCAGTTCGACCTGGTCATGACCCACTACGCCCACCCGGCGATGTCCCAGCTGGAGTTCTACGACCGCATCGCCGGATGGGTGGCTCCCGGCGGCACGCTGCTCATCGTGGGGCATCTGAACACCCCGGGCTCTGCCGGCCACGGGCACCACCCTCCTGCCGAAGCGTCGGTCACGTCCGCGGCCATCACCACGCGCATGGACGGCGTGGAGTGGGAGATCGTCACCGCCGAAGAGCACCTCCGCACGCTCACCGGCCACGGGGGCCGGGCGGTCCTTCTCCACGATGTCGTCGTGCGCGCCATCCGACGCCGGTGATCACACCATCCGACAGCGCCGGGGGCCGCGGCTCCGGCGCCGATTCCCCTTGCCTTGTCGAAAGGAATCCCATGAGCATGAACCGGCCCTCAGACGCGGGAGCCCCCGACCCGACCATCCAAGACCCACGACGACGACGTACGATCTTGGCCGGGGTGAACGGCACACGTACGCGCTGCTCGACGAGCGGGCCCCGCGGGCGGCGAGCCTGGAGCGCGAAGCGGCGCTGGCCGAGCTGGTCCGCCGGTTCTTCACCAGCCACGGACCGGCGACGGCCAAGGACCTGGCGTGGTGGTCCAGCCTCACGCGCGCCGACATCGCCACCGGGCTGTCATTCGCCGGCGACGCGCTGGAGAGCGCCGACGTCGACGGCGTCACCTACTGGTCCGCGCCGGGGAACGCCCCCCGCCGGCCCCGCCGCCGTCGGTGCGGCTGCTGCAGGCGTACGAGGAATACATCGTCGGCTACAGGCAGAGCAAGCACCTGCTCGACCTCGACGGCCTGGCGGCAGCGGCACCGGACAAGCTCGCCCTGCCGAACGGCGTCATCGTGGTCGACACACAGGTGGCAGGCCGCTGGAAGCGCACCGTCCGGGCCGACGCCGTCGTGCTCGAGGTGGCGCTGTACCGGCCGTTCGGCGCCGCCGAGACCGCCGCGCTGCAGGCCGCGGCCGACGAGCTGGGCGTTTTCCTGGGCACACGCGCTGTCGTCTCGGTGACCCTGCTGTGAGCCCAGCCCGGTCACGGCAGTGGAGGTCGCGTCTTCCCGTTCACCACAACGATGTCCCGGCCTAGTGGGTTGGTCATCGCCGGGGCCTAGGGTCGCTCGACGCGGGCCGCTTCGTCGCTCAGGCAGGCGAGGCAGTGGCGATAGAGCTCCACCCGGGTGAGCGTGCCGGCCGGGTTGTACCGCTGTTTGCAGTAGGCGCGCCAGTTGCCGGTGGCCTCGAGTCTGGCGCCCGCCTCCTGGCACTTGCGGCACGCGTTGGGGTTGGAATATGAGGAGTCGTAGTAGTAGCCGCCGCTGTACGGGCCGTCCCCGCAGGGGACCGCGAGCGCCGCGCCCGATCCCGCCTGGCCGGCGCCGGCGCTCGCCGTCCCGCCCGTCAGCAGCACGACAGCCGTGCCCAGCACGACAGCCGTGCCCAGCACGACGCTTGGCTTCTTCAAACGCGATCCCGTGGATGCCATGTCCGCCTCTTCCTGTTTCCGGCACTCATTCTCGGCGCGGGGAACTGGGCTGAGACAGGGCGGCGGCAGGGCATTACGCGGACTCTTGCCGGTTGGGTTTGTCGTGGCATGTGACAGCGTTCGCCGGTCTGCTGCGACAGCGATCGTTCCTTCAGGTGTAGCTTCGCCGTTCGTGCCGTACGCGGGCTGACGATGATCACGCCGCCATCTGGTTGCAGCTTGCAACAACATAGTTGTATGGTCGAACCATGGCGGATGAGCGCGAACTCCAGGAAGCGGTGGCGGGCTTCGTCAGGGCCTTCGGGCTCCATCGGCCCGATCAGACGCCCTGCGGCCAGCCCATCCCGGTGTCGGAGGCCCATGCGCTGGGGGAGCTGGCCAGGGACGGCGCCCTGCGGCAGAGCGACCTGGCTCAGCGACTCCGTCTGGAAAAGAGCAGCACCAGCCGCCTTGTCACCCAGCTCATCAATCGCGGCTGGGCCGAACGCACGCCGGCCCCGGATGACGGGCGAGGCGTGCTGGTCCAGCTCACTCCCGCCGGGACCAACGCCGCGAAGCGCCTGGCCGCGGCCAGGGCGGCACGCTTCTCGGCGGCGCTGGACCGTGTCCCTGCGGGTGAACGCACCAATGTGCTGCGCGCCCTCGAAATCCTCACGGAGGCAATGGATGAAAATTAAGAATCGACGTGTCCTGTTGCTCATCGCCGCGCTCGCGGTCATCGCCATCGCCATCGCCGGCTATGCGCTCATCAGCCGGAACGGGCAACCCGCCTTGGCGGACCGCCAGGCGGAGGTCGCGGACAAGGGCAAACAGGTGATGCCCTTCGACCTCGAGCGCACCACTCACCGCTTCACCAAGGCGGCCACGGGCGGCCTTCAAACCGTCACCGCAGATGACCCGGCTGACGAGCAGCAGGTCAAGCTCATCCGTGAGCACCTCACCATGGAAGCCGCGAACTTCAGGCAGGGGGACTTCGGCGATCCGGCCTCCATCCACGGCGCCGGGATGCCGGGCCTGCGTGAACTCGAACAAGGTCACAGCCGGATCGACATCAGCTACGCGCAAACCCCTGCCGGAGCGCAGGTCGCCTACACCACCTCCGACCCGTCCCTGCTCAAGGCCCTACATGCCTGGTTCGACGCCCAGGTCACCGATCACGGGCGGCACGCCGAACACGGATAGACCCCGGCTCGAAGTCGCTTTTTTCGTCGGACACCTGCATCTCCTTTATACCCAGCCGGGGTAGGGTTCTGTTCCAACAGTACCTAACGGGGGTACGGTTCTCGCCTCGCGTGCAGGGTGTACCCGGCGCGCGAGGCCATCCATCTGAAGATCCCGGGACGCCTGCGGTCGCCGGGCACCTAGAGATCGATCTTGAAGGGATGTCCCCTTGTCGTCTGCGGGTCGACGCCGCATCCATGGCGCTGACCACCAACCTGGTCGTCGGCTCGGCGCCGCCGCACAAAGCCGCAACCGCCACCCGCGACAGCCTCGGCGGCGCGGCGGTGCCGGCGCTGCGGCGGCTCGGCCACGTCCCGCCCACCGGTCGCAGCACCCCGGGCGAATGACCGCCGGGCCCATCCGGCTCATTCACAAGCATGCGAGGCCGGCAGCCGCCCTCAACAACATCCAGTCCCTGACCCCGTCCTGAGAGGACCACCGTGATATCGATTCGTCGCGCCACACCCGATGACGCCTCCACCGTGCATGGCCTCATCCGCGAGCTGGCCGAGCACCAAGACCAGGCATCAGCCATCACTGTCAGCGTCCCCGGCCTCGAACGGATGCTGACCCGTTCGGAGATCGCCTATCTGATCGCCGAGCGGGACGGCAAGGCCATCGGGTACGCCTCCTGGCTGGAGCGGATCAGCTTCTGGTCCGGCGAGGACTACCTCGCGCTGGACGACCTGTACGTCTCCGGCGCCGAACGCGGCTGCGGAGTGGGAGAGCAGCTGATGCGCGCGGTCGCCGAAGCCGCAAAGGGCAAGCTGATCCGCTGGGAAGTGGCCGAGACCAACGAGGCGGCTCAGCGGTTCTACACGCGCATCGGCGCCACTCTCATCTCCAAGAAGATCGGCCGCTGGCATCCGAGGTAACCCGCGGATCGGTGCCGATCGAGCACCCTGAGAGTCAACGGCCCATTGCCGTCTCCTGCTCCACACGCGACAGCTTCTCAGGATTGCGCACGTAGTAGAGCCCGGTCACCAAGCCGTCCTCGACCCGCACCGCCATGACGCCGTCGATCTCCCCGTTGAGCCGGACGAGCAGCGCCGGGCCGCCGTTGACCTGCACCGGCTTGAGCGACATCTCGGCGCCGACCTTGTTCAAACCGGCGGCGAACACGCGAGCGACCCTGTCGGCTCCCACGATGGGCCGCAGCAGGGCCTGCTTGATTCCGCCACCGTCACTCAGGGCGACGACATCCGGCGCGAGGATGTCGAGCAGGTTCTGCAGATCACCCGTTTCGACCGCCCGTTGGAACGCCTCGAGCACGCCTCGGGTCTCGGCCGGGGAGACGACCCCGCGCGGCCGGCGCGCGGCGACGTGTGCCCGCGCCCGGTGGGCGATCTGGCGGACCGCGGCCGGGCTCTTGTCGACGGCTTCGGCGATCTCGTCGTAGGCCAGATCGAAGACCTCGCGCAGCACGAACACCGCCCGCTCGGTCGGCGTGAGCGTCTCCAGCACCAGCAGCATCGCCATCGAGACGCTCTCGGCCAGCTCGACGTCCTCGGCCACGTCGGGCGAGGTCAGCAGCGGCTCGGGCAGCCAGGGGCCGACGTAGGACTCCTTGCGCCGCCCGAGCGCGCGCAGTCTGGTGAGCGCCTGCCGGGTGGCGATCTTGACCAGGTACGCGCGCTGGTCCAGCACCGTGCCGAGATCGACGTCCGCCCACCGCAGCCAGGTCTCCTGAAGGACGTCCTCGGCGTCGGCGGCCGAGCCGAGCATCTCGTAGGCGACCGTGAAGAGCAGGTTGCGGTGGGTGACGAACGCCTCGGTGGCGGGGTCGGGGCGGTCGTTCCCGCTTCTGTCCCCGCCGCGACCTCCGGCGTGGTCCGCAACGCTGGCCATGGGTGGCTCCTGTCTGTTCGCACTCGACTGTGTCACCCACAAGATGCCGGGCACTGCAGTTTTGTGACACCACGACGGCAAAGAGCGTAGCGCCAACATGATCAACGCTATGCGTCGCCATCTCTGGAGGAACAGACGGCGGCCCTTCGGTACATCCAGGCAGATGCCACGGCCGCGGGTGCGCGAGGCGCCAACGCCCCATGTTCATACGGAGCATACGGAGCGACGTCCAGGGGCTACGCCGTATCCGCTGTCAGCTTCTCGGCCGTAAACGTAAACGACCGAGCTTGCACCTCCTCGCCGTCGATTGCGTCGACGGTCCGGTCCGCGTCAGGCAGCGTGACTCACTGCCCAGCCCGCCGCACCGCGTGAGGCGATGTTGCGGGCCGCGTTGACGTCGGCGTGCTCAGCGAAGCCGCACGACGTGCAGGTGAAGGTTTCCTGATCGGGCCGGTTGTTCTTGTCCACGTGCCCGCAGTGCGAGCATTGCTGGGAGGTGCGGCCCTGGTCAACAGCCTCAAGGGCGTTTCGGCCCGGTTCCTGCGCAGGGAGTATCCTGCCCATATCCTCAGGTATCTGTGGGGCGGTCATTTCTGGTCGCCGTCCTACTTTGCCGCCTCCTGCGGGGGAGCACCTCTACCGATCATCAAGGAGTACATCGAGAACCAGAAGCGTCCGGACTGACGTCCGGAGGCAAGCTCAGGTCAGGGAAGCGATTCCTCCCGGGCGTAAACGTAAACGCCCGGGGTTCCTCGCTAGATGAGGCTGAAGAGAGTGAAGAACTTCTCGTTCCGCGGCTGCATCCGGTAGGCCTATGGGGACCCTCTTGGGCCGACGGCACCGGCGTACGCGGCGCGGCTTCGCGAGGAGGACGTCCACGGCGGACGTTGAAGGGAAAGGGGAGCATCCCGCTCCTTTCCACTCTCAACGTATAGCGCACCGGGGGGCTTGCGGCAAGACCCGGGTCGTGCTGCAGAATCGTCGGCCGGGGCCAGAACCTGCGTAAATGGGGGACGCGAAGTGCGCGTGTTGTTGTCGACGTATGGGTCGCGCGGGGACGTCGAACCGCTGGCGGCACTCGCGGTGCGCTTGCGGGAACTCGGCGTGGAGGTGCGGGTGCACGCGCCGCCGGACGAGGAGTTCGCGCAGCGGCTGGCCGGTGTCGGCGTGCCGCTCGACGTGGTCAGCCGGGAAAGGCCGCCCGTGTCCGCGTGAACCACGCGGGATCGCCGAGCCGGGACCCGGAAACACGAGAACCTGCAAACCCTGGCGACCTGAACCGGCAACGGCCACGGCGTCCACCTCAGACGGAGCGCCGCTCGTCCTGGCCGCTACGTTTGTCACGCCGGTTCAGACCTTGTTACGCGTAATGGTCGCAAGCGACTCAGATCGGAGCTAATGACGTGAACCCGCTGACTACCAGCGCGTTCGACCTTCCCGACCGCCTCTCCCGCAAGGCCGACCCGACGCTGATCGCCGGCGATGAGCAGCACTTCGCGGCCATCGCGAAAAGCCTCGAGCAGTCGATCGCCGACCTGTCCGACCGCCTCGATGCCGAGCGCAAGGCGCCCGGCGGCATAGGCCGGCAGGCGATGGACCGGGACTTGGAGATCCACCGGCTGACCGCTCGCCTGCGCGCGCTGCGTCGTTTCGGTTTGGACCTGTGCCTCGGACACATGGTGACTGCAGACGACCCCGAGCCGGTGTACGTCGGACGACTCGGCCTTACGGACAGCGCGGGTCGTCGGCTGCTGCTCGACTGGCGCTCACCCGCCGCCGAGCCGTTCTTCGGAGCCACCCACGCCAACCCGATGGGTCTGGCAAGCCGCCGCAGGTATCGCTGGACCCGCGGCCGGATCAGCGACTACTGGGACGAGGTGTTCACCTCGGACGGGTTCGCCGGGCACGCCGCGCTCGACGACCAGTCCGCCTTCATCGCCAGCCTGGGCAGCAACCGGTCGGCACGCATGCGAGACGTGCTCGGCACCATCCAGGCCGACCAGGACGCCATCATCCGGGCGGGATCCCGCGGCGCTCTCGTCGTCGACGGCGGTCCGGGCACGGGGAAGACCGTCGTCGCCCTGCACCGCTCCGCCTACCTCGTCTACTCCGACCCTCGCCTCGGTCACCGCCGCGGCGGCGTGCTGTTCGTCGGTCCGCACAAGCCCTACCTGGCCTACGTCGCCGACGTCCTCCCCAGCCTCGGAGAGGAGGGCGTGCAGACCTGCACCCTGCGGGACCTCGTCGCCGAGGGAGCCGCAGCGGCGATCGAGGCCGACCCGGACGTGGCCCTCCTGAAGTCGTCCGCGAACCTGGTGAAGGCGATCGAGCCGGCCGTCAGGTTCTACGAGAACCCGCCCACCAAGGGGATGACGGTCACGACCCACTGGTCCGACATCTGGCTGAGCGCCGACGATTGGGCCGAGGCGTTCGAAGCACCAGAACCCGGTACCCCGCACAACGAGGCCCGCGACCAGATCTGGAAGGAACTGCTCACGATCCTGGTGGACAAGCACGACGGCGAGGCCCCGGCCGACCTGCTGCGCAAGTCGCTGCTGCGGAACCGGGAGTTGCTCACGACCTTCAACCGCGCGTGGCCGCTGATCGAAGCGGCTGACCTCGTCGGAGACCTGTGGTCGGTACCCGCCTACCTGCGGATGTGCGCTCCCTGGCTCAGCCCCGACGACGTTCGGCGGTTGCAGCGCGAAGACGCCCAGGCCTGGACGGTGTCCGACCTGCCGCTCCTGGACGCGGCACGGCAGCGGCTCGGCGACCCGGAGGCGTCGCGACGTAAGCGTCGGCATGACGCCTCCGTCGCGGCCCAACGCGAGCGCATGGCGCGGGTCGTCGACAACCTCCTCGAGGCCGATGACGACGGTGAAGGGTTGGTGACGATGCTGCGGGGACAGGACATGCAGAACACCCTGGTCGACGACACCGAGCTGCCCGGCAGCGACCCGGATCTGCTCGCCGGCCCGTTCGCGCACGTCGTCGTGGACGAGGCTCAGGAACTGACCGACGCGGAGTGGCAGATGTTGCTGATCCGGTGCCCGTCCCGGAGCTTCACCATCGTCGGGGATCGTGCTCAGGCCCGGCACGGGTTCACGGAGTCGTGGCAGGAACGGCTCGAGCGGATCGGGCTCGACCGGATCAGCCTGGCCTCCCTGAGCATCAACTACCGGACGCCGGAAGAAATCATGGCGGAAGCCGAGCCGGTCATCCGGGCCGTGCTCCCGGACGCCAACGTGCCGACCTCCATCCGCAGCAACGGCGTCCCCGTCGTCCACGGGTCCGCTTCGGATCTGGGCTCGATCCTGGACACCTGGCTCGCCGAGCATGACGACGGGATCGCGTGCGTCATCGGCGATCCCACGTTCCAGGAGACGTCCCGCGTCCGGTCGCTGACCCCGGAGCTGTCGAAAGGGCTCGAGTTCGACCTGGTCGTCCTCATCGACCCAGAGGCGTTCGGCCAGGGCATCGAAGGAGCGGTCGACCGTTATGTCGCCATGACCCGAGCGACCCAGCAACTCGTCATCCTCACGAGCTCCTGACGCCGGCCGGGGCGAACACCTGCTCCGGCCGTTCACCACCTACCGCCGCCACCTGCTCGCCGGCGTCGCGGGATCTGTGAGGACCTGTGGCACCGCGAGCTCGATGGAGCGACAGGGCGCTGAGGGAGCGGTTGTGCTCAGGCGTCGCGGCGGTTGATGGCCAGGGCTGCCGTGAGGAGGGAGATCACGACATAACCGGCCAGGATCGCGATGGCTGAGGAGGGGCCGAAGGCACCGGAGCCGGGAACGCCGGTCAACTGCCTCGTCAGTGATGGGACCGTCAGGGAGCCCATCCAGTCGTTCCAGGGAGCGGGGAGGAAGCGCTCGATCACGGTGGGGGCGCGGCCTCGACCCCGACGGCATCCGCTGGCTCAGGCGCCATTTTCTCGGCGCACTGCGTTCACCCGGCGGCGCACCCGAGCGCGCGCCGCTCCCCGGCCTCGCCGACCTGCCCTCCCTGGCGGACCGGGCGGCGGAGGCCGGCGTGCAGGTCGACCTCTCGGTGAGCGGAACCGTGCCCGACAGCATGGGGTTATCCGTCTATCGCATCGTTCAGGAGGCGATCACCAACGTCGTCAGGCACGCCGCTCCCGCCCATTGCCAGGCCAGCGTGTCGGTCGTCGACAGGACTGTGAGGATCTCCGTGGTCGACGACGGGCCGGGGCAGCGCGTGCTGCCGGGCCAGACGGGCGGACACGGTCTTGCGGGGATGCGTGAACGGGCCATGATGTACGGCGGCGCCTTCGAGGCCGGGCCTCGGCCGGGGAGCGGGTTCGGCGTGTACGCGTCATGGGAGATCCCTGACCGGCCTGGCTCACGCCGAGTCTGCTCGCGGTGGGCGCGTTATGGGAGATCTCTTGATTCGGGTGCTCATCGCCGATGATCAGGCACTGCTGCGGGGCAGCTTCCGTTTGCTGATCAACTCGGAGGACGATCTCACCGTGGTCGGGGAAACGGCCGACGGACAGCAGGCGGTGGCGCTCGCCCGGACGGAGTCACCCGATGTGGTGCTCATGGACGTCAGGATGCCGGACATGGACGGCATCACCGCGACCCAGCAGATCGCCGGGGATACCCGGGTTCTCATGTTGACCACGTTCGACCTCGATCGGAGATCTAGGGGGTGTTTCAAAAGCCATGTCCTACTGCGCGACGCCCAGCGCGGCATCTCGCGGCGTTGCTCTGCCCCGCGAGTCATCGTCAGTCGCCGGCAACCCCACGCTGATTCCTCCTCCGCCTCGCAATGCACCACTCTGGACCGCTGCTCGCTACCGACAGCCGCTTTGCAACATCCCTTAGTTCTTCGCAGGGTCGACGGCGTTGAACGACGTGCCCACGGCGACGTTGTCGTGGAAGATCACCCGGTTCTGGACGAGAGTCGGTGCGGTGTTCCACGCGGGCTTGTAGAGCCCCCACTTCAGATAGCCCTCGGTCCCGGCGTCGTCGTTGAAGGTGTTGGCCCCGGTGGCGCTCACGACCTTTTTCCAGCCGGGCGTCTTGTGAGTCTGATGCCAGCCGGTGAGGGCGCCGTCGCTGCCGTGGCTCCACTTGATGTGGAACACAAAGTCGTGCCACCGCCCCGGCTGCACGTCAGCCAGGTTGTAGCTGGCCTTCTGGAAGGACGCGGACGTCGAGCAGCGGTTGCCGTCAGAGTTGACGCGCAGTTGAAACTTACCGGTGGGCTGCACGGCGAGGAACGCGCTGGGCCACTTCTGCTCCTCGCACTTGTCGCGCCACGGCTTCCACTGGAAGACGATCTCCTCCCTGGAGTCCTTCTCCCACGTGCTCGGGATGTAGATGCTGAACCCGTAGTAGGCCGTGGTGCCCGACCTGAAGTGGCTGGCCTTGTTGTGGAGCGTGTGCGATTCCGCCCTGACTCCGCCCTCGACCTCCGGATCGCCGTATTTCAGCTGGCTCATGACCGCGCGCTGACCGGTCCGTGCGAGGGAACTGATCCTGAGCGAGTGTGTGCAGCATTTGTTGACCTCGAGTTCGGTACCCGAGGAGATCTCGCCGTTCTCGTAGGTGAACCTAAGAGTGCCCGTCGCAGCGCTCGTCGCAGTCGCGGTGCCCGCCGCCGTGGCCGGTTGCGTGGCCGGCAGCGCGACGCAGCCGACAACCACTGCCACGCAGGCAGCATTCAGCCGGTAGTTCCGGGGTGTCACTTTCGTCGCCTTCCGTCGCGTCGTAATGGAGCGCGATCATAAAGACGGTTGGTATGTTCCGGGTATGCCGAATATGTTGATCACAGCCACTCGTTGATGGCGGCGATGGTCACGGTGGCTTCATAGCGGACGGCGAGCTTGTCGTACCTGGTCGCGACGGCCCGGTGGCGTTTGAGCCGGTTGATGCCGCATTCCACGGCATGACGCTCACGGTAGTCGATCTTGCAGAACGTGGGCGGCCGACCGCCTCGGCTGCCCCGGTTCTTGCGGTGACGGATCTGATCGGCCTTCTCCGGGATCGTGCACGCGATGCCGCGCCTCCGCAGATAGGCGCGATTGGCGCGCGAGCCGTACGCCTTATCGGCACGGACCCTGTCCGGACGCTTACGCGGGCGTCCCGGCCCCAGCCGGGGCACACTGATCCGCTCCAGCACGGGCTGGAACTGAGGAGAATCCCCGCGTTGACCAGCAGTGATGATCAGCGATAACAGCTTCTGCCCCTGCTCGACGGCCAGATGCAGCTTGGTGGTCAGCCCACCCCGAGAGCGGCCCAGCCCGTGGTCGGCGGGCTCGACATCGACGCCACCGGACGGCTCCAAGTGAGCCCCGGGACCGTGAAGACGCATATCAGCCGCCTGCTGGCCAAGCTGCAGGCCCGGGACCGCGCCCAACTCGTCATCGCCGCCTACGAAGCGCGCCTGGTCACACCGCGTTAGCGCAGGCGCCGGACGGCCTGGGGGCATCGCCGCCCGGCCCGCCGCCGGGCCGATCAACTACATGTGCGACGCGGTCTCCATGAACCCCGGCATCGGGGTCGATGGCTACAACGGCAACCCCTCATCGGACCGCTGGATGGCGGTGGCTCCGCCCGCCTGGCTCACCAGGGACTCTTCGGAAGCGGATCTCTCAGGTGGTCCACTTCTAAGATGATCTCTGAGTGGGCCGTGGCGATCTGACTGCCGCTCAGTGGGTGGTACTGGAGCCGTTCCTGCCACTCCATGGACCAGATCGGCCTTACCGGTGGGCGGCCCAGCCGACCGCATCGTCGACATCGTCCCCGTGCCGGGCACGACGCGACTCTGGGTCCAGGACGAGCGACGTGAGAGCGGGTACAGGTGACGTCGCCGGTGAACGAGTTCTCCTGAACCAGCGCCCTCGCAGTGGCGGACGGCTCAGGTGTTCAGTGACGCGGTGATCATCATCGTGGTGTAGGCCATGGTGAAGCCGCCCCCGATCGCGTCGATGGCGGCTCCGACGCCCTCCAGCACCTCGGCCAGCTTGTCCGGTGGAAGCCGGGTGAGCGCGCCGGTGGTGGGCAGCAGGTCGAGCCAATCGTCGCGGCTGTAGTACTGCTCCCAGTCGAATCTCCGCTGCTCCGGCTCGCCGAATCCGGCCGCCTTCCGGATGCCGTCGGCGAACGTGGCGAACATGGCCTGGTAGATGTCCTGGGCCGGCCTCGGCGGTCCGGCGTTGAGTGGCGAGTCGGGTGCCACCTTCCGGAAGACGGTGGCGAACGCCTCCGCGACGAAGGGCGGCGGGTCGTACGCGTGTGCGAACACCGCGAGCAGGCCGCCGGGACGCAGCACCTGCGCCGCCTTGGCTGCGCCCGCGACCGGGTCCACCCAGTGCCAGGACTGCCCGGCGACGACCGCGTCGAAGGTACGACCGGCGGCGTCCCAGTCCTCGAACGTCACCACCTCGACCTCGACCCCGGTACGGCGGGCGAACTCGGCCATCCGTACGTCCGGCTCGACACCCAGCACCTTGCACCCGGCCGCCAGGAGCTGACGGGCTTCTATGCCGGTGCCGCATCCGACGTCGACGATGTCGGGGCCGGGGCTGGCGGCGATGATCTGCTGGACCAGGGCGTCGGGATAGTGGGGCCGGGCCCGGTCGTAGCGTTCGGCGTCGACCCCGAACGACTCCGCCATCTGCCTGGCCTTATGAGGCTCGTTCCGCGGAGGCTCTGGCTGCTCCTGCGCTATAGTGGGCATGCGCCCACCATAGTGGGCACGCGCCCACTCGGCAACCGGACCGCAGTTCGCGGTGAGCGAAGGGCGGGCGCAAGGCGTGTGAAGGAGGAGCGGGCGATGCCCACTGGAGTGGCCCTCCGGGATGTGCGGGAGCAGCTGTTCGACGCGGCCGAGCGCGTCCTGCTCCGGGACGGGGCGAGCGGCTTGACCAGCCGGGCCGTCACGGCGGAGGCGGGCGTCGCCAAGGGTGTCCTGCACCGGCACTTCGAGGACTTCGACGCCTTCCTCGGCGAGCTCGTGCAGGGCCGCATCGCCCGGCTCGAGGGCCAGGCCTCAGCCCTGCGCGGCTCCGCCGGGACCGGCACCGTCGCCGGCAACCTGACCGGGGCGCTGATTGCCGTGTTCGACTCGGTCGCCGTGGCGATCGTCGGTCTTGTCATCTTCCGGGACGAGTTGCGCGCCCGGCTGCGCCAGGCCCGGCCGGGTCCCGGCGTCCCGGTCCTGACGGATGCCGCGGCCATGATCGCCGCTTACCTCAACGAGGAGTGCGAGCTGGGCCGCATCGCGGCGGACGCCGACGTGGACGCGCTGGCGCTCTCCCTGATCGGGGCCGGGCACATGCTGTTCGCCGGCCGGGAGGGGGTCCCTCCGGAGCCTGGGGAAGTCAGCAAGGTCGTGGACGCCGTCATCGCCGATGTCGTGCAAAGACGACTGCTGTGAGCTGAGGTCCTGCGAGGACGGCTGTTGCTGTGACCGGAGGTAGGACGCCTTGTTGCTGCCGGGGCCCCTTCGACGGACACCTTCGACGGACGACCACTACCGCGTCGTGAGGGTCCTCATCGGTCCGGTCCATCAGCCCTGCCCTCGACGGTCAACGCGTCGCGGTCGGACGCGGACAGCGGCGCGAACGGGGCGCACGGTCGGCGTCGCCGCGCCCCGCGCCGTGGCGAACGTCCAGGTCCCCGCCGTGAAGCCGTCGAGGAACACCGGACGGGGAACCGGTCCGTGCGGCTCGAAGTTCTGCCGGCGAAAGTCCGGCGCCCCACATCCCACGTGGCGGGGCCTGCACCACAGGCGGCAGGTTGCGCACCGCGTAGGCGAGGCTCGCCGGGTCGCGGTCCGGCCACCGCTGGGCCGGCAGCCGGCCGAGCTCGCCCGGGGTGCAGGGCCGCTCATCGAGCAGCTCCCGACCCGCTGCCACCACCTCGTCGGTGTCCAGCGCCGCTCGGTGAACGGCTCCGCGACATCCTCGGGGCCGGCACTCGGTGAGTCGGGTCCACAGTCCTGCATGCCAGGTGTGCGGAGGCTGCGCCTGCAAGCCCACAAGACGCTCGATGGCCTGCAGTGGGGTGAGGTCGGCGCGGCGGGTCAGAACAGGGGTACGGGTGGCGGGCGCTCGCCACCCGTTCCCGGGCCGGCCGAGGTCAGCGGAGCCGGCGGAAGAAGCCGCGGATGTCGTCGACCAGCAGGTCGGGCGCGTCGTGCGCGGCGAAGTGGCTGCCCGTGTCGTACACGTTCCAGGACAGGATGTTCTTGTGGTCGCGTTCGGCGAACGGGCGGATCGACTGGAAGTCCGAGGCGAAGTTCGCCAGCCCGAGCGGCACGGTGGTGGGTTCGGTCGGCCTGTCGGTGGCGTGAAAGTCCTCGTAGTAGAAGCGCGCGGATGACGCGGCGGTGTTGGTGAGCCAGTAGATCATCGTGTTGGTCAGCACGTAGTCCGGGTCGAGGTTCGGGCCGAGCAGCTGCGCGTTCCAGCCCAGCTGCCCCACCGGCGAGTCGGCCAGCGCGTGTGCCAGGGTCTGCGGTGCGGTGGACTGCAGCTTGTCGTACGCGCCGCCGTTCTCCACCCACCACTGCAGGAACTGGACCTTCTTCTGGTCCTCTTCGGACAGGCCGGCCAGCTCGGCCGGGTCGCCGGAGGGGAAGGAGAAGACCTGGGTGACGTGCACGCCGATGACGTGCCCGGGATCGCAGCGGCCCACTTCGGGCGAGATGAGCGAGCCGCCGTCGTTACCGTGCGCGCCGTAGCGCTCGTAGCCGAGGCGGCGCATCAGCTCGGCCCACGCCTTCGCGATCCGGTACCGGTTCCAGCCCGGCTCGGTGGTCGGGCCGGAGAAGCCGAAACCGGGCACCGAGGGGATCACCAGGTGGAAGGCGTCGGCCGGGTCGCCGCCGTGGGCTCGCGGGTCGCTCAGCGGGCCGATCACATCCAGGTACTCGACGATGGTGGTCGGCCAGCCGTGTGTGAGCAGCAGTGGCGTGGCGTCCGGCTCGGGTGAGCGGACGTGCAGGAAGTGCACGTTCTGCCCGTCGATGACCGTGGTGAACTGCGGGTACTCGTTGAGCTTCGCCTCCCACGCGCGCCAGTCGTACCCGTCGCGCCACCGCTGGACGAGGCTCTGCAGGTACTGCAGCGAGACGCCGTAGCCGGTGCCGGCGTCGGGCAGCTCGTTGGCCCAGCGGACCCGGGCCAGACGCTCGGTCAGCTCGTCGAGGTCGGCCTGCGGGATGTCGATGCGGAATTCGCGGATCTCGGTCATGTCATCGACTCTGTCGGACTATTAGGACGACTCTGATCCTAATTGTCTGGAATCCTTGAACAATGTTGGAAACCTCCGCCCGCCTCCTGCGGCTGCTCTCCCTCCTGCAAACGTCACGCGACTGGACCGGCGCCGAACTCGCCGAGCGCCTCGGGGTGAGCGGACGGACCGTGCGCACCGACGTGGAGCGCCTGCGCAGCCTCGGTTACCCCGTAATGGCCACGCGCGGCGCCACCGGCGGCTACCGTCTCGGCGCCGGCGCCGCGCTGCCGCCGCTGCTGCTCGACGACGAGGAAGCGGTCGCCGTCACGGTCGGCCTCGGGACCGCGACCAATGGCGCCATCGCGGGGATTGAGGAGGCGTCCTTGCGGGCGCTGACGAAGCTGGAGCAGGTGCTGCCGTCCCGGCTGCGGCGCCGGGTCAACACCCTGCAGGCCTACATGGTGCCGGTTTCCCGCGACGGCGACGCCGGTCCCAGTGTCGACCCGTCAATCCTGACCACCCTGACCGCGGTCTGCCGTGACCGGGAACGGCTCCGGTTCGACTACCACGACCATGCCGGTGCGGCCACTGTGCGCACCGTCGAGCCGTACCGGCTGGTCAACTGGGGCCGCCGCTGGTACCTGCTGGCATGGGACGTCGAGCGGGGCGACTGGCGTACCTTCCGCGTCGACCGGATACGACCTCGCACCCCGACCGGCCCCCGTTTCACACCGCGCGACCTGCCCGACGGAGACGTCGCCGCGTACGTGTCACGCCGGGTATCCGCCGCCGCCTGGCGCTACCGGGTGAAGGTCACCGTGCACGCGCCGGCCGACGTCGTCGCCGATCGGATCAACCCGGCGGTCGGAACAGTCGAACGCGTCGACGAACGCACCTGCGTCCTGCACACCGGCGCGGATACGGTCGAGACCCTCGGCGTCTACCTCGGCCTGCTCGGCGCGGACTTCGACGTCACCGGGCCGCCGGAACTCCTCGCGCACCTGCGCCGTCTCGCCGACCGGTACACACGAGCGACCGCCTGACAACCTGTTCCATGAGCCGGTCGATGTCACTCCTTGGCCGGCGGGCCTTCGACCGCAGCGGCCTGGGAGCCCCCATCGGCACCGCAGGCCCTCCAAGACGAGCTGGAGACCCGGTCCCCGGCCTCGTCGTTCGCCCCGGCGGGGGTACACCCACCACGGCGAGTGGCTCAAGCCCCTCGGCTACGCCGCCTTCGTCCTGCAGTACGCGGTGGGCCCGGACGCTGACATGCGTCCCGGCCCTGCACACGAACCCCGACACCTTCAAGTGCAACGCGCGCCCTCCGAGCTCGCGCGCCCCTGTGGTCGTCGAGGGCGTGGGGGAGCTGGACGCTGGACGAAGGCCGTGAGATCCAGCACCACCCATGACCTGCCGGCCACCATGTTCAGCAGGCGCGGCCGAGGTGAGCACCATTCCGGCCCCCGCATGAGCTTGGCATCTAGTCACCTAACTCACTAGTACGTACATTAGGGAATCATGTCCCGCGTACGGTCCTCAACGGGCCCGGTCTCGCACGTGCTGGAGAGGAAGAACTGATGGCCTCGTTCCTGATCGGGTTGATCGGCTCGGGCATCGGTCCCTCGCTCAGTCCTCCGCTCCACGAGCGGGAGGCCGCCCACCACGGGCTGCACTACGTCTACCGCCTGCTCGACACCGACCGCCTGGGCCTCGACGTCGGAGAGCTCGTGCGTACGGCCCGCCGGTTCGGCTATGACGCGCTCAACATCACCCACCCCTGTAAGCAGACGGTCATCCCGTACCTGGACGAGCTCTCCCCAGACGCCCGCACCTTGGGCGCGGTCAACACCGTGGTCTTCGACAGCGAACGCGCCATCGGGCACAACACCGACTGGACGGGCTTCGCCGAGTCGTTCGCCCGCGGCCTGCCGGACGCGCCGACACGGCAGATCGTGCAGCTCGGCGCCGGAGGCGCGGGCGCGGCGGTCGCGCATGCGTTGCTCACCATGGGCGCCGACCATGTCATCGTCGTCGACGCCGAGCCGGAACGCGCTTACGCTCTTGCCGACGAGCTGGCCGCGCGCTTCGGCCCCGAGCGGGCGCGCCCGGCCGACCGGCGGGAGCTGCCGGAGCTGCTGGCGCGGGCGGACGGGCTGGTGCATGCGACCCCCACCGGGATGGCACACCACCCGGGCACGCCGTTGGATGCGTCGTTGCTGCATCCGAGCCTGTGGGTGGCCGACATCGTCTACCGGCCGCTGGAGACCGAGCTGCTCAAGCAGGCTCGCGCGCTGGGCTGCCGGACGCTGGACGGCGGCGGCATGGTCGTCTTCCAGGCCGCGCACGCCTTCCGCCTGTTCACCGGCCGTACTCCGGACACAGAGCGCATGCTCACCCACCTGACCGAACTGGCCGCCATCTGAAGGAGGAACCGTGCGGACGGCTCGGTACGCATGGTTCTCGGCATGCCCGGCGTGTACGGCGCCTTCGACCGGATCAGGGAGCCGGCCGCCGGCCACGATCCGCGGGTCCTGGAGCGGTTCGCGCTGCTGCGGCCGAGCGTCGCCGTGATCAGTGAGTGACTTCGATCTTGCCGGTGGGCCGCGGGCTGTGGCTGTCGTTGAAGAAGTACTCGCCCGGCTTGGTGAAGGTGTACTGGAATGATTCGCCCGGCTTGAGCCGCACGTCGAAGAGGCCCTCGAAGAACTGGGTGGCCCCGTGGACGTGGACGTTGTCCGCGGGGTTGACGAACGTGACGGTGGTCCCGACCGGCACCCGCAGGTGGGTCGGGGCCATGGCGTTCACCGCCGCGGACTCGACCGTGCCGACCTGTCCGTTCTCGTAGGTGCGGGCGAGCACGACGGTGTTGTTCACAGCGGCGCCGTCCACCGGGCCTCCGGAGACCGGGCGGCGGACCGCGGGAGGAGGCGGGGTCGCGGCCGGAGGCACGGTTCCCTCCAGCTTGAAGGTCCACAGGTGGTCGCCGCGCGGGGCTGAGTTGCCGTACGGGATGCCGGTGCCGCCTGCGTACACCGCGATGTACTGCTCGCCGTCGATCTCGTACGAGATGGGGGAGCTGCTGACGGCGGCACCCGTCTGCCAGCGCCATAGCTCCCGCCCGTCGCGGGCGTCCAGGCAGAGCAGGTTGCCGTCCGGCTGGCCGATGAACAGCAGGTCGGTGGCGGTGGTGAGGATGCCGTTGCCGTGGGCCAGCGAGTAGGGCATGTTCTTCTTCCACCGGATCCGGTTCGTGCTCGGATCCACGGCCACGACGCCGCCCGTCATGTACTCGCCCGGTGGCCGCAGCCCGTTGGACGCCTCCGTCAGGGAGTGGGCGGCGGCCACGTAGCCGAAGCCGGTGTACACCAGGCGGGTGCTGTGGCTGTAGGACTGGTGGTTCCAGTCGGCGCCGCCGCCGTGCCCGGGGATGGTGAGGATCGGCTCGTCCCAGTGGGGCGTGTAGAGCGAGCCGATCTTGTAGTTGGGGACGGCCCGGTGCGGGAGACCGGGGATCTCGGTGCCGAGCGGCTGCCACACCGGCGTGAGCTCGGTCCAGCCGCCCTGGCGTGGGAAAGGCTGGGTGGGCCAGGTCTTCTGCCGGGGCTCCTGCGGCACGGGCAGTTCGTCGATGCCCAGCGGGGCGGAGCCGTCGGATCGGTCGAGGATGTAGTACATGCCGGTCTTGCTGCCGTACACGACCAGCTTGCGCATCCGGCCGTGCACGCGGACGTCGACCAGGACCGGTGCCATGACGTTGTCCATGTCCCAGATGTCGTGATGGATCGACTGGAAGTGCCAGCGGTAGGCGCCGGTCTTCAGATCCATCGCCACGATCGAGTTGGCGAACAGGTTCTGGCCGCCGCGCTGCGAGCCGTCCTGGGAGGAGCGGCTGCCCCGGGCGTTGCCGAACGTCCAGTAGACCAGGCCCAGCTCGGGATCGATGGCGCAGTGCATCCACGGCGTGGCCCCGCCGGTCTGCCAGGAGTCGCCCTCCCAGGTGTCGTTGCCGAACTCGCCGGCCCCCGGCGTGCCCCAGAAGTGCCAGACCAGGTCGCCGTCGTCGGCGTCGAAAGCGAGCGCGGCACCGCGCGGACCGTCGTTGGTGCCGCAGTAGAGCATGCCGTCGTGGTAGACGACGGCGACCTTCTCCAGGTTGCCGTAGCCGTTGTGCTGCCGCTCCCAGACCACCTGGCCGGTCTTCTGGTCCAGGGCGACGATCCAGTTGTCGTTGGCGCAGGTGAAGACCTTGCCGGCGCCGACCGCCACCCCGCGCCTGGTGACGGCGCCGCGGGTCTGCTCGTACTTCCACTTGGTGGCGCCGGTACGACCGTCCACCGCGACGACGTTGCCCAGCGCCGACTCGACGTACAGGACGCCGTCCACCGCCACGGCCGTGCTCTGGCTGTTGCCCGCCATGAGCCCGCCCTCGATGTGGTTGACCCACGCCCCCCGCAGCCGCCTGATGTTGCCACGGTGCAGCCCGCGCAGCCCGCTGTAGTTCTGGTTCGCCAGATTCCCGCCGACCTTGGGGAAGTTCTTGTGAGAGCGGCCGGTGGCGGCGGCCTCTCCGGCGCCGGCGCCCGCGAGCGCGACGGCGGCGACGGTGCCCATGAGTAATTCTCTGCGACGGACCATGACGACTCCTTGCTGGTCCACCAAGTGGACCAATCGATCCGATTTTCCGGAAAAGAACGGCAGCCCGAAGGCCGCCCAGGCGGCGGCCCGGGCGGGCCGGTTACAGGCCGAGGTAGATGCGCCGGACTTGGGGATCGTCGCGGAGCTCGGCCGAGGTGCCGGTGGCGGCGATCTCGCCGTTCTCCATGACCAGGCAGGTGGTGGTGACGTCGAACGTCAGCTTGGCGTTCTGCTCGACGAGCAGGATCGCGAGCCCGTCGGCGTTGAGCCGTTTGAGCACCGCGGCGATCTCGGCGACGAGGATCGGCGACAGCCCCATCGACGGCTCGTCCAGCAGCATCACCTTGGGACGGCACATCAGCGCGCGGCCGACCGCCAGCATCTGCTGCTGGCCGCCGGACAGTGCCCCGGCCAGGCGATGGCGCATCTCGCGCAGCACCGGGAAGATGTCGTACACCTCGTCGATGGGCGTGCGTTTCCAGCTGCCGGCGTAGGCGCCGAGCAGGAGGTTCTTCTCGACGCTGAGACCGGGGAAGACGTGGCGTCCTTCCGGCACGTACCCGATGCCGTGCCGCACCAGGGTGTGCGCGGGCGCGCGGGCGAGGTCGTGTCCGCCGAAGCGGATGGCGGTGGCCTGCCGCGGGGCGAGACCCATGACGGCCTTGAGGGTGGAGGTCTTGCCGGCGCCGTTGGCGCCGATGATCCCGAGCGACTGGCCGGGCTCGACGGTGAAGGAGACGTCGTGGGCGGCGCGGACGCCGCCGTACCGGACCGAGAGGTTCTCGACGGTGAGTGTGCTCATCGGGTCGCCTCCTCGGCGGTGGCTTCGGTGGGGGCGGCCATCGAGTCGCCGAGGTAGGCGGTGACCACGTCCGGGTGCACGGCGACCTCGGCCGGTGGGCCGTCGGCGATGACGCGGCCGCCGGACAGGACGGTGACATGTTCGCACAGCGACATGACCAGGCCCATGTTGTGCTCGATGATCACGACGGTGACGCCGGAGTCCCTGATGGAGCGGACGATCTCGGCGAGCCGGCGCACCTCCTCGCCGTTCATTCCGGCGGCGGGCTCGTCCAGCAGGAGCAGACCCGGGGACATGGCCATGGCGCGGGCCAGCTCGATGCGGCGCTGGATCCCGTACGGCAGCGAGCGCGGCTCGGCCTCGGCGACCTCGGTGAGCCCGAACCGCTCGATGAGCTCCTCGGCCCGCGCGCGCAGTGCCCGTTCGTATCCCAGCACCTTCCACGGCAGGCCCGGGTAGCGCCAGATCCAGGTGGTCGGTGTGCGGTCCAGGCCGAGGAGGATGTTCTCGCGCACGCTGAGATCTTCGAAAAGGCGCAGGTTCTGGAAGGTCCGCGCGACGCCCCGCTGCGACAGCCGGTACGGCGCGATCCCCGTCACGTCACGCCCGCGCAGGAGGATCGACCCTTGGGTGGGGGTGTAGAAGCCGCTGATCACATTGAACAGCGTGGTCTTGCCCGAGCCGTTGGGGCCGACGATGCCGCGGATCTGCCCTGTGGGCACGGTGAGGGACACCTCGTCGAGCGCGACCAGGCCCTTGAAGCGCTTGGTCACGTCCCGGACTTCCAGCACGTCACCCGGTGCGGCAGGAGGCCCGGGCTCGTACGGCCGGAACGGGCCGAGCTGGGCGCGCGAGCCGTTGCCGCGCCGGCGCAGGAGCTGCCGGGGCAGGCCCGCGAGCCCCTTGGGCGCGAACACCACCACGAGCACGACCACGAGGCCGTAGCCGAGCTGGGCGTAGGCGGAGGCGTCCAGCAGCGCCTCCCTGACCAGTGAGAGCGCGACGGCCCCGACGACGCAGCCCAGGATGCTGCTGCGGCCGCCGATGATCACCATGGCCAGGAGCAGGAACATGTTGGCGATGTTGAACGACTCGGGCGCGACGAAGCGGATGAGCCCCGCGTACAGCACACCCGCGACGCCGCCGTAAAGGCCGGACAGGACGAAGGCGGTCATGCGCAGCAGCGGGATCTCCGCGCCGAGCGCGCCGGCCGCCAGGTCGTCGTCACGCATCGCCCGCAGCCGCCGGCCCAGCGGAGAGTGCGTGACCAGCAGGGCGAAGGCGAGGGCGAGGGCGAAGACGATCAGCTCGACGTAATAGAAGAGGTAGCCGCTGGACAGGTCGATACCGAACATCGGCGGGACCGGAATGTCGCTGATGCCTTCTGCCCGGCCGGCGACGTGGGCGTTCGTGACCCAGTTGGTGAAGGCCAGGGCCAGGCCCAGCGTGACGATCCCCAGATAGTGGGACTGCATCCGCAATGCGGGGATCCCCACGAGTGCGCCGAACACCAGGGCGGCGACCACCGCCAGCACGGCCGCGGTCCAGAAGCCGAAGCCCGCCTGCGTGGTGAGGATGGCCACCGTGTACGCGCCGACGCCGAAGAAGGCGACCTGAGCCAGGTTGATCTGCCCGGCCACGCCCATGGTGAGGCCGAGGCCGATGGCCAGAATCGCGAAGATGATGGCGACGTCGGCGACGTGCATCGAGTAGCCGCCCAGACCGTAGGGCAACAGCCAGGCGGCGACCGCCACAGGGACGAGCCAGGCCAGACGTCTCATGCGCGGTTCACCGTCGCCTCTCCGAAGATGCCCATGGGCCGGATCATGACCACGACGGCGAAGACCAGGAACGTGACCAGCTCGGAGTACTCCTGGAAGTTGCCGGCGGCGAAGGAGTCGAGCAGCCCGAAGGCCAGCCCGCCGACGATCGCGCCCGGCATGCTGCCGAAGCCGCCCAGCATGGCGGCGGCGAAGCCCTTGATGCCGAGCGTGCCGCCCATCGTCGGATTGACGTACAGCATCGGTCCGACGAGGCTGCCCGCCAGTGCCGCCAGGCCCGCGCCGATGGCGAAGGCCAGCGCGTTGCTGCGGCCGACGTGGATGCCGACCGCGGTGGCGGCCTGGTGGTCCATGGCGACCGCCTGCATGGCCGCGCCGCGCTTGGTGCGCTGCAGGAACAGCGCCAGCAGTCCGGTGGCCGCCGCGGCCACGGCGATGACGAGCAGGTTGTACGTGGGGATGCGGATGCCGCCGAGGTCGATCGGCTCGGTCGCCACAGGGGAGGGGACGGCGTGGCCCGTCGCTCCCCAGATGAGCACCGCGCCCGCCTCCAGGACGGCGCCGAAGCCGATCGTGCCGATCAGCATCAGCGTGAAGTCCTTGTTCTCCAGCGGGCGCAGGAAGCGCTCGATCACCAGGCCGATCAGGCCGGTGACCGCGATGGCCACGACGGTCGCGACGGCGAACGGCAGCTGGGTGGCCAGGTAGAACGTGGAGGCGGCGTACGCGCCGATCATCACCACGCTGCCGTGGGCGAAGTTGACCAGGCCCATGGTGCGGTAGACGATCGAGAACCCCATGGCCACCAGCGCGTACACCGCTCCGAAGGTGATCCCGCCGATCAGGGTCTGGAGGAATACCTGCACGTTCAGCTCGCGGCCTCGGGAACGACCTTGCCGTCCTTGACCAGCCCGATCTTGGTTTCGTGGATGCCGACGCCGTTGGCGTCGAAGTTGTAGGTGCCGAGGAGCCCGGCGCGCTTGACGCCGCGGATGGCGTCGGCCAGCTTCTGGCCGCCTTCGCCGTTGGTCTGCTTGAGCGCCTCGATGAGGATGGACGCGCCGTCGTAGGCCTTGGCGACGTGCATGCGGGCGTCCTCGTTGTAGGCGGCCTTGTACTTGGCCGCGAACTGCTTGATCTGATCGGTGGCGTCGTTGCTGAGGTAGGGCGAGCTGACGATGGAGTCCTCGGCGTTCTTCAGGCCGGCCGTGGTGGCGTACACGTCGGTGCCCATTGGGGCGCCGCCGGCGAAGGCCGCCTTGATGCCGAGCTCGCGCGCCTGCTTGGCGATCAGCCCTGACTGGACCTCCTCGGCGCCGATGAACAGCACTTCCGGGTCCTGCTCGCGGATCTTGGCGAGGTTGGAGTTGAAGTCCTTCTGGTCGGGGGTGACGACCTCGTCGGCGAGCGGGGTGACGTTCCTGGTCTTGAGGGCGGCCAGGAAGGCGTCGTGCTCGCCGCTGCCGTAGGCGCCGTTGTTGCTGATCAGTGCGATCTTCTTGCGGTCCTTGTCGTCGACGAGGTATTCGGCGAGCGTCTCGTCGAAGGTGACGCTCGTGGGCGCGTTGAGGAACAGGAACGGGCTCTTCAGCTCGGCCAGCTTGGGCGACTGACCCGAGGTGATGTTCGGGACCTTGGCATCCTTCAGGATGGGGGCCATGGCCAGGGTGACCGCGCTCTCGGCGGTGCCGAGCATCGCGACGTAGCCCTCGCTGACGATCTTCCTGGCCACGTTGGTGCCGACGGTCGGGTCCCCCTGGCTGTCGAACAGGTCGAGCTGGATCTGCCTGCCGTTGATCCCGCCGGCCTTGTTCACCTCGTCGATGGCCAGCTTGACGCCCTTGTGCTCCCACTGGCCGAGCGAGCTGAGCTGGCCGCTCTGGGCGTTGGCGTTGGCGATCTTGATGGGGCCGGTCGCGCCGGCTCCGGACTCGGACGACTGGCCGGGCGGAGCGCAGGCGGCGAGTGCTATGAGCGCCGCCGCGGCGATGGAGAATCTCGCGAAGGACACGGTTCACCTCGGGGGATGCGTGAGTGTTAATTCACGGACTAGTACGTTCGTTATAGGCCGATGGGGCACGGTTTGGGAATATCGAACGTGCAACGGTTTCAGTTGCCGAAAAGTCCTTGGTAGATGTCCTTGATGTTCCAGTGACCAGGGGTAGGCACCGGTTCGTTCACCATCGGAACGTCGATCACGGCGGGACGCCGGTTCGCGACAGCCGCGCGGAGAGCCGGGCCGAACTCGGCCGGAGTGGAAACGGTGTGGCCGTCGGCACCGCACGCCACGGCGAGCGCGGCGAAGTCAGGGCTGTAGGGCCGTCCGGCGGCGTCGGTGAAGTCGCAGCCGTGGCTGCGCCCGAAGTGGGCCGACTGCAGGTCGGAAATCGTCCCGTGCGACCGGTTGTTCATCACGACGAAGACGACAGGCGCGCCTTGCTCCACCGCGAGGGGCAGAGCCGGCAACTGCGCGCTCATGCCGCCGTCGCCGACGAGCGCCACCACCGTCCTGTCCGGCTGCGCGAGCTGCACCCCCACGGCGGCGGCCGGGCCGAATCCCATCGTGGAGGCGCCGCCGGGAGTGATGAAACGCCCTTCGGCCGGGAGCTCGTAGCACTGGGCCACGCCGTTCTTGTTCCAGCCGACGTCGGTGACCAGGACCGCGTCGGCCGGGATCGAGGAGCGCAGATCGGCCAGGATGCGCTCGGGCCTCAGCGGGAAGTCCCCGCTGAGGCCACGCTCCCTGCTCGCGACGAACAAACCGGACCTGGCTTCGTGGATCTGCTTCCGCAGCACCGGTCGGCTACGGGCCGCGTGCGATTTGGCGGCGTCCGCCAGCGCCTTGACCGCGAGCCCCACGTCGGCCACCGCGCCGATCTCCGCCGGGTAGTTGCGGCCGATCTCGGCGGGATCGATGTCGATCTGGATGAGCCTCCCGCTCTCGCCGAGTCGCCACGTGTAGCGAGGGTCCCACGAGCTCGCGTCAGTCTCGGCGAACCGGGTGGCCAGGGCGAGCACCACGTCGGCCTCCCGGGCATAAGCGTTCGTCAGCTCCAGTCCCCAGAACCCGGGCATGCCCAGCACCAGCGGATGGGCATCCGGGACGGTGCCCTTGGCCATGAGTGAGTGGACGATCGGGATGTCGAGGTGCTCGGCGAGCGCGAGCAGCGCCGCAGTGCTCGACGTCGCCGGGTCCGCGACGGTGTTTGATGTCGCCGGGTCCGCGACGGTGCTCGATGTCGCCGGGTCCGCGACGGTGTCCTCGCGCAGGCCGCCGCCGAGGTAGATGAGGGGCCGGTCCGCGGTGGCCAGCGTCGCGGCGATCAGCTCCGCGGTCGCCTCCGGCAGGTCAGGGGGCGCCGCGTGGCTGATCGGCGGGTACGGCGCCGCGGGCCGGGAGAAGACGTCCATCGGCACGTTGACGAGCACGGCTCCGGGGCGTCCCGCCATCGCCGTCCAGAAGGCCCGCTCTACGGCCCTGCCCAGGTCCTCGGCCCGGTGCACATTCCAGGCCCGCTTGACGAACGGGCGGAAGATCGACGCCTGGTCGGCGTCGGCGTGCAGGTTGATCTCCTGGTGAGGATGGCGGCCGTGGTAGTAGGAGGGGACGTCCCCGGAGATCACCACCACGGGCACCGAGTCGAGCGCGGCGGTCATGACGCCGGTGGTGGCGTTGGTCAGGCCGGGTCCGACGTGCACCAGCAGCACGCCCGGCTTGCCGCAGGCGCGGGCGTAGCCGTCGGCGGCGTGCGCGGCGGCCTGCTCATGGCGGGCGATGACGAATCGGATCGAGCTGTCGGCCAGCGCGTCGAGCACGGCGATGTTGGTGTGGCCGCAAGTGCCGAAGATGTATTCGACACCGAGTTCCTCAAGCTGTGCGACGAGCGCGTGGGCGGCCGTGCCGGATGGTGTCGGCGTCACTGTTCTCCCCAGATGGTCAGCCCGCGCAGGAGCAAGGTCTTGGTGACGGTGAAGTCCTCGATCATCCAGCGGGGCGATTCGCGGCCGATGCCCGAATCCTTCACGCCGCCGAACGGGACGTGGTCGAGGCGGAAATTGGAGGAGCCGTTGACCACCAGACCGCCGACCTCCAGCTCGCGCCAGGCGGCGACGATGCGGCGCACGTCGTGGGTGAACAACCCGGCCTGCAGGCCGTACGTGCTGCGGTTGCACTCCTCGAGCACCTCGTCGAAGCCGTCGTAGGGCAGCACGGCGACCAGCGCGCCGAACACCTCCTCGCGGACGACCCTGGCGTCGCGGGGCGGGGCGACCACGACGGTGGGGGCCATCACCGCGCCGGTACGGGTGCCGCCCGCAGTGACCGTCGCCCCCGCCCTGGCCGCCTCGGCCGTCCATCGCACGACGCGTTCGGCGGCGTCGTCGTCCACCATCGAACCGACGTCGGTCGCCGCGTCGAGAGGGTCGCCCACGGCCAGCGCCTTGACCTCGCCGGTCAGCGCGTCGGCGAACTCGTCGAATCGGCTGCGCTGAACGTAGACGCGCTGGACCGAGATGCAGCTCTGCCCGGAGTTGCTGTAGCCGGTGCGGGCGCAGATCCGCGCCGCCTCCGCGATGTCGGCGTCCTCGCAGACGATGGTCGCGGCGTTGCCGCCGAGTTCCAGGAGGACCCGCTTCGGCCCGGCGGCGTGCGCGACAGCGCGTCCGGCCGCGAGGCCGCCAGTGAAGCTCACCACGGCGATCTCCGGCGCCGCGCACAACCGCGCCCCCACGTCGCCGCCGCCGTGCAGAACCTGCACGGCCTCGACCGGCATCCCCGCCTCCAGCAGCAGCTCCACCAGTGCAGTGGAGACGGCCGGGGCCTGCGGCGGCGGCTTGACGATGGTGGTGTTGCCCGCGGCGAAGGACGCGGCGAGCTTGTGCGCCAGCAGGTTCGCGGGCGCGTTGAACGGCGTGATCGCCAGTACGGGTCCCGCGGGGGCGCGCTGGGTGAGCGCAGTGTTGCCGACCCCGCGCCCCCAGCCCGCAACCGGCAGCACCTCGCCGCCGATCATCCTGGCCTCGGCGGCGGCCACGGACAAGGTGTCGGCCACCCGGACGATCTCGCCACGCCCGTCCTTGAGCGGCTTGCCCAGTTCGAGCGCCAGCAGCCGGGCCAACTCCTCCCCGTGCACGGTGACCGCGGCGGCGGCGCCTTCCAAGATGTCGGCCCGCGTGGCGGGGGCCAGCCGCGCGACGTGCTTGGCCGCCCGCCTGGCGTAGGCGAGAGCTGCCGCGATGTCGTCGTCCTGAGCGGTACGCGCGCGGCTGACGGTCTGCCGGAGGTAGGGACCGACGCGGTCGGCATGCGGACCATCGGTCAGCCATTCGCCGGCGACCAGACAGCCGGTCTCGGGGATTGTCTTCATCACGGCTCCGCTGTGTGGTTCGTGTGAACCGCAGTGTGGAACGCCGCATGGCATTCTGGCAAGAGGCAAATCCGTACAGTGGAGCATATGGACCGCTAAACGGACTCAGTGTTAGCGTGCGGACCACATGAGATGGTGAACACCGAGTTCGCCTTCGATCCACTAGCGAGGACCCCGTGCCTTCGAACATTCCCGCAGCGTCAGGCGAGAGCGGCGGCGTGCGCAGCGTCCAGCGGGCATTCGACATCCTGTCACTGCTCACCGAGGAGCGGCGGACGCTGACCATCCGCGAGGTCGTCGACGAGACGGGGCTCGCCAAGACGACGGCGCTGCGCCTGCTGCAGACCCTGGAGCAGATGGGACTGCTGTGGAACACACCGAAGGGCTACGCGGCCGGCCCCGCCCTGTGGCGGTGGGCGCACCTGGCCCGCTCGGCTTGGGAGCTGCCGCCGGAGACCGTGCAGCTCATGCGTGAGCTGGGCGCCCGGCAACGGGAGACCGTCAACCTCTACGTGCTGCGCGACATCCACCGCGTGTGCATCGCCCAGCAGGAGAGCCCGCAGTCGCTGCGTCACGTGGTGCGGGTCGGCGACGAGCTGCCGCTGTGGGCGGGCGCCTCGTCGAAGGTCCTGCTCAAGGACGCTTCCCCGCGGCTGCTCGCCCGCGTCGCGCGTTCCTCTCCTCATGGCGAGACCCACGTGGCGACGCTGCGGGCGTGGATCGAGCAGGCGGAGCATGACGGGCACGCGGTCAGTCACGGCGAACGTGAGCCCGGCCTGTCCGCGGTGGCCGTGCCCGTGACGAGCGGCTCTGGGACGACCCTGGCGGCGCTGACGCTGAGCGGCCCGACCGTGCGCTTCGGCGAGGACCGCGTCCAGGAGTTCGTCGCGGACCTGCGGGAGGCGGCCAAGCGCATGTCGGAGCGCGGGTTCGACCATCCCCTGACCTCTTGAGGAGAGTGAATGCGGCAGTTGCCACTGGAGGGCGTCAAGGTCGTCGACCTGACCAACGTGCTGGCCGGGCCGTACTGCAGTTACCAGCTGATGCTGTTCGGCGCGCAGGTGGTCAAGGTCGAGATGCCCGGTCACGGGGACCTGGCCCGCCGCCTCGGCCCCGACCCCGAGCTCAACCAGGAGCAGATGGGTGCATCCTTTCTGGCGCAGAACGCCGGGAAGAAGTCGGTCGAGCTCAATCTGAAGAGCCCGGAGGGCCGGGCCGCCTTCGAGTCGATGGTCGCCGGCGCCGACGTCCTCCTGGAGAACTTCCGGGCCGGAGTGCTGGCCAGGCTCGGCTACGACTGGGACCGGCTGCGGGCACTGAACCCCGGCTTGGTCTACTGCGCGATCTCCGGGTTCGGCCAGAGCGGGCCGATGAGCGCGGCCCCCGCCTACGACCAGATCATCCAAGGACTGTCCGGCATGATGAGCGTCACCGGCACCCCCGAGACGGTCCCGCTGCGCGTCGGATTCCCCCTTTGCGACACGATCGGCGGCCTGATGGCCGCCCTGGCGGTCTCCGCCGCGCTGGCCGGCCGGCACCGCAGCGGGCAAGGCTGCTTCCTGGACCTGTCCATGCTGGAGGCGTCCATTTCCGCCATGGGCTGGACGGTCTCCAATTATTTGGTCAGCGGCGTCGAGCCGGAGCCGATGGGCGACCAGAACGCCACCGCCGCTCCCTCGGGCACGTTCGAGACCGCCGACGGGCCGCTCAACATCGCCGCCAACCAGCAGGCCCAGTTCGAGACGCTGTGCCGGCTCATCGGGCGACCGGATCTGCCCGCCGATCCCCGGTTCGCCGGCAGAGAGTCTCGCAAGCGGCACCGTCAGACGCTCAACCAGGAGCTCAACCAGGCACTGCGCGGCAAGACGGCACGGGAGTGGGAGGAGATCCTCGCCCGCGAAGGCGTACCCGCCGCCCGCATCCTCACCGTCCCGCAGGCCCTGGCCTTGGAGCAGGTGCGGCAGCGTGGCTTCCTGACAGACGTGCCGCTCGCCGGCGCCGGGGAGCGCCACGTCACCGTCACGGGCAACGGTGTCGTCGTCGACGGCGTGCCGCTGCGCCCGCACGGGCCTCCGCCCCTGCTCGGCCAGCACAACGAGGAGTTCGGGGCGGCGCCGTGAGCGAGGGAAGTGAGCGGACCGACAGCCACAGCAGCGATGTGGCGCCTCCGCAGGGGAGCGCCATGAGCGAGGTGGCCGACTGGTGGGCGACAGCGGTGTCCCGCATCGAGCCCGACCTCATCGAACTGCGGGGCGAGCCGGTCCAGAACCTCATCGGGCGGATCAGCCTCGCCGAGATGATCTGGCTCATGCTCCGCGGCGAGCGGCCTGACCCGCGCCAGGCCGCGCTGCTTGAGGCGGCGCTGGTCTCGTCGGTCGACCATGGCCCCCATGCGCCGTCCATCGCCGCCGCGCGGATGGCGATCACCTGCGGGGTGGGGCTCAACAACGCCGTCGCCACCGGCGTCAACCTGCTCGGCGACGTGCACGGCGGCGCGGGAGAGCAGTGCGTGGAACTGCTCGAGGAGGTCGTACGAGACGGCGACGCGGCCGCCGTGGTGGCCCGGTGGCGGGCCCGCGACAGATACCTGCCCGGCTTCGGGCACCGCTTCCACACCCGCGACCCACGCCGCGACCCACTGCTCCGCCTGGTGACGGACGCGACCGTGGAGGGCGTGGTCGCGGGCACGCACCTGCGTGCCGCGCTGGAGGTGGAAGAGCTGATCGCGCCGGTGCCGATGAACATCGACGGCGCGACCGCTGTCGTCTACGCAGAGCTGGGCTTTCCACCTCCGCTGGCGCGCGGGCTCTTCGTGCTCAGCAGGAGCGTCGGAATCCTGGCCCACGCCTGGGAGGAATCCGGCCAGGGCCGGCGGAACAAGGGCCCGATCCCGCCGGCCATCCTGCCGACCTGGTTGTAGGGCGAGGGAGCCCTGACGCTACGGCGGCGGCCTTGGCGTCGTCGTGTTTCTGCGGCTGCCTGTGCGATGGGCCATTGGATCGCAAGACGACCCACTATGAGCCGGCGTGCACCTGTGCGCCTTGATCAAGGCGGACAAAAGAGGCGAAGAGGTCGATCAGGTAACGGTCATGCCGAGGCATCCTCTCTTCGGTGATCTTCCAACTGGCGGGTCGTGGCATGGGGGTGGATTGCTCGTCCATCCGGGGCGGAGAGCGAATCACGGTCATCGCTCTGCTCGGGCTGTGGTGGCGGGCTGGTCCGGCGCAGGACGGTGAGGGCGATGAGGACGGCGGCGACCAGGAGTGCGGCGCTGAGGGTCAGGCCGAGCGCGTATCCGTCGTTGAGCGCCTCGGGCGTGGCGGTCTGGCCCGTGCGGTGGTGGGCCGCGCTGCCGAGGGTGGCCAGCCCGAGTGAGGCGCCGATCTGGCGTGAGCTGTTGAGCAGGCCCGAGGCGGTGCCGGTCTCGTGGGGCGCGACGCCGGCGGTGGCGGTGGAGACGACCGGTGCGAGGCAGAGCCCGAAGCCGACGCTGGCGACGATCGAGGGCCCCAGGACGTCGGTGGCGAAAGCGCCGTCTGGGCTGATCAGGCCGAACCAGGCCAACCCGGTCGCGGTCAGCAGCCCGCCGATGACCAGAAGGGTCCGCGGCGGGAGACGGTAGCCGAGTTTGACGGCGAGCACGGAGCCGGCGACCACGCCGAGGGCGAACGGCAGGAACTCCATCCCGGCCAGGGCCGGCCCGATCCCGAGCACTCGTTGCAGGTAGAGAGACAGGAAATAGAAGGCCGAGGCCATGGCTGCCCCGACCAGCAGGGTGTAGGCGTTTGCCCCGATGACCGAGCGGTTGGCGAACAGGCCGAGCCGGATCAGCGGTTCGCGGGCGGTGGTCCGCTCGACGTAGATGAAGGCGGCCAGCAGCGCGGCGGCGATCGCCAGAGTCGTCACGGTGATCGGCGAGGCCCACGAATACTGCTCGGTGCGGACGAGGCCGAACACCAGCAGGGTCATGCCCGCCGTGGCCAGGACGGCGCCGAGGACGTCCGGACGGCCGCTGCGAACGGGGGGCGGGCCGGCGACGATACCCCGCCAGGCCGGGGCCAGCGCGCAAGCGGCCATCGGCACGTTCACGAACATCACCCAGCGCCAGCCGGCGTACTCGGTCAGCAGGCCGCCCATCAGGACGCCGAGGGCGCCCCCGGCGGCGTTCATCGCGCTCCATACTCCGAAGGCCCGAATACGGGCTTTGCCCGTGGGGAACGTCGCGGTCAGCAGCGCCAGCGCGGCCGGAGCCAGTGCGGCGGCCCCGATGCCCTGTACGGCACGGGCGGCGACGAGATGGCCGGGTTCCTGGGCGAAGCCGCCGATGAGCGAGGCGAGGCCGAACAGGCCGAGCCCGAACAGCAGGACCCGCTTGCGCCCGTACCGGTCGGCGGCCTTGCCGCCCAGGAGGAGCAGCCCGCCGAAGGTGAGCGCGTAGGCGTGGATCACCCAGGTCAGGCCCACTGTGCTGAAGCCGAGGCCGGCAGCGATCTGCGGGAGTCCGACGTTCACGACCGACAGGTCCAGCGACACCATGAACTGCACGATGGCCACCACGGCAAGGGTGATCCCCGGCCGAGGACCCGACTCGATGCCCACGCTTGCGCCTGCTGAGTCCCTGCTTGTCAACGCGACTCAGTCCTCTGCGCTGTTCTCGTAGCCGCGGACCCGCTCGTGCCGGGGTTCGGGGTGAGGGGTGATGGCCGGCAGTTCTCCGGGCTCACGTAGCGGAACGCGCCCTTGACTCGGATCGTGTGCATGCCGGACATCGTGGTATCCGGGCCGGTCGGCGGTCATCATGCCCGGGGAGACTGCTCCGCCTGGCACCTGGGTAGTAGGATCGGCCGCGCTGCATCGCGGGGAGTAGTGATTCATTGCGACATCCTGCGGAGGACCCCCGGCGGAGAAGACCCTGATCTGCACAAATGAGGTCTATGGACCGGTGGCGGCCGCTCGCCGCGGTGGTGGCCATGCCGCTGTTGGTCATCGTGGTCGACACGCCGGGTTCCCGGCTCCAAGCCGGGTGCCGGCGGCCCGGACGATGGCGAGAGCCGAGCAGAGGTAGTTCGTCATGCGAATTGTATGATATTTGAATGCTACCCTGAACGCGTGGCAAAGCATGATGAGGGCCAGATCGGGGTGGTGGCCGCGCTGGTGCGGTCCACGTTCCTGGTGAACGCCGTGTACGCCGAGTCTGCCAGGGAATATGGTCTCACCTCGCAGCAGGGGCAGTTGTTGTGCGTGCTGATGGCGCAGCCGTACGGCATGAGCGAGCTGGGCGCGATGCTGGGGCTGGCCAAGTCGAGCCTCACCGGCCTGGTCGACCGCACCGAGCGCAACGGCCTGGTCCAGCGCAAACCGGATCCGCAGGACTCGCGTGCGGTGCGGATCGCGCTCACCAGGAAGGGCTCCAGGATCGCGGAGGAGTTCTATGTGGAGGCCTGCAAGCGCATCGAGAACCTGACGACGGGACTGGCCGGCGCCGACCGCGACACGCTCGCCGGTCTGCTCGGCCGCGTCGTGCAGGACAACAAGGTCCCCGTGGTCTTCCTGGAGCCCGGCGAAGGAGCCCGCCCGTGACCGGGCATTGAAACCGTCCCGAGTTGCAGTTCGCATCACGAACTACTATTGTTCGTGGCACGAACTCAATCTCTTTTGTTGATCGGGGCGTACAATCATGAGTCGTACAGTGGTGGTCATCGGCGGGGGTTACGGGGGTTCGGCACTCGCCAAGGCGCTGGCTGCCGAGGCCGAGGTCATCCTCATCGATCCCCGGGACGCGTTCATCAACACGGCGGGGTCGCTGCGGACGCTGACACAGCCCGACTGGGGGAGCAACATGTTCTTTCCCTACACCGAGTTCCTGACGCCGGGCACGGTGATCCGCGACCGTGCGGTTTCCGTGGATCCCGGCGGCGTCACCCTGGCCTCAGGCCAACGGGTCGAGGCCGGCTACCTGGTCCTGGCCACGGGCTCCAGCTACGCCTACCCGGCCAAGCCCGTCGCCGACTCCACCGAGCAGGTCCTGGACGATCTTCGCAAGACCCACAAGGAGCTGGCCGGCGCCGAACGGGTGCTGATCCTGGGCGCCGGGCCGGTCGGGCTGGAGCTGGCCGGGGAGATCAAGGAGGTCTGGGCGCACAAGCACGTGACCGTCGTCGACCCGGCTGAGCAGCTGCTGCCCGCGTTCGAGCCGGAGCTGCGCCATGAGATGGAGCGCCAGCTCGGCGAGCTCGACATCCGCCTGCGGCTGGGCACCGATCTGACCGCGCCGCCGGCGACCGAGCCCGGCCAGGCCGAGACCTTCTCCGTCACCACCACCGGCGGAGAGGAGATCACCGCCGACATCTGGTTCCGCGCCTACGGCGTGCGCGTCAACAGCGACTACCTCGCCGACGGCCGGCTCACCACCCGCACCCCGCAGGGGCAGGTCCCGGTCACCGAGACGCTCAACGTCCGCGGGTACGACCACGTCTACGCGATCGGCGACCTCACCGACGTCCCCGAGGCCAAGATGGCCGGGTACGCGATGCAGCACGCCGAGGTGGTGGCGCGCAACATCACCGCCCAACTGCGCGGCGAGCGGCCCGCGGCCACCTACCAGCCCTTGCCCCACCCCATGATCCTGCTCCCGCTCGGACCGCATGGCGGCGCCGGCCAGCTGCCCACCCCCGACGGCCCGGCCGTCGTCCCGGCCGGGACGGTCTCCGCGTACAAGGGCGCCGACCTGTTCACCGGCCGCTTCACCGAACAGTTCGGCTCCGCCTGAAGGGGCCAGACTGGCGATCATGCTCGACCACAGCACGCCGAACGGGGCCGAACCCGCGCCCGAGGCGTACGCCTGGTGATCAGGAAATTCGAAAGGAAAGGCAGAACCTTGTCTGGACACGACGTCATCTTCGGCTTCGGCGCGCACAGCAGCATCGACGAGGCGCCGGAGCTGCTGCGCATGGCCCAGCAGGCCGACCGTGACGGGCTCGACCTCTTCTCGCTGTCGGACCATCCCTACATCGGCGGGCGGCTGGACGCCTACGCCGCGCTCGGCTTCATCCTCGGACGCACCGAGCACATCGCCGGCCTCGTCAACGTCACCAACCTGCCGACCCGGCCCGCGCCCATGCTGGCCCGGACGGTGACGTCGTTGTCGGCGCTGTCGGACGGCCGCGTCGTGCTCGGCATGGGTGCGGGCGGGCTGTGGGACCGGATCGCCGACATGGGCGTGCCGCGGTTGTCGCCGGGCGATGCCGTGGACGCCTTCGAGGAGGCGATCGTCCTGGTCAAACTGCTGTCGGGCGGTGGCCCGCCGGTCACCTACCAGGGCCGCCACTACCAGGTGCGCCAGATCGAGCCGGCCCCCGTGGCCGCGCCGCCGGTGTGGACGGGATCGAACGGGCCGAAATCCCTGGCCGCCACCGGCCGGGTGGCCGACGGCTGGATCCCCGGCCACGCGGCGGACTGGCGCAGCGAGCGCTACCGGACCTCGCGGCCGATCATCGACGAGGCGGCGGCCTCCGTAGGCCGCGACCCGCGCGAGATCCGCACGATCTACAACTTCCCCGGCCGCGTCACCGACCGGCCGCTGCCCTCCACCCGTGACCGCGACGGCCGCTGGATCGGAGGCTCGGCCGGCCAGTGGGTCGAGGAACTGACCGAGGCCGTGCTGGAGCACGACGCGTCGGGCTTCATCCTCTTCTCGGCCGGTCATGGCGCCTCGGACTCCGTCACCTTCGGCCGCTGGGCCAGGGAGATCGTCCCAGCCGTACGCGAAGCGATCGCGAAGGAAAACAGCTAGGGCCGGCTTCTCGTCACCCCGCTGTTGTCATCCTGATCACCGCCGACATGCGCCCCATGCCAGTGGAAAGAGCCGGGGACAACCGGCAGGTGACGCGCTCCAGTCAAGGCTGCGGCGCCGAGGAGCAGACGATCATCCGAGGACGAGCGGGAGTTTCGCGGCCAGCTCGCCCAGCTCGGCCTTCTCCGCGTCGGCCGGGGCGCGCCGTCCGGTGCCGACCAGCAGGGCGTCCTTGTCGGAGAACGACGCGGGGAACGTTGTCCCGGCGATCTTCTCCAGCATCTCGCGGGACCGGGCGAGCCCCTCCGCGGGCGGTTCCGCCGCGTCCGGGAGATACGCGATCAGGTCGAGGTGGTGCAGCGTCCACTCCAAAACGTACGCGGAGAGGTAGTCGCCCGCGGTGAGGACCTCGTCGCGGGTGCCGACCCGGAGGTCCGGGTCGGCGAGTCCGGCGGCGCGGCCGGCGGCGGAGCCGACGTCGTCGAGATGGAACTTGAGCAGCCAAGGTTCCTCGTATGCGGCGGCCAGCCGGACGATCAGCGCGTCGAGCGGGTCGTCGCCGGTCGGCGGCGTTTCGGCGACGTTCCAGTAGGTCACCGCGTCGCGGGTCGGTTCCGTTTCCGAGGGGGTCACGAGGGTGATCAGGACGTCCTGGGCGTCGATGACCAGGTGGCACACCAGATCCCGCACGAGCCAGCCGCTACAGCCGGACGGCTGTGCGAAGTCCTCGTCCGGGAGTTCGGCGACCGCCATGCGCAATGCCGTCCAAGAATGGGAGAAGAGATCCACATCGGCAAGGTAATGCGGTGCACAATGGCGGACAAGCGCATGTGGACGGCCGGCTCGCGCCCGGTGCACACCGTCCGTTCGGACGGATACGTCGTGGCCAAGGACATCTACAAGAAATGAATCCCCCGAACCCGTCCCTCCTGTGGCGCGTCGGCCTGCTGATGGCATTGACGGCCTTGATCTCCGTGGCGTTGTGCGTGCGGGAGCAGCAGCCGCCGAAACCACCCTTCAACGGAGGCGTCGACATCGTCGAGGTGGAGGGACGGGTTCTCCTCGTGCACGCGTACGCCGAGGCTGATCGCGTGCGGTGCACCGTGACGGACAAGGTTGAGGTTGCCGAATCACCCGCCACCGTGAAGATCCGAGTGAGCCTTCGCGATCTGTGCCCGGAGCCTGAGCGCAGGCTGATCGACACATGGTGGGAGGAGGTCATGCTCAGGTTCTGGCCTCGCTTCGGCATCGGCGAACCCCTGTCGACCGTGCTGGCGCCCGTCACCCTCGACAAGCCTTTGGGCAGCCGGAAGGTCGTCAACCAGGAAGGTGGTGAGGTGCGAGTCTGCCCCATCACAGGCTCGCCTCAGGCGACCACGCAGCGGTGTCCGGAGCGGGGTCGCTGATTCGGCCCAGCGAGGAACCTCGGGAAACTCGCCGCGTCCTGCGGCTCTGCCTGGAGGGTGTCACGGTGTCACCAGGATCCGGTGTACTTGTCGACGGTCTCGCGCATGAAGGTCGCGGACTCACGCGCGCGCTCCTCCCAGGCGAACACGCACGAGGTCATGATGGTGTCCTCACCGCCGGCGAACCCGAGCCGGTTCAGGGTCGCGAAGAAGGTGTCCCAGTCGACCTCTCCCTGCCCGATGTCCAGGTGCTGGTGCACCCGGGCCGTGGAGCCCGGCGGGTTGACGATGTAGCGCAGCCCCGAGGATGCGGTGTGGTCGAAGGCGTCGGCCAGGTGGAGGTGGGTCATCAGCGGCCCCGCGTACTCCATGATCTCGACCATGTTGCCGCCCATGTGGAAGGTGTGGGGGGCGCAGTACAGGAACGACACGAGCGGGGAGTCGATCCCGCGGACCATGTCGACGGCGATCTTGCCGTCCTCGACGAAGTCGTCGGGGTGCGGTTCGAGTCGCAGCCGCACACCCTCCCGCTCGAAGATCGGCAGCAGTTCCTCCATGGACTTCCAGAACTTCGCCTCCGACAGGCTCGCCTGCTCCGGGCGGCCGTTGAACTCGCTGTTCATGATGGTGCAGCCGAGGTCGACGGTGATCTGGACGGCGCGCTTCCAGTACCGTACGGCGGCCTCGCGCTCGTCCTCGTCCGGGCCGGACCACCGGTAGAGCGGCAGGACCGAGGCGATCTTCACGCCGGCGCCGTCGAGGGCCTTCTTGAAGGCCTTGACCTTGGCGTCGTCCGCCCGCGGGTGCAGGAAGAACGGCATGAAGTCCTCGCGCGGCGACAACTCGATGTACTCGTAGCCGAGATCGGCGACCACGCCGGGGAGCTCCGGCAGCGGGGTGGAGCGCAGCATGTACGGGTCGAGGGCGAGCTTCATGCCGACGCCTCCAAGTCCGCGAGCTCCGCTTCGAGGTCGGCCATGGCCTCGCCACCCGCCATCAGGTCCGTGATCTGCTCGCGGGTCCGTTCGCCCTTGCGGAAGTCGTCGGCCTTCTGGCCGTGGATCAGGACCGCGAAGTGGTCGCCGACCATCATGGCGTGCAGGACGTTGTGGGTGACGAAGACGACGGCGACGCCCTTGGCGCGAGCCTGCATGATGATCCGCAGGACGTGGGTGGCCTCCTTGACGCCGAGCGCGGCGGTCGGTTCATCGAGAATGAGAACGTTGGCTCCGAAGTGGACGGCACGGGCGATGGCCAGGGCCTGCCGCTCGCCGCCGGACAGGCTGCCGACCAGGCGCTTGCCGTCGGTCACCCGGGTGATGCCGAGCGACCGCATCTCCCGGACGGCGATCTCGCCGGCCAGGTGCTTGTCGAAGCGCTTGAACGGGCCCCAGCCCTTGGTGAGCTCGACCCCCACGAAGAACGACCGGCCGACGCTCATCAGCGGAAAGGTGCCGCCGAACTGGTGGACCGTGGCGATTCCGTACGTGCTCGCGTCGCGGGGGCTCTTGAAGGCGACGGATTGTCCGCTCACCTCGATGGTGCCGCTGGTGGGGGAGTGGAAGCCCGAGAGGATTTTGATCAGGGTGGACTTGCCGGCGCCGTTGTCGCCGAGCAGGCACAGCACCTTTCCGGCATGGACCTCCAGGGAGATGTCCTGCAGCGCGTTCGTGCCGACGAACGACTTGCTCACGTCCGTGAGGCGGAGGAGTGGCTCGGTCATGGTCAGGCCCTCTTTCCGGTGCGCGGCGCGTACGACAGCGCCAACCGGCGGAATGTGTTGTTCATGAGGACGGCGGCGAGGATGAGGACGCCGAGGATGAAACTCGCCCAGTCCGAGTTCCAGCCTGTGTAGTAGATGCCCTGGTTGACGATCGCGAAGGTGAGTGTGCCGAGGACGACGCCGACGACGGATCCGTAGCCACCGGTCAGCAGGACGCCGCCGACGACGACCGCGATGATGGAGTTGAAGACGAACGACTGTCCGTTGGCGACCTGGGCGCCGTTGTAGAGAATGGTCTGGATCACGCCGACCAGGGAGGCGCCGAATCCGCTTCCGACGTACAAGGAGATCTTGAGCCGGTCGGTCGGGATGCCGGCCGCGCGGGCGCTCTCCTTGTCGCCGCCCACGGCCATGATCCAGTTGCCGTACTTGGTCATCTGGAGCATCCAGCCGACGCCGAGCGCGACCACGATCCACCAGAGGATCGCCACCTCGAACTGGCCGGCGATGAGGGTGCCGAAGGCCGCCTTCGACGCCGGGTCGGGGTTGAGGGCGACGCTGGTGGTCCCGGTGATCACCCGGGAGAGGCCCAGGGTCAGCCCGGCCGTCCCGAAGAGGGTCGCCAGGGTGACGACGAAGGACGGCACGTTGGTCCGCGTCACGATGAGCCCGTTGAGCAGCCCGGCCGCCACGCCGACGCCGAGGGCGAGCACGATGCCGAGGATCATCGGACCGCCCCAGTAGCCGGAGACGATGGCCAGGGTCATCGAGCTCGCCGCGAGCACGGAGCCGACGGACAGGTCGAGCTCGCCGGCGATCATGAGGAGGCCGACCGGGACGGCGATGATGCCGAGTTCCGCTGCGACGTTCAGCCAGGCCGCGGTTCCGGAGGCCGCGAGGAAGTTGGCGCCGCCGAAGACGGCGAAGAAGACGAAGACGCCCAAGGTCCCGATGAGGGCGCCCGCTTCGGGGCGGTAAGTCAGATTGCGTAGGGAACGTACGGAGGACGTCGCGGCCGCTGCGGGGCGGGCCGCGTCGGAGATCTGGACGGTCATTGCTCGTACCACCTCGAGTCTGATCGGAGTGCCGGGCCCGGCGTACGAGACCCCGGACCCGGCACCTTCGGCGGGATCAGCGGACGCCCGCCTTGACACCGGAGATCGCGGCGTCGACGTTGCCGGCGTGGATGATGGCGGGCCCGGTCATCAGCGAGTTCTGGGCGATGAGGAGCCCGTAGGCGTTGTACGCGTAGGCCTGTGACACGGCGAGGTAGCCCTGCAGGTAGGGCTGCTGGTCGATGCAGAAGAGCTGCTTGCCGGCCTTGATGCGGTCGAGCTGGGCCTGGTTCATGTCGAACGTACCGAGCTTGATCTTGCCTGCGGCGCCGGCCTGCTCGATGGCGGCGGCCGCGCTGTCGGCGTCCTGGGTGCTGATGGTGACGACGCCGTCGATGCTGTCGTCCTTGAGCAGGGCAGCCTTGATCGCCTGGGTCACGGCGGTCGGGTTGCCGAAGTTGGACGAGGGCAACGGCAGCTGGGTGGATGTGCCGCCGCTGCTCATGCCCTCGGCGACGCCCTTGCACCGGGCCTCGGTGTTCACGGCGCCGGGCAGGGTGTTGACGCACAGGACGTTCTTCGCGCCGTCCTTGGCGAAGAACTCGCCGCCGGCCTTGCCCGCCGTCTGCTCCTCGGAGCCGGTGTAGGTCAGCGCGCCGACGTTCTCGGCCTGCTCGGTGCCGCCGGCGTTGAAGAGGAAGACCGGGACGCCGCCGCTGGAGGCGGTCTTGAAGGCGTCGTTCTGCGCCTCGGGGACCCAGTCGGCGCCGACGATGGCGGTGGCGCCCTGGCTCTTCGCGCTGAGGACGAGTTTCGCGGCGTCGGGGCCGAGGTTGTCGTAGTTCTGCGGGCCGAGCCACGTCACCTTGCCGCCGCCTGCCTGGACGACCTTGGCGGCGTCGTCCACGCCTCGCTTGACCGTGGACCAGAACGGGTCGTCGGACTTGCCGCCGATCACGAAGATGGAGACCTTTCCGCCGCCGGATCCGGCGGTGTCCGCGGCCGCGCTGGAGGCGCCCGCGGCGGGCTGGCTCGAGCCGTTGCCCGCCGTGCCGGTGCCGGTGCCGGCCTTGCCGCTGGCGCAGGCGGCCAGGGCCACGGCGGCGAAGAGGCTGATCGCCGTGAGCGAGAGGCGGTTGGGGCGGCCAAGTGGGCGCCGCCGGGTTCGTGTGCCTTCCATTTCTGCGGTACTCCTTCGGGTGATGCGCCGGCGCGACAGATGTCGTCGGTCGGAGCGCGCGGTGTGTCGGGGGTGTCGGTGGCCGGCCCGGGCGGGGCCGATCACGGGCCTGCGTGCGCGCTCACGTGCTCACAGCGGGTTGCGCCGATTCACGCGAAGCGGTCGGGGGAAGTGGACCTCGTGGTACCGATGCGGCGGACGGTGTGAGCCCCCCGGCGTTCCCGCGAGAGTTCGTGCCTGTCAGCGACCGGCGGCCTGGAGAAGGGTCTTGGCCGCGGTGGTCAGACCTTCGAGCTGGTCGAGTTCCTGGTCTTCGTGCTCGATGTTCACGGCCATGTCCGGATCCACCTTCTCCAGCGCCTGGAGGAAGGCGGCCCACCAGGTGACGTCGTGGCCGCGGCCGACGGCGACGAAGTCCCAGGAGGAGGTCTGCGGCCAGCGGGACAGGGTGTACGGCCCGCCGAGACCGACGGCCCCGGGCTCGTCGGGGTGAACCCGGCCGAAGCGGTCGTCGAGGACGCCGTTCACCCGCGCCGCCGGGTTGATCCGGGTGTCTTTGGCCGCGGCGTTGTACACCAGCGAGCCGAGGTGGCCGATCGCCTCCACGGGCTCGATGCCCTGCCAGAACAGGTGGCTGGGGTCCATCTCGGCGCCGACGTGCGTCGCGTCGATCTTCTCGACGAGCCGCTCCAGCGTCGCCGGGTTGTAGACGATGTTGTGCGGGTGCATCTCGATCGCGACCTTGACGTCGAAGTGGGCCGCGTGTTCCTGGACCGTCCTCCAGAACGGGATCGCGACCTCGTTCCACTGGTAGTCCTGGACGTCGAGGTAGGCGCTGTCCCAGGGCAGAACGTTCCACGCGGGGTTGGTCCCGGCGGCGCTCGCGGCCGGCGTGCCCGACATCGCGACGACGCGCTGGACGCCCAGGAGGGCGGCCAGTTCCAGCGATCGCAGGAGGTCGGCGGCGTGCTTCTCCCGCACCACGGGGTTCGGGTGCAGGGGGTTGCCGTTGCAGTTGAGCGCGGTGAGCGTGATGCCCTGCTCGTCGAAGAGTCCGAGGTAGTCCTGGCGGGCCTGCTCGCCGGCGAGGATGTCGTCGATCGGGAGGTGGGGCTCCGGGATGAATCCACCGGAGTTGATCTCCGCGCTGTCCAGTCCCATTCCCCTGAGAATGGCCAGAGCCTCGGGCAGCGGCTTGTCGTGCAGGCAGGCGGTGTAGGCGCCGAGCTTCATCAGTTCTCGTTACTTCCTCTGAGCTGGTGTGCGGGAGTACGGCGGGTGGGGGATCGGTTTCTCGTCAGAGGGCGGGCATGTGCGACGAGATCTTGACCTCGGCGCCGCCGTTGCGGCCCGACTCGGTGATGGCGGCGAGGAGCCGGAGGTTGTGCAGGCCGTGCTCGAACGAGGGAACCCGGGGCAGCCGGTCGAGACCGGCCACCTGCTCCAGAAATGCCCTGGCCTGGAAGACGAACAGGTCGTTCTGGCCGTATCCGACCCCGGGGAAGTCCATGGGGAGGCCGCCGGTGAGGTAGGGGTGGTCCGGGCCGACGGCCACCTGCCGGTAACCCTTCGTGGGCCCGTCCACCGCGCGGTCCACGTAGCCGAACTCGCCCGCCCGCAGCAGGTCGAAGGTCGCCGCGGCGTTCTCGGCGAACAGCTCGAAGCCGAGGGAGTTGGCCAGGCCGAGCGCGACGCGGGAGGCGGACATGGTAGCCGTGGCGCCGGAGTCGAACGTCGCGGTGAAGGTGACCAGGTCCTCGTTCTCGACCGGCTCCCGCTCGTTGCTCAGCGTCGCCGCGGCGTGCCCGACCGCCGCGCCGAGCGGCAACGCGCGCTCGGTGATGAACGTCGACAGGGTCGCCCCGCGCACGGATCGGATCGGGCCGCAGAGGAATTCGGCGAGGTCCACGAGGTGGCTGCCGATGTCGGCGAGCGCACCCGAACCGGGGCCGCCCTTGTACCGCCAGCTCATCGGCCCCGACGCGTCGGCACCGTAGTCGCACCAGTAGTGGCCGTTGAAGTGGATCGGCCGCCCCATCGACCCGTCGGCGACGAGCCTCTTCACCGCCGCGATCGCGGGGGAGCGGCGGAAGGTGAAGCCGACTCCCGCCTGCCGGTCCGGCCTCGCCCGGGCCGCGCCGACCATCGCCTCGGCCTCCGCGACGGTCGGCGCGAAAGGCTTCTCGCACAGAACGTGCTTTCCCGCCGCCAAAAGTCCCTCGACGACTTCACGGTGCAAATGATTGGCGACCACGACGCTCACCACGTCGATGTCGGGGGCCTCCGCGACGGCCTGCCAGGACGTCTCCGCCCGCGCATATCCGAACCGGCGGGCGGTCTCCTGCGCGAAGTGCTCGTTCACGTCGGCGATCGCCACCAGCCGCACGTCAGGCAGGCCTGAGTCGTAGGTCGTCGTGGCGCTTCGATAGCCGGCGGCGTGCGATCTGCCGGCCATCCCGGCGCCGATGACGGCGACGCCGATGTGGTCGTCGGGCATGCCGGATCCTCCCATTGTCAGCATTACTCGATAGGGGCGTCCGCGCAGTGGAGAACACCCTCACATCCGGTCTTGAAACCGGTTTAAAAGGATGCGCCGAGCATGCGTCGTGTTACGGGCATATGTCAAGAGTTTGTGCTGACAAAGGCGTGGCCGTATCGTGATCGCATGGCCGACCACACCCCGCCGTCATCGCCTCGGCCAGAACGCCGCCGCCCGACGATTCTCGATGTCGCCGCCGCCGCGGGCGTGTCCAAAGGGCTGGTCTCCAGGGTGCTCAGCGGCGCGGCGGGACCGAGCGCGGCCACGGCCCAACGCGTGCTGGCCGTCGCCGAGCGCATGGGATATCGGAAGGACAGAACCGCCACGCTCCTCGCCCAGCGAAGGACGCGGCTCATCGGCGTGACGATCATCCCCAGCAACGTGTACCACGGGGAACTCGCCGAAGAGATCCAGGCGATGGTCGACGCCGCGGGATACGACACGGTTCTGGGCGCTGTGACCGCCACCCACGACGAGCAGCGCTCCATCGAGACCCTCATCGACTTCCGGTGCGAGGCGCTCCTGCTGCTGGGACCGACGATGCCCGAAGCCAGGCTGGCCACCCTCATCGAGGACATCCCGACCGTCTGCGTGGGACGCCCGCTCAACCTGCCGAACGTGGATGTCGTCCGCGCCGATGACAAGCAGGGCATCACCGACGTGGTCGACCATCTGGTCTCACTCGGCCACCGACGCATCGCGCATATCGACGGCGGAACGGGACACATCGCCGCCGTCCGGCGGCGCGCCTACCGAACAGCCATGCGACAGCACGGGCTCGAGGCCGTCGTCCTTCCCGGAGGTCTCACCGAGCAGCAGGGGGCGGCGGCTCTCAAGCACCTCGAATCCGGCACAGAGGTCACGGCCATCGTCGCGTTCAACGACCGCACGGCGGTGGGGGTGCTCGAGGCGCTGGAGGGCATGGGGGTCAGTGTGCCGGCCGGCATGTCCGTGACCGGCTTCGACGACAGCCTCATGGCGCGGCACCCGCGCATCGCCCTCACGACGGTCAGCCAGTCACCGCTGGAGCAGGCCCGGCTCGCCGTCCAAGCGGCCATAGACCGGCTGAGCGGCGAAAATCAGGAACGCCGCGAGATCGTGCTTCCGACGCGCCTCGTGGTCCGTGGCAGTACCGGTGTCTCGCCGGGGACCGCCGGATAGCGCAGACGACGACGGCGGTGGCAGTACGCCGCCTCCGCCTTGGCCGTCTCGCAGGCGACGCCGTCACCCGCCGTCCCAAGTCCCGTTCATGCAGGTAAACGGCTATGTCAGTGGCAGATGATAGCGTCGTCCCATGAGCCCGGAAGACCTGGCCAATCTTGCCCACCTGCGCCGAGCGCGAGATCTGATCGACCGGGAGTACGCACAGCCGCTCGATGTGCCGACGATGGCCCGCCGCGCTCTCATGTCGCCGGCGCACTTCTCGCGACGGTTCCGGGCGGCCTATGGCGAGACGCCGTACAGCTATCTCATGACCCGCCGGATCGAGCGGGCGATGGCGCTGCTGCGCGGGGGCATGAGCGTGACCGATGCGTGCATGGCGGTCGGCTGCACCTCGCTCGGCTCGTTCAGCTCGCGGTTCACCGAGCTCGTGGGGGAGACGCCGAGCGCGTACCGCGGCCGGGAGCACCGCGCCGTGGCGGCGATGCCCGCGTGCGTGGCCAAGGTGCACACCCGCCCGACGAGAAAACCGCCGAGCAGGATCGGAGAAGCGGGCCGCGCAGCCGCCGCCTAACGTTGGCGACATGACCATCGCACTCAAGTACTGCCACATCACCGTCAACGACCTGGACGAGTCGCTCGCCTTCTACCGCGACGCGCTCGGCCTCGAAGTCCGCAATAACGTCGCGTCCGGCGAATACCGCTGGGTCACCCTCGGCAGCCCGGCTCGGCCGGATCCCGAATTCGTGCTCTCGCAGCCGCACGCCGGCCGTCCCCAGGCGGACGGCGACGCCCTGCAAGAACTGCTCACCAAGGGCGTCCTACCCATGATCGTCTTCAGCACGGACGATCTCGACGCGACGTTCGACCGGGTACGGGAATCCGGCGCCGAGGTTCTGCAGGAGCCCATCGATCAGCCCTGGGGGCCGCGCGACTGCGCATTCCGTGACCCCTCGGGCAACATGGTGCGGATCCAGCAGGTGGCCAAGGCGTGACGCTCGGCCGCCCGACCCCAGGGCGTCGGCGACTGCGGCGAAGCAGGTACTCACCCTGATCCGCTCCGAACGGACCGAACACCCAGATCACAGGTTGAATGTGAAGCTCAGAGGCCTGAGCAGGTCGAGGACGTAGCAGAGCAGGCCGGGGCAGAGCCGACACGGAGGTGGAGCGAGGTGGGACGCCGGCGGCGCTGGGCAACTCCGGCGCGACGTGGCACGATCGCGCAGGTGACCGGCAGACCCGCCGCGGCGCAGCACCTGCGCGATCTCGCGCTGCTGCGCCGGGTTCGCGATCGGATCGACCGGGAGTACGCGCAGCCGCTGGACGTCGAGGCGCTCGCCCGCGGTGTGAACATGTCGGCCGGGCACCTCAGCCGCGAGTTCCGGCGTGCCTACGGAGAGTCGCCGTACGCCTATCTGATGACCCGCCGGATCGAGCGCGCGATGGCGCTGCTGCGTCGTGGCGACCTCAGCGTCACCGAGGTCTGTTTCGC